>CAYOMD010000022.1:0-48017 GCA_964404985.1 uncultured Sphingomonadaceae bacterium
GTGCGACATGACGGCGGTATACCGCGCCTGCTGGGCCATGCTGACGGCCTCCAGCGTCTCGGTCAGGGTGCCGATCTGGTTGACCTTGACCAGAATCGAGTTGGCGACGCCTCGCTCAATCCCGTCTGCCAGCCGCTCCGAGTTGGTGACGAACAGATCGTCGCCCACAAGCTGAATACGCGCGCCCAGCACCTCGGTCAGGTGGGCCCAGCCTTCCCAGTCGTCCTCTGCCATGCCGTCCTCGATGGAGACAATCGGGAAGCGTCCGCACAGATCCGCCAGATAGCCGACCATACCGGCTGAATCGAAGGATTTCCCTTCGCCTTCCAGCACATATTTGCCGTTCTTGAAGTATTCTGTTGCAGCACAGTCCAGTGCCAGCACGACATCCTCGCCCGGCTTGCGCCCGGCCGTCTCAATCGCCTTCATGATGAAGTCGAGTGCGGCGTCTGCGCTGGCGAGGTTCGGCGCGAAGCCCCCTTCGTCGCCGACGCTGGTGGCGAGACCAGCGGCGGCCAGCTGTTTCTTCAGGGTATGGAAGATTTCCGCCCCCCAACGCAGTGCCTCGCTGAACGACTCGGCCCCGACCGGCATCACCATGAATTCCTGGAAGTCGATCGGGTTGTCGGCATGCGCGCCGCCGTTGATGATATTCATCATCGGCACCGGGAGCACCCGGGCATTGACGCCGCCGACATAGCGGTAGAGTGGCAGGCTGCGCGCATCCGCCGCCGCCCGGGCGACCGCCAGGCTGACACCGAGGATCGCATTGGCGCCGAGCCGGCTCTTGTTGTCGGTGCCGTCCAGTTCGATGAGCAGATTGTCGATATCGACCTGATCCTCGGCATCATGCCCGGCAAGAGTGTCGAATATCTCGCCGTTCACAGCCTCGACAGCGGCCAGCACGCCTTTGCCAAGGTAGCGGGCCATATCGCCATCGCGTTTTTCCACGGCTTCATGGGCACCGGTCGACGCACCGGACGGCACGGCAGCGCGACCGTAGCTGCCATCTTCCAGAGCGACATCCACCTCAACGGTCGGGTTACCCCGGCTGTCCAGGATTTCACGGCCAACGATATCGACAATCGCCGTCATATGCGCCCCCTCAAAGGATCAATGATGTCCAGACGGCTTAGCGGCTCTGCTTGTTCGATCAACCGAAAACTTCGGATTGGCGCGCTACCTGCCGGCGGTGACGGCCAGCTTGGGATGCTCCACACGGTCACCAGGTGCAATGCCCAGTGTCGCCGCCTGCCCACCGTTGATCTCCAGGACACCGATTGCCGGACCTACCGAGAGCAGCGGCTGCCGGCTGAGTGGTTTTGCGTTTGCGACAATATTCAGGATACGCCCGTTTTTGCCAATGAAGATCAGGTCCAGCGGCAGATAGGTGTTCTCCATCCAGAAGGCCAGCGGCTGTGGCGTATTGTATACGAACAACATGCCGTTATCCTGCGGCATGCTGGCACGAAACATCATACCGATTGTCTGTTGCTCTGGCGTTGAGGCAACTTCAACTGTGAACTTGACCGTTTTGCCGTCCGCAGTCCGGATTGTCAGGCGGGATTGCGGTAACTTCTGGGGCTGTCCCGCAACAACACCCTGCCCTGCCGGCTGGGCCAGGGCTGGCATGGACACCTGCGCCACCAAAGCAAGAAACAGTACTGAGAGAAAAAATTTTACCTGATGAGAAAAGAGCTTAGATAGCAAGGTCAGTCTCCGGGTGCCGCAACCACAACCGCGAACTGCCCACGCTCGCTGATGGCAATCCGGGCCATCAGCTTCTGCCCTGGGTGCAGATCGACGATGCCGGCGCGCCGTGCTGTCTCCATATGCACGAAAATGTCGGTGTCGTCATTAGGTCTTGCGACAAAGCCGTAACCTTTCAAACGATTGAACCATTTGACCAGCACAACTTCCAAATCTGCGCTATCATCATCACGGGCAATGCGCGTCGTTCTGGGGTTCGTCGAACGCGGTGCCACCACTTCAAGATCGGGCGCGGTGGCCGTCGTCAGATCAAGCATGGTGATTTTTTGTGCCTGCCGCCCCCGGGTACGACGTACAACCAGACAACTCAACGTTGCGCCTTCCGGCAGAGTGCGCCTGCCCATATCCCGGAGCACCGAGAAGTGGATGAGCACATCGTCCGAGCCGTCGTCAGGAATCAGAAATCCATAACCCTTTATCGGGTCGAACCATTTCACAACGCCGGTCAGTCGCTCCGCCTGCGTATTCTGTCCTGACTCGCCTGTTGACTCACTCATACCCTGCGGCACTGTCTCATCGCATTTGAGAATACAGGACATAATCATAGGACCCGACATTGCTAAAAGCGATACCACAAGTTGTGAAACGGATAAAGTTTATAACGTCCGCGCCTTGTATTTGTACCACTGGCACATCTGATTGGTTGCGCCTCTGGTATACACACGCCTACGCCAGATGATACCGGCACATTGCTGCACCGCACAATGATGTGCTAGGGAACACTGTTTCTCTCACAGCATGACGGCTGGGTTCCCCATGGTGCACACCGGACGTTATCGGTTAAAAATCATCCCGCCGGTGTTTTGGCAGACTATTCTGGACCCCCGGGTCATAGAGGATATGCTGCCATCATGCTGCCGTTTTGCCCGCCTGGATGATCGGGAATACGAAGGCATTTGGGCCTTGTCTCCTGACTCAGGCTCAGCTTATGCCGCGATTCGGGTGATCGTTGGCAAAGACGGCGATCATGCAGATATTGATATACAGATAGCTGTCGGACAGCAGCAGATTTGCGAGGCCAGACTATCAGTGGTGTCTATAGCCACGGCATCAGGTATGACGATCAAGCTGGAGACAAGCCAATATTGCAGTGCAACATCGCCAGTCGAGGAAACGTTGGCCGTGCTGGATGCCCACATAACCGCGCTATTGTGGCGCATTGAACGTTTTGCGACGAGTGGAACAATCCACATCATGAATCGCAAGGCCCGCCCCGGCAAACCAGTGTGGACCGCTCAGACATCCCTGGGACTCTCTCGAAACCTTCGTCTGCGCAGGCTATAACGGGCCAATGACAGAAGCAGATGCAGATTGGCGGGACTTGCTGGGTACAGCGCAAACCTGGCTCCATGCCGGGCAGCGTGTCGCCATTGCGACTGTAGTCACTTCCTGGGGCTCGGCGCCGCGCCGTGCCGGTGCACAGATGATTGTCAACGACCAGGGCTCGATCGCCGGGTCCGTCAGCGGTGGCTGCGTCGAGGGCGAAGTGGTCGCAGTAGCCCTGGACATGCTGGAGACTCCGGCCGGCACGGCGTCTCGGATCCTGCACTTCGACGTCGCCGATGATCTTGCATGGCGCGTCGGCCTGGCGTGTGGCGGCAAACTGAGCGTGTTGGTGCATGCCGTGCGTGAGGGTGGATTTGCGCCGGCACTTCTGGGGCGGATTCTTGAGTCCCCGGGCACTCTTATCGAGCTTGGCATACAAGAGGTACAAGAGGTCCCCAAAGGGCCTGACGCTCAGAATGACGTCTTGCGGCTGCATTATGGCCCATCACCCCGTCTCGCGATTATTGGGGCCGCGCATATCGCCCAGCATCTCGCGCCCATCGCCCGCATGCTTGGCTACGGTGTCACCATCATCGATCCGCGCGGCCAGTTCGCAACGCCTGAGCGCTTTCCGGGAATTACGCTCGACACCCGATGGCCGGATGAGGCGATGGCCGACTGGCAGCCGGACGCCGGGTCCGCAGTCGTTGCCCTCACTCATGACCCGAAGCTCGACGATCCGGCCCTCTATGCAGCGCTCCGGTCACCAGCCTTTTATATCGCCGCGCTCGGGTCCCGGAAGACTCAGGCGGCACGGCTTGAGCGTCTGGCCGCTGCCGGGTTCGATGCGGCGACATGTGCGCGCATTCATGGCCCGGCGGGGCTGGATATTGGCGCTGCGACTCCGGCGGAAATCGCCGTATCTGTCGTGGCGCAGATGACCGCGGCGCGTCGGCTGAAGCAGCCATGATCTTCGGGCCGGTAGCGTGCGACTTGGGCGTGGGCGCCATTCTGGCGCATGGGCTGCACGTCGGCACTGCCCGGTGGGTCAAGGGCCGCGTTCTGACAGCGGCAGATGTGGCGACTCTGCACGCAGCGGGCTTTTGCGAGGTGATCGTCGCACGGCTGGAGCCCGGCGATGTTGCGGAAGATGCCGCCGCCTTGCAATTGGCCGAGCAGCTGGCCGGTGCTGCGTGCCGGGTTGATCCGCCGGCGCACGGGCGTTGTAACATTGTGGCGGATGTCGATGGGCTGGCACTTCTCGATGCCGCCACCCTGTCGGCCATCAATCTGCTCGACCCGGCGATCACCGTCGCGACCCGAGCGCCGATGTCGCCCGTGTGCCGCGGCGACATTGTCGCGACCGTCAAGATCATCCCCTACGCCTTGCCAGGTGCGCTGGTCGCCGCAGCACGCGCGCTGGCCAGAATGCCAGCCGTGCGTATTGCCGCGTACACCGGCAGGTCTGCCGCCCTCATCGAGACCCGTCTGGAGAAGCCGACAGATAAGCTGACGGAGAAAACAGCGCGCGTGCTGGCTGCACGGCTGGCGCGGCTCGGCAGCGCGATGACAGTCCTGCCACCCGTCGCGCACCGCGTGGACACGCTGGCCGAGGCCCTGGCGCAGGCTCCGCGTGACCATCTCCTGCTGGTTCAGGGCGCATCGGCCACCATCGATGCGCACGACATCATCCCGGAGGCGATCCGCAAGGCGGGGGGCCAGGTGGAACGGGTCGGCATGCCGGTCGACCCTGGCAACCTTCTGTGCCTTGGCTATCTGTCTGGCCGCGCCGTCATCGGCTTGCCCGGCTGTGCGCGCTCGCCCAAGCGCAACGGGCTTGATCTGGTGCTCGAGCGCCTGATGGCTGGCCAGCCGGTCGACTCTGGTATCATCGCGCAGATGGGCGTCGGCGGATTGCTGGATGATACGCCGGAGCGCGGTGCCCCCCGTTTGCTGCCACCCAAGCTGAAGTTGGGGGCGATAGTCCTGGCCGCCGGACACGCAAGCCGCATGGGCGCGAATAAACTCCTTCTGGACCTTGGCGGTACGCCGGTTGTCCGGTGGACGGTTGAGGCCGCGCTGACAGCGGGCATGCCGGTGCTTGTGATGCTCGGCCACGATGCAGCGTCCGTGGAGGCGGCACTGGCAGAGTTGCCCATCACCCGGATGCGCGCCGAGCGCTATGCCGAAGGGATGGGCGCGACCCTGGCCGAGGCAGCGTCTGCCATTCCAGATGACTGGGACGGGGCTATGGTCCTGCTTGGCGATATGCCGGCAATCCAGGCGGACACGCTGCGGAGCCTCATGGCGGCATTCGACCCCGCGCGCGGTCGCGATATCGTCTATCCGCTGTACGAGGAAACACGCGGCCACCCGGTACTCTGGGGGCGCGCGCACTTTGCGGCTCTTGCGGCTCTGGGCGGTGACACCGGTGCCCGTGGCCTCCTGAGCGCCAACCGCCTTCGCACACTCGCCGTGCCGGTGGCGGACCCGGGCGTTCTGGCCGATGTCGATACACCCGAGGCCTATGCCGCGCTGCTGGATGCCTGGCCGCCTAAACCCTGAGTTCGGCGACCAGATCGTCCAGTGATGCAGTATCCTTGCAGCCCAGCAAACGGCGCGATAATTCCAGCGGGTGCCCGGCACGCATCATTGCTGCCAGTTCGCGCCGGGCCGTCGCGTCATCCGCCTGCCGCAGGCGATAAGGGCCAAGACGTCGCCGCATCATCAGCTTTACTGCTGCATCCACCGTATCGATCTCGCTGAGTGATGCTGCTACCTGTGCGCGGTCGATACCATCGGCGGAGAGCTTTGCGGCAATATTGCTTTTGCCCTGCCCGCGCCGGGCCAGTGTCTGCGCGCGCGCACCGGCAAAGGTGCGATCGTCGAGTGCGCCGATTTGCCGGAGCTTCTCGAGTATTGGGTCGATCAGTGTCGCGGCGGCATCCGGTGGCGCGGATTTATCGCGGCGGATAAGCTGCAGAAGGTAGCGACGCACGCGCTGTTCGCTGCAGGCAAAGCGCGCGACATAGGCGAAGGCGCGCGCTTCCAGCCTCTGTGCATATTCACTATGTGGTGCCTCAATAACCATGTCAGCCATCTTCTTGCCACAGTCAGGCCGAACTTTGACCTTCCTATTGCGCAAGTGGCTCTGAATCGCGTCACAACGCCGGACTATGGCGTCCATCTGCAACGAGAGAGGGTGAGTAACCGGGAATGACCTTGAAATCCGAGGCTCAGGCCGCACGCGACTCCGAGGCGGCCGCAGGGACGGCGACAGAGATGACAGCATCAGAGGCCGTCCTCACCCCTACCCCCACACATTGCTCCCTGCCCCGCCGGTTCGCCGACTTCGCAACCCTGACGGACGCGATTGACTATGCGGCGCAAGGGCGACGCGGGGCCAATTTCTACAATGCGCGCGGTCAACTGCTCGCCGTGCTGCCCTATAGCCAGCTTCGCCTTGAGGCTCTGGAGCTTGCGCGGCGCATGGTCAGCTACGGCGTGAAGCCTGGCGAACGCGTTGCCTTGATCGCCGAGACTTCGCCCGGGTTCCTGATCAGCTTCTGTGCTGCGGTCTATGCCGGTGCCTTGCCGACTCCGCTGCCGCTGCCGACGACCTTTGGCGGCCGGGACGGCTATATCGATCAGGTGCGTACCCAGCTCCAGAGTTGTGACCCCGTCCTGGCACTGTCCCCGCCCGAACTGGTGGATCTCGTGCGCCAGGCCGCCGAGCCTATCGACGGCTGTCTGGCCGGGAGCTGGAATGCGCTTGCCGCCGTGCCGCCAGCCACTGGCGATCTGCCGGAGGCCCAGCCGGATGACATCGCGTACCTGCAATATTCCTCCGGCAGTACCCGCTTTCCGCACGGGATCATGGTCACCCACCGGTCGATCATGGCGAACTGCCATGGCCAGGGCGCATTTGGCGTCGGTCTGGAGCCGGATGATCGCGGGATCAACTGGCTGCCGCTCTACCACGATATGGGCCTGGTCGGGAACTTCCTGACCCCGCTGACCTGCCAGGTCTCGATGGACTATCTGCCAACGGACGAGTTCGTGCGCCGACCGCTGATCTGGCTCGACCTGATCAGCCGCAATCCGCACAAGTCGATCTCGTTCAGCCCGGCCTTCGGCTATGATATCACCGCGCGGCGCGCCGGACCCGATGTGCTCGCCCGGCTCGACCTCTCGCGCTGGAAAGTTGCAGGCAGCGGCGGCGACATGATCCGCCCGGACATCATGAACCGCTTTGTCGAGACTTTCGGCAAGGTCGGTTTCGACGCAGGGGCTTTCGTTGCCTGCTACGGGCTGGCCGAGACGACGCTTGCCGTCACCTTCGTGCCGCGCGGAACCGGCGTGCGCACCGACGCGATCGAGGCATCCAAACTCGCCGGCCTCAACGCCAGCGGCAGCGCAACCCTCGGGACACGTGACTTCGTCGACTGCGGCGTGGTCATCCCCGGCCACCGGATCGCAATCCTCGGTGCGGACGGAGCCGCCCTTGCGGACGGCGAAGTCGGCAAGGTCTGTGTTCACGGCCCGAGCGTGATGGCAGGCTACTTCCGGGACCCAGAGCTCACAGCCGCGGTGCTGAGCCCGGACGGCTGGCTCGATACCGGCGATATGGGCTACCGGCGCGGCGACTCGCTGTTCATTGTCGGCCGGATCAAAGACATGATCATCATCAACGGCCGCAACCTGTACCCGCAGGACATCGAATGGGCAGCCGAACAAGCCAGCGGCTTGAAGCATGGTGATATTGCCGCCTTCGGTGCCGGCGACGGCCAGGGCGATGACCGGATCATGATTCTCGTGCAATGCCGGATCGGTGATGCGGCCGCACGCGCACAGCTTGTCGATGCGATCAAGGACGGTGTGCAGCGCCACACCGGCCTGCTGGCGCAGGTTGAACTGGTGGGGCCACGCGCCCTGCCCCGCACCTCATCCGGTAAACTGGCCCGCAGCAAAGCCCGCACCCAGTTCCTCTCCGGCGAGATGTCCGCGCTGGACGCTGCAGCGGCTTGAGATTGGCTGTCATTGCGCGCACAGTCTTAGCGTGTTGCAAACCATAGCCTTGACCGGCGGCACCGGCTTCGTCGGCGCTGCCATCCTCTCCGCTCTGACTACAGCCGGATACCCGGTCCGCGCACTCGCCCGGACCGACCAGCCTGCGCTGCCTGGTGTAACCTGGGTGCGCGGCGATCTGCAGACCCCGCAGAGCCTTGAGCAGCTCGTGAGCGGGGCAGATATTCTGGTCCACTGTGCAGGCGCGATCAAAGCCCTCAACGCGCAAGGCTTTCTGGAGGTCAACACGCTCGGCACCAAGCGGCTGCTCGATGCCTGCGCTGGCAGGCTGACACGCGTGGTGCATATCTCTTCGATTGCGGCGCGCGCGCCGTCGCTCTCGGCCTATGCCGGCAGTAAAGCGGCGGCGGAACGGGCGGTGATGGAAAGCGGGCTGGACTGGGTCATCCTGCGCCCCGGTGCCGTCTATGGGCCGGGTGACCACGCAACGCTTTCGCTCTTCAAGGCGGTGAAATGGGGTCTGGCGCCCGTGTTCACCGATGCGCCAGCCGCACTGGTGCATGTGGCGGACGTTGCATCGGCAGTTCTGGCCAGCCTTGCCGATGGCCACGAGATCGTCGCGGACCTGCATGATGGCGCACAGTCCGGCGGCTACAGCCAGGCGGAGATTTTCGCCCTGATCGGCCAAGCACTGGGCAAGCAGCCAAAGCTGCTGCGAATCCCGCGTGCGCTGGCCGAGCGGGTCGCAGGCATCGCCGAGCAGATTGCTGGCTGGCGGGGCGTGCCCGGCATCCTGACCCAAGGCAAGGTCGCCGAACTCTACCATGAGAACTGGGCCAGTACTGATACGACCCTGTTCGATGCGACGGGCTGGTCCGCACAGGTTCCAGCCGTACGTGGTCTGGCCGGGACCGCCCGCTGGTACCGGGAAAACGGCTGGCTGTAGGCCCTTTCTCAGGCTGGCTGCCTTGTTTTCTCCATGATGCTTCGCCAAACCAGCCACAGTGGACCTTGATAGATTGGACATCATGACCGACGATGTTTTCGACCGCCTGACCGGCGTGATTGCCGCCTACAACAAGAAGGGCGCACCTCTGGCGCTCACAACCCGCTTTGCGACCGACCTTGAGTTCGACTCGCTGACGGTCATGGATCTGGTCGCATCGATCGAGGATGAGTTCGATATCACGCTACCGCTCAATCGCCTGCCCGACCTGGAGACCATCGGCGATGTTGCCAATGCCGTGCGCGAAATCCGCGCGCGCTGACCCGGAGAGTTCCAATGGCTGACCTGTTTGACAAGTTCGATCCGGCGATTGCCGAAGTCCTGGCACTCTCCGGCAACCGCGCCGCCAATCCGGTCGGCATTGTCATGGAAGAGTTACACTCGCCGACCGAGGCGGTGATAAACGGCCGCCCCACCATCCTCGCCGGCACATACAATTATATGGGCCTGACCTTTCACCCGGAGGTTATTGCCGCCGGCCAGCAGGCAATGGCGCAATTCGGCAGCGGCACGACCGGATCGCGTGTCCTGAACGGCACCTACAGCGGCCACAAGGCGCTTGAGCAAACACTCGCAGACTTCTACGGCGTCGCCCACGCGATGGTATTCTCGACCGGATACCAGGCCAATCTCGGCATTTGTTCGACCCTCGTCGGCAAGGGCGAATATATCCTGCTGGATGCTGACAGCCATGCCTCGATCTACGACGGCTGCGGGCTGGGCACCGCCGACATCGTGCGCTTCAAGCACAACGACCCTGCCGATCTCGACAAGCGCCTCGGCCGCTTGCCTGCCGAGGCCGGCAAGCTGGTGGTGGTGGAAGGCGTCTACTCGATGCTGGGCGACCGGGGCCGACTGACCGAACTGTGCGCGGTCGCGCGCAAGCACGGCGCCATGATCCTCGACGACGAGGCGCATGCCATGGGCTTTTTCGGCGCGCACGGGCGCGGCGTTTTCGAAGAACTGGGTGCAGACGTCGACCTTGTCGTTGGCACTTTTTCCAAAAGCGTCGGCACCGTCGGTGGCTTCTGTGTCTCTGACCATCCGAAGTTCGAGATTTTACGGCTGCTGTGCCGACCTTATGTGTTCACGGCCTCGCTCCCTCCCTCTGTGGTGGCGACCGCCAGGCGCGCGATTGAACTGATCGCATCCGACTGCGCGGACAAACGCGCCCAGCTTTGGCGGGCAACCCGGGGCCTGCATGCCGGCCTGCGTGATCTGGGCTTCCGGCTCGGCACGGAGCAGCCTGAGTCGGCGATCATCGCCATCCTGATGCCGGACCAGGAGACAACGATTGCCGCCTGGACCCACCTGCTGGAGGCCGGTGTCTATGTGAACATGGCACGCCCGCCGGCAACACCGGCCGGCATGTATCTGTTGCGTATGTCTGTCTGCGCCGAGCACAGCGATGCACAGATCACTGCCATCCTGGATGCCTACGCCACTGTGCGGCCATTCGTTGCCGCCGCCGAGGCCAGAGCTGCCGCCTGATTCGGAATTTCGTTTCTCGGTAGTCTTGCTGAAATCATGTGACCTTTGTGTCCCGAGCCGCTACACATGCGTTTCCAGCCACTAGGGCGCGCAGCAAACCCTCTCCATGTTCACAGCTCTCGATCAGTACATAGCGCGCCTGATCTTCACGCCTTTTCTGGCGACGATGTTGATCTCGGCAATGCTGCTGCTTCTCGACAAGATGCTGCGGCTGTTCGACTTCGTGGTGAACGAAGGCGGGCCGGTATCCGTGGTGTGGCAGCTGCTTGCCAATACTGTGCCGGAGTATCTGAGCCTCGGCATCCCCATCGGTTTGCTGCTTGGCATCATGCTTGCCTTCCGCAAACTTGCCGCCAACAGCGAACTCGATGCAATCCTGGGGACAGGTCAGTCCTACATCCGTCTGCTGAAGGTGCCGATGCTGTTTGCGCTGATTCTGGCGGCTGCGAATGTCGGCGTGGTCGGTTATCTGGCACCGCTGAGCCGCTATGCCTATGAAGGCCTGCACTTTGAACTGCGCTCCGGTGCGCTGGGCGCAACGATCAAGGTGGGAGAGTTTGCAAGCCTTGGTGACAACGTTACGCTCCGCATTGATGAAGCCCGCCAGAAAGGCAAGGAACTGCGCGGTGTATTTGCCAGTACGTCGGACAAAAGCGGTCGCCTCATCACTGCTACTGCAAGAAGCGGCGAGTTCCTGAAAACCGACGATCCCGACATCATTCTGTTCCGGCTGCGGGACGGCACCCTGGCGCTGACCGGCGGCACGCTGGCAAGCCCGCGTCTGCTCGATTTCGGGGTGCATGACATGCCGATCAAGTTGCCGGACAGCCCGGCCTTCCGCGCCCGTGGCGGTGAGGAGCTGGAGTTGACCCTCGACGAGCTTTTAAGCCGGGTTGAGCAAACCCGCATCGACCCGATGCTGAACCGGATTTTCGACTCCAACCTGCAACGCCGGCTTATTCAGCCCGCGATCCTGCTGGTCTTGCCGTTTCTGGCTTTGGGGCTTGCGATACCGGCCAAGCGCAGCGGCACGGCGCTTGGCGTATTTCTCGGTGTGGTCGGTCTCGTGACCTACAACAAGGTCTCCGAGTTTGCCGAGCGGGCAGGCGCGCAGGGTGACCTTCCCGTTCTGGCCGCACAGTGGCTGCCGTTCACGATTTTCGCTGTCACATCGATCTGGTTGTTCTGTCTGCTGGCATTCCGGCCGGGGCCACCACCACTCGACGTCATCGACCGGCAATTCAACAAGGCCAGCAAGGCATTGGCCAAGATGCTCTCTGTGCGCCGTATGCAGCGCTTTCAAAAGGCCTGACGATGGCGCGCGTGCTGCCCCGAACCCTGAGCCTGTACCTTGGCAAGATGCTGCTGGTGCGCAGCCTTGCGTTTCTGGGCGGGCTGATTCTGGTCCTGCAGAGCCTCGATCTGCTGCAGGAATCCAGCCGGATCCTGGCTATCGAGGGCAACGCAACCCCGGAAATCCTGCAATATCTGGGCTGGCGACTTCCTCAGCTCATTACCCAGTTCCTGCCGTTCGCCGTGCTGCTCGGGTCCTTGCTCACGCTGTCGACGCTGGCGCAGAACAGCGAGATCAGCATCATGAAAGCATCCGGGATGTCCGCACATCGGATCCTGGTGCCCCTGTTGTTCGCAGCCTCGCTGATGGCGATCGGCCATATGGTGGTGAACGAGGCCTGGACCGCCGATGCAACCCGCAAGCTGGCGGCCTGGAAGGAAGTGGATTATGCGCGGATGCCGGATCGCGATTACGGCGCGCGCGCGCTCTGGGTGTCTGACGTCGGTGTCGTGGTGAAGGCGGCAAGTGCCAAACGCACTGCCCGATCCATCGAACTTACAGACGTTCTGATCTATGATTTACGTAGTGATTCCCGGCTGCGCCAGATTGTAAGCGCTGAGCGCGCAATCCATGCCGGGCATACTTGGTCCTTGCTCGCGGTGAAAATCACCGATGTCGAAAGTGGCACGACGCGCGCAGTCGATACGACACGCTGGATCACGGATATAGACCCCGCACGCTTCCTGGTCGCCAGTGTGCGGCCCAATGAAGTCCCGCTGTGGACCCTGATGAACGCCATCTCGGAACGTCGCCGGGCCGGCTTGCCGGTCGCGACACTGGAGACGGGCCTCTACCACAAGTTCGCCAGCCCGCTGTCCTCCATCATCATGCCGCTGCTTGGGGCTATTGCCGGCTTTGGTCTGGCGCGCTCCGGCAAGCTGTTCATTCGTGTCGTGATCGGCATGGCAATCGGCTTTGCCTACTTCGTCGCGGACAACTTCATGATTGCCATGGGCCAGTTCGGCGCAGCGCCACCCCTCATGGCCGCGTGGGCACCGCTCCTGCTCTTCATGCTGATCGGGGAGAGCATATTGTTCAGGACTGAAGAATAGCGCCGCAATCTGCCGTAAAATCGCCATAGTAGGCGTACATGCCATCACAAAGCATAATTTTATGGAGCAAGCATTGATGGCTGTTCTGAACTTCTGGACCAAGAGCCACAACCTCAGCAAAATGACCCTGCGTGAGCTTGTGGTTGCCTATTTCCAGCATTACACGATCCAGGCCTATCTGGCGCTTGCTGCGCTCAGCCTGTGGGCTACTTTTTCCTGGACAGCGAATCCTCTAATGTCCGGTGCGTCTGCACTGGCAGCAGTCCTGTTTTATCCTTTGCTCTGGTATTGTCTGCACCGCTGGGTCTTGCATGGTGCCTGGCTTTACCGTTCGCCACTGACTGCTGCCATGTGGAAGCGAATCCATTATGATCATCACCAGGATCCGCACCACCTCGAGGTGCTGTTCGGAGCGTTGTACACCACGCTTCCAACCATCGTGCTGGCGACTGTGCCCATCGGCTACGCCCTTGAAGGGCCGGGAGGTGCTGCGGCGGCACTGGCGGCAGGGCTGATCTGGACCTGCTTCTACGAGTTCTGCCACTGCGTGCAGCACCTGCCCTACAAGCCGAAGAACAAGTTCCTCGCTGCCATGAAGGCGCGTCACATGGCGCACCATTTCCAGGACGAGAAGGGCAACTACGGCATCACCAATTTCTTCTGGGACCGCCTGTTCGGCACCTTCTACGAGCGCGAAGAGCGTCCTGTGAAGTCACCGACGGTGTATAACCTCGGATATACACAGGCTGAGGCCGCGCGCTTCCCCTGGGTTGCCCGTCTGTCTGGTGGCGTATGGATGGGAACCCCGCGTGGTCGTCGCCAGACCCAGACTGATATGGCAGACGCTGCCTGATGCCGCAGATCGATGTGCGGCTGGTTGAAAGCCCCGCCGATCTGAATGCCTTCGTCGAACTGGCCTGGTCGCTCTATGCCGATGATCCGGCCTGGACCCCGCCGCTGCGAAGTGAGGTCAAGGGACTGCTCGGTCGCAAGAGCAACCCTTATTTCGAGCATGCCCGTGCGGCCTACTTCCTGGCGACTCGCAATGGGGTGCCTGTCGGGCGGATTTCCGCGCAGGTTTGCGATCTCGTTCAGCATCATATGGGCCAGGGGACCGGCCAGTGGGGATTTTTCGACTCAATCGATGATCCCGCGGTCGCATCTGCGTTGTTTGTGGCAGCCGAGCGGTGGCTGCGCGAGCAGGGCATGACCCGTGCACTCGGCCCCTTCAGCCTGTCGATCTGGGATGAGCCGGGTCTTCTGATTGAGGGATTTACGCGCCGCCCCTGTATCATGATGGGTCATGCCCGCCCATATGCGGCAGCACTTGTCGAAGCTCAGGGCTACACCAAGGAGCGCGATCTTTATGCGTATCTGGTCCCCTTGCACGACCCGTTTCCGACAGCACGCCGGGGACTGGAGAAGATTGAGCGGGATAAGAATTTTCGCCTGCGGAATGCTGACAAGAAAAATTTCGATGTTGAATTGCAAAGCGTGCTGAGCATCCTGAACGATAGCTGGGCCGCAAATTGGGGGTATGTCTCACTGACATCGCGCGAGATTGACTATGCAGCCAAGAAGCTCAAGCCCATCATCATGCCGGATTACGTGAAAATCTGTGAACATGATGGCGTGCCGGTCGCGTTCATGCTCACACTGCCGAATATCAATGAGTTTACCCATGACCTGAACGGCAATCTCTTTCCATTCGGCTTCCTCAAATTGCTCAATCGCCTGAGAAGCCCGCGGTCGGAGTATACGCGCGTGCCCCTGATGGGCGTGCGGTCAGGCTACCAGAAGACCCGTTGGGGCGGACTCATGGCACTGGCGATGATCGAGGCGACGCGCCAACACAGCTTCGCGGCAATGGGCGCAAGCAAAGCCGAACTTTCCTGGATCCTTGAAGACAATTTGCCGATGCGGAATATTCTGGAAATGATCGGCAGCCGGATCGATAAAACTTACCGAATTTACGGCAAATCGCTGGCCTGAAGCCTGGCAGCCCTACTCAATTCAGGGCGCGCTACGCCAGGCCCGCACATCGGCGTCGAGTTTGGTCAGTGTCCCTGCCGGGAGTTCGGCAAGGGCCAGGCTCACAACATCATCCGCCGCCGCGGTAACGCTATCGTTTCCGCGCTCTTGTGCAAGCCGAGCCCAGAGGTAGGCCTGTTCCAGGTCGCGCGGCACACCAACTCCGGCCGCAAACTGATTTGCTAGCATGAGTTGTGCCTCGGGGTCGCCAGCCTGAGCAGCCTTGTAAAACCAGATTGCGGCAATCCCCGGATGACGTGGCATGCTTTCCCCGGACAGGTTCATTTTGCCCATGGCGGTCTGCGCTTCTGGCACGCCTTGGCGTGCCAGGGCATCGAAGTGTTGTTGCGCCTGCGTAACATCGCCAGCCATATAAGCCATTTTCGCAAAGCGGAGTGCCCGCGAGGACTGATTTTTGTGGCCCACAGCCGCTGCGGCCATCAGGCTCGCAGCCGCAGTAAAACACAATGCGCCGAGTGCAATTCTTTTTCTCATGACTGCGTATTGTCATAGCGTCTGAAAACGGCAAGACAATGGCAAATGTCATCCACTGCGCCTCGACTAGGCGATCATGTCCGCCGCGTTCAGGCCTCGCTTTCGGCGAGGTTGCGGACATATTTTCTCAACGGACTGGTGCTGACTGCGCCGATCCTGATTACAGCCTATTTGGTTATTACAACCATAAGGTTGATTGATGGGTGGGTGGAACCGCTGTTCCCGCCGGCGTGGCGCAGCTTTGCTGTTCCGGGTCTCGGGCTGCTTCTGGTCATCTCGGCGCTCACCCTGCTCGGCGCGGTGCTCGGCAATGTCATGGGCCGCTGGCTGGTGACGCTGTGGGAAGGGTTGGTGACCCGGCTGCCGGTGATCCGCTCAATCTACAACCCGGTCAAGCAGGTCTTTGATACCGTCATCAGCCCGGATGCGACGTCATTCCGCGAAGTGGTGCTGGCACCCTTCCCGCACCCGGGTGTGCGCTCGATCGCCTTTGTGACCGGCAAGGCCCCGCCAAGCGTAGGCAGCGCCATGCACTCGGACGAAGAGTGGGTGTACGTCTACATCCCGACCGCGCCGAGTGCCTATGCCGGGTTCCTGACTGTCATGCTGCGCAGCCAGTTGATCGCCATCGATATGCCGGTCGACGAAGCGCTCAGCACCGTGGTCTCGCTCGGGATTGCCGGCACTCAGCCCGAGCGCAACAAGGGCACTGCTGCATCCCGCTCCATCAGGTAGAGCAGCACGCGCAGGGCCTGGCCACGCGCACTGGACAAATGCGGGTCGCGCGCGACAATCAGGCGGGCATCATCACGCGCCATGGCCAGCAGGTCGCCGTCTTGCGAGAGGTCGGCAAGCCGGAATTGCGGCAGGCCGGACTGGCGGGTGCCGAGCAGTTCACCGCTGCCACGAAGGCGCAGGTCCTCCTCGGCGATGAGAAAACCATCGTCAGTTTCCCGCATGAGCTTGAGCCGCGCCCGTGCCGCCTCTGACAGGGCATCCCCGCGCAGCAGCAGACAATTCGATGCCTGCGAGCCGCGCCCGACCCGTCCGCGCAACTGATGAAGCTGGGCTAGCCCGAAGCGCTCAGCCTGCTCGATGATCATCAAGGTCGCATTGGGGACATCGACGCCAACCTCGACTACGGTGGTCGCCACCAGAATGCGCGTCTGGCCGCTAACGAATGCTGCCATCGCCGCGTCCTTCGCCTTGCCGGGCATCTTCCCGTGCACCAGCCCGACGTGCGCCCCGAAATGCCGGCGCAGCGCCTCGGCACGTGCTTCTGCTGCGGCCATGTCCGTCTTCTCGGACTCCTCGACCAGAGGGCACACCCAGTAGGCCTGCGCACCGGCCGTCAGTGCCCGCGCCAGGCCATCGGTCACGTCCTCCAGCCTGTCGAGCGGGATGATCCGGGTGTCGATCCGCTGGCGACCAGGCGGACGCTCATCAAGCCGCGAGACATCCATATCCCCGTAGAGCGCCAGGGTCAGGGTGCGCGGGATCGGGGTTGCAGTCATGGCGAGCAGGTGCGGCGTGCAGGCGGCCTTCTCGGCGAGTGCCAGCCGCTGCGCGACACCAAAGCGGTGCTGCTCATCGATAATCACCAGCCCGAGTGCGTGGTAGTCGATGGCCTCCTGAAACAGGGCATGCGTACCCACAACCAGGTCCACGGCCCCCTGCGCAATGGCCGTCTGGGTCACCGCCCGCTCCGCCTTGCGGTCGCGCCCCGTCAGTAGCGCAATCCGGATACCGAGCGAGCCTCCAAGCGCCTCCAGTGTGGCAAAATGCTGGCGGGCGAGAATCTCGGTCGGTGCCAGAAACGCGACCTGCGCGCCGGCATCAATCGCCTGACACGCCGCCGCCAGTGCAACCACAGTCTTGCCGGCTCCAACATCACCTTGCAGCAGGCGCAACATAGGCTTGTCCGTCGACAAGTCGGCAGCGATCTCTGCAATGCACCGCTGCTGAGCCCCGGTGAGCGGGAACGGCAGGCTGCCGGGGAAGGCTGCAGAACGCGACCCGGCCACAAGTGCGCGCCCACCTGTGCTGCGCGTGCGCGCCCGCACCAGCGCCAACGCCAACTGGGAGGCCAAAAGCTCATCATAGGCCAGACGCTGACGCGCTGCCACATCGCCCGGGGCTGTATGCCGCAGTGCCACCGCCGCGCCCCAATCCGGCCAGTGTCTTTGCGCCATAAGCGCCCGGTCATGCCACTCCGGCAGGGTCGGCACCCGCGTGAGTGCGCCCGCCACCAGGGCACGCAGCCGGGCATTCGTTATGCCTTCGGTCAACGGATAGACGGCCTCGCGCAGGGGAATCTCAGCATCCTCTGCGACGATGTGATCGGGGTGGACCATCTGCAACTGACCAGCATAGCGCTCCAGCACGCCGGAGATGCGCCGACGCGCGCCGACAGGCAGGCGCTTGGCCGCCGTGCCACCGGGGTCTGAGAAGAAGGTGAGCGTGATGAGCCGGTGCTCGTCGTCGGCTGCGACAATGCGGGATGGCCGCCGCCCCTGCCCCAGCCGGTGCTCGCAGATGGTCAACGGCACGATCACCGGCACACCGACAGGCGCATCCTCAAGGGTCGCAATCGGCAAGCGCTCCACCTGCCCGACCGGGCAATGGAAGAGCATATCCACAACCCGCGCGACATCGAGCCGCGCCAGCAGCCGCTCAACGCTCGCACCGACACCCTTGAGTGTCGCGACCGGCGCGAATAGAGGGAACAGGATTTCTGGGCGCATGGGTTTGGATCACCGATAGCCAAGCCATAGCCCTTGCGCCACCCATCTGGAAGGATATGCCGTGCCTGCCGACCGCGCTGCCCGACTTCGTCGCCTGCACTTCCGCGCCTGGCACCGCGGCACCAAGGAGGCCGATCTGATGATCGGCGGCTTTGTCGACAAGCACCTTGAGACGCTGGACGCAGACCAGATCGCCTGGATCGAGCGCCTGCTGGAGGAAAACGATGTCGATATCATGGCCTGGGTGCTGGGTACGGCACCCTGCCCTGAGACATACCGGGGGCCATTGTTCGACGCCATGCAGCGCCTCGATTATCTGACCATCGCGCGATAAAAAATTGTTCGATCCCATCGCCATCGCCGCCGCCGCAACCCGGCAGACGCTCGCCCATGTGCCGGACGGTGCGACCCCGCTTGTCGTGGCGCAGGCCATGCGTGCCACCAAGCCCGGCGCACGTACCCTGTTGATTGCCCGCGATGATGCACGCGCTGCCACAATCGCGGATGCCGTGCGCTTCTTTGCGCCGGAGGCCGCAGTCCACAGCCTGCCGGCCTGGGACTGTCTGCCCTATGACCGCTCGTCGCCGGCCTTGCGCACCACGGCAGAGCGGCTGGCAACGCTGAGCCTGCTGGCCGGACCCCGGCCCAAGCAGGCTACGCTGTTCGTCACCACCATCAACGCCGTGCTCCAGCGGGTGCAGCCGCATGACGTCATGGCGCAGGTGACACGCGTGGTGCGGGTCGGCGAGCGTGTCGACCGCGATGACCTGATCGCCGCCCTCAACCGTGCCGGCTATCACCGGGTCGATATGGTGGTGGAGGCGGGCGAATATGCGGTCCGGGGCGGCCTGCTCGACGTGTTCCCCGCCACCGAGGCCACGGCCATGCGGCTCGACTTCTTCGGGGACGAGCTTGAGTCGATCCGCCGCTTCGATCCGGCAGACCAGCGCACCATCGACAAGACCAAGCACTTCACGCTGCTGCCGGCGAGCGAGACGCTGCTGGACGATGCGCGAATCCGCCGGTTTCGTCAGGGCTATATCGAGCATTTCGGGGCCATTGCCGCCACGGACCCCCTGTATGACAGTGTCAGCGCCGGACGGCGCGTTGCCGGGATGGAGCATTGGCTGCCGCTGTTCGAGCCGGCGCTGGAGACGGTCTTCGATTACCTCTCCGGCGACGATCTGGTACTGCTGGAGGCGCAGGCCCTCTCGGCAGCCACCAATCGGCTGGAGGCTATCGAGGATTATTTTCAGGCGCGCAAAGCCGCCTTGTCGGAGAATCACGGGGTTTACCGGCCGCTGCCGACCACGCTGCTCTACCTCGATCAGGCAGAACTTGACAGCAGACTGGATGCCGTCTGCGCACACACCCTGACCCCGGTTCTGCCCACAGCCGCCGCTACCGACTGCGGCTTTCGGCCCGCGCGGGATTTCGCACCCGAGCGGCAGGCAGCACCCGGCAAAGTTTACGACGCAGCGCTGGCGCATCTGGAAGACCTCGGGAAGCGCAAGATCAAGCGGGTCATTGCCGCCTATTCAGAGGGCGCACGCGAGCGCTTCGCCGGGCTGCTGCGCGACCATGGGGCTGCCAGCGTGGCCCTCGCGGACTCCTGGCAGGAAGCGCTGGGCCATGGCCAAAGCGGCATCGCACTGGTGGTGCTGGGGCTCGAACATGGCTTCACCGGGCCGGACGTGGCCCTGCTGACCGAGCAGGACATTCTGGGCGAGCGGCTGGTGCGCCAGCGCCGGCGCAGCAAGCGCGCCGACCAGTTCCTGACCGAGGCCTCCTCGCTGACGCCCGGCGACCTGGTGGTGCATGCCGACCATGGTATCGGCCGCTATGAAGGGCTCTCGACCATCGAGGTCGGCCATGCCCCGCACGACTGCGTGGTGCTGACCTACGCAGACAATGCCCGGCTCTATGTCCCGGTCGAGAATATCGATGTGTTGTCGCGCTATGGCTCGGACAGTGAGGGCATCGCGCTTGACCGGCTGGGCGGTGCCGCCTGGCAGGCCCGCAAGGCGCGGATGAAGGAGCGTATCCGCGAGATCGCCCATGAGCTCATGCGGATCGCTGCCCAGCGCGCGCTGCAGGAGGCCCCTGCACTTATCCCGCCGGACGGTGAATATCAGGCCTTCTGCGCGCGCTTCCCCTACACCGAGACAGACGATCAGGCCCGTACGGTCGAAGATGTGCTGGCCGACCTCGGCTCCGGTCGCCCCATGGACCGGCTGGTCTGCGGCGACGTCGGCTTCGGCAAGACCGAGGTCGCGCTGCGAGCCGCCTGCGTGGCCGCACTGGCTGGCCAGCAGGTGGCCATCGTCTGCCCGACGACCCTGCTGGCGCGCCAGCATTACCACCGGTTCAAGGAGCGCTTCAGCGGCCTGCCGCTGGAGGTCGCACAGCTCTCCAGGCTGATCTCGACTGCCGAGGCCAACCGGGTGCGCGAGGGACTGGCGGATGGACGCATCGATATTGTCGTCGGCACCCACGCCGTGCTAGGCAAGACCATCAGCTTTAAGCGCCTGGGCCTTGTCGTGGTCGACGAGGAGCAGCATTTCGGCGTCGCCCACAAGGAGCGCCTGAAGTCGCTGCGTGCCGAGGTCCACATGCTGACTCTGACCGCCACGCCGATTCCGCGCACCCTGCAGATGGCGCTAAGTGGCCTGCGTGACCTCTCCATCATCGCGACGCCGCCGGTCGACCGGCTGGCGGTACGCACCTATGTCGCGCCGTGGGACGATGTGGTGATCCGCGAGGCGCTGCTGCGCGAGCATTACCGGGGCGGTCAGTCCTTCCTGGTGACACCGCGGATCGCTGACCTGCCGGACCTTGAGCGCTTCATGCGCGAGCAGGTGCCGGAAGTCCGCACCGTAGTGGCACACGGCCAGATGGCCCCGACCGACCTCGAAGAGCGGATGAACCGCTTTGTTACCGGCGAGGCCAACGTGCTGCTCTCGACCTCGATCGTCGAGTCCGGCCTCGACATCCCGACCGCCAACACATTGGTCATCCACCGCGCCGACATGTTCGGGCTGGCGCAGCTTTATCAGCTTCGCGGTCGCGTCGGGCGCTCGAAGATCCGTGCTTATGCGCACCTGTGCACGCCGACGCGTTTTGCGGTCTCCGAATCTGCCGAGAAGCGCCTCCAGGTGCTGGCCAGCCTTGATACTCTGGGCGCCGGCTTCCAACTCGCCAGCCACGACATGGACCAGCGCGGTGCTGGCAACCTGCTGGGCGATGAACAGTCGGGCCATATCCGCGAGGTCGGATTCGAGCTCTACCAGCAGATGCTCGAGGATGCGATTACCGCCACCCGTGCACAGTCGGCAGGTCTTGCGCCGCCGCAGGACGCCTTTGCACCGCAGATTACCGTTGGTGCCAGTGTGCTGATTCCCGAGGATTATGTGCCGGACCTCAGCCTGCGGATGGGCCTCTACCGGCGGATCGGCGACATCACCGAACGCGCGGAGATTGACGCCCTGGCAGCCGAGCTGATCGACCGCTTCGGCAAGCTCCCGGATGACCTGAGGAACCTGCTTGCCGTCGTCGAGATCAAGAATCACTGCCGCCGCGCCGGTATCGCACGCATGGAGGCCGGCCCCAAGGGTGCGGTCGTCACCTTCCGGGAGGGCGGGTTCGCCAATGTACCGGCGCTGATCGGTTTCCTGCAGAAGCAGGCCGGCACCGCCAAGCTGCGACCGGACCAGAAGCTGGTTTATGCCCGCGACTGGCGCGAGGTGCGCCAGCGCCTGAACGGATCGCTACAGCTCGCCCGTGCGCTCTCGGCGCTGGTCTAGAGCAACGGACTTTAAATCCGCATCAGCCTGATGGCATTCTCAACGCGGATTTAAAGTCCAAAGTTGCTCTATAAACCCATAAATCTAAAGCATCTTTGCCCCTTAAATGCGACAATCCGCTCGATCCCGGACGTGGGTCGCATTTAAGGCGCGATGCTTTAAGCCGCGCGGCGCTGGGGCTGACGCAGCAGGCGCAGGAAATCGATCGCCGCGATAGCGTCCGTGCTGCACAGCAGGCTGCTCTCGACCTTGAGCGGCAGGCTGGCGGTGCTGCCCGGCAGGGTGCAGTTGCGGAACCGCAGGACCGAGTTGAGACGCGAGACGGCTGCGCGCGCACCGTGAGGATCGGTATCCGGGAACACCGCCAGTACGGTCGTTCCGTCAATGCGCGCCACCACATCCTCGCTGCGCTTGAAGCGGCACAGCAGTTCGACCATGTGGCGCAGGACATAATCGCCAACAGCATAGCCATATTGTGCGTTGATCTGTGCGATATCGGCAATGCGGAACAAGGCACCGGATACTGGCCACTGGCGCTTGCGACCGTCGATCAGCAGATCATCGAGATAGGCCATGCCGAAGCCGTGGCTGAACGCACCGGTCTGATGGTCGGTCACCAGCGCATCTGGCGTTTCGCGACAGGCGTGCATCAGTTCAGCCCGCATATGCTGCAGCCGTATCACGGACCGCAGGTGATTCAGCAGCCCGACCCGATCTATAGCCCCGACCAGGATATCCGTGACGCCTGAGCTGTAGAGATTGCCGAGCGTCTCGTCGGCAAGCGCTGGTGTGATCAATATCTGCGGCAGGTTGAAGAGACCCGGCTGGTTGCGCAAGCCCAGCATGAATTCGACAGCGTGGCTGTCGTTCCCGTCCGCGCGCAAGACACAGAGGTCGGTGCGCAGACTGCGCAGATCGCTGGATGCCTGCGCTGTATCCGAATACCGCACGACATCGCCCGTGTATGCCAGGGCCTCGACGACATCCAGCTCCTGCTCCCGGGCAAGATCAACATAGACAACGCGGGGCCGCGGCAGCGAAGTGGACGGTTGTGCATCAAGCGCCAGCAACTTCTCCTGGTCGTCGTCCATCCGGAAGGGCGCTGCAACCATGATGCGCCGACGCAGTTCGCGCTGCATGGTCAACAGGCGCAGGATGACATCGACCCGGACCCGCAGTTGATGCGGGTGGGTCACACGCGGCATGAAATAATCGAACGGCGTGTTGGGCAGCTCGGGATCGGTGGAAGATGTCGGCAGGCCAACCGCTGCGACCACGGTATCCAGTTCCGATGCGATCTCGCGGGCAGCGCGTGCCACGTCCAGCGCTTCGTCCCAGTCGAGACCAGACTCCAGCCCTTGCAATGACGCGCCGGCAGGTCCGGTGGTCGCGATGATCAACAGCTCGACATAGCTGGTTTTGAGGATTTCTATGGCCGAGTCGCGACTGTGGGCGACGTACATGACGCCGCCATCACTGGCCAGAGCGCTGGCGTTTTGACTTGCCCGAACAGGATCGGGGTCCACGATGAGCAGGCTTGAAAGTCGCATGGGCGTCCTATCTCTTGCCCCAGACATATCCGTTTTCTGGTAAAGAAATCGTGCCGTGCCGGATCACACCCACTGTGCGCAGAAGTTTTTCAAGGCCTGCGGAGACAGCGGCGGCGAACAGAGGTATCCCTGATACCAGTCGCAGCCTTCCCGGAGCAGAAGGGCCCGTTGCTCCTGGGTTTCCACCCCCTCGGCGACGACGCTGATGCCAAGCGCGCGCGCCATTTCGATCACGCCATGCACGACAACATGGTCGCGACCGGTTGCCGCCAGGTCAGTCACGAATCGCCGGTCGACCTTCAGGCAATCGAGCGGCAATGCGCGCAGATACGCCAGCGAGGAATAGCCGGTACCGAAATCGTCCAGTGCGATCCGGACACCGAGGCAATGGAGACTCTCGATCATTTCTGCGGCAACATCCAGATCTTCCAGGAGGTCGCTCTCCGTCACCTCCAGCGTCAGGCGGTCAGCGGGGAAGCCGGTGTCATAAAGAATGCGCTGCAACCGCTGATCAAAACCCGGTGACTGAATCTGCGATGGCAGGACGTTCACCGAAAGCCGCAACGCGGTGAGCGACGGCTCTGTCCAGGATGCCGCCTGGGTCAGTGCCAGCCGGATGATGGCCTCGGCGACTTCGGCCTCGATTTCGGCATTCTGAGCAACGGACAGCACTGTCACCGGGTCGATCTCACCGAGCACGGGGTGCGACCAGCGTACCAGTGCTTCCAGTCCGACAATCCGGTTCGTGGCGATTTCCACCTGCGGCTGGAATGCAAGGTCAAGCGCATTGGCCTGCACCGCCACACGCAGATCGGTCTCGAGACTGATCAGCGTCGCCGCATGGTGCTCGTGCTCGGCTGTGAAAATCTGGATGCCGTTCGGACCAAGCCCACGGGCGCGGGCCAGCGCCAGATCCGCCTGCCGGAACATCGTCTCGATATTCTGATGATGGGCAAGGCCGAGTGCGATCCCGATACGGCACGAGAGATGGATCGCCCGGCCGTAGACAACAAACGGTCGCTCGAACGCCTGCGCCAGTTGTATGGCCCATTCCAGGGCTTCATCCTCTGCGCCATCGGCAGCGACGACCAGAGCAAATTCGGCCCCGCTCAACCGCGAGAGTATGACTGTTGGGGACTCGCCACTGTCTGCGAATGCCAGGCGACGCAATCGCCGCGCCAGGGCCTGCAACAAGGCCTCGGCAGTCTCCCGGCCATAAGCTGCATTGATATAGCCGAAACGCGCAACCGCGATTTCGATCACCGCATAATTCTTCTGGGGTGAATGCTCTATAAGCTGCCTCAGCCAGGCGCGCGCATAACTTTGCGTCGGCAAGCCCGTGAGGGGATCGAAGTGCGCGTTCAACTGCTCGCGGCTAGAGGCGGCGTCACGGTCTTCAACAGTCGCCAGCAGCGTGCGTACCCGACCCGTTGCATCCCGATGCGCGCTGATATGGTGTGCAAGCGCAATCTGTCGTCCGCCAAGCAACAGCGTGTGCGACACCGTCGTGCTGCCGCCTTCTGCGAACAGCATACGGATTTTCCGCAACAGGACCCGGCGTTCCTCCGCCGGTGTCTTGCGCAGGATGCTGCGGGCGGACCAGTTTTGGCCACTCACGGCTGAAATCATTTTTTGCAGATCGTCCGAGAGGCCGACCAGGCCCTGCTCCGCATCCAGCGCCCAGCGGGGCAACTCCTGGTCCAGGGCCTGCGCGACGCTCAGTGCCCGGGCGGTTCGCGCCGCCTGCATGCGCTGACTGACAGTGCCGGCTGCCCTTATGGTCTGCGCCAGCTCGACCGGCCTTATCGGTGCCATAAGGAAATGGGTAATGCCGCTCTCCAGCGCGCGGGACAGGCTTTCGTGATCGCCCTGACGCAGCAGTATGATCGAGGCCAGTTCACGCTCCCCCTGCATGCGCACCACACGATCCAGCGCCGCAAGCGCGTCTGCGGCGTCATCGCGCGCATCCAGCACAAGGACGCCCACCTGGCTGCGCCGGAGGGCTGCCGTCACATCCGCAAAGCTGCTGTGGTCTTGCGCCGTAACACCTAAAGAGGCGAGTTGACGGCACAGCACCGATGCCCGCTTTCCCGTAATCAGCGCTGATACGCCCGGCATCAACACCTGACGACCCTTCCTGTAAGTCCCCTCTTCTGCTGTTGTTACAGGCCGCGTCCGCGGCGTCCACCGTAAACTGACGCACATGAAGATACGGACCAATATTCACATTTCATTAGGTTTTCTGTGTGAAAAGTTATCAGGTCAGGAAAAGCTGCGGCACAAGTCAGCACCCTGACCGGAGTAGGAATTCGTCGGCGCACCTGCGCACGACGGGTCGACAAGGGATGGTGTACATGCGACCGGCACTCACGATTGCCGTCGCCGGGCTTAACGATGCGACGCGGCGTATCAACGCGACCGCTGCAAGCATCGTGCAACGCCCGGCAACCGAAGCAAAAAGCTTCCAAGATGCGCTTTCCGCGCAGCCAGGCCAGGTTTCTACCCCGAGCCCCAGCCTGTCCGGGCAGAGCGCTGTTCCGCTGAGCAGCAACGCCTACGTCCCCTCACTCGCCGAGGATATCGTGAACACGAAGCTGGCGGTTGCCTCATACCGCGCCAACGCCAGCCTGATCCGCAGCATCGACACCCTGCAAAAGTCTCTGCTCGACAGCCTGCGCTGAGCCACGCAGATACTTACTTTCGCAATTTTCAGCGCTATGGTCTCCGCTCGTCGCCTCGTTGCCGGAGAGCGTAACCCATGACCCTCGTCTACGTGCAGCCCGATATAGCTCAGCTGCCGCTGATCGATCCTTTTGCCCGCGCGATTACCTATCTGCGGGTATCGGTGACCGATCGCTGCGATTTCCGCTGCGTCTACTGCATGCCGGAGACGATGACGTTCCTGCCCAAAGCGGATGTTCTGTCGCTCGAGGAACTGGAACGGCTGTGCGGCGTTTTCATCGGCATGGGCGTCAAGCGCCTGCGGCTGACCGGGGGCGAGCCACTGGTGCGCCGCGATGTGCTGGGTCTGATCCGGGCGCTCGGGCGCCGCATTGGCCCCGGTGGACTTGAGGAGCTGACCCTGACCACCAATGGCAGTCAGCTCGCGCGTTTTGCCGATGACCTCGTCGATGCCGGGGTACGGCGGATCAATGTCTCGATCGATACGCTCGACCCTGAGCAGTTCACCCGGATCACCCGTTGGGGCCGGCTCGAGCAGGTCATGGAGGGTCTGCAGGCGGCAAAAGCGGCAGGCCTCGGCGTAAAAATCAATATGGTCGCCCTCAAGGGCGTAAACGACACCGCCTTCGACGCCATGATCCGCTGGTGCGGCGAACAGGGACATGACCTGACCCTGATCGAGGCCATGCCGGTCGGCCTCGTCGACGAGGACCGCTTCGACCAATATCTCTCGCTTGAGGACGTCTACACCGACCTCGCCTCCCGCTGGACGCTGACGCCGAGCCCGCATCGTACCGGCGGCCCGGCCCGCTATTTCACGATTGCGCAAACCGGCCGACTCCTGGGCCTCATCACACCGAACAGCCACAACTTCTGCGAAAACTGCAACCGCGTGCGCCTGACCTGTACCGGTCAGCTCTACATGTGCCTGGGCCAGGACGATCACGCAGACATGCGTGCTGCCCTGCGCGAGACACCGGACGATACAAGCCTGGCACAGGCCGTGCGCGATGCCATCGCACGCAAGCCCAAAGGCCACGATTTCATCGTCGATCGGCGCAATGTGGCACCGCGGGTCGCGCGTCGCATGAACATGACGGGCGGCTGACATGGTGATCGCCGGCCCTGCAAGTTTTGACCCCTTGCGTCACCGGCTCGGGCTGGTCTCCAGTGCCACGCCTGAGGCCATGACTGCGCGCGCGTGTCTGGAGACCCTCTACCCCTGGTCCGACCCCAGAGACGCCGATGTGCTGGTGGTCCTCGGCGGGGACGGTTTCATGCTGCAGACCTTGCACCAGGTGATGAAGAAGCGGATCCCTTTGTTCGGCATGAACAAGGGGACTGTCGGTTTTCTGATGAACGCCTACAGCGAGGATCGGCTGATCGAGCGGTTGCAGCGGGCTGAGCGCTTTTTCCTGAACCCGTTGCGGATGCACGCACGCACGATCCATGGTGATGTTGTGGACTCACCGGCCATCAACGAGGTGTCACTGCTGCGGGAGACGCGCCAGGCCGCCAAGATCGAAATCCGCATTGATGGCCTGGTGCGCATGCCTGAACTGGTGTGCGACGGTGTGATGGTGGCAACACCTGCCGGCTCCAGCGCCTACAATCTCTCGGCGCATGGCCCCATTCTCCCGCTCGGGTGCGACCTGCTGGCCCTGACCCCCATATCCGCCTTCCGGCCAAGGCGCTGGCGCGGTGCCATTATCCCATTGGGCTCGGAGATTGAATTCCGCATTCTGGAGAGTCAGAAGCGCCCGGTCTCGGCAGTTGCCGACCAGATCGAGGTGCGCGATGTTGCATCGGTCGGCATCGTCGCGGATCGAAACCTGGCGCTGGAGTTATGGTTTGATCCCGGCCACACACTGGCTGATCGCATCCTGCTTGAGCAGTTCATCAGCTGAGTTATAATAAAAAAGCTATAAAAGCTGAAAATCGTGCGCAATCTGCGGTGTACGGATTGCCAATGACGCACCGGCTCACGTATAGCCGCGAGGCTTTCTGCGTCGCAGCAGGGGGCGTTCACTCTAAAACGGATGCTTGATGTCCTTTCACGCGCTCGGATTATCCGAGGAACTGCTCAGCGCATTGGCCGAGATGAACTATCTAGAGCCAACGCCGATCCAGGCACAGGCGATCCCCATCGTGCTGCAAGGGCGTGATGTATTGGGTATCGCCCAGACCGGTACGGGCAAAACGGCATCTTTCACCCTGCCGATGCTCGATATTCTGTCCCAGGGCCGCGCGCGTGCGCGCATGCCGCGTTCGCTGATCCTGGAGCCGACACGGGAACTCGCCACCCAGGTCTCGGAGAGTTTCGAGCGCTACGGCCGCTTCCAGAAGCTCACCAAGGCGCTGATCATCGGCGGCGTGGCATTCGGCGACCAGGACAAGCTTCTGGAAAAGGGTGTTGACGTTCTCATTGCGACACCGGGACGCCTGATCGACCAGTTCGAGCGTTCTAAAATCCTGCTGTCCGGCGTCGAGATCCTGGTGATCGACGAGGCCGACCGAATGCTCGACATGGGTTTCGTGCCGGATATCGAGCGGATCTGCAAAGTGTTGCCGCCGCGCCGGCAGACGCTGTTCTTCTCCGCCACCATGCCACCGCCCATCAAGCGCCTGGCGGATCAGTTCCTCAATGAGCCAAAGCTGATCGAGGTCTCCCGTCCGGCGACCGCCAACACCTTCATCGAGCAGCGGCTTTACCGCCTGTCTGCGCGCAGCAAGCGCGACAAGCTGCGCGACCTCCTGCGTAGCGAACCGATCCAGAACGCTATCATCTTCTGCAACCGCAAGCGGGATGTCAGCGAGCTGCACACCGCCATGAAGCGCAATGGCTTCACGGTTGGCCGCCTGCACGGCGACATGGAGCAGCCGGAGCGGCAGGCTGAACTCGACAAGTTCCGCTCAGGGGAATTACCGATCCTGGTTGCCAGCGACGTGGCGGCCCGTGGCCTGGATGTCCCCAGTGTCAGCCACGTCTTCAACTATGATGTGCCGATCCATCCGGACGATTACATCCACCGTATCGGGCGCACCGGTCGCGCCGGACGGTCGGGGATCGCCATCACCTTCTCGACACCCGCGGAGCTGGATGCGGTGCAGGCGATCGAGAAACTGCTGCAAGTGCAAATCCCGCTCGTTGGCGACGATGCCCCGGAGTCCGCTGATGCAGCGGAAAAACCCGCATCCCGGCGTCGACGCACCCCGCGCAATGCCAGGCCGGAGGCACCAGGGACTGCGGCTGCAGAAACGCCACAACAGCCCCGGGAGGCACCGCAACGCAAGGCATCTCAGCCTAGCCGAACGCGGGGTGGTCGCCAGCGCCAGGACGATGACGCCGAGCCGCTAGGCTGGGGCAAGGATGTCCCCGCATTCCTGCGCGTATCCGCCCGCTCGGCATTGCAGGGCTGATGTTTTGAGCGGTTTTCGATCTGACTCGATCAGATCGCCCTTCTATCTCTTTGGTTTGCCGCATTTTCTTAAACGCCAGATGATTCCAACTGGCTGGCAAATGCTCTAACGCCCGGCGCGTAAACTTTTTTTTATTTCTCATGCGATAAGGTCCTCTCAGGGCAAGGTTTAAGATCCGGGATTACAATTTCCGAGTTCCTAATCCTTCACAGGGGATGTTTGGTACCATGGCCAATACTGGTCGCGAAAAGACAGCAGAGCACGCAACACGCGCTTGGGGCTGGCTTGCCGAATCCGGGATTGAACAAAACCCCAAGAACTTCTGCCTCATCTACCGCTATGTCGAAGGTGCCGATCCCCTGCTCAGCGCGTTGCTCGATCAGGAGATGGAGATCGCCGGCGGATTGACAGAATCCGCCCTAACCGCTGTGCGCGCCAAGATTGAAGACCCGGACTCCGAGGATGTTCTGCGTGAGATCGCACTCACCGGAATTGCCGAACTCTCGTCGATTTCCTCCAGTCTCGCCGCCATGAGCACCTCAGCGCAGATGTACGGGGAAACCCTCGTTGCCGGCGGCCGCAAACTGGAGAATGTAACCGACCCTGTGGTGCAGGCCGAACTGATTGCACGGCTCAGTTCTGCGACCGATGCCATGGTTGCCAAGACGCAACGGCTGGAAAATCAACTGGCCCAGTCGACGGCCGAGATCGAGCGCCTGCGCAATGAGCTGGATCGGGTCAGCTCTGAATCGCGCACCGATCCGCTCACCGGCCTGCCGAACCGCAAGGCCCTGCAGACCTATCTCGACGCGCAGGCTGCGCGCTGCCTGGCCGACCGCAAGCCGCTGACCGTGATGTTCTGCGATATCGACCACTTCAAGACCTTCAACGACACCTGGGGCCACCGTCTGGGTGATGAGGTCCTGAGGCTGGTCGCGCAGTCACTGGAGCGGCAATCGACTGGCCTGGGCTTTGCGGCGCGTTATGGTGGCGAGGAATTTGTCGTCGTGCTGCCCGGCAAGGACCTGGAAGCGGCCAGCGATATTGGCGAGCAATTCCGCGACTTTGTCGCCTCGCGCACGCTGAAGGTGCGTCGCTCCTCCCACGCCATCGGCCAGGTCACCATGTCGCTCGGCATCGCACAGATGCGGCGAGACGACTCGATCGAGGACTTGCTGGAGCGCGCAGATGCTGCCCTCTATCTGGCCAAGCAATCCGGTCGGAACCGCGTCTGCACCGAAGTAGAACTCAAAGAAATGAAATACGCGCAAACGGCGTAGAGAGATTTCCAATCGAATGGCTCCATTCGATGGTTAAGAAATCGCGGCAATCCAAAGAGAACGTGAGACGTCTGCTATCCTCAGATCGTACAACCGCTCTTTAGTGCCTGCCGGCAGACCGTTTCGTACATTCAGTACACTGTCACCGTAATTCGAGGCGTCATAGCCCTTTGCTGGGCTTTGGCTGCCATCACGATGCAAGAAGTGCCGCCGAACGCAAAGTGGGGAAATCGCTTCAACTGTGCCTTAACATGCTAAAATGCGCCCAAAAACGAAGCCTGCAGGACATGGTGATTGCAATTCACCCGAAGCTTTGCGACTAGGTCAAAGGGGTCATGGATATTTTCTTCATCCTTCTGTTTGGCGGATTGATCGCGGCCTCATGGCGGCGGGTGACGAGCCTTGAGAGCCGGATCGCTGATCTCGACATAGAGCTCGACAGATTACGAGACTCTTTATTCGATCGCCAGTCGGACTCGGGAGAACCGGTCGCATTGCAAGCGAGCGAGGTGACAGAGGTATCGCCAGATAGGTCCGCTATTGCGATCTCATCCAAATCCCAGGAACGCTCAGGTTTTGAGCTCCAGGAAAGTGCTATCGAACCTGCTGAGACTGCCCCTGCAATGGCAGAGTCTGTGGTATCGCAGATGATCGCCGCCGAGCCGGTTTCAGCAGATGCCAGCTTGCATGACAACGTGCTCCGGGACGCGATGCCGCGAGGTTTCTCCTTCGACTTCGAGGATATCTTCGGGCGTCGCCTGCCCATCTGGGGCGGAGGTTTTGCCTTGGCGATTGCAGGCATTTTCCTGGTTCGTTTCTCGATCGAGGCGGGCCTGTTGACTCCTGGCGTCCGCGTGTTCATGAGCTTTGCTTTCGGCGTCGGGCTGCTTACTGCGGCAGAGGCTGTCTATCGCTTCAACGAGAAGTTCTCCGATCCGCGCGTGCGACAGGCGCTCGCTGGCGCTGGCCTTGCGACCCTTTACGGCGCGTTCTATCTGGCCGGCACGACCTATGGCCTGATCGGAGCGGGTGCTGCGTTCGTGGGTCTGGCAAGTGTCACTGCAGCCGCAATTGCGCTTTCTTTCCGGTTTGGATTGCCTTGCGCGGTGATCGGTATGGTTGGCGGTTTTGCTGCCCCGCTGCTCGTCGATAGCGACAGTAGCAATGTTCCGCTGCTGTCCTTTTACCTTGCGCTGATCACGGGCGGGCTTGCTTGGAGCGGGCAGGCGCAGGGGCGTAGCTGGCTAAGTCTTGCCGCACTGGCCGCAGGTCTTGGCTGGGGCTTGCTTTTGATGGTGTTGGGCGTTTCAAGCAGTTCGGATTTAGCAGCACTGGGCCTCTACCTCATCGTGTTGGCTACTGTCTTGCCAGCATTCCTCTATGCGAAGGGTGGGTCGAGCCTGCCGCACTTGATCGCAGGTGGTCTGGCGACCTTGCAGATGTCGGTGCTGGTGAGCAATGCGGGTTTTGCGCCGCTCACATGGGGCCTGTACATGCTGATCGCTGCGGCACTGTCCGCGCTGGGTTGGCGTTTCGAACAATTGCGTCTCGGCACGGTGGTGGCTGCGGGAGCGGGGCTGTGGCTCCTGGCGATCTGGCCTGATCCCGAACCACAGTTTTTCGCTTTGGTTGCCGTGACGCAGGTGGCGATCTTTGCCGGTGTGCCACTCGCCTATCAGGTTTGCGCTCGGACGAGGCTGATCGATGTGGCGCAGCTTGCCGCTGTCAGCCTCTTCATGGGGCTGGTAGCATACGGACATTATGGAAGCCGGGCCGACTTAGACAATGAGGTTCCACTGGCGGTGACTATGGCAGGGCTTGCCCTGTTACCGGGTGCTGCTTTTGTCCTGCTGTGGCGTCAAAGTCAGGAAAACGACACCCACAGTGTGCTGATCCTCCTCGGATCAGCAGCGCTGCTTAGTTATGCGGCCTTGCTGCTGGTGACCCCTGCATGGTTAGCACCGTTGATGGCGCTGGCAGTGAGTGCGCCGCTCCTATGGTGCCATGCGAGGCGCGATGCCGTTGCCTTGCGCAGCGCCGCTTGGACGGGGACGGCTGTCAGTTTGGTCACGCTTCTCATCACGCCCGATTTCGGGAGAGAGTTGACCCATCTGGGCGACCTGTCGCAACCCGTAGACACGCTGCGCGCCGGGCTTCGCTGGACGGCAGCTACCGCGCCCTTTGTAGCAATGGCTTTCGTCAGCCGACAGCAGGCCTCGCGCGCGGCGGGTGAGGTGTTTGCGGTTCTCCTGCTCTACGGGGCCATCGCTCAGGTCGTGCCGAGCGTCTCTCTCGCTTGGATCGCTGCTGCCAGCGCAATGGCAATGTTCCTCACTGTGCCGCAGCGCATGGCCGCATGGGCAAGCGCTCTTGCCATAACGGCGGCGTGGACAATCGTGCCGCTGGTTGGCTGGACTATCCCCGGGATGCTGGCATTGGTGGGCGAGCCCTTCCTACTTGCCGGAGCGATTGCTCCACTCGATCTGGCCTTACGAGTTGCCCCCTTTGCAACTGGGCTCAGCGTGTTGGTGTGGAGAAACAGCAACCAGGGGGCAGGCATTACCAAGGCGGCACTCCTCTTGCTCGGCATTGTCGGCATGGTGGTGCTTCACAGCCTTTACAAGCAAGCTTTCGCTATCACCTCTACGTTCGAGTTCGAACACTACGGCATGGGAGAGCGCACCGTCTGGCAAGCGATGCTGGTGCTGGCGGCTCTCGGCGCTAATAAGTACCTTACCCAACCCTTGGGCAGACGGGTCGCTCTGGGCCTTATCGGCACCGTGTTGGCTCACTTCGGGTTGTTCACGCTGTTGCTGCACAACCCTCTGCTCGATGTCCAGTACGTCGGGCCGACCCCGTTCGCCAACTGGCTGACGCTTGCCTACGTCGCTGTCCTCACCGCGTTATGGCTGGTGCGCAGGCTGTTTAGCGATAGCCCGCACGAAGTGGCGCTTGCAGTCGACTCGGCCATGATGGCGCTTGTCTCTTTGCTTGCCTTTTCGTTGCTGCGGCAGGTTTTCGCCGGATCAGTGCTGACGTCGCGCGAAGTGGATCAGACCGAAAGCTTGCTGATCTCGCTATTGGGGATCGTGCTGGCGCTCGGCTTCCTCTGGTGGGGCTCATGGCGAAGCCTGCGCAGTTGGCGCATCGGCTCGCTAGTTCTGATTCTTGCCGCAGTGATTAAGGTTTTCCTGATCGATGCCGCCGGTCTGGAAGGCCTGCTGAGAATTGCAAGCTTCATGGTGCTCGGCTTCAGCCTCATTGGAATTGGCTGGTTTTACTCTCGCCAGCTGTCACAACGTAGAGATGCCGAAGAGTGAACACAATTGGGTATTTAAGGTGACAATAATGACGGTGACAGTGCACTAAAATTCTAAGTGGAAAAACGGTCACAACTTACTCAATGTGTCAAACCAAACGCAGACTGAACTGCGGGAACTCTGCAGGCAAACGATGAGGGTGGCCCGGAGGCCTGTAAGTCTCGAAAGTCTTGGAAAAAAACTGGAGCGGGCGAAGGGATTCGAACCCTCGACCCCGACCTTGGCAAAATATTTCGGCCACTTTTCCCAAACTTTCCCAAGTACTATTATCTACGCTAAATCATATATTTATGATGTTTCCCTTTACGATTGTCTCCGCCCATAATACCCTCGAAACGCTTAAATCTGGAGACAAAATGGAGACAAAGCACCCCTCTAAAATCTTTGTCTCCAAATGGAGGGTCAAATATGCCGACAGCGAAGTTGAACAAGCGCAATGTGGACGCATTCGCGCCGCCTAAAGATAAACAGGCCGTCCTGTGGGACAGCGAGATCCGGGGCTTCGGCTTGCGGGCGCTGCCATCGGGGCTCAAGACCTTCATCGTTCAGTACCGCAACATCGAAGGGATCAAGCGGCGCATCAATCTCGGCCGCTATGGTGTCATCACGACGGAGCAGGCTCGGGATCTGGCGAAGATCAAGCTTGGCGAAGTTGCTGGTGGTCAGGACCCAGCAGAGGCAATTCATCAGGCCCGCAGTGGAATGACCGTCGCCGAGATCTGTGACTGGTATCTGGTTGAAGCCCGCGCCGGCAACATTCTTGGCCGCAAGAACCGTCCAATCAAGGCCTCCTCGCTCGCGATGGATGAGAGCAGGATCAACACTCACATCAAACCGATTCTTGGCCATCGCATGGCGAAAAGGCTGACAATCGCGGATGTCGAGCAGATGCAGGCTGATGTCCGGGACGGGAAAACTGCCAAGGCTAGAGGTAAAGGCCGTGGTGGTCGGCCCGCTGGCGGACCTGGCGTCGCGTCGCGATGCCTCGGGTCGCTGCAAGCCATTTTGGGTCATGCCAAGCACAAGGGGCTGATTGCGGAGCACCCAACCAGAGGAGCCAAGAAACTCGCAATCAACAAGAAGACGAGGCGGCTCAGCACTGCCGAACTCGTCGCGTTCGGTAAAGCCATCGCCTATGCCGAACGTAATGGCGAAAATCCGACAGCACTTGCGGTGGTACGGACACTTGCGCTGACAGGATACAGACGGGAAGAGGCGCAGTCGATGAAGCGCGCCTGGGTGCATGCGGAGGGCGGGTTTGTCTCCTTCCCGGATACCAAAACCGATGCTCAGGTCCGCTCGATCGGCCCAGAAGCACTGAAGGTCGTTCTCGCTCAACCCGAGATCGTTGGTAACCCCTACGTGTTCCCGTCAATGACGGGCGCTGGCGCATACCAGGCTGCACCAGCCTGTTTCCGGAGAGTTTGCCAGTGGGCTGGAATTGAGGGCGCAACACTTCATACCCTTCGCCACACTTTCGGCAGCATCGCGGGCGAGCTTGGATTCACAGAACTGACGATACGGGCCATGCTCGGGCATGCTTCACAGAACGTGACGCAGGACTACATCCATATCGATGAAGCTCTGAAGCTAGCGGTGCGCAAAACGTCAGACGAGATCGCCCGCCTGCTTGCCGAAGGCGCTGCATCGTTGCGCCCGGTCAGGCAAACGGCAGCAGTTGAAATTTAACCTTGAAGGTGTATTTTTGGAAGCCAAAGACAGCATCTCGCGCTGGGGTTTGCCAGTGAGATGCTCAACGATATTCGATCGACATCGGGCAAGGAGGTTTGAAGATGGGTCAGACTCGCTTTCATCCCAAGACCGGTGATGTGCTTCGCCGTGACGCGCGGATGCAAACGCTGAGCGTTGGCTCGTTGTCACGCGAAGTGGAGGTGCCGGGCTGGTATCCTGAAGACGATGGCGATTCCATCCATTCGGGCGCTGAACTTCAAACGATAGATCAAGCCTATCTCGAGTTGCGAGCGGCCTATGCCGCACGGGTTAAAGCCGTGCGCAAGAAGCTTGGCCTCACGCAAGAAGAGGCGGGTAGGATCATTGGAGGCGGTCGGCGAGCGTTCCAAAAGTATGAGCGTGGTACAATGCAGCCCAGCGAAGCTGCAGTCGGCTTGATTGAGATTCTTGATCGCCATCCGGAAGAGGTGACAACTCTCCGCAATATCCGACGGTAGGCCAGTAATAGGCGCTTCCAGAGCGTTGTCCGAAAAATGTATACGCATTTCGGACATGCTGCGGGATCAAGCAGAAATAGCCTAGTCCAGAGGTGGGTCGGTGCTTGCCCTCAGCGGTGTGCTCCGCACCGCACCTGCTTGCGGAATTAACGTGCATGTGAGATGCGAGATAATTCTTGCATATCACATCCACCCGTGGGATTAACGCGCATCTGAAGTGCGAGATAATCCTATGACAGTCCATCTGGTCGGCGAAACGATCGATGCCAAGCGCGCGCACCAGCGCGCGCAAGCGGGCGAGCTCGTCCAGCTCGTGCGCGGCATATATATCGATCAAGATGTCGATGCGGACGCTGCCATAATGGGCCACGCGATCCGCATCGCACAGTATCTCTATCCCAATGCCTATCTGTCGTCGGCGAGCGCGGTCCTGCTTGCTCCGACACCCGATGGCAGGCTTTTTATAAGCGGAAAACGCAACCAACGCACGCGGCTGCGCAGCCTGGAAATCGTCCAGAACGAAGCGCCGAAGCACCCTTCGACCGCATCAGCGGTGGTTGGTGATGATCAGGGCGAGCTGCGTATTCATGCATCCTCCCCGCGGCAACGCTTTCTGGAAGCATTTCGGCTGCGCAGCGAACATGCCAGCGCCATCACCGCCGAGATGCGCGTCCAACTGGCTGCGCGTCTCGTCGAGGAGCACGGCACGACCAAGGAAGCCGCCGATGCAGTCTGGGCACTGGCCCGCGAAAATGGCTGGTATCGCGAAGGCGAAGCCGCTGAACGCTTCCTTATGGCGCAGCCGGGTACGGCCAAAGCGCCCGTAAACAAGGCAGCGCTGGATCTGATGATCGCCTGGCATGGCGAGCCGCTCGGGAACCTCGCCCATGACGGCTTTGAGTGGCGCTGGAAGCCGGCCCGGCGCTCAGGGCCGACGCTCATCCGGGAGACAACGCCCGGCAAACTTCCGGCTTTTGTCGAATCCCTCCTGCCGGAAGGCTGGCTCGCAAAGGTGCTTCACGAGCGGGACGAGCGCGAAGCTTTGAAGCGTGGACGGCGTTATATGTCGAACGTCGCTGTGGTCGAGACGCGCGACGAGTTGACGGCACTACCGGCTGACATTCTCACGACGAAGCTGAGCGGCTTTGTCGAGGCAGGCCGTTTCACTGGCCACTATGATGGCCCGGCGCGCGGTGCCATCGAGGAGAGTTTCGAGCAAAACCTCGCGCGCATATTCGCGCGCGCCGAAACACCGCGCTTGTCGGGTGTTCAGATCAAGGCGCCGATGCATCTGGCACCCGATGGCACACTCCTTCCGGCCATCGATCTGCCATTTACCCATATCCTCAAACCAGCAGGCACCGCTGGCTTCGAGATGCTGCCGATCGTGGAATGGCTCTGCCTTGAACTTGGCCGCGCTGCAGGCTTTGCCGCGCCTGATGTCGCCCTGACGGCGATGCCCGATGGCATGGCTCCCGCGCTCATTGTAGAGCGGTTCGACATCCGCCTGGAGCCGGATGATCAGAGGCGGATCGCGCTTGAGGATTTCTGCTCGATCCTCGATCTTCCTGCCTCTGCCAAATATGACGGGACGATAGAGCGGATGGCGCGCGGACTGCGGCCGCTGTCGACCGACCCTGCAGCGGATCTCGATATCCTGTTCCGCCGTGCGGTTTTTGCCTGGCTGATTGCCGATGGCGATATGCACCTCAAAAATCTCGCGCTGCTCAAAATCGCCGAACCGAATGCCAAGGCTTTCACCTCGGTTCGCTTCGCTCCGCTGTATGATGCGGTCACGACGCGGGTATTCCCGGGTCTTGGCGGCGATCGCATGGCGCTCAAGCTGGGTGGCAAGGATGATCGGCTGACGCGCCGGGATTTCATGACGCTGGCACGCACGATCGGCCTGGCCCAAGGTGATGCGGAAACAGCCATTGCCGAATTGACCGGCAGCCTCGCACAGGCGGTAGAAACCATTCGGCTCCCGGCTTTCGCGGCGGAGGCCGAGGCTGCCGCTACCGTCCAGGGCCAAGTATTGGCTCTGACCGGGGAGCGCTGCGCCGCGCTCGCTGGCGACAACGGTTAAGTTGGCGGGCGCTCGTCGGCACAGTGCAGACAAGCGCCCGCCTTTTGCTACATCGCCCAGCGGATCCGGGCGAAGGCGGAGCGGCCTGCGCCTGGCAAACGTGATCCCAACGGGACATCGGACCCTGTTATCCGGTCAGATGATCGAGATAGTAGGTGTCGAACAGATTCTCGATGCCAAGATCGAGCCGGACACCGTCGCGGATCAGCCAGTAGCCAGAGATGTTGGCAAGGACATAGCCAGCGCTCGGCGCCTCAGTGTTGGTAGCGGACACATGGTTCTGCCGGGCGATGAACTGGCCTTCGACCGAGATCGACCAACGGTTTTCCTCCCAGCTCACTGCCAGACGGCCGTTGGCTGGTGCCATGCGGTAGAGATTGTCGGTAATGTCTGTCCGCTCTGCACGGACATAGCTGGCGACACCGTCGATACGCAACGGACCCGCAATCTTCGCGCCAAAAGCGATGTCTGCGCCCCAGATGCGTGCATCGGTGTTGGCAAAGCGCAGCGGGGTGGGATCACCGCTGCCATTCGATACGATTTCGACCGGGGTATTGAGAATGCCGGGGGTCGTGTCGAACGGCACACCCTGAATGAAATCGTTGATCCGGCGATAGTAGATGACCGGTCGGGCGTAGGCAGTGTCACCCTGCCAGTCGACGCCAAGCTCTGCGATCCACGCTTTTTCGATTCTGAGATTGACGTCGCCGACATAGATGTTCCCGTCGGCGAGACCACCGCTGGCTTCAGTGGGCAACCAAGAATAGCGCTCAATCAGGCTGGGTGCGCGCGTCTTGTGCGCGAGCGTCAACCGCGGGGTGAACGCGCCCATCTCTGCCCATAGCCGCAGCGAAGCATCGATGCTGGTGCCCGACCAGTTGCGGTCGGCCAGTGCAAAGGCATTGGCAAGATTGACCGGACCTGCCGGAACCCCGGGGCCAAAGCGCGATGCACCGGTCGATGCGCCGTGGCGGTCGATGCGTAGTCCCAGTTCGGATTCAATGGCACCAAAGCCGCTCCGCCATTCGACAAAACCGCCCACACGGTCGCTGCTGGCCCTATCAAGCGGGTGGATGAAGAAGGCCGAAGACAGGGGATTATAGAGCACGTAGCCCTTGTCGATCAGCTCGAAATCAGCGCCGACCCGGATGTGGCGATCTGCCGAACCAAAGCGCAGCGACGCATCAGCTGCCATTGTGTCGGCATAAGTGTCCGACTGCCTAGTCATTGCGACTGCCGGCGCAGGGCGCAATTCAAAGTTGTTCATGCGGTGGGACACGCCAGTGTAATTGGCGTGGACCTCCAGACGCATGTTGTCGCCGAGGTCACCTTCAAACCCTGCGCGGGCAAAGTCAGTGTGGAAATAGACAATGTCCATGGCGAACGGTGGGTTGCCCGAGCGGCCGGTATCCTGCCGCCGATATTCGAGACTGAACTCGCCGGGACCGGCCCGAAAGCCGGCTTGGACGCCATAGACAGCGCGATGAAACGACGTGCTGTCAATGCGTCCACCTGGAAAGCGGATGTCATCGCCAGTTTCATAGGAGCCGATCACGCCGAGGCGCAGGCTGTCGCTGGCGAGAGCCACAAGACCGCCCATGGCCACACTGTCATCGGCGCTACGATATTGGCTGGTCAGGTCGATCTGCGGTGACAGGCTGGAGCCGTCGCCAAAGCGGGCATGTTTGAGGATCGTGTTGACGCCCCCACCCAGTCCCGGGCCGTCGCGCACCGGGGAAATGCCGCGTGCAATCTCGATCCTGTCGATCAGCATCATCGGTGCATAGTGCATCGCCGGATCCATGGCGTTGGGGCCACCTGTCGCGAAACGTTGGCCATTGATCCGCAGCAGGATGCGCTCGCCAAACAGCCCGCGCATCTGCACTTGGCCCGAAAGCGCGCCATTCGCGACGAGAGCCGCGCCGGGCTGACGCGCAATAAAGGCCGCGCCATCGGGCCCGGTGGACAGTTCCTCGTCAGCTTCGGTCGCGGCATTGGTTGCCGTCAGGCGCGGCGCTGTTACGACAATGGTGTCGGCTGATTGTTCATCACCTTCAGCGGCAAAGGCAGGCGTGGAAGCGGTCAGGGCGACCGCCAGGCTCAAGAGTGAAGTCTTCATGGTTCAGATCATTCGCAAAACATGCAAAGTCCCGCCGCCCGCATCGAAGATGCCGGTTCGGGTGACTTGCCTTGAAATTGATGCGGAGCTCAGGCGCGATTGTGGCCCGGATCAGTCCGCAGGTTCAGGTCGTTTTGTCAGGCGAATGATGGAGGGCCACGCAGTGGCGGGCGCAGATGCGCAAAGCGCCGATGCACCGGCAACGCAACGAGACGTGCGCTCGTTATGAGGATGAATGCGAGTGCCAATGCGAGCAAAAGGCCATCCGCCCCCGCGATCGACGCCATCGACAGGGCGGAAAAGGCGCAAGGTGGATTCTTCTGGCTATGATCGCCTGAGCGGTCCTGCCCATTGCCCGATCGCAGCACCACAATCTCGATGGTGCTGTGCTCGTTCTCGAAACCCGAACAAATCTGAACGCTTAGTGTGAGCGCTGAGGGTGCCACCATATAGCCCGCAGGGATCAGTCCGCGAACGAGCAGGGCGATCGCCACAAGCACCATCGCCCATGTTCGCCGCTGGAAAGTGAAGGTGCGCAAGGTGTTCATTCGCGCCGCCACTTAGCCCTTGTCTTGAAGGTTGTCACGGAGGTCATATTCCGAACGATGCTTCTGGCTCATGATGACCCGGTGTTTCCTCAACCGTATGGCCGTCTCGAATATTATAGAGCCGCTTGAAGGTCGGGATGATCTTTTCATCATGAGTGACAATGATGATCGCGGTATCGAACTGCCGGGCCATGTCGTTGAGAAGCCCCACCACAGCAAGAGCACGCTGGCCATCCAGCGGCGCAGTGGGTTCATCGGCAAGGATAACCGGAGGACGATTGATCAATGCCCGGGCAATCGCCACGCGCTGTTGCTCCCCACCCGAAAGCTGTGAGGGCATGGCGGCGGCGCGGTGGCCGACATCAAGCGCTTCAAGCAGATCGCGCGCCATCTTTCGAGCCTCTGCATTCGGCTTTCCGGCCAGCATCGGCAGCAGCGCGACATTGTCGGTCACATCGAGGAACGGGATCAGATAGGGGGCCTGAAAAATGAAGCCGATCATATCGCGGCGCAGCGCGCGCAGATCGCGAACCTTCCAGCCATTGTCATAAATACACTGATTGCCAATCGTCATCTTGCCTGACGTCGGTTCGATCACTGCGCCAAGGCATTTGAGCAATGTACTCTTACCAGAGCCTGATGGCCCGATCAGCCCGATCACTTCGCCCTTGGCCACGGCCATGTCGACGCCGCGCAGGGCATGAACCGCCGTGTCGCCGCTGCCATAGGTCTTGACGACATTCTCAAGGATGATGCCCTCAGCCACCGATCGCCTCCGCCGGATCCACCTTGATCCCAGCCTGGATGGCCAGAAAGCTGGCCACTGTGCAGATCAGCATCACCGCCAAGAAGCCCAGTATCGAATCCGATGGCAGCAGCAGAACATATTTGGGGAAGAAGGGCGCCCACAGGCTCGCAGCAATCTTGCCGACGATGAAGCCGATCAGTCCCAACCCCAGCGCCTGTTGCAAGATCATCCACGAGATCGTTCGATTGCGCGTGCCGATCAGTTTCAGCACGGCAATTTCGCGGATTTTTCCGATTGTCATGGTATAGATGATGAACGCCACGATGGCTGCGCTCACGATCGAAAGGATGACCAGAAACATTGCGATCTGCCGGGCCGAGTTGGCAATCAGTTTCTGGACAAGGATCTCTTCCATTTGGGCGCGCGTATAGACCGTGAGGCGTTGCCAACGGCGGATTGCGGCGGCGACTTCATCGGGATCGGCATCCGGTGTGATGGTGACCAGAATGGCATTGACGTTGCTATTGCCCGACTGAACGGCGTTTACAGCTTGCGCAACCGCCGGATTGCCCGGCGGGTTCAGTTGGGGATTGGCAGCCGTGCGCGCCCTCTGACGGACAATGGCGTCGCTGTCCTTCTGGAACTGGGCGGCCTGGGCATCCTTTAGCGACAGGAACAACATCGGGTCGCCGCCCGATGACACCATCCGGCTGGTCAACCCGACGATGGTGTAGAAGTTGCGGCGCACTTTGACGCGATCCCCAATTGCGAAGCCGGTCTTCACATCGGCCACAGCTTCATAGTGGCCACGCACGATCTGGCGTCCGGAGATCAAATGGGTGGGTTGGCCGGGCAGTCCCGGCTCGCCCATTTCCGCCCCGACGACCATTACCCGCACATCCTTGTCACCGTGCGCAATCTGCATGGTGAGGTAAGTTACGCCCGCGGCTTGGGCGACACCGCGCATCGCCTGGATCGGGCGTTCGCTGTCTTCGGTCAGGCTGGACGGTTCGGCATAGGGACCGAGCGTGTCCTTCTGCACGACCCACAGGTCGGCTCGGCTATTGTCCAGCAAGGCCTGCGCATCATCGACCATGCCGCGATAGACGCCCGCCATCGACAAGGTGACACCGATCAACAAACCCAGTCCTACACCGGTAAGAACGAATTTGCCCCAGCCATGCAGGATATCGCGCCCCGCTAGGCTGATCATGGCAGTGCGTCGACAATGCTGAATCGGCTGCTAGCCGATAGCGCCCGCGCGCTGTGAATTACTATGTCCTCGCCCCGGGTGAGGCCATGCAGCACCTGCACCCAGCCTTCCAGATTCTGAGCGCCCAGCCTGACGGGCGCGAAGACAAGATCGCCGTCACGGACCACCCAAACGCCAACCTGCCCATCAATCCGGTGTACAGCTGCATTAGGTATGGCCAGTGATCGTGCCTGTGCCGGCAGGGCCACGGTTACCTCGGCCAATTCACCGATTGCGGGCAATCCGCCGGTTATAGTGAACCGTGCCTTGGCCAGCACTTCCTCCGTCAACGCATCTGCCATCGGTTCAACGCGTTCGATTATGCCGGAAAGGGGAGCATCCGGCCTCGATCGCAAAGCAATCCGCACCTGCTGGCCCGCTGCCAGACCAGCCGATTGGGTCTGGTCGAAGCGTACGTTGATCCACAATTGCGATGGATCGATAATCTCAATCACAGCCTGACCGGCCACTACGGTTGTGCCGGGTTCCACAGCTCTGCGCACCACCAGCCCAGCGTGCGGTGCGACAAGGCGCAGGTTGGCACGTTGCTCCACCAACGCCGATCGTTCAGCGCCCAGACGTCCCCGATCCATTGTGGCAGCACTGCGATTGGCCTGCGCCGCCGCAAGTCCTGCCTGCGCAGCAGCCAGTTCCTGACGGCGTTGATCAACCATCGCATCGGTGACCCAGCCACCCCGTTTCAGCTCTTCCGTCCGTGCGGCCACGGATCGGGCGAGAACGACCCGGGCGTTCGCATCCGCAATCTGAGCTACTGCGGCCTGTTCCAGCGCGGCTGACCGCGCAGTCCCGCCAGCCGCTGCATCGATGCGCTGGTCGAGGTCGATTGGATCGATTTGTGCCAGCAATTGCCCTGCGACTACTATGTCGCCCACATCCACGGCGACCATTGTCACCCGGCCCGCAGCGGTTGGCCCAACTTTCTGGGTGTAGCGCGCCTCGACGGTGCCGATGCCGAACATGGCCGGGGCAATGCTGCGCTCCTCTACTTGCGCGATCGTCACATTGACCGGGGCAAGCGGGCCAGAGCGGAATGCCACCCAGGCAAAGAGCAGCAGAAGTGGCGCTAACACGGCCAGCAATGTCCAGCCGCGGCGGCTCATGGTGAATGGCAAAGTCATTTGGCCACTCCCAGTCCATCACAAAAGAGGTCGAATAGCCTCCCCGAAACGGCGGGCATCGTGGTGAAATCACTGGCTGCCATTGCTTGCATGGCCAGCCCTTGCACCATGCCAAGGAACATTGTGGCCGCAGCGGGGATGTCGACCGTCTCGGCGATAAGCGATTGCGCTTTTGCTTCAGTCAGCAGGTTCGTCACACGTTCGCGATACGCGGCCATCAGTGCGCGCACGCTCATCTTGCCCAGCGCGTCGCCATCCCGCTGCAATTCGCCAAACAATATTCGGGGCACGCCGGGGTGGGTCACGACGAAATCGATATGCGTGGCAAACATGGCACGCAGCCGTTCAATTGGCGTCACCCCTGTAACGGCATCAAAGCGCGCGAGCAGCGTGGTGGCAGTCCAGTCCATCACTGCAGTCCAAATCGCTTGCTTGTCGGCAAAATGGCGGAAAAGTGCGCCCTGCGTCACGTCCATCTGCGCTGCAATCTGCGCAGTCGTAATGTCCGCCGGATTGGTGGCTGCTGCCAAGCCAATCACCGTTTCAACAGTGGCGGCACGGCGTGCATCGGCGGAGAGTTTGGTGCGGGGCATCTGACCACCTTGCGCTTTTGTGAGTAATTAGTCACTACCTTTTATGGCGAATTCTGGCCTATGGTTCTGTAATCTTGTGAGAGGGAAGCGGCATGACGAAACAGTCGGGTGATAAAACCAGCACGATCAAGGGCGAAGATTGGGCCGGGGAAATGGGCACCAAGTGGCTAGCCAATCTTGCGCGGTTTGAAGGGATGATCGCACCCATAGGTGCAGCTCTACTAGCCCGCGCTGATTTTCAGCCTGTTGAGCGTGTGCTGGATATTGGCTGCGGCGGTGGGGGCACAACCATTGCCATTGCCAATGCGGTGGCTCCCGGGGGTGAGGTGTTGGGTATTGATATTTCGCCTGACCTCACTGCGGCGTCGACAAAGCGGGCGAGCGACGCCGGTGTTGGCAATATCCGCTTCATCTGTGCGGATGCCAGCAATGTACAACTGCCGGATGCGCCATTCGATCGTCTCTTTTCGCGCTTCGGCAGCATGTTCTTTGCTGAGCCGCATCAGGCTTTTGCAAACCTGCGCAGCCTTTTGCGGCCCGGTGCGCGTATCGATCTCGCAGTTTGGGCTCCGCCGCGCGACAATTTGTGGATGATGGAAATGATGGGCGTTGTCCGCAGACATGTTGATATTCCACCTGCTGTACCGCGCGCTCCAGGACCCTTCGCATTCGAGGATCTGGAGTATCTGAACGAGGTGCTTGCGGCCGGTGGTTTTTCGAGTCCCGACATCATGGCCTATACAGGGCAGCAACCGGTTGGCGGCGTTGGAGCAACGGCGCAGGAAGCGGTAAGTTTCGTGTTGTCCTCCATGGCCGTCGGCAAAGCGCTGGACGAGCAAGGAACAGATGTCCGAGCTGCGGCGGAGGGTGAATTGCTGGAATTGTTCGCAAAGCACCACGTGCCGAACCAAGGGGTGATGATGCAGGGCAAGGCCTGGCTGGTGTCAGCCAAGGCTTAACTGCGCTCTCGATCAACGACCTCTCACGGGACGAATTACGCCCAGGCAGGAGCGGCCCCACCCGGAGGTGGGGCCGCCAATTACGCCTTAGCTCGGCGGGTTCCAGATGATGACCTTCTTCGAAGGATCATCGCCTGGCGCGTTGGCGATGTTTCCATAGATGGTGCCGAATTCAGGAGCTGAGAGCGAGACCGAGACATATTCGGCGCCGGTGTTCTGCGAGAAGCGCTTCCAGCCTGCGCCCAGTTCGAAGCCGTTCTTGCGACTGACGATGCGGTAGTCGGGTTCGCTGTCCTTGGTCTTGCGGTTGTTGGGGATGATGGCGATCGGTGCCGACACGGTCAGCGTGGCGAGGTTGCCTTCGAAGCTGTCGTCAGACTTCACGGTGAGATTTGCGATGGTAGCCATGTCGTTTCTCCTAAAGGTGGTCGGGGACCATCCCCGATGGCGCCAAAAGAAGGGGCCGGAAGCCGCCGTCACCGCAGCGTCAGCGAAGGGCGAACCCCGCACGGGGTTGACGGTATTAGGCGTGACGAGACCCGCAGACAGGCGACAAGGAGGGGTGGTTTTCGCTCCGCCTGAAAACGAATGTCACTCGGCAATCTCCGTTTTCATCGACCAAAAGTCGGAGGCTTCCTCCCCACCGGATCACTGCATGGAGTGCAGCAGCAATCATCCCTCGCACGCAGCAATTGGCTGATCGAGAGGCGTTGTCACCTTGGACATTCGACGGGCAACAGCGGGGGCTCCTCGCCGCATTACACAGACTGAAATGTGCAATATCAGCTCTCATATTGACTTTTGTACAGAATATAAGCATATGAAGCCATGAAAGGACATGCCGCCATGGGTATCCAAACTGCAGCCAAAGCGCCTGTAAAGGGACTTGATCGCAAGGATCTGACGGGGCCAGCCCTGCGCACGTTCTTCCGCATTGCCGATGCCTGGGGCCTGAAAGAGCAGGAGCAGATGCGCTTGCTCGGTCTGGAGAGCCGCTCGACCTTCCAATCCTGGAAGCGCGGCGTGGTCGCGGCGCTGCCCAAGGATGCGCTGGAGCGGATTTCCTATGTCATGGGCATCTACAAAGGCCTGCAGATCCTGTTGCCCAAGACGGCCGATGAGTGGGTGCGCAAACCCAACAAGGCGCAGGTTTTCGGCGGCGCCTCGGCGCTCGAACGGATGATGTCAGGCAATGTCGCCGATCTCTATGTTGTGCGTCAGTATGTTGACGGGCAGCGCGGCTGACCCGTGGACATTCCCACGTCTGAAGTTCGCTGGACGCCCTGCTACCGCATCATCCCCAGCAGATTTCCCCCGATCTCGCTGTTCGAGGCGATTGCCGATCCTGCCGATCTCGAAGCGGTCTATGCCATCGAGGCGATGACCAATGACCGCCTGCGCGACGAAGCAGGCGAGCTGTCGCTCGTGCCGCCTGAAGACCGCGTGTCAGGCCCCGGATCCTCGCCGATCATGGCGGCGTTCACCCACCTCAACCCGGTCGGCGACCGCTTCACCGACGGTAGCTACGGCGTCTTCTATGCCGGACTTACACTGGCAACCGCCATCGCCGAGACCCGACATCACCGCACGCACTTCCTAAAGGCCACCGACGAACCGGCGCAGGAACTCGACATGCGGGTTTATGCCGTCGATCTCGACGCGAGCCTTCACGACATCCGCGGGCAGCGAGAGGCGTTGTCAGCTCTGTACCATCCGAGCAGCTATGCCGTGTCGCAGGAAACCGCTCGGACCATGCGCGATGCAGGTTCGGACGGGATTGTCTATGAGAGTGTCCGCGATCCTGACGGCGAATGTGCCGCTGTGTTTCGGCCTAGACTGTTGGCAAATTGCCGACAGGAGCGGCACCTTTGCTATGTGTGGGATGGAAGCGAAATTGGCACAGTCTACGAGAAACGGTTGCTGGATAGTTGAAGGGCTGCCAGCATTTCACCCCAGATCAGTCGTTCCGCCGCCGCAAACTTTCCCAAAGGCTATCGTGAACTGAGTCGGTTTTCGGCTCGCTGGAAGGACAGAGTCTGGGACAATGCTGCCGTTCGACGTGCGCCGCTCAAACGGCAGGCTTCGCCGCAAC
>CAYOMD010000023.1:0-45129 GCA_964404985.1 uncultured Sphingomonadaceae bacterium
GCGACCGTCATAGGCCTTGAGGATGGTGTTCTTGGTGGACAGATACACAGGCCACTTGCGGGTGAGGCCATAATTCAGGCAGGCGCGAGCGAAGTCGCGGATCGACTCGTCGAGGTTGTACATGCCCATGGCGACACCGGCGCCCGGGAACTGGAATACCTCATATTCCTTTGCCTCGCCGCCATCCTCCGGCTCGTAGCGCATGGTGAGCTTGCCGGGGCCGGGCACCAGGAAGTCGGTCGCACGGTATTGGTCCCCGAAGGCATGGCGACCGACAACGATCGGTGCAGTCCAGCCCGGAATGAGCCGCGGAATGTTGCGGATGATGATCGGCTCGCGGAACACCGTGCCGCCGAGAATGTTGCGGATGGTGCCGTTGGGCGAGCGCCACATTTTCTTGAGGTTGAATTCCTTCACACGGGCTTCATCCGGCGTGATCGTCGCGCATTTGACGCCGACACCGTATTTCATCGTGGCCTCAGCCGCTTCCACCGTGACCTTGTCGTCGGTTGCATCGCGGTGCTCCATGCCCAGATCGAAATAGAGCAGATCGACATCCAGGTAGGGCAGGATCAGTCGCTCCCGGATCCATTGCCAGATGATGCGGGTCATTTCGTCGCCGTCCATTTCCACGACAGGATTTTTGACCACGATCTTCGGCATAGGACTCTCCAGGATTGATGTTTTCAGGGGCCTCGCACCGGGGCGGTGGGACAGCTTTTTCTGATAACCAAGGATTTATCAGCCTGTGTCCGCAAATCAACAGAAGAGCGGTGAAGCTCCGGCTTAAACCTCGATCGTTTCAGATGGAACCGATTGAAAACGTGAATCAAGGTCTATAAAATTGAAAAGTGGCCTGCTGCCGATTTGTTTTTCTGGTTTGCCGCGAATTCTTCACTATCGAATGTACCCATTCGATTGGAAATCGCGCTATTGCAGAGTCACAGCCAATGCGTCAGGTGCGCATCGCCGCAGGGCAGGGGTGAGCGGACGCAGCGCACTCGTTGCCCGGAGCACAGCCGAACACACCTCGCCGAGCAGAATACGCAAAGTGAATTCGCCTTCGATGCGGCGCATATGGTGCATGACCACATGGCCGGCATGAATCGCCAGGCCGAGATCACGTGCACCGCTTTGGCCAAGAGCACGCAATACATTGGTGCGGGCGACGCTGTCTTCAATGGTGAACGGAATAGCCCCGATAGCGCCGCAAATCTCCAGGATGTCCCCCTCATCCGACGGGCGAACGGTGACCTTGTAGATCTGATTGTGGACCTCGAAACGCACAGACAATGGCGTGACGAGAGGCCAGTCCGCCATGCGCGCCAGCAGCGCCTCGGCCACGAGCTCGAAGTTCGTCTTCTCGCGCCCGTCGATCGTGTGTGTGAAAACTACGACCGGCGCTTCCGTGGTCAGAGACTGTGTGGCCGCCATTATTTTTCCAACGTTTTCATCTATCGACAGGGCGACTATGGCGAGTGGGGGTCAAAATTTCGTTAAACGCATGCCAAAGTTGAGCAAACAGCAACTTTGACAGCCAGCCACGAGACGTTAAGACTCCTACGCCAGCTAAAACAGGAGAAGGGCATGACCCTGAGGGATTATATTCCGACAGTCCATCCGGAAGGGCGCAACTTTGTTGCCATTTCCTTCGTGGTTTCCTTGGTCGCGTTCCTCATCGACTGGACCGCCATCGGATGGCTTCTTCTGCTGCTGACCGGCGCTATCGCGTTGTTTTTTCGTGATCCGGTACGCCAGTCGCCGCAAGGTGACGGGCTTGTACTGGCACCGGCTGACGGTGCGGTGGTGGCAATCGTACCGGCGAGGCCGCCGCTTGATGGGCCGGACGGTGCCATGGCGTGTACCCGCGTTTCCATATTTCTGAGCGTGTTCGATGTGCACATCAACCGTGCTCCGGTTGCCGGAACCGTCGCGCGGATCGTCTATCGCCCGGGCACATTCGTGAACGCTGACCTCGACAAGGCCAGCGAGGATAATGAACGCCAGACCTACCTGATCGAGACCGCAGGCGGCGTTCGCGTGGTGTGCGTGCAGATTGCAGGGCTGATCGCACGGCGGATCGTGCGATTCGTCAAGGAAGGCGACACCGTGCGCGCCGGGCAGCGGATCGGACTGATCCGTTTTGGCAGCCGCATGGATGTCTACCTGCCGGAGGGCACAGCCCCGAAAGTGAGCATCGGTCAGCGCACGGTCGCCGGCGAAACCGTGATCGCCGTGCTGGGTGATGCCATGCCGATAAGCGCCGTCGCGGACTGATGGCACAACCACTCGATCCGCAGTTACCGCTGCGGGTGCTGATCCCGAACATGATGACGACGCTCGCGCTGTGCGTCGGGTTGAGCGGTATCCCGTTGGCGCTGGTTGGCAACTGGGACAAGGCGCTGACGGCAATCGTGCTGGCCGGTGTGCTCGACGGCCTGGATGGCTGGGTTGCCCGCCGGGTGCGCGGCACATCCCGCTTCGGGGCTGAGCTCGATTCGCTGGCGGACACCGTCTCGTTCGGTGTGGCGCCAGCGATGATCATTTATCTCTGGTCGCTCCATGAGCTGGGGGGATTTGGGTGGGTAGTTGCCCTGTCCCATGCCGTCTGCTGCGCTTTGCGGCTGGCGCGCTACAACGCGCAAGCCGCCGAGGAGGCGCCGAGCCGGAAATCGGACGGCTTCTTTACCGGCGTTCCAGCACCAGCCGGCGCAGGGCTGGTGCTAAGCCCAGTGTTTCTGGATTTGTGGCTGGAGACTGAATTTTTCCGGACACCGCTGGTCACGGCTGTGATGACGGTTGGTGTTGCGATCCTGATGGTCTCGACCCTGCCAACCTATTCCTGGCGCGCAATCCGATTGCGGCCAAGCTGGCGGATGCCGTTGCTGGTCCTGGCGGGATTAACCGCCGCCGCCATGCTGACCGCACCCTGGGGCACGCTATCGCTGGTCAGCCTGGCGTATCTTGCGTCCCTGCCGTTCGCGTGGCGCAGTTCCAAGCACCGCGCTGCAGCTGGACAAAAAAATCTGCAAGACAGTGCAAATGCAACAGAAATCTGATTTGTTGCCTATATGTTCTTATGCCTCTCCTTGCAGGAGCACCACGATACGCTTCAGGTTTAACGCATCCCGTACCGCTAACACCGCGAATCCTGCAGCGGCAACAAAGAAAGTAGAAACAATGAGATGGTCCATGTCTAACCCTCGCCGATGATTATATCTCGTGCATTGTTCTATATTTGTTCTAGTCTGTCAAGGCTTAATAAAAGCGTCATCTATCTTGGCTAGCTTGGGTTTTCGCGAGGGTCCGCACATGCAGCAAATGTTAGCACCGCAGGATCGGCATGACGTGATGCCGATTGCCGGTTTTGCCAGGGTCAAGCTGGCGCTGGTAAAGGATGATCTGGTTCTGGTGCTCCAGAAAACCAATGGCCAATGGGACCTGCCGGGCGGCAAGGTTGAAGATGGTGAGTCACTGTCGGACGCCTTGGTGCGCGAGTCGCTTGAGGAATTGGGCGTCTGTGACTTGCAGAACCCTTGGGCGTTGGGTCAGTGGCTGCGTCAAAGGCCAGGCCGCTCGCCTGTTCTGGTGCATTTCTTTGCCAGTGTCTGGCCGGGCAAGTCGCGCCGATTCAAACTGTCCGATGAGCACAGGGCGCAGCGCTGGGTTGATGCCGATACGCTACTTAGCCTCGACCTGCCGGAGGGCTATCGCCAGGCCGCACTTGGTGCGCTTGCCCGCATACGCTGATCAAGAGTGATCAAGCGTCGATTGCGGAAATCTTCTGCCGTGCGGCGCGCCAGGCCGGGAACAGGCCACCGAGAAAGCCGACTATCAGCGCGAGAACAAAGCCATTCAGGACATCCTGGCTGGAGAGCCGGAAATCGAACACCACCTGCGAGAAGCTGCCGCCGATGGTCGAGGCTGTCAGCCCGTCAAAGAACAGCCAGGTAATCGCGATGCCGAGCAGAGCACCGAGCGTGGTCAGCATCATGGCTTCCACCATGGTGCCGACGAAGGTCGATATGCTGCCGAACCCGATGATCCGCAGCGTGCGGATTTCCCCGGCACGTGCCGACACCGAACTGTACATGGTGTTCAGCGCTCCCGAGAGGGCACCCAGCGCCATCGCAATACCCAGCGGCCAGCCCAGGCGCTGAATGACGATGGAGAGCCGTTTTGATTGTTCGGCATAGAATTGCTTTTCGCTTTGTGCCTCAACGTTCAGGCGCGGGTCTGACTTGATATAGTCCTGCAGGGTCTTCAAGGCGGCCGGGGAGGTGAGGCGAACGCGCACCGTCTGGGCGCTGTTGCCGCGCTTGAACAGGCTCTGGATCACCGGCAGGTCAGCCCAAAGTTCGGACTCGAACGCAGAACCATCAGCCTCGAACACGCCAACGACCGTCCAGGTGTTGACGCCGAAACGTACGCTATTTCCCAGCTCAAACCCGCTGAACTCCTTGAGCAGGCCGCGACCTGCAACGATTTCGTTGCTCCCGGGCTTGAACATCCGCCCCTCGATGATCGACGCCTGCGAACGCAGCGCGAGACCGTTCGGGCCGATGCCGCGCAGGGGCATGTTGGCCTTGGTGCTGGATGATTTCTTGACAGCATCGACAATCACGTAAAGCTCGGGCGAGGTCAGGGGCTTGCCGTCAGCCTTCAGGATGGCGGGGGCCTCATCGAGAATCCGCTGCTCGTCACGGGTGACCACACTGCTGAGTTCCCCGGTTGAGCCCTTGCGCAGGATCAGTGCGATGTCCTCGGCCCCGGTGCCGCTGAGCGTCTTGCGAAACCCGGTGCCCATGGCGAGGAAGGCCAGCAGCACGGTCACCACCAGCGCAATGGCGACCACTGTCGAGAGCGACATCCAGAACCGCTGGGGGATGGACCGCAGGTTCAGGCTGCTGACGGCGACAGTTTCCAGAAGCAGACTCATGACGCAGTCCCCCTATTGCCGGCCCAGAGCCGTTAAGATGTTGAGGCGCATGGCGTTCATCGCCGGGATGATGCCGGTCACCAGGCCCAGCAGCAGCATGATGCCGAGGGCCTGCGCCCACAGCAGGGGTGTCATGCTCAGCGCGGGAAAGTTGCCGCTGAGCACGGTATTCAGGGTCGTGACCGCAAATGTGGCCACCAGCATGCCCAACAGGCCACCCAGCAGCGACAGGGCTGTCGACTCGCACAGGACATGGGCCAAAATCCGGCGCGACGGAAAACCGAGCGTCTTGAGAACGCCGATTTCCTTGGTGCGCTCGCGGATGGCCATCACCAGGGTATTGCCGACAATCATCAGGATGGTGGCGAAGGCCGCACCAACAATAAGCCCGACGATCTGGGCGATATTGCCGAGCTGGGCGACAAAGGCCTTGTTGAACGACGCCTCCGTCTGGGTCACGGTTTCATCCGCCGAGTTGGCGAACAGCGTGTCGATGCGCTTGGCGACGCCATCGTTTGCAGCCTCGGATGTGGTTGTCACCGCCACGAAGCCGATCGAGTCCTGCCCGAAGGTCACACTCTCGTTGTAATAGGCATAGTTGAACAGCAGGGTTGATTCGTCCCCCTTGCCATCCGGCGAGGTGAAAAACCCGCAGATCTTGAAATCCCAGGTCTGTCCGCCGCGCTTGTTGGAATAGATGTTGGATGAAATCGGGACTTGCTGGCCCACTTTCCAGTTGTTGGCAATCGCAGTCTTGTTGCCGACCAGCAGGCCTGTGCGCTCAGACAGGAAACATTGCCTTTCCTGCGCATCAAGCACGACTTCGGGGTAGATGGCGAGATACGACTCCGGCTCGACAGCAAACATGGCAAACTGGTTGCGGGGCTCCTGGTAGTAGCCGCCAAACCAGTTGGAGTGTGTAGCCTGGGTAACCCCCTCTATCGACTTGATCTTGGTGAAATAGGCGTAGGGCAGATCCTGGGTAAAGTTGATCTTGTTGGAGACGATCAGCCGGTTCTTGGCAGACTGGTCCACCCCGGAATTGAACGAGTTGAGGAACGCAAGCAGTACCCCGAAAATCAGAAACGCGATGAAGATCGAGATGATCAACAGGGTGGCGCGCAGCTTCTTGCGGAACAGATTCTTGCGGATCAAGGTCAGGTCGTTCATGCCGCCAGCTCCGATTCCACGAACTTGCCCTTGTCGAGATGCAGGGTACGTTTGGCGTAGGCGGCGGCTGCGGGGTCGTGCGTGACCATCACGATGGTCTTGCCCATCTCCTGATTCAGCACTTGCAGCATTTTCAGGATCTCATCCGCCGTTGTGCGGTCAAGGTCCCCGGTCGGCTCGTCCGCCAGCAGCAACTGCGGATCGGAGACGATCGCGCGGGCAATCGCGACGCGCTGCTGTTGCCCGCCGGAGAGTTCCTTGGGTTTGTGCTTGGCCCGGTCACCCAGCTGCACGATGTTCAGCGCCGTCTGCACATTCTCCCGGCGCTTGGCCGCGGGCAGGCCGGTCAGCATCAGCGGCAGCTCGACATTCTGCGCCGCGCTGAGCATCGGCATCAGATTGTAGAACTGGAAGATGAAGCCGACATGGCGGGCGCGCCAGGCTGCCAGTGCGCCCTCATTGTATCTGGCGATGTTCTGGTCCTGGAAGAACAGATCGCCCGAGGTCGGCTGGTCGATGCCGCCGAGCATATTGAGCAGGGTCGTCTTGCCGGAGCCGGACGGGCCCATGATGGCGATAAAATCACCAGCCTGAATTTCCATCGAAAGGTGCTGAAAAATGCCGATGCTGTCTTTGCCCTTGGTGAAGGATTTCGACACGTCGGTCAGGCGGATCAGGGTATTGTACGCCATAGATGCTCCAGCTCAGCTTTTGTCTTCGAGGAAGGTCACTTTGACCGCCATTTCCGGCAGGATGCGCGCATCGCGCTTGTCGATGGCAACGCGCACCCGCACGGTTGCCTTGTCGCGGTTGGCAGTCGGGACTGTCGCGATCACACTCGCGGGGATGACGAAATCCGGATAGGCGTCCAGCACCGCCTCAACTCGCTGGCCTTGAGCGACACGCGCGATGAACGCCTCGCTCACATCCACCTCGATCTCCAGACTGTCCATGTCGACGATTGTGCAGATACCAGTGCGCGTGAAACCGCCGCCAGCGGAGACTGGCGAGATGATTTCACCCGGTTGCGCATTTTTCTCCGTTACCACGCCGTCAAACGGCGCGCGGATCGTGTGCAGCCCAAGGTTCACCTGGGCGGACTGAAGGGCAGCCTGGGCCGCTGCGAGATTAGCCTGGCTCTGGCCGAGCTGTGCGCGCAGGCTTGCAACATTGGCCTCGTTGCGTGTCAGGTCCGCGTTGCTGGCGAACTGGCTTTGCGCGAGCGATTTGGTGCGCTTGAGAATACGCTCGGCGTCCGAGAGGGTGGGCAACAGACCGCCAACAGCGGCTCTGGCCGAATTCAGCTGGGCCTCTGCGCTGCGCAGGTTTGCCTGAGCGGCATCGTCATTGAGGCGCGCCAGAATCTCGCCCTTGCGTACCCGCTGACCTTCCTCGACGCCGACAAAGACAACCTGCCCGGTGGTCCGTGCGGCAACTGTTGCCGAGCGGCGCGCAACCACGAAGCCCGAGGCCACGAGCCCGCTACCCCGCGCGGGCGATGCCGGGCTTGCCTGCGCAGCATTCTGCTCCTCGGCTGCTGTGGGCGCGGGCGCTGCCGGCGCAGGCTTCAGCAACCAGACTGCGCCGCCGGCTGTCGCCGCGCCGATCAGCACCGCGGCCACGACAGCGGCGACAGGAACACCGCTGCGAGGGGCCGCGGCAGACGTGCTGCCACGATCAATCGCCAGGCCGCGCAGCATGGCACGAGTATCCTGTTGGTCGCTCACCCGAATAATCTCCCTAGAGCCGTTTTATCGAAGTGGCACACCGTGTCCAGCCGTTTCACCGGTCATCGCACCCCATGCGTTTACGAGGCGGGATGAATGATGGATCAGCGTGGCGCTGCAGCCCGGTGCAGGCGGTCGTTGATGGCAACACCCAGTCCATTGTCCGGGATGGGGGCAACGGCAATGACCGGGAGACCGCTGGCCTGCGCCGTGTGCAGTACATCGAACAGGCGGCTTGCGGCCTCGACAATGTCTCCCGCCGGCGAGAGAGAGACATCCCCCGGCCAGGGGCCAAAACCGATCCAGAAGGCATCCGGACCGGGCGTGGTCACGTTCAGCAGCACCGGCTGGACCGGCGCATAGTGGCTGGCGAGTTGCCCCGGCGCAGTAACACCTTCGCCCGTGGCATTCACGACCGGCAGTCCGCTTGCAGATTCCAGGTCTGCGGGGAGGAGAGGGCCAGGCCGAAGCAGGACCAGACGTCCGGCCTCGACGCGCACGATGGTCGACTCCAGGCCACGCGAGGTCGCACCGGCGTCCAGAACCAGATCGACCTTGGTGCCGAGTGAGGCCACGACATGCGCCGCGCTGGTCGGACTGAGGGCGCCGGACGCGTTGGCGCTGGGCGCGACCAGCGGCCTGCCGAGACCTTCCAGTACAGCCCGTGCAACCGGGTGTGCCGGGCAGCGGACAGCCAGCGTCTCAAGCCCGGCACGGGCAAGTGCCGAGACCGGCGAGGGGGAACGCGCCCGGAGCACCAGCGTTAACGGGCCCGGCCAGAAGAGGCGGGCAAGCACAAGGGCGGTCTGGTCCGCCTCAGTCAGCGCGTTTAGTTGTTCAGGGCAGGCTATGTGGCAGATCAGCGGATTGAACTGCGGGCGACCTTTGGCCGCGTAAATCCGCGCGACGGCCTGTGCATTCCCGGCGTCTGCTGCCAGTCCATAGACAGTCTCGGTCGGCAGGGCGACCAGACCGCCTTGCTGCAGGCAGGTGATAGCTTGGGCAATGCCGGCCGCATCGGCGGGAATCACAGTCATTGAGAAGGCGGTTGAGACCCGGTGCCGCCCTGCTTGAGGATCAGTGGTTCGCCGTTCACGTCTCGTGGAACACTCCCCGGCGTATGCGCGACTTCAGGTCCCACATACAGCAGGGAGGGTGCGCAGCCCGCAAGGCAGCCCGGCAAAACACAAATGATCAGCGCGAACGGGCGCAACATGCTGCAAGCTCCAGACCTTATGCGGCGCAGTTAAGAAAATTTAAGCCATTTGTACAGCACGGCGCTGGAGAATTCATGCATAAGGGAGCGGTTGCGCGCTTCCAAGCCTGTGCTATAGACGCGCGCTCGTGTGAAAGTGACGCACAACGAAGCGGGCGTGGCGGAATTGGTAGACGCGCTGGATTTAGGTTCCAGTGTCGAAAGACGTGGGGGTTCGAGTCCCTTCGCCCGCACCATAACGACATGATTATCCGCTGTTTGTAACGGAAGACCATAGAATGCAAATCGACCAGACGCTCAACGATGGCCTGAAGCGGGTGATTACGGTGAAGGTGCCGGCTACCCAGATCGAGGGCAAGCTCGACGCCCAGATCGCCGATATCGCCAAAAAGATCCGCATGCCGGGTTTTCGCCCCGGCAAGGCGCCGCCGCAGATGGTGCGCAAGCTCCATGGCGACTCCGTGAAAGCCCAGATTCTTGAGGAAGTCGTTCAGGAAAGCAGCCAGGCCGTGTTCGCCGAGACCCAGCTGCGCCCGGCCATGCAGCCGCAAATTGTCGTGCGTGACTACAACGCGGGCGGCGACCTGGAATTCACCATGGAATTCGAGGTGCTGCCCGAGTTCACGGTCGGTTCGATCGACGGGATTGCCATCGAGAAGCTGTCCGTCGCGCAAGACGAGTCTGTCGTTGAGGATACCATCCGCCGGTTCGCGGACCAGCAAAAGCAGTTTGAAGCTGCAGAGGGCCGCGTTGCCGAGACTGGCGATGCCGTGATGATTGACTTCGTTGGCAAGATCGACGGGGAAGCCTTCGAGGGTGGCACCGGCAAGGATGTACAGCTCGTGCTGGGGTCCGGCCAGTTCATTCCGGGCTTTGAAGACCAGCTCGTCGGCGTCCAGGCTGGTGACGCGCGCGCCGTCACGGTCTCCTTCCCGGACGACTACCAGGTCGCCTATCTCAAGGGTCGCCCGGCGACCTTCGATGTGACGGTTAAGGAAGTGCGCACGGCAACGACGGTTGCCCTTGATGACACGCTGGCCAAGAATCTCGGCCTTGAGTCCCTGGATCAACTCAGGGAATTCATAACCACCGATCTTGCCCGCCAGCACGAGTCGCTGACCCGCACCTATATGAAGCGCAAGCTGCTCGATCACCTACACACGACCCATGACTTCCCGGTCCCGGATGCGATGGTGGAAGCCGAATTTGCCCAGATCTGGCAACAGCTGGAGCGCGAGACCGCGAGCAGCCCGGACGACCGGGCCAGCATGGAAAACGAGCGCGAGGAGTACCGCGCGATTGCTGTCCGCCGCGTTCGCCTCGGCCTGCTGCTCTCGCAGATCGGCCAGACCAACGGCGTCGATGTGACTCCGCAGGAAATGGCCCAGCTGATCTGGCAGGAAGCCCAGCGCTATCCGGCCAAGCAGCGCCAGCAAGTCGTCGAGTTCTTCCAGCAGAACGCCGCTGCGTCCGCGCAGTTGCGCGCGCCGCTCTATGAGGAAAAGGTCGTCGATTTCATTCTCGGCAAGGCCAATATCACGCAGCGTACCGTGTCGCTGGAAGCCTTGCAGGCGGCAATCGACTCAGAGGATGCCGCCTCGCCGCCGGTAGAAGAGGCCAAGCCGGCATCCAAACCGCGCAAGAAGAAGGCGGAAGCCGAAGACGCAGCGCATGACGCGCCGGACGCAGGAACTGAGGCCGCACCAGTTAAGGCTGCGGCTCTTGAGGCTGCGTCCGATGTGCCGGACGCGACTGCTGAAGAAGCGGCCAAGCCGAAGCGTGCGCGCGCCAAGAAGAAAGACACTGGAAACGACGACGCCTGACACCCATCTCGGGTACACGCATTGCTGCATCAAAGGACCAAACGCCCATGACCGACCGCGTTCACCAGATCGTCGACAACCTCGTGCCGATGGTCGTCGAGCAATCCAGCCGTGGCGAACGCGCGTTCGACATCTACTCCCGGCTGCTGCGGGAGCGAATCATCTTCGTGACGGGCGGCGTGGAAGACCACATGGCGAGCCTGGTGGTCGCCCAGTTGCTGTTCCTGGAGGCAGAAAACCCCAAGAAAGACATCTGGATGTACATCAATTCGCCGGGCGGCGTGGTCACCTCCGGCCTGTCGATCTACGATACGATGCAGTACATCCGCCCAAAGGTTGCGACCTTGTGTGTCGGCCAGGCCGCCTCGATGGGGTCGCTGCTCCTCGCGGCCGGTGAGCCGGGCATGCGCTTTGCCCTGCCGCACGCGCGCATCATGGTGCACCAGCCGTCGGGCGGGGCGCAGGGGCAGGCGACCGACATCGAAATCCAGGCCCGAGAAATCCTGCGGGTGCGCGAGAAGCTGAACCTCATCTACGTCAAGCATACCGGCCGCACCCTGAAGGAAGTCGAAACCGCGCTGGAGCGGGATCGATTCATGGATCCGTTGGACGCCAAGGAATGGGGCCTGATCGACGAAGTCTATGCCAAGCGCCCGGAAACGGCGTCTGAATAGGGGACAGGGCAGGGCGGTTAAGCTCCCTGTAAGGGTCTCGGGCGTAGCGTGTAGCGCAGGCGGTTTGTGTTGAACCGTCGGCACACAGGGATGAGCGCATCCTGAGAGCGCGAATTCCGGATTGTGATGTGATTTGACTCCGGTCTAAACTGCTACATCTGTAGCAGGCCGATGAAAGGGCATGCATGACGAAGCTCAGCGGCGGCGACTCCAAGAACACCCTCTACTGTTCTTTCTGCGGAAAGAGCCAGCATGAGGTGCGCAAGCTGATCGCGGGCCCGACCGTGTTCATCTGCGACGAGTGCGTTGAACTCTGCAACGACATCATCCGGGAAGAGACCAAGTCCACCCTGGTCAAGACCAAGGATGGCGTGCCGACCCCGACGGAAATCTGCCGGGTTCTGGACGACTATGTCATTGGTCAGGACTATGCCAAGCGCGTGCTCTCGGTTGCCGTGCACAACCACTACAAGCGCCTGAACCATGCGCAGAAAAACGCCGACGTCGAACTGGCAAAATCGAACATCCTGCTCGTCGGCCCGACCGGTTGCGGCAAGACCCTGCTGGCGCAGACTCTGGCCCGCATTCTCGACGTGCCGTTCACCATGGCGGACGCCACGACCCTGACGGAGGCCGGCTATGTCGGCGAGGATGTCGAGAACATCATCCTGAAACTGCTGCAGGCGAGCGACTACAACGTCGAGCGCGCGCAGCGCGGCATCGTCTATATCGACGAAATCGACAAGATCAGCCGCAAGTCGGACAATCCGTCGATCACCCGCGATGTCTCGGGCGAGGGCGTGCAGCAGGCGCTGCTGAAGATCATGGAAGGTACGACCGCCAGTGTCCCGCCCCAGGGTGGGCGCAAACACCCGCAGCAGGAGTTCCTGCAGGTCGATACCACCAACATCCTGTTTATCTGCGGCGGTGCCTTTGCGGGCCTGGACCGCATCATCGGCGACCGTATGGAAGGCCGCTCGATCGGCTTCGGGGCCAATGTCGCAGGGCCGGACGAGCGCCGCACCGGTGCCATGCTGCGTCAGTGCGAACCGGAGGATCTGCTGAAGTTCGGCCTGATCCCGGAGTTCATCGGGCGCCTGCCGGTTATTGCGACGCTCGAAGACCTCGACGAGCCGGCGCTGGTTCGTATCCTTTCCGAGCCGAAGAATGCGCTCGCCAAACAGTATCAGCGCCTGTTCGAGATGGAGGGAGTCAAGCTCACCTTCAGCCAGGACGCGCTACAGGCCATCTCGCGCCGCGCCATCGAGCGCAAGACCGGTGCGCGCGGTCTGCGTTCGATTATGGAAGCCATCCTGCTCGACACCATGTTTGATCTGCCGGGTAACGACTCCGTGGACGAAGTTGTCATCAACAAGGATGTGGTGACCGGCAAGAAAGACCCCATCCGCATCTTCGCGAGCCCGCGCGAGGAAGTTGGGTCGTCCATCGCCTGAAAAGACCATCTGGGCGACCATGCTTGATCGCCGGCTGGTTAGGCCCAATATGTTTTGTACGTGATTGACGGGTGCGTGCTGAGGCGCGCTGTCCGGTAAAGCTGTGAGATATCCATGACCACTGAAACCCTGCCCGTCCTGCCTCTGCGCGACATTGTTGTCTTCCCGCAGATGATTGTGCCGCTGTTTGTCGGGCGCGAGAAATCTGTGCGCGCGCTGGAAGCCGTGATGCAGGGGGACAAGCGTATCTTCCTGCTGTCGCAGCTCAACCCGGCAGAGGACGACCCCGGAGAAAAAGACCTCTACGACATCGGCTCGATCGCGCATGTCCTCCAGTTGCTGCGCCTGCCGGACGGCACCGTGAAGGTGCTGGTCGAGGGGCGTCAGCGCGCTCGTGTCGAGCGGTTCCACGAGGAGGGCGAGTATCTTCAGGCGACCATCGAATCGATGGAGGACGCCAACGCCGACACCGACGAGGCACGTGCGCTCAGCCGGGCGTTCATCGCCCAGTTCGAGCAGTATGTCCGGTTGAACAAGAAGGTGGCCCCCGAAGTAACGGTGGCGGTAGGCCAGATTACCGACCTCTCGAAGCTGGCCGACACTGTCGCCTCGCACCTCTCGCTCAAGATTTCGGACAAGCAGCAGATCCTCGCGACCGAGGATGTGGCCAAGCGCCTTGAGCTGGTGTTTGCCTCCATGGAAGGCGAGATCGGCGTGCTGCAGGTCGAGAAGAAGATCCGCTCTCGCGTGAAACGCCAGATGGAGAAGACCCAGCGCGAATATTATCTCAACGAGCAACTCAAGGCGATCCAGCGCGAACTCGGCGAGACCGATGAGGGCCGGGACGAGACGGCTGAGATTGAAGCGCGAATCAAGAAAACCAAGCTCACCAGTGAGGCCAAGGAAAAGGCACTCGCCGAGGTCAAGAAGCTCAAGACCATGAGCCCGATGTCGGCGGAAGCAACCGTGGTGCGCAACTACCTCGACTGGCTGCTCGGGCTGCCCTGGAGCAAGAAATCCAAGACGAAGAAGGACATCGCGGCCGCCGAGAAGGTCCTGAACGAGGATCATTATGCGCTCGACAAGGTGAAAGAGCGCATCCTCGAGCATCTGGCGGTGCAGGTGCGGGCCAAGAAGCTGAAAGGCCCGATTCTGTGCCTGGTCGGCCCGCCGGGCGTCGGCAAGACGTCGCTTGGTCGCTCGATTGCAAAAGCCACCGGCCGCGAGTTCCTGCGCATCAGCCTGGGCGGTGTACGCGACGAGGCGGAAATCCGTGGCCACCGGCGTACCTACATCGGTTCCATGCCCGGCAAGATCGTCCAGAGCATGAAGAAGGCAGGTACGTCCAACCCGTTGTTCCTGCTCGACGAAATCGACAAGATGGGCCAGGATTTCCGCGGCGACCCGGCGTCTGCCCTGCTGGAGGTGCTGGACCCCGAACAGAACGCCAAGTTCAGCGATCACTATCTGGAGGTCGATTACGATCTCTCGGACGTGATGTTCGTGACGACGGCCAATACGCTGCGTATGCCGCAGCCCTTGCTTGACCGCATGGAGATCATCCAGCTCTCCGGCTATACCGAAGACGAGAAGGTCGAGATCGCCAAGCAGCACCTGGTGCCCAAGCAGGTCGAGGGCCACGGCCTGACTGCCGGCGAATGGTCTGTCTCCGATGACGCGCTGCGCGACATCATCCGCTACTACACGCGGGAGGCCGGCGTTCGCTCGCTGGAGCGTGAACTCGCCAAGCTGGCACGCAAATCGCTCAAGAAAATCCTGGAGCGCAAGGTCGACAAAGTCGCCATCGTGCCCGAGAACCTTGGCGAGTTTCTGGGCGTGCAGCGGTTCCGCTTCGGCATGTCCGAACTGACCGACCAGATCGGTGCGACAACCGGGTTGGCCTGGACTGAGGTGGGGGGTGAGCTGCTGACCATCGAGGCCGTGACGGTACTCGGCAAGGGCAACATCAAGACCACCGGCAAGCTCGGCGATGTGATGCAGGAGTCGATCCAGGCCGCACTGAGTTACGTCAAGTCACGCGCCGCCGAGTTCGGCATCGACCCCAACATGTTCGAGAAGAAGGACATTCACGTGCACGTGCCGGAAGGGGCAACGCCGAAGGACGGTCCGTCTGCGGGTATTGCCATGGTCACCTCCATGGTTTCCGTTCTGGCCGGAGTTCCCGTGCGCAAGGACGTGGCCATGACCGGAGAGGTGACACTGCGCGGGCGCGTTTTGCCGATCGGTGGGCTGAAGGAAAAGCTGCTGGCGGCTTTGCGCGGCGGTATCGCTACAGTGCTGATCCCTGAAGAGAATGCAAAAGATCTCAAAGAGATACCGGACAACGTCAAGGAAGGCCTCGAGATTATTCCTGTGAGTAACGTTGACCAGGTTCTGGCGCTGGCACTCGCCGGTCCGCTGACTCCGCTGCCGCCGGTGGCAGATGTCGTGGCGGCGGCGGGCATTGTGGATGGAACTGCTGCCGGCTCTACCGTTCCGCACTAGATCAGAGTCTAATACAGGTTCTGAGAAAAAACCGTGGAAAACCGCCGATTTTGGCGGTTTTCTCTTTGACAGGCCCAAAATGCGGGTCTTAGATACCTGCCAGCGCCAGACGGACGTCTTGCGCAATAACTGACACTTCGGGGGTTCCCAGTATGAATAAACAAGACCTGATCGGTGAAGTCGCTGACGCCGCCGGCATGAGCAAGACAGACGCCGGCAAGGCCGTCGACGCAGTCCTCGATGGCATCATGCACGCCCTGAAGAAGGGCGATGAAGTTCGCCTCGTCGGCTTCGGCACCTTCCTGGTGACCCGTCGCGAAGCCAGCACCGGCCGCAACCCGCGCACCGGCGAACCGATCGAAATCAAGGCCTCGGCCCAGCCCAAGTTCAAGGCCGGCAAGGGCCTGAAGGACGCCGTCAACTAGTTAGCGTATAGCGCCGGGGCCTGATCATGGCTCCGGCGCCACCCCTCTTGCGAGACGGCGTTCGGCAAAATGCTGGACAAAAGCCGCATAGCCCATTAGCAAGCCGGGTCCCGGAGTTTGGGCGCGTAGCTCAGCGGTAGAGCACTGCCTTCACACGGCAGGGGTCACAGGTTCGAACCCTGTCGCGCCCACCAGCGGATCGTGTTGATCCATCCTTACCCTCAGTTGCCCCAACCGCATCGGCATTGTGTTCGCTCGTGTGTGTCGGGCGTGATGTCGAGAAGTCGGTTCTCGCAGAGGCCCTGCGCCTGCATATCGAGCAACGCGTACTCCGGAATAACGCTAAGACCGTTGTGTTTGCGTGATCTGACAAAGGTGTTTTTCCCGGCTTGACAGGGCATCGAGGCCTCCGTACACCCGCCACTCCATTGCGCGGGTGTAGCTCAGTCGGTTAGAGTGCCGGCCTGTCACGCCGGAGGTCGCGGGTTCGAGCCCCGTCACTCGCGCCATTTTTTCATGACATTGTCAGCCTGAGAAAATGCCCCTCCCGGGGGCATATACGTCAGAAACATATGGCTTTGGATTGTACCGTTCGCCCCGAGCCTGGTCGAGGGGCAGTTCCAGCATTATCTGCCAGTATAACAGGGACGCGTCTCGACTGGGCTCGACACGAACGGTCAGGTTCCCGACTCCCCGTTACGCTATAGTCTTAAGCGTCTGTGCGTGCGGCGTCGAACACGCCCAGTTCATAGGCGATGCAGGCCTCGACCAGGGCAGCGTAAATCGCCTCAGCCACTTCTTCGGACATGCCATGGCTTGCTGCCAGCCTGCGGGCGTTGGCGACCACCTGTGCCTTGCGCGCTTCGTCCCGAACCTGGGCACGCAAAGGCTTGATGCGTGCCGCCGCTTCCATATAGCGCAAACGCTCGGCAAGCAGGGCAACCAGCCTCACATCGAGCGCATCGACCCCGGCACGCACGTCCGCCATAGTTTCGCAGGTCTCAGGCGGCTTAATCACGACGCCACCGCCAGCGACCGGTCTCGGTCCAGACCATCAGCGGGCGCACCGCCCAGATCCAGGCGATACCGGCCACCGCATAGAACAACAGTTGCAGCAGAACCGGCGCTGACGTGAACCGCGCCAGGAACAGGCCTGCCGCCAGCCCATAGCCGCAGATAAACAGGAAGATCAGCAAGATGCCGAGCGGCTTGCGCCATTTGGGCGATGTCATGATGCGTCTCGCAGGCGCAGGGCTGCCGTAATCACCCGATGGATTTCAGGCGTTAGCGCGTATCTGTCAAGCGAGCAGACGTCGCACCAGCGTGCCTCTGCGGCATCATCCCCGGCGACGGGGAGTTTGAAGTCTGTCTCTGCCCAGTAATCCGTCACCAGATAATGATAGAGCAGGGTGCCGTCCGGCCCGTGGCCGATCAGATCGATCACGTCGACCAGTCCGCGCAGCCGGACCACCAGCCCCGTCTCCTCTTTCACTTCGCGGATGGCGGCCGCCCGCGCCGTCTCGCCCGGCTGGATACGCCCGCCCGGCAGGCTCCAGGCCCCGAGATTGGGCGGCGTGCCCCGGCGGATGAGCAGCACATGCGTGCCGCTCAGCACGATGACACCGGCGGCCGGTACCGGGGTCATGGCACGATCCAGCGGCTGGGGGTGGCGAGCGCTTGCAGGGGCTGATCCCACGGGTCGAGCGGGAGTGTCTCGATCAACTGGATGTCATAGAGCAAGCCGACGGCAAACGCAGGGCTTGCCGCCAGAGTTCGGTCATAGAAGCCTTTGCCCTGACCAAGCCGCCCGCCTGCAGGCGTTGCCGCCAGCAGCGGCACCAGCAGCACATCGGGCATGCACACGGGCTGGCCCTCGTCCGGCTCCGGGATGCCATGCCAGTCCCGGGGCGGCGTTCGGCTCAAATCCGGCCATGCCCGGAAGACCAGCGCATCGCCCGACACACAGGGCAGTGCGACCTGCCAACCGTCGGCGGCAAGTGCGGCAAGGGCAGGGCGGGGGTCAATCTCTGTGCCTACAGGCCAATACCCGCCGATGCAGCCCGGCAGCGTCGACGACAGGCCGTGACGGACAATACCGGCCAAACCCGTGTGCAGGTCATTCAGCTGGCGAGGGACAAGCGCGCTGGTGAAACGATGGCGCGCCGCGCGCATTACCGCGCGCAATTCCGGCTTTCTCATCGCATCAACACGGGGGTGGCGGGCCCGCCGTGGCCGTTTGCTCGGCATCCTCTGACGCCGGTAACGTCAGGTGGGCGCCGTATGGTTCGGACCAGAGTCCGGCCAGGGACAGCTCCCGTGGATGTTGATATCGCCTCAGGGATTGCCGCTAAGCGCGCACCGGGCAGCACCCGCCATCTCCTTATCTAGTCGTTTCCAGCCCCGGCCTCAAGCTCTGCCGCAAGATGTTCCAGCCGCTCCCGCGCAATCTCGGCCTGCGCGATCGTCTGCGCAGTCTCGGCGAGCCTCTCGCGTGCCTCCAGCAGATCATCGGCCAACAGCAGCGCCGCCATCAGCAGCAGGCGTGGCTCATTGGTCTGGCCGAGGGTGTCCTCGACATCAAGGGCCCTGGCAGCCACGGTCGCCGCCAGCCGCTGCAGGCGCGGTTCCTCTCCATCCTTGCAGGCCACGGCATAGCGCCGGCCGCTGACGGTGACCCACACCTGCGCCATGCTCAGGCGTCTTTTCCGTGGGGCGCACCAGACAGAATCCGGTCGACCTCCACGATGGCGGCAGACAGGGCAGACTCGAGGGCCGCCACACGCGCCTCCAGCACGGCATTGCGAGCCGACAGGGAGTCAATATCTGTCGCCATCACGGATTGTCCGGCATCCGCCTCAAAGAGGGTGTGCGCCTTGCCCGCACTCTGCTGAGAAGCCTGCAAGGCTGCGAGGCGAGTCTGCACAGCGCGCTCCAGCCGCTCGACTGCCGACTGCAGGCGTTCACCGGTTTGCTTGTGCTCTTCGTCCGCCACCCAGGGCTCCCTAATCGAATTGCAGAGATCATATGCGCATTAACCCATTGCGCGGCAACATTCTTGTGATCGAATCGTCGTGCCCCTCCGGTTCAGCAAGGCCGTTATGCGCATTGCCTCGCGCGGATGCCCTGGGCTATAGCCTCTGCGCCTACTGCGGCCCCTGGGTGCCGCCCCTTCACCACCAATGCGCATATGTGCTGCGCCGCCTTGGGAGACTGAGATGACCGTTCGTGTTGCCATCAACGGATTTGGCCGCATCGGCCGCAATATCCTGCGTGCCGTTTATGAGTCGGGGCGCACCGACATCAGCATCGTTGCCATCAACGATCTCGCATCCGCCAAGGACAATGCGCATCTGCTGAAATATGACAGCGTCCACGGCATCTTCCCCGGTACCGTTGCGGTGGATGGCGATACCATCATCGTCAACGGCCACCCGATCCGCGTCACCGCCGAGAAGGACCCGGCCAAGCTGCCGCATGGCGAGATGAACGTCGATATCGCCTTCGAGTGCACCGGAATCTTCACCGATGCCGACAAGGCAAAGCTGCACCTGGATGCCGGTGCCCGCAAGGTGCTGATCTCGGCCCCGGGCAAGGACGAAGACAAGACTGTAGTCTACGGCGTCAATCACACGCAATTGACGGCGGATCACCGGATTGTCTCCAATGGCTCCTGCACCACCAACTGCATGACCGTGGTCGCCAAGGTCCTGATGGAGACCTGCGGCATCGCGCGGGGCTACATGACCACGATCCACAGCTACACCAATGACCAGCGCATCCTGGACCAGGTCCATAAGGACATGCGCCGCGCTCGCGCCGCTGCCGTCTCGATGATCCCGACCTCGACCGGTGCCGCCAAGGCAGTCGCCCTCGTCTATCCGGAACTCAAGGGCAAGCTGGACGGGACCGCAATCCGCGTGCCGACCCCGAATGTCTCGGTCGTCGACTTCACCTTCGATGCCGAGAACGCCACCACCGTCGAGGCGATCAATGCCGCGATGCAGGCGGCAGCCAACGGTCCGCTGAAGGGTATTCTCGGCTATGTGACCGAGGAACTGGTCTCGATCGACTTCAACCACAATGGCTGCTCCGCGAGTTTCGACTCGACCCAGACCACAGTGCTCGACGGCAAGTTTGTGCGCATTCTCGCCTGGTATGACAATGAGTGGGGGTTCTCGAACCGTATGCTCGACACCGCGACCGTGATGGCCGCCCTCTAAGGAGACTCCCCATGGGCCGCTTCAAGACGCTCGACGATCTCGGCGATATCAACGGCAAGCGGGTGCTGCTGCGCCTCGACCTCAATGCACCGATGGCGGGCGGCAAGGTGACGGATCTGACCCGGCTGGAGGCGGCCGAGCAGACAATCCAGGGGCTGAAATCCAAGGGGGCGATTGTTCTGATCCTCGCGCACTTCGACCGCCCCAAGGGCAAGCGCGTGCTGGAAATGTCGCTGAGGCCCGTTGCGGCGGCACTGGCTGATGTTTTGGGCGAGCATCACATCGACTTTCTGGATGATTGCATCGGCGAGGCGACACGCGCCGAGATCCGCACGTATATTCCGGGAAACGTGGCCGTGCTGGAGAACACCCGTTTCCACGCCGGTGAGGAGGCAAACGACCCGGACTTCACCCGAGCCCTGGCATCGCTTGGCGACCTCTATGTCAACGACGCCTTCTCGGCGGCTCACCGGGCCCATGCGTCGACCGAGGGGCTGGCGCATATCCTGCCGGCTTATGCCGGGCGTGCGATGCAGGCAGAACTGGACGCCCTGGAAGCCGCACTCGGCCATCCGGAGCGTCCGGTCGCAGCCGTCGTGGGGGGGGCCAAGGTCTCGTCCAAGCTCGACGTGCTGACCAACCTGGTTGAGAAGGTCAACCACCTGATCATCGGCGGCGGCATGGCCAATACTTTTCTGGCCGCACGCGGGGTGGATGTGGGCAAGTCGCTGTGCGAGCATGATCTGAAAGACACCGTGCTCGCCATTCTCGACAAGGCGGAGCAGACGGGCTGCACCATCCACCTGCCGTACGACGTGGTGGTGGCGCGCGAATTCAAGGCGAATGCCGAAAACCGTATCGCCAATGTCCACGAAGTGGCTGCGGACGAGATGATCCTGGACGTTGGCCCCGCTGCCGTCGAGGCGCTGGGTGATGCGCTCAAGGTCTGCCGGACGCTGGTCTGGAACGGCCCGCTCGGCGCGTTCGAGCTGACGCCGTTCGACGCGGCGACCGTCGGCCTGGCGCGGATTGTGGCAGCCCTGACCGAGTCCGGCCAGCTGCGCTCGGTTGCAGGCGGCGGCGATACTGTGGCGGCGCTCAACCATGCTGGCGTTGCCGGCAAGTTCAGTTATGTCTCGACGGCAGGTGGCGCCTTCCTCGAGTGGATGGAAGGCAAGCCGCTGCCGGGTGTCGAGGCCTTGCGGGCCTGACGCGATGACGCACGTTGCCCAGCTGCAAGTCGCGGACCTGTTTGCCACGCCCGTCGCCATGGCGAGCCTGCCGGATGCGGCTGCGTTCAACACCCGTATCAAGCCGCTGATTCTCAACCGGCGGCGCATGCACACAGCGCTTAACCGCTCGGCGATGAATGGCTGGCAGTCCGATACCGAGATGGTGCAGTGGGCGGGCGATGCGATGCAGCCTTTGCTGCTTGCCGTGGTCGAATTGTGCAACACCCGGACCGTCGATGTCGCAGAGCAGGACCAGCCACGCTTCCGCTGGGTCCCGCAGGCCTGGGCAAACGTGCACGAGCATGGCGGCTGTAACCAGTTTCACACCCACCCGGGTGCTGTGTGGTCGTTCGTATATTATGTGGACGATGGCTATGCCGGATCGAGCGATCGCGCGCTCGGTGGAGAGTTTGTGCTTCTTGACCCGCGCATGCCAGCGATCCGGATGGCGGCACCCGATCTTCGCTGTCGCCAGGCCGACAACAGCATCAGCGAGACCGAGATTCTCATGCGGCCAGCAACGGGCAAGCTTTTGATGTTCCCGTCCTGGCTCAGCCATGGTGTCCGCCCATACCTTGGCTCCGGTACACGTATTTCGATCGCACTCAACCTGCTGGCGCTGCCGGCGTAAGGGGCGGTGCAAAGGCTGTTGCAACGAGGGCGCAGTCTTGCGCGCTCATGCAAAAAACATGGTTTGTCCTGTTGCCGTGCGGGATGACGCACGCCTATCAGCAGCGACAGAGATGTTATACATGATAGGGGACTTACGATGAAAATTACCCGCCGCGTTCGTGAAATTCTGTCCTGGTACGATAGCGACAATGCTGGCTCCAAAGCCAACATCGCGCGCATGCTCTGCACCGGTCGTCTGGCCGGCACCGGCAAGATGGTGATCCTCCCGGTTGATCAGGGCTTCGAGCATGGCCCGGCACGCTCTTTTGCGTCCAACCCGGCCGGGTATGACCCCATGTATCATCCTCAATTGGCGATTGATGCCGGTCTGAACGCTTTTGCCACGCCGCTTGGCATGATGGAGCGGGTGGCGGACCGGGTCGCCGGTCAGATTCCGCTGATCCTCAAGCTCAACTCCGCCAATTCACTGGCAAGCCCATCGGTCAAGGATCAGGCGATCACCGGCACGGTCGACGATGCCCTGCGTCTGGGCTGCAGCGCCATCGGCTTCACCATCTATCCGGGCTCGGACGACTGCTACGCCATGATGGAAGAATTCCGCGAACTCTCGGCCGAGGCCAAGTCCGCGGGCCTTGCTGTTGTGCTGTGGTCTTATCCGCGCGGGCCGGAACTCTCGAAGGATGGCGAGACTGCCATGGACGTGTGCGCCTATGCCGCGCACATGTCGGCGCTCATGGGAGCCCATGTCATCAAGGTCAAACTGCCGACCGATCACCTCGAGCAGGGCGACGCCAAGAAGGTCTACGAAAAGCAGAAGATCGACCTCTCGTCGATGGCCAAGCGCGTCGAGCATGTGATGCAGGCCGCATTCAACGGCCAGCGTCTGGTGGTGTTCTCGGGCGGTGCCGCCAAGGGCGAGGATGCGGTGTACGACGACGCGCGGGCGATCCGCGATGGCGGCGGCAACGGCTCGATCCTCGGTCGCAATGCCTTCCAGCGCCCACGGGACGAGGCGCTCGCGCTGCTCGACAAAATTGTGCGCATCTACCTCGGCAAGGAATAAACTTGGCGGAACTTCAGCGTTGCCGGCTTTATCTGGTGACACCGCCAGCCTTCACCATCGCGCAGTTCCTGCCCCGGCTGGAACAGGCACTGGGCGGTGGGCCGGTGGCGGCATTGCAGTTGCGCCTGAAAGACGTGCCGGATCAGGCGGTGCTTGATGCGGCAGCGGCACTCAAGCCGCTGTGCGCGCTGCATGACGTGGCGCTGATCATCAACGATCGCGCTGACTTGGCGCTGGCAGCCGATGCCGATGGCGTTCACATCGGCCAGACCGACGGGAGTGTCGCGGATGCGCGTGCCCTGTTGGGGCGTGAACGGCAGATCGGCGTGACCTGCCACGACAGCCGACATCTCGCGATGGAGGCCGGCGAGGCGGGGGCTGACTATGTAGCGTTCGGCGCCTTCTACCAGACCGCCACCAAAGCTGCCCCGACCACCGCATCCCCGGAGCTGCTGAACTGGTGGCAGACCTTCATGGAACTGCCGTGTGTGGCGATCGGCGGCATCACCATCGATAATGCCGCCGACCTGGTTGCAGCGGGGGCGGATTTTCTGGCTGTCTCCTCCGGGGTCTGGACCTACCCAGACGGCCCGGCGGTGGCAGTCGCGCGGTTCAATGCCATCATGACTGGTTCGGCATCCTGAACGGGTATCGTAGTTTGGCATGTGCCCGCGCCGTTGCGCCGGTGCTGGCAGGCTGCTAGAAGCCGCCATCTCTCAGCGCAATTCAAGGTTATCCCATGAAGATCAGCGGTGTCGACATCCGCCCCGGCAATATCATTGAGTTCGAAGGCTCGCTTTGGCGCGCTGTCAAGATTCAGCATACCCAGCCCGGCAAGGGCGGCGCGTACATGCAGGTCGAGATGAAGAACCTGTATGACGGTCGAAAGAACAACAACCGTTTCCGCTCCTCCGAGACTGTGGAGAAGGTACGGCTGGATACTAAGGACTACCAGTTCCTTTTTGCAACCGGCGACATGCTCACCTTCATGGACAAGGGCAATTACGAGCAGATCGAACTGCCGCGCGACACCCTTGGCGACGAGGGCGAGTTCCTGCAGGACGGCATGGATGTGGTGATGGAACTCTACGAGGAGAAGCCGGTCTCCGTTCAGCTTCCCGAGCAGGTGACGCTTGCCATTACCGAAGCGGATCCGGTGGTGAAGGGCCAGACTGCCGCATCTTCCTACAAGCCTGCGATGCTCGAGAATGGTGTGCGCGTCATGGTGCCGCCGTTCATCGAAAGCGGTGAGCGCATTGTGGTCAGCGTCTATGACCGCGAATACATCCGCCGCGCCGACTAAGGTAGTCCCCATGCGCACTGTTAACCTGGCTGAGAAATTCGCGCTGTTCTCAGATCACTGGAACCCACGCCTGATTGGTGAAGTGAACGATTTCCAGGTAAAGGCGGTCAAGGTGCTCGGCACCTTCGACTGGCATCGCCACGAGACTGAAGACGAGATGTTCCTTGTCGTGCGCGGCGTTCTCACAATGCGCTTCCGCGACCGCGAGGAGCAGGTCGGCCCAGGTGCTTTCATTGTCGTGCCCGCCGGTATCGAACACCAGCCGCATGCCGATACAGAAGTCGAGATGCTGCTGATCGAGCGCGCCGGCGTCGTCAATACGGGCGACCAGATCACCGAGCGCACACGCACCACATTGGAACGGCTGTGAGCTTTCTTCTGCGGGACGCTTGCCCGGGGGATGTGCCGGCCATCTATCGGCTGATCCGGGCACTCGCGCAGTACGAAAAGCTGGAGCATGCGGTCTCGGCAACCGAGCATGATATTCACCAAAGCCTGTTCGGTGATACGCCGCGCGCCTATGCCTTGCTGGCAGAGGTCGGGGACCGACCGGTCGGTTTTGCGCTGTGGTTCTATAACTACTCGACCTTTCTCGGGCGGCATGGCCTGTATGTCGAGGACGTTTTTGTAGAGCCGGAATACCGCGGCACCGGCATCGGCAAGGCGATATTCGCGGACCTGGCGCGCCGGGCGGTTGAACAGGGCTGCGGGCGTATGGAATGGTGGGTGCTCGATTGGAATACGCCGTCGATCCGCTTCTACCGGTCCATTGGAGCAGTCGCGATGGACGAATGGACCGTACAACGGCTGGAGGGCGCAGCTTTGCGTGCGCTCGCAAAACCTGCAGATCAAGCATAGGAAATTGAAATGTCTGGCTATTCAGCCCTGATTACGGTGATGGACAAGGCGTGCCGCAAAGCGGCCGTCGCACTGCGCCGCGACTTCGGCGAGGTTGAGAACCTGCAGGTCTCCCGCAAGGGGCCTGCGGACTTCGTCAGCCAGGCCGACCGCAAGGCGGACGCCACACTCAAGGCGGAATTGGCACATTCGCGCCCGAGTTTCAGCTTCCTGATGGAGGAGTCCGGCGAGCAGGCGGGGGAGGCGGGGGCCCCGCGCTGGATTGTGGACCCCCTCGACGGCACCACGAACTTCCTGCACGGCATCCCGCACTTCGCCATCTCGATCGGCGTCGAACAAGCGGGCGAGATCATTGCCGGCATGGTCTACCAGCCGATCACGGATGAGGTATTCTGGGCCGAGCGTGGTCGTGGCGCCTGGGTCGGCAACCGGCGCCTGCGCGTATCCGGCCGCACAGAACTGCCGGACGCCGTGTTTGCAACCGGTATTCCGTTCCTTGGCCACGGCGATCACACCCGTTTCTCCCATACCCTTGACCGCGTGATGGGGCAGGTGGCCGGTGTGCGCCGTTTCGGGGCGGCCTCGCTCGACCTCGCATGGGTCGCCGCCGGGCGCGTTGACGGTTTCTGGGAAGCGCCACTTCAGCCCTGGGATATGGCTGCCGGTATTGTCATCATACGGGAGGCAGGCGGCTTCGTCAGCGACTATCGCGGCGGCGACACCATGATGACCAGCGGCGAGGTCGTCGCCGGCAATGCCGTACTGCACGGCAAGTTGCTGAACCTGGTCAAAGGGTAGGGTGCGAGAGCGGTTTCCGATCTGATGGAGTAAGATAACCGCTCTATCTCTTTCGTTAGCCGCGATTTCTTAACCATCGAATGTATCCATTCGCTTGGCAATCGCTCTATTCTTCCCGTTTGACCGCTTGCCAAAGGGCTTCCTTCTCCTCGAGTGAGAGCGCCTCGAAACCTGTGCCCGCACGCACTTCCATGGCCTGAAACCGGCGGGTGAACTTGTCATTGGCGGCTCTGAGGGCAGTCTCGGGCGCGACGCCGACCTTGCGGGCGAGGTTGGCAACCGCGAACAGGACATCCCCCACTTCCTCGGTGATATGATCGGCATCGCCGGACGCCAGGGCCTGCTCCACTTCACCGAGTTCCTCACGGATTTTGGCCAGCACGCCGTCTGCGTCCGGCCAATCGAAGCCGACCCGTGCTGCACGCTTTGCCAGTTTATCGGCGCGCATCAGTGCAGGCAGGGCGCGCGGGACATCGGCAAGGGCACTGGCAGCGCCCTTTGCCTTATCGGCGCGCTCTGCAGCCTTGATTGCCTCCCAGTTTGCCGTCTGTGCCTCGGCCGTGCCGATGTCTGCGTCGCCAAACACATGCGGATGACGACGGATCATTTTCGCATTAATCGCAGAAATCACGTCCCAGATCGTGAAGCTGCCTTCATCTGTTGCCATCTGGGCATGGAACACAACCTGCAGCAATAAATCGCCCAGTTCCTCACGCAAGGCACTGCGATCGCCGCTCAATATCGCGTCTGCGACCTCATAGGCTTCCTCGATTGTGTAGGGCGCGATGGTGTCGAATGTCTGCTCAAGGTCCCAGGGACACCCACCGTCCGGGTCACGCAGACGACGCATGATGTTCACAAGCTCGGTGAAGACTTCGGACATTATTCTGGTTCCTGAAGGAGGGTAGTCTGACGTCCATGCCACTGCTTATCGCGCACAGGCAAGTTCGGGTGACGCGTCATGACTCGAGGGGGCTTGTTAAAATCCACATAAGTCGCACAAGGTATATTATGTTAAATATAAGCCATCTTGCCCTTTTGAGGCCATTCGTTGATGTTGCCAGAGAAGCCATGAAAACATAAAGATTTTCTGCTTCTGAGGATTGACCCATGAAACTGTCGAAAGCGCCGTCGGGAATTGTTGAATTCGCCAGGCTCGTTGGTGTCGCACCGTCCACGATCTCACGGGCACTCGCCGGCAATCCACGCGTTGCAGAAGCGACGCGCCTGAAAATTGAAGGCCTTGCGCGTGAGCATGGGTTCAGGCTCAATCAGACGGCGCGTAACCTGCGCCGGCAAAAAACAGATACCATCGGCGTTGCGATTCCGCTCGGCCATGAATCAGATCAGAACATTTCTGACCCGTTTTTCATTACCATTCTCAGCCGCCTGATGGACGCCATGATTAGCCGTGGGTACGATATCCTCCTGTCGCGCATCGTACCGACGGATGATGATTGGCTGGATCGCCTGGTGGACTCAGGCCGTATCGACGGGGTTGTCGTGATCGGTCAATCGAACCAGATCGACATCATCGAGCGAGCGGCCGAACGCTTTCGGCCCCTTGTCGTCTGGGGTGCCCCTATGCCTGGATACAGACAAGTCACCGTAGGCAGTGATAATTTTGCCGGTGGTAAGATGGCTGCGCAACATTTGATCACGCAAGGACGCGTGAAGTTGGTTTTTGCCGGCAACCCCTATGTTCCCGAGTTTTCCGAGCGCTATGCCGGCTTCCGGGCCGCCTTGGCAGAAAGCGGTGCCGCCGAGGCTGGGCACGTTATCCCGGCGCACCTGACGGCTGAGGTTTCTTATAGCGAATTCTGCACGTTCCTGGACAGCAAAACGGCGTTCGATGGAATTGTCGCAGCCTCTGATGTGATCGCCGTGAGCGCCCTGCGTGCCTTGTCCGAGCGAGGCATCAGCGTACCGCAGGATGTGTCTGTGGTCGGCTATGACGATGTGATGATAGCGCGCTATGCAGCGCCTCCCCTCACCACGGTCCGCCAGAATATCGCGCTTGGCGCAAACCTGATCACGGAGCGCCTGTTTCAGCTCATCGCGGGTGAGCCGGCAGAGTCTATCGCCATGATGCCGGAGCTGATTGTACGCGAAACCGCGTAGTGCTTGATCGTTTCAGGATGACTCCAGCTGCTTGGAAACTGCTCCGGGCAACTTCACTGCTAGGGTTGCAGCGGCACCGATAATCATGAGAAGCCCGGCAAACATCAGGACATTGCGCGGATCACTGCCGAGAAGCGGGCCATAAATCAGCGGAATCGTAATACTTTCAATCAGCATGGGAATAACGATAAACATATTAAAGATTCCCATGTAAACCCCTGTTCTCTCAAGGGGAATGACGCGCGCCAGCATGATGTACGGGTTGCCCATCATGCTCGCCCAGCCCAGCCCGATTCCGATCGCCGGCAAGAGCAGAAGCGGTGCCTGAGAAATGTGCGCCATCAGGATCATCGCTATACCAGAGGCTACAAGACATGCCGCGTGGACTGGCCTGGCACTCATGCGACGCACAACAGGCACCATGGCAAATGCAGCCATGAAGGCGACAAAATTATAGAATCCACCCACCCAGCCGTTGACGAGTACTGCATCGCGAAAACCGCCACTCGCCGGATCAGCCGTGTCGAACACGCTGCGGGCCATGGCCAGAACAATGTATTGCCAATAGGCAAACATAGCGAACCATTGGCAAAACATCGCGAGACCGAGTTGGCGCATGGCAACCGGCATCTCCAGAATGGCGTTATGAACCTCACGCAATGTGACCCCGAAGGATCGTGGCTGCGACTGGATACGCGTTATATCTTCTGGACTGAGCGGCAATTCCCGGACGCGCATGATCGACCAGACAATCGTGGAGAGCGACAACACGGCACCGATGATAAAAGCGATGCGGGTAATCTCCGGGATGCCACTGGCGGACAGCAAATTCTTGTCTGCTCCCAACAGGATCAGAATGGACGGTGAGAGATAGGATAAAGTCTGCGCCAGACCGGTGAATGCACTTTGGGTGAGATAGCCGAGCGGCTGTTGCTCAGGCCGTAGCCGGTCCGTCACATACGCGCGGTAGGGCTCCATCGTGATGTTGTTGGCAGCGTCCAACACCCAGAGCAGGCTTGCCGCCATCAAGAGTGTGGTGCTCATCGGCATGGCAAACAGGCACAGACTGCACAGGATCGCGCCGATAAGAAAATAAGGCGTGCGTCGTCCATAGCGTGAGATTGTGCGGTCGCTCATGGCACCCACAATCGGTTGCACCAGAAGGCCGGTCATCGGTCCGGCGAGCCAGAGCAGCGGCATGCTGGCCTCATTCGCACCGAGGTAGCTGTAGATTGGCCCCATATTACTCTGCTGCAGCCCAAAACTATATTGCAGGCCGAAAAAACCGAGGTTCATCTCGACGATGCGCAGCAAAGAAAGGCGCGGTTTTCCAATGTCTTGCAGCATCGTCCTGTCCCTCCCCTTAGCATGTTATGCACAGGAACTGTCGCCGTTCCGCAATGCAAACGTTTCATTTTCTATGTTGCAAACGTTTGTATTGCTTGATAGCGTCTGTCAATAACGTAAACAAAATAACATAGGGAGAGGATTATGAAACATATAGCTTTGCTGCTCTGCGGCTGCGCGATGGCCACAGCGAATGCGGCATACGCACAGGCCGGTGATCAGGCCACTGCACAAGCCGCACCGGCCGAGACTGAAAGCGTCCTAAACCTCGAAGAGATTGTTGTTACCGCGACGGCACGCCGGCAAACACGCCTCGACAGCAGTATAACAGTGAGCTCGCTTGACCAGAGCGCCATTGCAGAAGCAGCACCACGCACGACGGCCGAGATTTTTCGCTCGATACCCGGTGTGCGCTCGGAATCGACCGGCGGCGACGGTAATGCCAATATCGCCGTGCGCGGCCTGCCGATTGCATCCGGCGGGGCCAAGTTTCTGCAACTCCAGGAAGATGGCCTCCCCAATCTGCAGTTTGGAGATATTGCCTTCGGGAATGCCGATATCTTCCTGAGAGCCGATCAGACGATCAGCAGCATCCAGGCGGTTCGGGGCGGCTCCACATCGACCCTGGCGTCCAATGCTCCTGGCGGCATTATCAACTTTATCTCGAAGGACGGCTCCGATGAAGGGGGCCTGGTCGCCGCTACAGTCGGCCTGAACTATGAGGAGTACCGGCTGGACTTCAACTACGGCGGCAGTATTTCAGAAAATACCCGCTTTAACTTCGGCGGTTTCTGGCGCGAAGGCGAAGGCCCGCGCGAGGCAGGTTTTTCGGGCAATAGCGGTTATCAGATAAAAGCCAACATTACACGGGAGTTTGAGCGCGGATATCTGCGGATAAACTTCAAGCGACTGGATGACCGGGCCATCGGCTATCTGCCGGCACCGACGCTGGTGACTGGAACCAATGATAACCCATCCTACCGCTCGCCGGAGAATTTCGACATCCTGAAAGACACCCTGCATAGCGTGTTTTTCACCACGGATGCCGGACTCGATGGCGAGAACAATCGTCGCACCACGGATATTACGGATGGCATGCGGCCGATCGTCAGCAGCATCGGTTTTGAAGGCGCATACGAAATTTCCGACAATTTAAAGGTGGAAAACCGTTTCCGCTGGTCCGATATCCGCGGGCGTTTTGTTTCCCCCTTCCCGTCCAGCATTGACCCGGCACAAAATGCGGCCAACGCAGTTGGAGCATTGCTCCTGACAGGCGACTTTGGCGGCGCAGTCCCGATCGGCACGACACTCTCGCTCCAATATGCCAATGGTCCCAATCGCGGCCAGCGGATTACGGATCCTGCCAACCTCAACGGTAACGGGCAGGTTGTCAGAGAAGTCTTGTTCAACACGGAGATCAATGACTTCGGCGGCTATACGAACGATCTCAAGCTGAGCTATGAAGCCGGTCCAGCGACATTCACCTTCGGGTTCTACAAGGCCCGCCAGACTATTGATATGGATTGGACGTGGAACAGTTACCTGCTTGAGTTGAAAGGAAATAATGCGGCACTGCTGGACGTGGTCAACAATACGACCGGGCAGGTTCTGACGCAAAATGGCCTTTATGCCTATGGCGTTCCCGCATTCGGCAATTGCTGCCAGAGAAGTTATGATGTCAATTATGACATAAACGCGCCATATATCGCACTTGGCCTTGATTATGGTGGCCTAAACTTTGACGGAAGCTTGCGTTACGATGCGTTCAAGGCCAGAGGTAACTATGCGGCGACTTTGCAAGTTGCTAATTTTGATGTCAACAATGACGGCATCATTCAGCCTGTAGAGCGCAGTGTCTCCACCATCAATAATGGCAACCCCCAGCCGGTCAATTACGATGTTAATTACTTGTCGTGGTCGTTTGGCCTGAACTACCGCATCCAGGATACACTGGCCGTCTTTGGCCGCGCCAGTCGTGGCGGGCGCTCGAACGCAGACCGCTTGCTGTTCGGCGTAGTTCAACCAGATGGTGGAGTCCGGCGTGATGATGCCATCGATTTTGTCAAGCAATACGAAGTCGGTGTTAAGTACAAACTGGGCCCGCTTACCGTCTTTGCCACCGGTTTTCGTGCCTCCACGCAGGAACAGAATTTCGAGGCTACAACCCAGCGCTTCTTCAATCGCACCTACCTGGCACATGGTCTTGAGCTCGAATCCGCTTATAGCTATGAATTCTTTGATATACGGGCAAGTGCGACCTGGACCCGTGCCTCAATAGCTGAAGATCAGATCACCCCGCAAGTGGAGGGCAATCGCCCACGCCGGCAGGCAAAGTTTATCTATCAGGTCACACCAGCTGTGAACTTCGATTATGTGCGGTCCGGTTTTAATATCATTGGGACGACCCGCGCCTTCGCACAGGATAACAACGAATTGGTTCTGCCAGGGTATGCGCAGGTCAATGCCTTCCTGAACGTAACACCACTTGAGGGCCTGGAATTGTCGATAAATGCCAACAACGTCTTTAATACTGTAGGGATCACAGAAGCTGAGGAAGGCTCCATTATCGAAGGTGCTAATAATTTTGTACGAGCACGTTCAATCAATGGGCGCACCATCTCTGCAACTGTAAAATACAGCTTCTGATAGATTATATAAATTGCGAGTAAAGAAATGACGTCGCCCTGGGCACCGGAAAATGTCTTGGCAATGAGGATCATGCCATGCATGCGGACAACACCGGTGCCCAAGTGCGCGCGGATTCTATCCGAAATGGACCTTTGGGATTACTGGCCCTTGTTGACAGATAATGGGGCAGTTGCGGATGTGTTTGGTGGCACACTGTATTTCTTTCTGTCTGCGCCTATTCTGCCTGATCCGGAGTCCAGACATGCTGTTGCCCGCCTTCGTTTAGTCTACCAGCTTGATGGACAATGGCATGATCTCGGATATGTTTTCCCGGAGTCATTCTCCCCGGGTAGCCGGGAATGGGCAGGCTCCTGCATAATCAAGGGCGATCGTGTCACGGTGTATTTTACGGCCGCGGGGCGTTCCGGTGAAGCGGCCTTGAGTTTTGAGCAACGGCTTTTCGAATGCCAGGCGCGGTTGGTCCATGCGAACAGCAGACCGCAACTTGTAGACTGGTCCGCGCCGGTCGAGAGCGTAAAGGCCGATGGCTACCATTATGTCACGGATATGCGCGGTGCCGGAACCATCGGGACCATCAAGGCGTTCCGCGATCCGGCCTATTTTCACGATCCGGCAACCGGGCGCGCGTACCTTCTGTTTGCGGGGTCCCTGGCGTCATCAAGCCACGCGTTTAACGGCTGTATCGGGATTGCCGTTCAAGGCCCTGAGCAATGGTCGCTCTTGCCACCTCTTGTCCATGCCGATGGCTTGAACAACGAGCTTGAACGACCGCACATTGTCTATCACGACAATCGCTACTATTTGTTCTGGTCGACGCAGGCCAAGGTCTTTGCGCCGGATATCCCCAAGGGGCCTACGGGCCTCTATGGAATGGTGGCAGATCAGATGGAGGGGCCATGGTCGCCGCTGAACGAGTCCGGTCTGGTGCTCACCAATCCTGAGGAATATCCGTATCAGGCATTCAGCTGGCTCGTACTGTCAGACCTGCGCGTGCTAAGCTTTCTCGATGTTGTCGGCTTGGGAACGATGCCGGAAAGTGTGACACAAGCCAGACGGCATTTCGGTGGCACACCAGCACCGGAGGTCACGCTCAAGATTGAGGGTGCGCGAGTATGGATTGCATGAACCGGCTGTATGCGGGCGTGGAGCTTGGCGGCACGAAATGCATTGCCCTGCTGACCCGTGGCACAGACATCCTGGACAAGGCGGCGTGGCCGACGACAACACCGGATGATGTGCAGGCCAAGCTGGCAGATTACTTGCGCCACCATGCCCAACACGTAGACGCCCTTGGCATCGCGAGCTTCGGTCCGCTGGATCTGAACCCGGCCAGCCGTCACTTCGGCTATATCACCAGTACGCCCAAACCGGGCTGGTCCATGGTTGATGTGCGCAGCCCCTTGGCGGCAGCTCTGCCCTGCCCCACCGGCTTTGATACTGACGTGAATGCAGCGGGCCTTGCCGAGGGGCGCTGGGGCGCGGCACAAGGGTGCTCTGTCCATGCCTACATCACGATCGGCACCGGCGTTGGCGGAGGGCTGATTGTCGGCGGTCGCCCGGTCCATGGGCTGATCCATCCGGAAATCGGGCACATGCGCATCCGGCGGGTGCCGGGGGATGATTTTGGGGGTGTCTGCCCCTATCATGGGGATTGCCTGGAGGGACTGGTGAGCGGACCTGCGCTGGCGGTGCGCTTCGGCCAGGACCCGGCGCAGGTTCCAGACGGCCACCCGCTATGGGCTGCGGTAGCGCATGATCTGGCAGAGTTCATGGCGAACCTGCTGCTCACCGTATCGCCGGAGCGGATTGTGATCGGCGGTGGCGTGGCGGTCGCCCGCCCGGCTTTGCTTGCGAACGTGCAGCGGCTCACTGCGGACTGTCTGTCAGGGTATCTGCACGGCATTACCGGCGAGCGCCTGGCGGAGATCATCGTGCCCGCAGCACTTGGCGTAAACGCCGGACCGCTTGGGGCAATCGCCCTGGCGATGGATGCTGTTTAGCGCCCTGCTTGCAGGGTCAGTTGCCCACGCGAGACTTGATAGCCGCCGATGCGCGACAGGAAGCTGTTGCCGAGCAGACTGACGCCGGTATCGTTTTCCGACACTAGCGCCGGGACATCGCGGATGACCAGTGGCCCTGCCCGCACAGTATCCAGCACAATGCGCGCCGCCCGCACTTCACCGTTGGCGGTCATGAGCGGCAACACATAGGCCAGTGCATCCAGCTTTACGCCGGCACGTCGCGCGTCCGTGTGCGAGAGCGTGACATAGCTGGCCCCGGTATCGACCAGAAACGATATCGCAGCGCCGTTGGCCTCGGCACGAACCCAGAAATGCCCGTCCGACCGCGCCGGATAGGTAATGCTGTCGGCGCTGATCCGGCCACTTGCCGGATCAAGCTCAGAGCGGACATGCGCCATGAAGTCCTGGATGTCTTGGCGACCCAGCGCGACGCCGACAAGGGCGGCAATCACCAGCATCCAGGCCCCTGCCGCCTGCATCACGGCGGGCAGACCGGCCCGCTTCGCCTGCCAGAACAGGGCAGGCGATACAACCATCAGCAGAATCAAACCATAAACAAGCCGTTCCGGCTCCTGGAGTGTCACAGGTGCAATTCCAGACCATCATAGGCCGGCCGGATGCTGTCCGGCAGACTTTTGCTTAATGTCTGGTAATCCATATCCCAATTCATGTGCGTTAGCACGGCAAGTTTTGGTTGAAAGTGGTTAATGAACTCGAGGGTCCGCTCCAGATGCAGATGGGTCGGGTGCGGCTCCGGGCGCAGCGCATCGATGATCCAGAGGTCGAGGTTCTCGACGTAAGGGTAGGATTCTTCCGGCAAATCGATAAGATCTGTCGAATAAGCGGCATAGCGGCCATTGGCGGTAAAGCGAAACCCGAGCGAGTCGATCGGTCCATGGATCTGGGAGAACGGTGCCACATGAAGGCCACCGCGCACCACCGGTCCGTTCAGGATGTGGGCCTCGCAGGTGGCGGGGTAGCCGTTCTCGCCCTCGAAGGCATAGCCGAAGCGTGCGCGCAGGGTCGCCATGGTATCGGCGTTCCCGTAGCAATCGATGCGCTTTTGGTTGGCCTGATAGAGCCCGCGCAGATCGTCGATGCCGTGGGTATGGTCTGCGTGGTCGTGACTGTAGAACACCGCGTCCAGCCGGTTCACCCGCGCATCGAGCATCTGCTCGCGCAGGTCCGGGGAGGTATCGACGATCACCCGGGTCTCCCCCTCCTCCACCATGATAGAGACGCGCCGCCGCCGGTTTTTTGGCTCGTCCGGATCGCAGCGGCCCCAATAGCCGTCAATGCGCGGCACACCGCCGGATGTCCCGCAGCCCAGGATGCGGATTTTCATGACCGCGCCGCCTTGGAAAACAGCCGGTAGGCGTTGTCGGTGGTGATGCGTGCCAGCTCGACGGGCGTTACCTCTTTGAGATTGGCGACGAATGCGGCCGTATGCACGACATAGGCCGGCTCGCACGGCTTGCCGCGCATGGGCACCGGGGCGAGGTACGGCGAGTCCGTCTCGACCAGTAGCTTGTCGAGCGGCAGGGTGCGCGCCGTCTCCTGCAGGTCGCGCGCCGACTTGAAGGTGACGATCCCGGACAGCGAGATGTAGAAGCCCAGGTCCAGCGCTGCATCGGCGAACGCCTGACTGGCGGTGAAGCAATGGATCACCCCGGTGAAGGCTTTGCGCGCCATCTCCGCCCGCATGATCGCCAAGGTATCCGCCTCGGCGTCGCGGGTATGGACCACGAGCGGCAGCCCGGTCTCCTGCGCTGCATGGATGTGGGCGCGGAAATTGTCGGCCTGACGATCGCGCGGGCTTTTGTCGTAGTAATAGTCAAGGCCGGTCTCACCGATAGCGACGACTCTGGGGTGCGCTGTAGCGGTCACGATAGTCGCAGTGTCCAGGTCAGGCTCGGCGGCGGCCTCATGCGGGTGCACGCCCACAGTCGCCACCACATCCGGCTCGCGCTCCGCTATGGCGATTACCTCCGGCCACTCGTGGGTCTTGGTGCCGATGGCAATCATCAGCTCGACGCCGGCTTGGCGCGCGCGCGCGATCACGCCCGCCTGATCCTCGACCAGACCGGGATAATTCAGGTGGCAGTGACTATCGACCAGGCTCATGCCGCCACCTCGGGCAGATCGAGGCGCGGAAAGATCGGCGCGGGTGCAGCAATGACCGTACCCGTCGGCACGATCACCGGCTGCAGCAGGGCCGCATAGAGCCGGTTCTCGGCCGGAATCCCCATCTGCTCCAGCAGACGTGCCGCCGACTCCGGCACCACCGGCTGGATAGCGACCGCCAGCCGCGCGATGCACTCCACCAACACCCCGAGCACGACCATCATGCGCGCGGGGTCGGTCTTGCGCAAAGCCCAGGGTGCCTGCGCGTCGATGTACTGGTTGCAGGCGTATACCCCCTGCATCCACGCCTCGATCCCGTCCGAGAGCGCATAGCGGCCGAACTGGGCGCGCAGGCCAGAAACCGCCGCAGCCACCGTCTCGACCAGCGCCAGATCGGCTGGGTCGGCAGGGGCAAAACCCGGCAGGGCCCCTTCGAGGTTCTTGGCAATAAACGACAGGGTGCGCTGCGCCAGGTTCCCGAACGCATTGGCAAGCTCGGCATTGGCGCGGGCGACGATGGCCGCGTCGCTGTAGCTGCCGTCCTGCCCGAAGGCGACTTCGCGCAGGAAGAAATAGCGGACCGGATCGACGCCATAGCGTTCCACGAGCGCATGCGGGCTGATGACGTTGCCAACGGACTTTGACATCTTCTCGCCGCGATTGGTCAAGAAGCCGTGCGCAAAAACGGCCTTGGGCAACGCAAGCCCGGCGGACATCAGGAATGCCGGCCAGTAGACGGCATGAAAGCGCACGATATCCTTGCCGATCACATGGAGATCGGCCGGCCAGCGCTGCGCCCAGTCCGCGCCCGCCTCGTCAGGAAAGCCGGCGCCGCTGATGTAGTTGGCGAGTGCATCGACCCAGACGTACATCACATGCCCCGGCGCATCCGGCACCGGGACACCCCACTGGAAGCTGGTGCGGCTGATCGAGAGATCGTGCAGGCCCCGGCGCACGAAGCTGGTGACCTCATTGCGGCGGCTCTCCGGCTGGATGAACTCCGGGTGCGCGTCATAATGGGCGAGCAGGCGGTCCTGATAGGCGGACAGACGGAAGAAATAGCTCTCCTCGACCGTCCACTCGACCGGCGTTCCCTGCGGCGAGAGTTTGGCGCCGTCCTCGCCGAGGCTCAGTTCGCTCTCGTCGTAGTAGGCTTCATCCCGGACCGAGTACCAGCCTTCATAGCGGCTGAGGTAGATGTCACCAGCCGCCGCCATGCGCCGCCAGAGCTCCTGGGTCGCCGCGTAGTGGTCCGGGTCCGTCGTGCGGAAGAAGCGATCATAGCTGATGTTCAGCTGGTCATCCATCGCCTGGAACTGCGGGGCCATGCGGTCCGCCATCTCACGCGCACTGATGCCGAGTGCCCGGCCCGCCTGCTCCATCTTCAGGCCATGCTCGTCGGTGCCGGTCTGGAAATAGACCGCCCTGCCCTCCAGCCGCTGGTGGCGGGCGATGGCATCCGTACAGATCGCCTCATAGGCGTGGCCGATGTGGGGCGCACCGTTGGGGTAGGCTATGGCCGTGGTGATGGTAAACCGGGTCATGCGTGTCTCTTGGTGTGTGTGGCCAAATATTTAAGGCCACTGCCGAGCTCCAGCACCACCAGCCGCGCATCCAGCGCAAGCGGGGCGGCATCGCTGGCCAATGCGCGCGCCTTCTCCCACAGCGCAAGACCTTCAGCAAGAGCCGGGCCGCGCAGGTTCTTGCACTGCATCGCGATACGCCGGCAGGCCAGATCGAGGAACGCCTCAAGCCGGGCCTGCGCCGCAGCACCGGACAAGGCGTTCGCCAACTGGTGCAGCACCTGATCCGCATCCCGCCCGGATAGTTGCTCTAGCGCCTGTTCCAGCCCTGCGACGTCAAGACCCGCATAGCGCAACGCCTGCCCCGGGCTGCCCTCCGCCAGTCTCGCCAATGAGTCCGGCTGCCCATGCTGAGCCAGCACCTGCACAACCTCAGCATCGCTCAAGGGCTTCAACGCCAGCCGGCGCACGCGCGAGCGGATGGTCGGCAGCAGACGGCCCGGTGCATGGCTGACCGCGAGGAACAGTGTCTGCGCCGGCGGCTCCTCCAGCATCTTCAGCAGCGCATTGGCTGCCGCCCGGTTCATGTCCTCCAGCGCGTCGATCACGACGATCCGCCAGCCCTCCGCCATGGTCCCGAAAAACGGCGCAAGCTGGCGCACCTGATCAACGGTGATTTCCTTGCGCAGTGCCCCGCGATCGCTCACTTCCCGCTGGAGATTGCGCAAATCCGGGTGGCTGCCAGCATCCATGAGGGCGAGCGCCGGGTGACTAACTGGCACCGGCAGCAGAGCGTCGCCGTGCGCGAACAGCCCGGAGTCCCCTGCCCCCCCACAGAGCACGAACGCGGCAAAATGCTTGGCAAGCGTCGCCTTGCCGATCCCCTGCGGCCCCGTCAGCACCCAGGCGTGCGGCATCCGCCCGGAGTCCCAGGCCTCGCGCAGGGCAGCCTGTGCCGCCTCATGGCCGACCAGCGCCCTCACAGCGCCGCCAGCAGCCGGGCGGTCACCAGGTCCGGCGATCCAGAAGCGTCAATGGCAACGCAGCGCGTGGGGAACAGGGCCGGCAACTGCGCAAAGCCCATCGCCAGAGATGCATGAAAATCTGCACCTTCGGATTCGAAGCGTTGTTCGGCCAGCGCCACGCCGCGCGCGCGCACCAGTGCTGCCTGCGAGTCCATGCCCAGCACCAGCGTGCGGTCCGGCCACAGCCCTATCGCCCAATCATGGAGTGCAACCAGCCGCTGCGTCCCCAGAGCGCGTGCAAAGCCCTGATAGACCAGGGTGCTGTCGACAAACCGGTCGCACACCACCCAGTTGCCGCGTGCCAGTGCCGGCCTGATGACCCGGCGTACATGGTCGGCACGCGCCGCATTCAGCAGCAGGGCCTCGGCCCAGCCATCCCAGCGGTCGGTCTCGCCGGAGACCAGCAGCGCCCGGATCGCCTCCGCCCCCGGCGTGCCACCGGGCTCGCGGGTGAGCAGGACTGTGTGGCCCTGCGCCTCAAGCGCTGCGGCCAGACATTGCGACTGGGTCGACTTGCCGACCCCCTCGCCGCCCTCCAGCGTGATGAAGCGGCCCGGCACCGGGTTCACTGAAACAGCGACGTGAAACCGGCGGCAATCCGCCCGAAGACGCCGGCCTTGCCGACATCCGCACCGGCCTTGACCGGCACGCGCAGCACACCGCCACCCGGTTGCGCCAGCTCGATATGACCGACAATCTGCCCGGCCTTCACCGGTGCCGGGATCGGCCCCTTGTAGACCAGCTTTGGCTTGACCGGCGCAGGGCTGCCCCGTGGCACGAGGGTCGAGACGGCACGGGTCGCAACCAGCGGCACCGTCTGTGCGCTGCCCAGCCACACCGGTGCCTGTTCGACGACTTGCCCGGCCGAGACCAGCGCCTTGCGCTCGAACGCCCGGAAGCCCCAGTTGAGAAAACTGCCGGACTCCGCACTGCGTTCGGCCTCCGAGGTCAGGCCGTTGACCACCATGATCAGGCGGGTGCCGTTCTGAACCGCCGATCCTGTGAAGCCATAGCCCGCGGCCTCGGTGTGGCCGGTCTTCAGGCCGTCCGCACCCTTGACCAGCCCCAGGATCGGGTTGCGGTTGGGCTGGTAGATGGTTTTGCCCGAGGACAGCCGCCGGGTGTAGTCCGGCGTGGCGTAGAAGCGCTTGTACAGGTCCGGGAAGCTGGTGACGGTTGCGCGCGCGAGAAGCGCCAGATCGCGCGGCGTCACATATTCCTGCGGGTCCGGCCAGCCGGTCGTATTGGCAAAGCGCGAGTTCTTCATGCCGAGCTGCATGGCCGACTGGTTCATGCGCGCGACAAACGCCGCCTCGGTGCCCATCAGCCCCTCTGCCAGCACCACGCAGGCGTCGTTGCCGGACAGGGTCACGACTCCGTGCAGCAGGTCCTCGATCGAGACTTCCTCGTCGACCTCCAAAAACATGGTGGAGCCGCGGTTGTTCCAGGCGCGCCAGGTGTCTGCGGTCACACGCACGGTGTCGGAGAGCTTGATCTCGCCGCGCTTCAGCATCTCGAACACCACGTGCGTCGTCATCAGCTTGCCCATGGAGGACGGCGGCATGCGCTCGTCGGCGCTGCGGGCGAACAGCACGGCACCGCTCTCGGCATCCATCATGAAGGCGAAGGGTGCGCGGCTGTCATAGGTGGCAGGGGCCGTCTGCACGGCTTTTGCCGGGCCAACAGCCGGGCGTGAGGGATCGAAGGTCGCAGCATTTGCGGTGCCGGCACACAGGGCGGCAATCACGGCGGCAATCACGGTCGGGCGGTGGAACAAATCACAGGGCTTTCTGCTGGAGGGGACGCACGCTCAGCTGTCGGGCAGCAGGCGTGCCTGGCTATAGCCTGCCGCATGCACCGCCGACAACGCCTGCTGTGCATCTTCCCATGCTGCAAACGGCCCGAGCCGGACCCGGGTGAGGCCGGATGGCACCGGCTCCAGCAACACCGGCCCGATGCCGCCCAGATCGCGAGCAAGGGATTGCGCCCGCGCGCTGTCGGCAAAGGCACCGATCTGAACATACAGCACAGCTTCGCGCGGCGGCGACGGCACGGCAGCTACCGGTGTGCCTTGCGGGTAAACCCGGCGTACCTGCACACGGGCGATGCCGCTGCTCTCGAACCCGAGCAACTGCGCGGCCCGGCGCGACAGATCGATGATCCGGTCTTTGGCGAACGGCCCGCGATCGTTCACCCGCACCACGACCGAGCGACCATTCTGCGCATTCGTCACCTCAACGAAGCTGGGCAGCGGCAGGGTGCGGTGCGCGGCGGTCAGTTCGTTGGGGTCGAAGATTTCGCCGTTCGCCGTGCGCTTGCCGGCAAAGCCCGGCCCATACCAGGAGGCAACCCCGGTCTCGCGGTAGTCGCGTTCGTCCGTCGGGACATAGGTGCGGCCGCCGATGGTATAGGGCTTGCCGAGCTTGTAGCCGGCCTTGGGCGGCGGCGACCTCGCACAGGCCGCCAGCAGGGCGAGGAGCAGGACGACGCTAACCCTGTGCATCGGGGTCCGCCTCCGGCAGGGCCAGCGCATCAGCCAGCAGTGCCACCGACAGCGCATAGAAGTTGGAGCAGTTGTATTGGAGCAGCGCCTGATAATTGGGCAGCGTCAGATAGGCCGGGCCGCCGGGTCCGTCCGGCTCCACCAGCACGGCGGGCAGATCGTCCACCCAGTCGGCGGGAATGCCCTCCAGCCCCAGGGTGCGCCACTGGCTGACCGGAAGTGCCCGGCTGTGCGCGGCATAGACCCTCGGGCACTGCGGCGACTCCTGCGGGCGGGCGAGTGCGGCGCGGTCGAGCGTGAGCGGTGCCGTGACCTCGCCGCCCCAGCCCTGCCCGGCGCGCCAGCCCGCGCGCGACAGAAAATGCGCCGTTGACGCCATGGCGTCCGGCACCGACTCGCGCAGCCGCACCAGCCCGTCGCCATCCCCGTCGACGCCAAAGCTGCGGATGCTGGAGGGCATGAACTGGGTCATGCCATACGCCCCGGCCCAGGACCCACGATAGTCGGCACGCGCGATCCGCCCTTCGTCCAGCAGCGTGAGGGCGGCGAACAACTCGCCCGTGAACAGCGCGGCGCGCCGCCCCTCCCACGCAAGGGTCGCCAGCGCGCGCACCACGTCAAAATTGCCCTGGAAGCCGCCATAGTCGGTCTCCATGCCCCAGATGGCGGCAACCAGACTGGCCGGCACCGCATAGCGGGCCTCCGCCGCGGCCAGCGCTGACGCCGCACGCACAACAGCAAGGCGGCCCCGGCTGATCTTGCTCTGCGTCAGATGCCGGGCGAGATAGCCGCTGTAGGATGCCCGTACCTCCGGCTGGGCCCGGTCGAGCGCGATGGCCCGCGCGCTGGGGGTGAGGCCGGCAAACGCGCTGTCGAGCGTTTCCGCACGGATGCCGCGCGCCAGCGCCTGTGTGCGCACCTGCGCCAGCCAGGCGGGGAAGTCTGCGGCCTGAATGGCGGCGTCCGCTGCCGGCAGGTCGCCAGCAGACGGCGGCGCAACCGGCGACGCAACCGGTGTGGCGACCGGTGACGCTGCAACACTGGCGGGCGGCGGGGCAGCGCGCGGGGTACAGGCCGCGAGCACTGCCAAAGCGGCAAGGAGAATACGAGTCATGGGCAGACTTTGCCAGCCGGCACCCGCCCCGCCAACCCTTCCCCTTGCACTGCGCGGCATTTCGGGCAAAACAGCAGCAACGGACAGGTGGCCGAGTGGTTTAAGGCAGCGGTCTTGAAAACCGCCGTGGGTTTGCGCTCACCGTGGGTTCGAATCCCACCCTGTCCGCCAATATTCGTTGATTTTCTTGATATTTTTTCAACGCGGCGACTCTATGCCCATAACCGCTCCCCGATAGATCGCCCGCTAGGCGCATAGCCTCACCATGCCGCCGGAACGGGTTTGCAGATCGGGCACGCCAAATCAGGGGATTTTTCCGGCTGGTGCGGGTGTAGTTCGAAACACACCGTACGCCGCCATGCGGCAGAAAGAGATTGTTAAGCAATAGGTTACGCGAAGTTGTTCCTCTACAAAGAGGAGCAAGTCAATGCAATCAAATGGCTATCTGCTACTAGCGAATGGAGCCACGAATCACGCTCATGCCCGATCCGGTGATGGGCGCGGGAGTGATGAAAAGGCAAAGCCGACCAATCGGGTTAGGCTCAACGGCAATATCGTTCGGCGCAAACCAGGCAAGCGTATTAGGGAATATTGGGATATCGACTTGCCGGGCTTTGGCCTTCGGGTAAATCCTGGCGGCAGGCGGACATGGTTCGTGCTCTTCCGCCAGCGCGGCAAGCTGCGGCGCGTGTCGCTGGGAACCTCCCGTGACATCTCGCCCGCCACGGCTCGCCGCCTCGCGCGGGCTAAGCTGGCCGAGGTGGCGCTCGATGGGTTGCCGACGCGCAAGAAGGCCCGCGTCGCGCAAAAGAGCGATGCGCCCCTGCTGCGTGATTACGCCGAGCGATTCTGGGCTGACTATTCGCGACACTGGAAACCATCGACCCGCAAGCGCAACGAAAGCGCCATCTTCAAGGAAATCCTCGGTGCGTTTGGCGATCGGCGCATCGACGATCTGGCGAAGGGCGACATCCTGTTCTGGCGCGACAGCTTCGTCGAGCGGCCCGGCGTGTTCAACCGCACCTTGCCGGTGCTCTCGGTGATGATGGCCGAAGCCGCAGCCACGATCCTCCACGCCCTGCCACGCCGTGAAAAGCAGCGGTATGTGTTCTGGAACCCGGCCACCCAGCACCCGATTACCGACATCGGGAACCTGTGGAGCAAGCTGCGTGACGAAGCGGGCCTACCCGGCGTTCGCATCCATGATCTGCGGCACAGCTTTGCCAGCCATGCCGCCGCCCATTCGGAAACTCTGCCGATGATCGGCAAGCTGCTGGGCCATGCCGATGTGCGCACGACGACCCGCTACGCTCACCTTGATGATGGTCATGTCATCGAGGCAGCACAGCGCATCGGCGACCTGATCGAGCAAAACATGAGCGGCTCATATTCATTGAGCCGTAACACTAAGTATGATAGTGGGCCGTTGCTGCATGACTGAGAACCCGCGCATCCGCATCTACGCCAACCGCTGGTTCGCCAAGTTCGCGGCAAAGGAAAAGATCAGCGATGCCTCGCTTGCTGATGCCGTGCATCGGGCCGAATCCGGCCTGATCGATGCCGATCTTGGCAGCGGGCTCATCAAGCAACGCATCGCTCGCCAGGGCGGAGGCAAGTCGGGCGGCTATCGCTCGATCTTGATCTTCCGCTCGGGCGAGCGGGCCATATTCGTGTTCGCCTTCGCCAAAAGTGACAAGGCGAACCTGAGTGCGGCAGAACTGAAGGTCTATCGCAGCGCGGCCAGTATCATGCTGGAACTGGGCGAAAACCAGATCGAAACCGAAGTTGAAGCAGGCCGATTGGTCGAGGTGAAAGACGATGAGCAAGGCTAAGGCAAAGACCTACAAGAGCGAGGCGATGGCCGCTGTCCACGAAATGATGGAAGGCCTCCACGACGCAGGCAGCATCGACAAGCGCACCATGCGCGAGTTCGACGAGGCTTGCCTTGCGCCTGCGCCCGTTCTGTCGCCTGACGAGATAAAGGCTATCCGCGAGGCGGAGCATGTCTCGCAGCCGGTCTTCGCACGTTATCTCAATGTGTCGAAGAATCTTGTCTCCGACTGGGAGCGCGGGGCAAAGAAGCCGGGAGGTCCGGCGCTGCGCCTGTTGTCGATCATTCAGCGCAATGGATTGGATGCGGTTGCATAACAGCGCTGGGCCGCTAGCCACCACTACCTACCAAGGACGTCTCTAGCTGCTTCCTCAGCGCCATATGCTCCAGCATCCAATAGCTTCTCGTAAACGTCCATCGCCCTCGCCCGAAGAGGTCCATCATTGCGTTGAAGAGCTATCGCGACCTGAACGAAGTCCTTGTCAATGAAGCCTCGGCCTTTTCCGCCCTTCTTGTCGATTATCAATTCAGCGACACGCTCTGTTACCTGCATGACAGGATCGTCGAAACCCGGATAGAGCAGCAGGGATTGCAAACCATCGGCAAATCTTCCTGTCAGTGAAGCGCCGAGCACTTCCGCATTCTCGGCAATCTGCAGGATCAATTCTTTCGTCATCTCGTCAGGTTGAAGTGTGTCGGTTCTATCGACCGCCGATGAAATCGCATGAGCTTGGTCGCCTTGCGCTTTGGAAACGAAGGTCATGAGCAAGGTGTGAGCAGTTTTCCGTAGATCAGTATCACTGTCCTGCCAGGCAGAAGCTGCCGTGAATA
>CAYOMD010000024.1:0-41854 GCA_964404985.1 uncultured Sphingomonadaceae bacterium
TCGGTGACCGCTTCGACCAAGGCTATCGGATGCTCAGTTCGCTCGACACCAACGGCGATAGGCGCGTCTCGCGCAGCGAACTCGCCAAAGCCGATGCGCCCGCCTTCGTTGCTGGCGACACCAATGGCGACGCAGTCCTGAGCCGGGAAGAAATCGTCGCCCTCCATCCGTCACGCTGACCTGGACAGGCTGCCATCACCGCTTCGATTGGAGAAAGTCATGCTCGAAAATCAGCCCCCTCTCGCTTTCGCCCTTGTCCTCATTGTCTTCGCACTCGTCGAGTTCGTCTGGCGCAAACGCGCTGGCAGGGGTTATGACCTCGGCGCGCTTGGCGCAAATCTAGGCATCATGGCCGGCCAGTTCGCGTCAAAGTTCATCACCGGTGGCGTTGTGACCGCCGCAATGTTCGCGGTGTTCGCTCTCGCACCTGTCCAATGGGCGATGGATGATTGGCGCACCTGGGCGGTCGGCTTTTTCGTCCTCGAGTTCTTCTATTACTGGCAGCATCGTTTCAGCCACACCATCCGCTGGCTGTGGACCAGCCATGCCGTGCATCATTCACCCAATGAATTCACGCTGCCCGCCGCCTTCCGGCTTAGTTGGACCAGCACTATCTCTGGTGCCTGGGTGGTGTTCCTGCCGATGGCGCTGATGGGCTTTCATCCCGTGGTTATCGCGACGCTGCTGGCGATCGACCTGCGATACCAGTATTTCCTGCACACCGAGGCGGTAGGCAAGCTCGGCCCGCTCGAATGGGTGTTCAACACGCCGTCGCACCACCGGGTGCATCACGGCTCCAACCCGGCCTATCTCGATACCAATTTTGGTGGCGTGCTGATCGTGTTCGATCGCCTGTTCGGCACTTTTGTCGAAGAGCGCGACGACGAGCCGGTCCGTTATGGACTGACCAAGCCCGTCACCAGCAACAACCCCTTCGTGATCGCCTTTCACGAATGGGCGAATCTCTGGCGCGACCTGAAGGAAGTGCGTTCTGTCCGCAGCGGGTGGCGGGTTCTCTTCGGCCGTCCCTCCGACCTCGCCAGGTCCGACCCAGGCAAGCCGGTCGGCAGGATCATCCGTGGCAATGTGGTGATGTGGGAGGACACTGTGGAGGGAACACCAATCGGCGCCTCCATGCGCTTACAGGAGACGCTGCGGGGTTAGAATATGACGACGCCAGCTTGAGCCATGCGTCATCGCGAGGCGGCCTATGCCGCCGTGGCGATCCAGCTTAAGACTTAAGACTCCGGATTGCCGCGTCGCTTGCCGCGCCTCGCAATGACGATTCCAACCAATGTCATCACGCCTTAATGCGTCGCCGTGCTGAGGCCGTTGGCATTGAGAACATCGGCGGTCAGGTCTTCGCGCACCGTCACCCGGACCGCGATGATTTCTGCCGCCGGCCCTTGCAGCAGGCTGGTGACGAAAGCCTGGAGCACCGGGTAATCCGGCGCGATATCGAGGGTCTGCCAAAGCAGCATCCGCTGGCCAAGCGTGCCATTGCGATCCACGAACTCGATTTCCGCATCCACCATGCGGTACCCCTGTTCCCACAGGGACCAGGGCCGTTCGTTTGGCTGAAGGTCCTCGACAAGTCTGTCCGTGCGCGCCATGGCTTTCCTCACAGGTTCCGCACCCGGTATACGCCAGGGTCCTTTAACAGCAGGTATCTGCCCGAGCATGAATACAGAATGGCTGGCGACGGCCTATCTTCCTGCAGGTCTGGGGATTGGTCTTCTGGCGTCCGCGCCCATGGGGCCGGTCAATATCCTCGTGATTCAAAGCGCACTTCAGAGCGGGCGCAAGCCGGCGCTGCTGCTGGGGTTCGGGTCTGCCCTGGGGGACCTGCTGTTCGCGACCATCGCCGCGCTCGGCATCGGCGTGCTGATCTCCGGCTTTACGGACCACCGGGAGGCTTTGCGCCTGGCCGGCGGTGCCATCATGATCGCTTTCGCCGGCTTCCTCTGGTTCCGGGCCCCTCACCTGCAGACTGGCCCGGCACAGCCGCAGGGCAAATCCTGGAATCTCGCCATCGCCGCCTTCGCCATGACCATCACCAACCCGGTCACGTTACTGTGGTTCGCAAGCGTTTTCGGGACCGTCGGCTTCGTCGCCATCGGCCACAGTACGCCCCGCGCCTTGCTGCATTCCCTGATTCTGGTCTCTGGCGTCTTTATCGGTGCCATGGGCTGGTGGGTGCTGGTCACCGGCCTGACTCGCCGCTACCGGCACCATGTCAATGATCGCATGCTCGCGCACGTGAACCACGGGATAGCGTTGATCATGCTGGCCTCTGGCGTCTATGCCGTAGCCGACAGCCTGATGCATTGGCAGCGATTACAGTAGCAGCGATATCGTTTCGATTGCGATACGCACGAACTGCCGATAGAGCGTTCACGATATTGATTACCGTTTGCGATGTTTAGCAGAAGTGGGGGTTCTCATGCAGTCAACTGATTTCGCAAGCATTCTTTGCTCTCGCTTGTGCCATGATCTGGTCAGCCCTGCCGGGGCGCTCTCGACCGGCCTCGAACTGCTGCAGGACGAGCCCGACGAGGCGATGCGCAAGCAATGCCTTGACCTGCTCGGCAGCAGCGCACGCCAGATTACCAGCAGGTTGAAGTTTTTCCGCATGGCCTTCGGCGCCGGCGCCGGCCTGGCCGAGAGCGTGGATGTGCGCGAGTTGCAAGCCGCTCTCAATGGCTGGTTCGACGCAGACAAGGTACAGATCCACTGGATGGTGGAGACGGACCTGCTCCCCAAGACCGCTGCCAAGTTGCTGCTCAATCTCGCCATGCTGGCCGGCGAATCGCTGTTGCGCGGGGGCGTGCTTCACGTGGCGGCCCAGCGGAGCGAGACGGCGCTGGAACTCGCGATCCGTGCCGAGGGTCCGCGACTGCGACTCCACGATGACGTGTATCAGGTGCTCACACGCGATCCACATGTTCTGACGCCGGAGCCGCGCACCGCCCCGGCCTTCCTTGTCCGCACCCTGAGCCAGGACGCCGGTGCGACGCTCGCGGTCGACACCTCGATCGAGGGTGTGCTGGTTATCGGGCTGGCGCTGCCCACCGCCTGATCAAACAATCAAACAGCGCTAAGCGGTTCTTAACCGAAGCTGAGCCATGGTCTGCAGGACACCGGCGGATATCCGCCGTGACGTGTTTGCATTGCCAAGGGGTCGGCCGATGGACGATTTGCTGAGTGAATTTCTGACGGAAACCAACGAGAGCCTGGATACCGTTGATAACGAACTGGTCCGGCTGGAGCAGAATCCCAACGATAAAGCCGTCCTCGATAACATTTTCCGGCTTGTCCACACGATCAAGGGGACCTGCGGCTTCCTGGGCCTGCCACGACTCGAGTCGGTCGCGCATGCGGCGGAAAACGTGCTCGGCAAGTTCCGCGATGGCGAGCTGGTGGTAACACCGCATCTCGTCACACTCATTCTCGAAGCGCTGGACTGCATCAAGGGAATCCTGCGTGGTCTTGAGTCCACCGGGCAGGAACCGGATGGCGAAGACAGCGACCTGATTCGCGTGCTGGATGATGCGGCAGCAGGGAATTTCGGCACCTCGACCCTGACCGCCGATGCTCCGGAGCCCGATTCGCGCCAGATGACCGAGCAGATGCTCGGCCGCTCGCTCAAGCCGGGCGAAGTCTCCCTGGAAGAACTGGAAGCAGCATTCGCCCAGGCCATTGGCCCCGACGTGGCCACCGTATCGCCGGAACTGCCGGTTGCACCGGTTGCCAAGAACCCGGTTGCCGAGGCACCGCAGACTGCAGCGCGCGCGGCGGCGGCCACCGCTCCTGTACCGGCAAACGACGATGCCGGCGCCGGCAAAGCCAACCAGAGCATCCGGGTGTCGGTCGACCTGCTCGAAGACCTGATGAACCTGGTCTCCGAACTGGTCCTGACCCGCAACCAGTTGCTGCAGATCGTCCGCCGTCATGAGCAAAGCGAATTCACGGTGCCGCTGCAGCGCCTGTCGCAGTGCACGACCGAGCTGCAGGAAGGCGTGATGAAAACGCGCATGCAGCCGATCGGCAACGCCTGGGCCAAGCTGCCGCGCATCATTCGCGATCTCTCGGTCGAACTCGACAAGAAAATCGAACTGGAGATGAAGGGCGCCGAGACCGAGCTGGATCGGCAGGTGCTGGAGCTCATCAAGGACCCGCTCACCCACATGGTGCGCAACTCGGCGGACCACGGCATCGAACGCCCGGCAGACCGCGCCGCTGCGGGCAAGCCGGAGACCGGCACGGTCCGGCTGAACGCCTACCATGAAGGCGGGCACATCATCATCGAGATCGTTGACGACGGTCGCGGCATCAGCATCGGCAAACTGAAGAAAAAGATCATCGAGGTTGGGCTGGTCACAGAGGCGGAAGCTCATACCCTGACCGACGTCCAGATCCAGAAATTCATCTTCCATCCAGGCCTGTCGACCGCCGAGAAGGTCACCGCCGTATCCGGCCGCGGCGTCGGCATGGATGTCGTGAAATCAAACATCGAGAAAATCGGTGGCACGATTGACCTTGAATCGGTCGAAGGCAAGGGCACCCGGTTCGCGATCAAGATCCCGCTGACGCTGGCCATTGTTTCGGCACTGATCGTCGAGGCCGGCAAGGAACGCTTTGCCATGCCGCAGATCGCAGTGCTCGAACTGGTGCGCGCTGCCGGCGACAGCGAGCATCGCATCGAGTTCATCAACGATACGCCGGTGCTTCGCCTGCGCAACCGCCTGCTGCCACTGGTCCACCTGGACCGGGTCCTCGGCCTGCGCAGTGTAGAAAGCATCGTGCTCGACGAGCAGTTCATCATCGTCACGCAGGTCGGCGCGTTCACTTTCGGGATCGTGGTCGACCAAGTCTACGACACCGAGGAAATTGTGGTGAAGCCGGTCGCGCCGATCCTGAAGGACCTGTCCGTCTACACCGGCAACACGATCCTCGGCGACGGCAGTGTCATCATGATCCTCGACCCGAACGGCCTCTCCAATGCCACCTCGGTGGTGCAAGACAATGACCAGACGGAACTGGAACAACTGGCACAGGCGTCAGCCAAGAATGACCGTGAGGCCATGCTGCTGTTCCGTGCCGGCGATGCCAACCCGAAGGCCGTCCCGCTGTCGCTGGTTGCGCGACTGGAGGAAATCCAGGTCAGCACCATCGAGCACGCCGAAGGCCGACCGATGGTACAATATCGCGGTGGCCTGATGCCGTTGCTCACCATCGATTACAGCCAGCCGATCCGCGAGAGCGGCAGCCAGCCGGTGCTGGTGTTCGCCGACGGCGAGCGCAGCATGGGCCTGTGTGTCGACGAGATCCTCGATATCGTGGAAAGCGACCTGGCCATCGAACTCTCGATTGCGAACAGTGGCCGTGTCGGCACGGCGGTCATCGCCAGCAAAGTCACCGAGATCATCGATGTCGGCCACTTCCTGCGTCTGGCCTTCCCCCAGCATGGTGGCGATCGCGTATTTGCCAACGCCACAACCCGCACTGGCGCGCGCGCACGGTTGCTTCTGGTCGATGACAGCAGCTTCTTCCGCAACATGCTGAAGCCGCAACTGCTGGCCGCCGGCTATGACGTCATTACCGCCGATGACGGTGTGATGGCCCTGAAGAAGATCGAGTCGGAAAGCCATATCGACCTGATCGTCTCCGACATCGAGATGCCGAACATGGACGGTTTCGAACTCGCCGAGGCCCTGAGGCGAGACCAGAAATGGGCGTCTGTCCCGATGGTGGCCCTCTCCTCATTGACCTCGGAGCGCGATTTCCAGCGCGGCCGCGAGGCCGGTTTCTCGGACTATGTCGCCAAATTTGACCGCGACACCCTACTGAAGACGCTCGAGCAGCAGCTCGATCTTGCCGCCAACGCCGCCTGAGCCAGTACGGAGCCAGACCATGAGCCAGACTTCGAACGAATTCGTGACCATCAGCCTCTGCGGCCAGTTGCTCGGTATCCCGGTGCTGCTGGTGCAGGATGTGCTGAAACCGCAACTCATCACCCGCGTGCCGCTGTCGCCGAACTGGGTTGCCGGTGTGCTGAACCTGCGCGGACGTATCGTCACCGCCATTGACCTGCGCGCACGCCTTGGCTTGCCGCCGCGCGGCGAAGGCGAACGCGCCGGCATGAGTGTCGTCGTCGAATACAAGGGCGAGCCCTACTCGCTGCTCATCGACCGTGTCGGTGAGGTCCTCAGCCTGGAAGACTCGCTGTACGAGAAGAACCCGGTGACGCTCGATCCGCGCTGGCGGGAAGTCTCGAACGGTATCTACCGCCTGGAGGATCAGCTTCTGGTCGTTCTCGACGTGAACCGCCTTCTCGAACTGAATATTGCCCGCGCCGCATAGCTGACGTTTAAGGAAATTCTCAAGGTTTACGCGCGTAAATAGGCGTAACCAACAGGAGCATACCATGAAATCTTGTCTCGTCGTCGACGACTCGAAAGTGATCCGAAAGGTTGCGCGACGCATACTGGAGGAACTTCAATTCCAGATCGACGAAGCCGTCGATGGTCGCGACGCATTCGAGCGTTGCCAGGCATCGATGCCGGACGTCGTGCTGCTCGACTGGAATATGCCAGTCATGAACGGCCTGGACTTCCTCAAGCTTCTGCGCGGTACGGATGCCGGCAAGCAGCCGATCGTGGTGTTCTGCACGACCGAGAACGACATGGCGCACATCCGTGCCGCTATTGATGCCGGTGCGAACGAATACATCATGAAGCCGTTCGATCGCGAGATCATCGAAGCCAAGTTCTCGCAAGTCGGTCTGCTGTAAGCGCCTGTCTGCGCCCCCCGGCCTGCTTGACGATCCCTGGAGTACCATAACGTGAGCTTTCCCGCTGAAGTCCAACCTGCACAGCCTGCCGTGGCTCCCGGCCATGTGCGCGTTCTTGTTGTCGACGACTCGGCGGTCATTCGCGGGATCATCACGCGCTGGCTGGAAGACCAATCCAATATTCGGGTCATCGCTTCGGCAGCCAACGGCGCAACCGCGCTGCGTGCTGTGAAATCCACCGAGTTCGATGTTGTCATCCTCGACATCGAGATGCCGGAGATGGATGGCCTGACTGCCTTGCCGCAGCTGCTGGCAGCGCAACCGGGCCTGCAGATCATCATGGCCTCCACCCTGACCATGCGCAACGCCGACATCTCTCTGCGTGCGCTCAGCCTGGGCGCTGTAGACTATATTCCCAAGCCGCAAAGCACCCGTCTGGTCACGGCGGGTCAGGACTTCCGGCTTGAACTGGTCCAGAAGGTACTGGCGCTCGGCAATGTCGCGCGCCGCCAGCGGAACCAGCCGACAATCGAGACCAGTGCGCCTGCACCCGTCGCCAAGCCTGCGGTCGCACCGACAGAGGCCACGCCAAAATTTCCGCGTATTATCAACAGAGGCCAGCCCGTGCGCCTTGCGCCGCGCTCCCATGTTACGCCGGGGCTGGTTGCCATCGGCAGTTCGACCGGCGGCCCTCAAGCGCTGTTCACGGTTATCGGGGCGCTGGGCAAACTGATTGGTGTGCCGGTCATCATCACCCAGCATATGCCGCCGACCTTCACGGCGATCCTGGCTCAACATATCGAACGGGTCAGTGGTGTGCCCTGCATTGAGGTCACCAGCAATCAGAAGGCCCTGCCCGGACGGGTCTATGTGGCGCCCGGCGACCGGCACATGCTGGTTGGCGGCACCACTCATGTGCCGGAACTGAGCCTGAGCGACGGTGAGCCTGAGAACTTCTGCCGACCGGCGGTCGACCCGATGTTCCGTTCGGCATCGGATGTGTTCGGCAGTGGTCTGCTGGCCGTCGTTTTGACCGGCATGGGCCAGGACGGTGCAGCCGGTGCAGAGCAGGTGATCGCCCGGGGCGGTACCGTGATCGCTCAGGACGAAGCAACCTCGGTCGTCTGGGGCATGCCCGGCGCTGTGGCACACGTCGGCGCTGCCAGCATGATCCTGCCTCTGCCGGAAATCGGCGTCCGTATCCGCGCCCTCGTAGAAGGTAAGCTAGTATGAGTACCTTGGATGCCCGCGACTTTGATCTGCTCGCAGACCTCTTGAAGTCCCGGTCTGGCCTGATTGTCACCCGTGACAAGGTCTACCTGCTGGAGTCGCGCTTTACACCGATCGCCCGCCGCCGTGGCCACAACAGCCTGCCGGAACTGGTCGGCGAGATGCGGATGCATGCCAACGAAGCGTTGCTGTCCGAAATCACGGACGCCATGACCACCAACGAGTCGTTTTTCTACCGCGATCAGACTCCCTTCGACATTCTGACCAAACATACACTGCCCGCGCTGCGCGCTGCGCGCAGTAACACCAAACGTTTGCGGATCTGGTGCGCCGCGGCCTCGACCGGGCAGGAACCCTACTCGATAGCCATGCTTTTTGCCGACAACCCCGGTCTGTGGTCAGACTGGCAGATCGACATCATCGGCACTGACCTCTCCACCAATGCGCTCAACCGGGCAAAGGCGGGTATCTACTCGCAATTTGAGGTCCAGCGCGGCCTCCCGATCCAGAAGCTCATCAAGTATTTCGAGCAAAAGGGCGACACCTGGCAAATCCACGAGCCGATCCGGAAGATGGTGCGCTACGGCAATTTCAACCTGCTCGACTCGATGACGTCACTTGGACAGTTCGACATCGTGTTCTGCCGCAATGTGCTGATCTATTTCGATGCCCCGACCAAAGGCAAAGTCATGGACGCAATCCGCGGACAACTGACAACCGATGGGGCCATGTTCCTGGGTGCGGCAGAGACTGTGCTCGGCTTGACCAAGGCGTTTCGCCCGATCCACGAATTGCGCGGCCTCTATGTGCCGACCGAAAGCCTGTTTGCTGTCGCTGCTTAGAGCGGGATGACTTTACATTAAACCGTTCGCCCCGAGCCAGGTCGAGGGGCCGCCCCAGCATCATCTGCCAGTATCATATGGACGTGTCTCGACTTGGCTCGACACGAACGGCGAGGGTTTTGATTCTGCGTCAAGTCATCAGACTCTGATTCTAGCAGGCTGCTGAAAAACACCAGAGCGAATAGATATTGGCAAATATTCTCCCCTCCTTCGCTTGCGAGGGAGGGGTGGCCCGAAGGGCCGGGGTGGGTAAAAATGCGTTGCTGTTGCTGCACCTATGCCCCCAACCCGCCCTGCGGGCACCCTTCCCCCGCTAACGGGGGAAGGGAGAAAAGGCTGCGTAAGCGTGCAGCTTTCAGAGTTTTTCAGTGGCCTGCTAAGAAACACAGTTGAAGAGAAACAGGGTCTGGTCGACCTGCTGCCAACCGGCTAATCCCTCCGCATGACGATTTGGGGCAAACTGCTGGGCGCTGCCGCAGGTCTGGCGCTCGGCGGTCCGCTGGGCGCGCTGATCGGCGTGGCGATGGGACATGTTTTGGTCGACAGACCCATGGACCGGGCGCACCTTCGACCGGTCGAGGCGCAATCCGCGACCTTCACAATCGCTGCGATTGCGCTTGCTGCCAAACTCTCGGCCTCGGACGGCAGCGCAAGCGCTGCGGAGTTCCAGACTTTCCGGCGGCTGTTCTCGGTCGACCCCGGCGAGGCGGAGAATGTCGCGCGCTTTTACCGGTTCGCACAAAAATCCCCGCATGGCTTCGAGCTTTATGCCCGCCAGGCCCGCGAGACGCTCGGGATCGGGAACCCCTTGCTGATCGATCTGCTCGACTGTCTGTTCATGATCGCGCTGGCCGATGGTCATATCGACACACGCGAACAGGCCTTCCTGGACAGCACCGCGGCACAATTTGCCCTCAGCCGGGAATGCTATGCGCAGGTGAAGGCCCGCTATCAGATTGATCACACCTGCCCCTATGCCGTCCTTGGCCTCACGCCGGATGCCGGACCGGATGATATCCGTGTCGCCTATCGCCGGCTTGCCCGTCAGCACCACCCGGATCGTCATATGGCCGAAGGCGCGCCCGAGCCGTTCCTCAAGGTTGCCCACGCCCGAATGGCCGCCATCAATGCGGCCTACCGGGACCTGATACAGGCGCAAGCCGCATGAAGAACCGCCATCTCGCGCTGATGCTGCTCATTACCTTGTGCTGGGGCTTCAATGTTATACCGCTGAAGCTGGCGCTCAACGAAGTCGGTCCGGTCACGACCACGGTGATGCGCTTTGCCATGGTGCTGGTGTTGTGTGCCCCGTTCATGCGCTGGCATCACGGGCGCATGCGCATGGTCATGCTCTCGGCGGTACTCGGCGGTGCCATGATGTTCGGGCTGATGAACCTCGCCTACAGCCTGTCATCGAATGTCAGCGCCATGGCCATCGCCGGGCAGCTTGGCGTGCCTTTTTCCTTGATTCTGGCCGTGCTGTTTCTCGGTGAGCGCATCCGCTGGCGGCGCACCGCCGGTATCGTGCTGGCGTTTTCCGGCGTCGCCATCCTCACCTTCGATCCGGCAATCGCGCGCGAGTGGCTGCCGTTGGCGCTGATATCCGCCTCGGCGGTCGTCTGGGCGATCTATACCCTTCTGCAGCGCCGGTTTTCCGGTATTTCGGCACTGTCGCTGCAGGGCTGGCTTGCGGCGGTCAGCATCCCGATCATGGCTGGTCTATCCCTCGTACTCGAGCCGGGCGGCTTTGCCCCCATCATGGAGAAACCCTGGCCGGTGCTGGGCTATCTGTTTTACTCGGCGTTGCTGTCCTCCGTGATCGGGCATGCAGGCTTTGCCTGGCTGCTGCAGCGCTACCCGGTCTCGACCCTGACGCCGCTCACCCTGCTGACCCCCGTATTCTCGGTGCTGTTCGCCACCCTGCTGCTGGGCAACCCGTTCACGCTGGAGTTGCTGCTGGGCGGTCTGGTGACCATCGCCGGTATCGGTGTCATCACCATCCGCACGGCGCAGCGCGCGCCGGGCCTGCCGCCGCTCACGACCGTTGACCCGTCATGATCGAGCGCCCCTCGCCCAACCATGACGACCGGCGCGGGCAGGCAATCACGATGCTGGTTCTGCATTACACCGGCATGCCGACCATGGCCGAGGCACTGGCGCGCCTGACCGACCCGGATGCCAAGGTCTCCAGCCACTATCTGGTTGACGAAGATGGTACGGTGTTTCTTCTGGTGCCGGAAGAGCGCCGTGCCTGGCATGCCGGGCTCAGCCACTGGCGCGGCGTAACGGACGTCAATGCCGCCTCGGTCGGCATCGAGATCGTCAACCCCGGGCATGAATTCGGCTACCGGCCGTATCCGCCAGCACAGATGCACGCAGTGGCGACGCTCAGCCGGGATATCCTGGCGCGGCACCCGGCAATTCCTGCGCGCAATGTCGTCGGGCATTCGGACATCGCCCCGCTGCGCAAGCAGGACCCCGGTGAACTGTTCGATTGGGCTTGGCTGGCGCATCAGGGGATCGGTGTTCTCCCCCCGGACCCGGTCGTGCCTGATTTGCCCGCGCTTGGCGCAGGCGACGCGGGCGACCCGGTCATAGCGCTCCAGCAATCACTGAAGGACTGGGGTTGCGGCCTCACGGTCACTGGCGTGTATGATCGGGAGACTACGTCCGTCGTCACCGCTTTCCAGCGGCATTTCCGCCCCGCGTGCGTCGATGGCATCGCAGACGCGCAGACCCGGGCGATCCTGCACGCCCTCCTGCGATATGACATTTCATCAGTCCAACCCTCCCCGCCCGTTCACGGGAGGGGTGGTGCGACGCACCGGGGTGGGCAGAAGTCTCAGGCACCCACCCCGGCCTATCGGCCACCCCTCCCTCGCGGAGGGAGGGGAAAGTGACTCACCGTCAAGTCATATGCCCTGATGAAAAAAAACGGCCGACCCGATAAGGGCCGGCCGAATTCACGCAGAGACGTGTTGATTTTAGTCGCGGCTGCTGCCGAAGAAGCGCAGCAGGAACAGGAACAGGTTGATGAAGTCCATGTAGAGGCTCAGCGCGCCGGCCACGATCTTCTTGGAGCGGGTCTCGTGTGCATCGGCCTCCAGGTACATTTCCTTGATCTTCTGCGTGTCATAGGCGGTCAGACCGGCGAAGATCAGCACGCCGACGACGCTGGTAATGAACTCCAGCATGCTCGACTGCAGGAACAGGTTCACCAGCGACGCGACGATGAGGCCAACCAGACCCATGATCAGGAACGTGCCGAGGCCAGAGAGGTCTTTCTTGGTCGTGTAGCCGTAGAGGCTCAGACCGCCGAACGCCGCCGCCGTGATGAAGAATGTCTTGGCGATTGAAATCCCTGAATAGACCAGGAAAATCGACCCCAGCGACAGGCCCATGGCCGCAGCATAGAGCCAATAGACGCCGCTGGCCGTCGCCGCCGACATCTTGTGCAGGCGGAAGCTGAAAAACATCACGATTGCCAGCGGGGCGAACAGCGCGACCCACTTGAAGGGCGTCCCATAGACCAGTTGTGCCAGCGACGGCACGTTTGCGACGGCCATGGCGACCAGACCGGTCAGCAGCACGCCCGATGCCATCATGTTGTAGACGCCCAGCATGTAGGACCGCAGGCCAGCATCGATATCGGCCCGCGACCAGCTATCGGTGCGGACACTTGCTGTTCGGTCCGCGCCCGGACGCAGATCAAACGGATTTGCCATGTCTTCCTTCTCCCAAAATACCGCACGCAATGCGGCTTGATTGATCATATTGGCAATGGTGGCCCCAGTTCAAGGGATTACCGACCAATATACTCTCTTTTTCTGGACACGCACCCTCAAGCCGACCGCAGGGCCGCATTTGGCCGCGCGGACAGCACAGACCATGCCCCGGCGAGTCCGAAGCCGATCGTGGCCAGTGTGCCGATCGTGACAGTAGCCACCAGCAGCCCGAGCGGGAGCTGCCACTTGAATTCCAGTATCTGGGTGGTGACGAACCAGCCGCCAGCCAGCCCCAGTACCATCGCCACGAGGGCCGTCGCCAGCCCCAACAGGGCGTATTCGCACGCCAGAATGAGCAGAACCTGCCGGCGGGTCGCGCCCAACACCTTCAGGATCACGCTGTCGTAGCTGCGGGCCTGCCGTCCGGCGACCACGGCCCCCACCAGCACCAGAATGCCGGACATCAGGGTCACGCTCGCCATGCCGCGCACCGCCGCGCCGATCTGGGTCAGCAAGCCGCCAAGCTGGGTAAACACGCTTGACATCCGCACGGTTGCCACACTCGGGAAGTCGCGGGCGATCTCGCGGAATACGCTTGCTTCCTGTGCCGGCGGCACGTCGACTGTTGCCATGTAAGTATGCGGTGCACTCTCCAGCGTACCGGGCGCAAACAGCATGACGAAGTTGAAGCCGAGGGCCTCCCAGTCGACCAGGCGGGTGTTGGCGATCTGTGCGGTCACCTCGACCCCGAGGACCGAGACGGTCAGGGTGTCGCCAACCTTGAGGCCAAGCCCCTTGGCGATCCGGTCATCGAGCGAGATTGCCGGTGGCCCCCGGTAATCCGCTGGCCACCACGCGCCGGAGACCAGCGTGTTCCCCTCCGGCAGGGTGGCCGTGTAGGTCAGGCCCCGGTCGCCGCGTAGCGCCCAGGCGGCCTCCGGCGGGGCTTTCACGTCACGCGCCGGCACGCCGTTCACCTTGGTGATCGGCCCGCGCAGCGACGGCACGACATCCACCGATTTCAGCCCGGGAATCGCCTGGATTTGCGCTGTGAACCGGTCAATGTCCGCTTTCGGGATATCGATGAAGAAAAAGTCCGGCGCGGTTCGTGGCAGGGTCCGGTCAACCTGCGCCCGCATGTTCGCCTCGACCACGGCCAGGGTCGCAAACAGGGTCAGGCCCAGCCCGAGCGCCATCACCACCTGTGGTGTGGCAGCGCCTGGCCGGTGCAGGTTGGCGATTGCCATGCGCAAGGTCGGGTTGGCGGGGCGTGGCACGGCACGCGCAAGCCGGATCGCCAGCCAGCCGATGACTCTGAGCAGCAGCAGCACGCCGAACGCCGCACCGGCAAAGCCCAGCGCCAGCAGCCGGTCCGCAGCAGACAGCACCGCGAGCGCCACCACCGCCAGCGCAAGCAGGGCGATAAGCGCCGGGATAGCCTTGCCGACCTGCCGGTCCGTCTCCACCCGGGCGCGGAACAGCCGCGCTGCCGGCGTCACCCGCGCCTGCGCCAGCGGCCACAGCGCGAAGACCAGCGCGATCATCAGCCCTTGCAGCGCTGCCACCAGCAGCGGAGTGGGGTAAAGCCCCATGCGAGGCGGCACCGGTAACGCATCGCCGATGACGCTGACGATGCCGAACGGCGCAACAGCTCCCAGCACCAAGCCCAAAGCAGTCGCCGCCGTTGCCACCAGCAGTACCTGGAGCAGATACACCCGGAAGATCAGCCCGGAGTCGGCACCCAGGCTCTTGAGCGTTGCGATGGTGCGCACCTTGGTATCGAGATAGGCAGAGACCCCATTGCCGACCCCGACGCCGGCCACCATCAACGCGGTCAGGCCGACGAGTGTCATGAACTGGGTCAGGTCCTCGATGAAGGTGCTGAGGCCGGGTGCGCCGTTGCGGCGGTCGTTGATCTGCCAGCCGGCATCCGGGAAGGCCGCATTCAGGCGGTCGATCGCGGGCTGCGGGTCGCCCGGATACACGATGCGGTAGTGATAGCGCACCAGGCTGCCCGGACTGACAAGACCGGTTGCCGCAAGATCCCGCTTGCTGATGAGGACGCTTGGGCCAAGCTCGAAGCCCTGGCCCGCCCGGTCTGGTTCATAGGCAATCACCCCGCGCAGGGTGAACCGCTGGGCCCCTATGCGTACTGTGTCGCCGGTCTTCACAGCGAGCCGCTCGGCCAGCAAAGGGTCCATCACCACGCCCTGGTTGCGCAGCGCGGTTTGTAGATCTCCTCCGTCTTGCAACTCGAATGATCCGTAGAGCGGATACCCCTCGTCGACCGCCTTCATTTCCCCGAGCGAGGCTTTCGCGCCGTCTGGACTGGCGACCATGGCATTCATGCGTGCCGTCTCGGAAACACGGCCCAGCCGCGCGAGCGCCGCCCGTTCGTCCGGTGTCGCCACGCGGTGGGTCAGGCGCAGTTCGATATCCCCGCCGAGCAGGGACTGCCCGCGCTCGCCGATGCCAGCCAGAAGCGCCGACGACAGGCTGCCAATCCCCGCCAGGGTCGCAATGCCGAGCAGCAGGCAGAGGAACAGCAACCGCAGGCCGTGTAGCCCGCCGCGCAGGTCCCGCAGCGCCAGTGTCCAGGCCGCACCCATCAGGCCGCAACCGCGTGTGACGGACGGTCGGCGACGATGCGGCCGTCACGCATCTCGACGATCCGACTGCAGCGCGCCGCCAGCGCTGGATCGTGGGTGATGAGAACCAGCGTCGTCCCCTGGTCGCGGTGCAGGCCGAACATCAGGTCGATGATCGCCGCGCCGGTGGTGCCGTCCAGGTTTCCGGTTGGCTCGTCCGCGAACAGGATCGGCGGGCGGGATACGGTCGCCCGTGCCAGCGCCACCCGCTGCTGCTCCCCGCCAGAGAGCTGGGCCGGATAATGCTCCAGCCGGTGGCCGAGCCCGACTGCCTCCAGCGCTGCGCGCGCCTTGGGGGTCGCGTCATCAGCACCCGCAAGCTCCAGCGGTGTTGCAACATTCTCCAGCGCGGTCATGGTCGGGATCAGGTGAAACGCCTGCAGGACGATGCCGATGCGCCCGCGCCGGGCCAGCGCCAGCCCATCCTCGTTGAGTGCCGAGAAATCAGCGCCAGCTACCATGACCGTGCCGGATGACGCCCGTTCCAGCCCGGAGGCGATGGCCATCAGGGAGGATTTGCCCGAGCCCGATGGCCCGAGGATGGCGACGGACTCGCCGGCCTCTATGCGCAAGGACACGTCGTTCAGGATGTTCACCTGTCCTGCGCCGCTGCTGAGGCTCAGGTGAACGGCTTCCAGGTTGATGCTCGGCACGTTTGATCCCACTGTGTATGTTATGCCTGCTATGCCAGACCCCATGTGCATGAGAGTACGCAATGCGCTCAATGATTGGATTTCTCAGCCGGTTGCTTTTGGCCGCCACGCTCGTGCTCCTGGCAGCTCCGGCTATGGCGGCGGACCGCCTGATCGTCGCGTTCGGCGACAGTCTGACCGCCGGCTACAACCTCGGCCCCGGCGAAGGGTTCGCGCCGCAGCTTGCAGCGGCCCTGCCTGGCGTGACCGTTCATGACGCCGGAGTGTCCGGCGAGACGACCGCAGGCGGGCTGGCCCGGCTCGACTGGGTTCTGAACAGCCTCAAGCGGACCCCGGACCTGGTGATCCTGGAACTCGGGGCCAACGACATGCTGCGCGGACAGCCGCCGGAGCAAGCCAAGGCAAATCTCGATGCCATGATTGCCAAGCTCAAGCAGCGCAAAATCAAGGTGTTGCTGGCCGGCATGCTGGCGGCTCCCAATCTCGGCACCGATTACGGCAAGCGTTTCAACACGATGTATCCGTCCCTGGCGAAAAAACACGGCGTGCCGCTCTATCCGTTCTTTCTCGACGGCGTGGCGGGCAACCGCACCCTGCTGCTGACGGACGGCATGCACCCGAACAAGGCGGGGGTTGCCGTGATGGTCCGGCGCATTCTGCCGCATGTTCAGCGTGCGCTGGGGGAGGCGGGCCATGCAAAGGCTGTTCGTCGCCATTGAGCCACCCGAGCCGATCCGCGCGCAGCTTCTGCTTTTGATGGGGGGGCTTCCGAAAGCGCGTTGGCAAAGCGAAGACCAGCTCCATTTGACCGTGCGCTTCATCGGAGCAGTCGACCGGCACCAGGCCCGGGATTGTGAGGCCGCTCTGGCAGGACTCAGCCACCCGGTCTTCAGCCTGCAACTCTCAGGGCTTGGCGCTTTCAGCCGGCGCGGCGAAGGGTCCAGCCTCTGGGTTGGTCTCAAGCCGGACGCGCCGCTGCATACGCTGTTCAACAAGGTCAACCGGGCGTTGGTGCGGGTTGGCGTTCCGCCGGAGACGCGGGCCTATACGCCGCACATCACACTCGCCCGCTTCAGCCGGGAGGGCCCGCAAAAGCTGGAGCCTTTTGTCACCGGGGTCGGTGGCGTGACCAGTCCGCCGTTCACCGTCGAGGAACTCACGCTTTATGAAAGCCACCTCACCAGCGACCGCGCCTACTACCAGCCGCTCGCGCGCTTTCCACTCAACGGCGTATCGACAATCCCTTGATGCACACCATGTGATTCCATCAAAGTCGGGATGGGTTTAACGGAAAAGTGAAACTTTAGAGGCCACCGTATCATCCTGACTCGAACTCTCGGCGACAACGCAATTACGACCGCGCATCTTGGCATCGTAGAGTGCAGCATCCGCGCGCGACAACACCGACTGACCACTTTCTGCAAAATCCACCATGGCCGCGACGCCGATGCTCGCGCTGATCTGCAACGTTTCCCCGTTCGACAGCAGGAACTGGTCAGAATAGGTCACTTCGTTGAGGCGCCGGGCAATATTGGTCGCGGTTGACAGGTCCGTATCGGGCATGAGGATCACGAACTCCTCCCCGCCATAGCGCGCTGCCAGATCGATGCCGCGCACATTGCGAGAAATCCGTTCTGCGAACAGGCGCAGAGCCTGGTCGCCGATCGTATGGCCCCACCGGTCATTGACCGACTTGAAATGGTCGATGTCGATCATCGCAAGCGCGAAGGGCCGGCGGCTGGCACGCGCGCGTGCTTCCAGGGTCAACAGGTGCGACTCAAGATAGTGCCGGTTATATAGTCCGGTGACCGCGTCGGTCACCGCCAGTTGCATGGAGAGGTGCATGTTCTCCCGCAACTTGTCGGTGATGCATTTGCGCTTCCACAAGCTGCGCAGACGGGCACGCACTTCGCTGTCATCCGTCGGCAGCTTCAGGCAGTCTCCGACCCCCAGTTCGAACGCCTTGGCCAACGGCCGGATATCGTCGGACTCGTTCGCTGCCAGTATGGCGATGCCGCGGGTTTCGCGCATAGAGCGCAGCCGTGCGATCGCCTGCAGGCCACATTGTGCGTAGCTCCCAAGGTGCACAACGACCACATCTGTATCGTGTTGCGAGAGGTGCACCAAACAGTCGGTTGCGCTGTAGCGGGTGACGGCACCAAGCTGGGACAGTTGCTGCTCTAGCGTCTCCGCCTCACCAAGGACCGCAAGCAGCGACATTTTGATCGGCCTATCGGGGCAGAACCCCAGGCCCATGGGATTGGCAAAGACCAGATCCGTGAGGGAGCGACTCCTCAGTTCATCAAGTGTAAATTTGAGGCGAAGCAAGGAGCGTACCCGCGCATGAAGCTCCAGATCGACGATCGGCTTGACAAGAAAGTCGTCGGCACCGGCCTCCAGCCCCGGCTCCCGCTCCGCAGGGCCATCGACGCCGGTCATCATGAGGACCGGGATATGCGCGGTGTTCGGGTCGGATTTCAGACGGCGGCATACCTCGAAGCCATCCATCTCCGGCATGACAATGTCCAGGATGACAAGGTCGGGCGGGTCCGAGGCCACACTATCAAGCGCGGCCTGACCGCAGTCCGCTGTCATGACCTCATAATATTCGTCCCGCAGCTTGCGTTCCAGCAACTGACGAACAAGCTCGAGATCATCAACGACCAGGACGCGGGCGGTCACGGTGCTGTCCCCTTCGCAATCTAAGCGAATTGCCGAACGGTTTCGATGAAACGCAATACGGAAATCGGTTTTGCAATGTATGCTTCGCAGCCGCCGCCTTTTATACGTTCCTCGTCGCCTTTCATAGCGAAAGCTGTTACGGCAACGACAGGAATCTGGTTCAGGTCGGGGTCCTGCTTGATCCAGCGCGTGACATCAAGACCGGAGACCTCCGGCAATTGAATGTCCATCAAGATCAGGTCAGGCTTGTGTTCTCGGGCAAGAGCAAGGACAGCATTCCCATCGCGTGTGCGCACAGTGCGGTAAGCGTGTGCTTCCAGCAGATCACAGAAAAGCTTCATGTTAAGCTCGTTGTCTTCCACAACGAGCACCGTCTTCTGCATAAAACCTACCCTCTATTCCACAGTCGACCAGCATAATCGCCAAGTTGATTATTCAGCGTTATGACGTAGTCAGCCTGCGGAACCCCTATTCTAAGCTGCTTAGCAGAAAATCCTACGCCTTCAAACCTGTTCCGACATATCCTACTGACCCAAATTGGAACAGTTTTTTCCAGAGATTAAAAATGCCGTGCATATACAAATTCAAGATGACGAGAAATTAAAAAAAAGTAACACTCTGTGCGTTGATAAATCGTTACCGGAAAGGGCAAAACGGTGCATGGATCTATCGATCTACCGGAGGCTGGTGGAGAAAAAGGGCGCATCGGGGAGATCGCCGGCCGATTGATTGCGGATATGGGCCTGTCGGCCCAGGTCTCCATCGGTCAGCAGGACCTCCTCCGGCAGGTCCTGCAATTTGCCAGCGATGCCGAACACACCATGATTCGGCAAGCGCAGCAGTTGAGCTCCCTGCGCGACTCGACGCTGGTCGATGAGATGACCGGTATCACCAACAAGCGTGGTCTCGAGCGTCTGTTCGCCCGGTCGGTTGCGTTTTCGTCCCGCTATGGCGATACTGCCGTTCTCGTGAAGGTTGAGCTTCGCGATCATGAACAGGTGCTGGGCGGCCTGCCGGCGCTGCAGCTTTCATCGACGCTGTACAGCGTCGCGCGCACAATAAACCGCTCGATCCGCTCCAGCGACATCCTGGCACGCATAGGCCAGCGTGAGTTTGCGATCCTGCTGGAGCGCTGCCCGCAGGCGTCAGCGCCGGAAAAAGCCCGCACGATCTGCGCCGAACTCAACAAGATCGATATCGAGACCGCAACCGGGCGGCAGCCATTGCAGTTCGGCTTCGGCCTGGCGGCAATCTCCCCGCAAGCCACACTCACCAGTGCGTTGGCGCTGGCGGAGCGCGACCTGCTGCGACGGTCCCTGGCTGCAAGCTAGCGCATCGACACAGGATGAAGCACGACTAGGCAAGTGCGCTAAAACTGCGTAAACATAGCGCTGTTTCTTTTATAGGCCTGCATAGGGGTTTGTGGATGTCTGTTGAACAGCGTTTATGGGGACTGGGCGTCACCTTGCCGCAACCGGCCGCTCCGGTCGCAAATTACGTCCCTTGGGTCAAAAGCGGCAGCCATCTCTATATATCCGGCCAATTGCCGTTTCTGGACGGCACACTCGCCTACAGCGGCAAGGTGGGTGCTGCGGTCTCGATCGAGGATGCAACCGATGCTGCACGCCTGTGCGGGGTCAACCTGATTGCGCAGGCAAAGGCGGCGCTCGGCTCCCTCGAGAAGGTGCGACGTGTGGTCAAGCTCGGTGCCTTCGTCAATTCGGCATCCGATTTCACGCGCCAGCCGCAGGTGGCAAACGGGGCATCGGACCTCATGGTGACAGCGTTTGGAGAGGCAATCGGTCGTCATGCCCGCAGCGCTGTCGGTGTCAATGTGCTCCCGCTTGATGCTGCCGTGGAGATTGATGCGGTATTTGAGGTCGATCCTGATTGATTTTAACCGAAGAGGAAAGGCACAACCTCTTCATCATCCAAGAGTCTTTTTCGTTTTTTTTGACCCTTGGGTTCATGAAAAAGCGATCGGAACGGCTCCAGATACAGACTAGACCCTTTTTGTCTGATTTTGACTGGTTCATGAGGTGATCCCGTCAAAATCGGGCGGGGTCGCATGAAAAGAGGGTTGCATGCCACCTGCCTCGCCACCGGTAAGAGACAGCGGCGTCAGTGTCCGTCTGGCCTGGCTGACCCGTCAGCCATTTGCATGGCGCGGCTCGGTTGCCCCGGATGCGCCGCCAAACACCCTGACAGCGCTCGACCGCGCGAGCCGCATGGGCTTCGGCATCGTGATGGACGTTCAGCAGACGTTCGACAGCGATGTCGTGGTCTTCGGGGACGCGATGATGGAAGGCCTCACGGACCTGGAGGGCGCGCCTTCAGCCTTTAGCGCAAACATGCTGCAGGAGACGCGGATCAAGGGCACTGTGCACACCATTCCGTTGCTCATGTCAGCCTTGCTGCAGATCGCCGGACGTGCGCCGATTATCATCAACGCCATAACCACCAGCGCCAAAATGCGGCCTCTCTGCTATGCGATCCGGCGCGCACTGGAGGGCTATCGCGGCCCGTGCGCGATCATGTCGTCCGAGCCGGAACTGGTATGCTGGTTCGGTCGCAACATGCCGCTTATCCCGCGTGGTATCAATGTATCCGCAGACACAACTGAGTACGCGCGCAGTTCTATTCTGCCGCCGAGTATGCATTTGCTGTCGGCGGTCATGCGGTCGCGGCCGCATTTCATGGCGTTTCAAACTAACAGCCTGCCGAACCGGCTGGCTTCTCGCCTGCGCAACCATGGTGTCCCGATTCTGGCCATCGGTGTCGACAGCATGCAAACGCATATGCGGGTCAATAATCATGCCGACAATGTGGTGATTGACACCCTCGCGATGTCCGGCGCTTCCACTGTGGTATCCGCGACACTGGAGCCGGAGGTGCCACTGCGGCGTGCGGAACCCGGACTTGCTCGCTAGCAGCGGGTCTTATGACCGTCCTCAAGGTACACAACAGCATCCAGTCCATCGCCTCTGATGACTGGGACGCCTGCGCGGGCAAAGATCATCCCTTTGTCCGGCACGCCTTCTTTCAGGCTCTGGAGGCCAGCGGCAGTGCCTGCGCCCGGACCGGCTGGCAGCCGTTCCACCTGAGCGTCAACCTCGGCGACGCGTTGGCAGGTGTCGTCCCTGCCTACGTCAAGACCCATTCCCAGGGCGAGTATGTCTTCGACCATGGCTGGGCGGATGCTTTTACCCGTGCCGGCGGGCGCTACTATCCCAAGCTGCAGGTGAGCGTGCCGTTCACCCCTGTCACCGGGCCACGCCTGATGACCAGGACACCCGAGGCCGCCCCATTTCTGATCGCCGGGCTGCAATCCCTCGCCGAGCAAAACAGCTTGTCTTCGGCCCACGCGACCTTTCTGCAAAAGGAGCAGGCCGAACGCTTCGAGGCTGCCGGCTGGCTGATCCGCATGGACCAGCAGTTCCATTGGCAAGACGCCGGCTATGCCGATTTTGAGGGGTTTCTGGGGGCACTCGCCTCCCGCAAGCGCAAGGCGATCCGCAAGGAGCGGTCAACCGCTACGGAGAATGGCATCCAGATCCGCTGGCACACCGGCGCAGATATCACGGAGGCGCACTGGGACGCATTCTGGGTTTTTTATCAGGATACCGGTGCACGCAAATGGGGGCAGCCATACCTGACCCGTCGTTTCTTCTCGATGCTCAGCGAAGCCATGGCCGACGCAGTCTTGCTGGTGTTTGCCTATCGCGATGGCCGCCCGATTGCCGGCGCGCTGAACCTCATCGGCGCGGATACGCTCTACGGGCGCTACTGGGGCGCGATCGAAGAACACCCCTGCCTGCACTTCGAGGTTTGCTACTATCAGGCCATCGACTTCGCGCTGGCGCATGGCCTCAAGCGGGTCGAGGCCGGGGCACAGGGCGAGCATAAACTGGCGCGTGGCTATGTGCCGACGCCCACCTGGTCAGCGCACTGGATTTCCCATCCCGGTCTGCGACGGGCTGTTGCAGATTTCCTGGCGCATGAGCGTCGCGCGATGACGGACATCATCGCCGAGCTGGATGCGGCAGCACCGTTTCGACGATCGCAGGATTGATGAGCGTGATACTCGACCTGAATCTGTCAGATCGCAGCTCAAATCAATGACGGGTCTGGCTCAGCCACTCGCGGGCCATGCGCTGGGCCTCGGCGATTTCACAGGGGCTCATTTCAGCGGCAACCTCCGCCCGAATGGCCTGTGCGGCCTTGATCCCCTTCATGGCGGCGAGATTCAGCCACTTGTGAGCTTCCACCAGGTTCGGCTCAACACCACGACCCAGGGCATAGGACAGCCCCAGATCATACAGGGCATCCGGCTTGCCCCTTTGCGCCGCTTGCAAATGTCGTGCGATATCGCTTGCTGCAATCGCCATAACGTCCTCCGACTTCCCCGACCGCGCCCCTTCTGGCGACGGTTCCTTAAGTCAAGGGCGAGACTGCCCAAGCGTCTCACAAAAAAAGGTTAACGCGGGCGGAAATTATGTCGGTAGCAGAAAAATAAACCTGTGACGGCAGCCACAAGAGCACCGAGCCAGAGTAAACATGCAAGATATTGTTTTATAATAGCTTCTTAACCATACATCCGCAGCGCGGATGTGCTGGCACGGGTGAAGGTGAACTCGCCCTGCGGTCGCCCACCATCGGCATAGCGTACCCGGCTTGCGGGCAAGGTCACGACGGCGCGCGTGCCCAGCCCGAGATGGGAGTGCAGCTCGAATGAGCCATCGTGGAGCTCCGTCAGAGCCTTGACCAGCGGCAGGCCCAGCCCGGTCGAGCGTAGCATGTCGACCGTTGCGTCGCCGAACTGTGCGAAGGGCTGCATGACCTCGTCCAGCATGTCCGGATCGATGCCCGGCCCCTGGTCGCGGACCTCGAAGCGCATCTGGCCGGACGCCAATACCCGCACCGTCAGGGTCACTGCGGTATCCGCGTAGGTATATTTCACGGCATTACTGAGGAGATTGACCATGATCTGCCGCAGGATACGCTCATCGGCATAGAGTTTCGGCAGGCTGCCCCGCACCTTCACATGGATGGAGATACCGCGCCGCTCGGCCAGCGGCATCACCATGCGCGTCATCTGGTCCAGCACCGGGCGCACATCGATGTCGGTTTCCTTCAAGGTCATCGCATTGGCGTCAATCTTGGCGAGGTCGAGCACGGCATCGACAAGTGCCACCAGGTGCTCCCCCGACTCATGGATCGCATCCACATAGCCCGCATAGGCCGTCGGCTGAATGTCTCCATAGACGCCGGAGCGGATCAGATCCGAATAACCAACGATGGCGTTGAGTGGTGTACGCAGTTCGTGGCTGAGGTTCGCGAACAGCGTCTTGCTTTCCTGGACATGGTGCGCGAGGGCGCGACGGGCAGCATTGCGATCCCGCATTGCGTGCTTGGCGCGCCGGTTCAACAGGCGCAGCAATTCCACCGGGTCGAGCCGGCCGCACACTTCGCCAGTGTCGGCAACCCAGGCCCCGCACTTGATGAGATCATCAAGGTCACGGCGCGCCAGCAGCGAGTCAAGCGTCGCATTGGCGTCGAGTACCGCCTCGATCAGCGTGCAGTCGACTGGCCCATCGCCAACCGGCTGCATGAAATCCCGTATGAGACAGGTCATCCACAAGACCTTGCGCTAATGGCGGTATCCGGGTGCGCAGTCCGCTGACCAACGGGGGTCATGCTTGCTGCACAGCCATTATCCGCCCCCAGTCAAGACCATACAGCAAACTATGTTAAAAAATGGTAACTGAGCTTAACCAAGGATGTGCCGCTATGGTTACATTGCCTTAAGGCCTCTCGACCGGCATGTTATCGAGCAGACGGACATCGCCGACCCGTGCGACCGCCAGCAGTCGCGCCGGCTTGTCGAGCGCATCCATGAGTGACAGGGTGTCAGGGTCGCGCAGCTCCAGATAGTCGACCTGCGCACACCCGGCGTCCAGCAGCGCCTGCCGCCCCTCTGCCAGCACCTGGGCCACCGGCGCACCGGCCCGGATGCGCGCCGCGCACTGTGCCAGGATGCGCGGCAAAGCCAGCGCCGTGACACGCTGCGCCGGGCTGAGCCGGGCATTGCGGGAGGAGAGCGCCAGACCATCGGCATCACGCACGAGGGGTGCGCCGATAATCCTGGTCGGGATGTCCAGATCGCACGCCAACCGTCTGATGATCGCCAATTGCTGAAAATCCTTCTCGCCGAAGACCGCAACATCGGCCTGTGCCTGGATCAGCAGCTTGGTGACGATGGTCGCCACACCTTCGAAATGTCCCGGCCGCCAGGGGCCGCACAGCCCCTCGCTCAAGCCGGCCACCATGACCGATGTCGCAAAGCCCGCCGGGTACATGGTGTGCGCATCCGGCGCATAAACCGCATGTGCGCCGGCAGCGGCCGCGATCGTCACATCCGTCAATTCCTGGCGGGGATAGGCGTCGAAATCCTCGGATGGACCGAACTGGGTCGGGTTGACGAACACACTCACCACCACCCGCCCGGCATGCGCCAGCGCAGTGGTCACGAGTGAGGCATGGCCGTCATGCAGTGCCCCCATCGTCGGCACCAATGCCGTGCGCTGGCCTTGTGTCTGCCAGTCCCGCATCTGGGCACGCAGGCTGGTTGTATCACGCAGGATAGGAATAGGGGCGTCAGTCATGGCGCGTGGCGGCTTTCAAGGTGGGCTGGCCGGTTAAACGGGACGCTAGTTGACGGCGCACCGGACATCGCCGAAACAGTGTTCCGACATCCGCAACGCCAAGGCAAGAGTCGGCGTGACGGAGTGAACAGGCAAGGCCGGGGGTTTGCGCATACTATGAAGGCGCATGTCATCGTTTTGGGTAACGAGAAGGGTGGATCGGGCAAGTCGACCACCGCTGTGCACGTCGCCGTGGCACTGGCGCACCAGGGCCTGAGGGTCGGCGCGATCGACCTTGATGGGCGCCAGCGCAGCATGGCACGCTATCTGGAAAACCGTGCGGCCCATGCCGCACGCCATGGTGTATCACCGCCGATGCCGGCCGTGATGACCCTGATGGACGGTGACCAGAATAGCGACACTGAGCGCTTCGACGCCGAAATCGCACCCTGGTTCACCGAGAAGGATGTCATCGTCATCGACTGTCCGGGCCGGGATAGCAGCTTGTCCCGTGCGGCCCATGCGCACGCTGACACGCTGATCACACCGATGAACGACAGCTTCGTTGATTTTGACCTGCTGGGTCAGGTCGACCCGGACAGTCTCAAGGTGTCCCGCCCGAGTGTCTATGCGGAGATGGTCTGGAACAGCCGCAAGGCGCGCGCACGCCGTGACGGCCAGTCCATCGACTGGATCGTCCTGCGGACCCGCCTCTCCCACCTCGAGGCGCGAAACATGCGCCGGGTCGGTGATGCGCTTGAGCAGTTGGCCAAGCGGATCGGATTCCGGGTCATCCCCGGGCTGTCCGAGCGTGTGATCTACAGAGAGCTGTTTCCCCAGGGCCAGACCCTGCTGGACCTTGGACAGTCTGCGCCCCTCACCATGTCCCAATTGGCGGCGCGCCAGGAGTTGCGCGATCTCATGGGCAATCTCAACCTCCCGGTCGTAAAGGCCGCAACGCAAGACGGCGTGCTCGTTCTGGGTGACACCGCCGCATGATCCCCCTGCTGCTGGCTGCACTGGCGCTGGCAGCGGCCTGGTGGGGCCTGCCCCGGCTTGCCCGTGCCAAACCACGTGACGTCAAGCGCCTCGTCTACACGCTCGCCGGCATTGCGCTGGTGATCGGCCTCGTGATGGTGGCCACCGGGCGTGGCGGCGTGCTGGTGCCGATTCTGGCAGCCTTGGCAGCCGGTGTTGTGCACCGCCTGCTCAATCGGCAACCCGACGCCATTCCTTCAGGCCATTCGCCAACTGGCCAAACCACCCTGAAGGATGCCTTCGCCCTGCTCGGGCTGCCGGAGACGGCAAGCGCGGAAGAAGTGCGCGCCGCACACCAGCGACTGATGCAGCGGCTTCACCCGGACAAGGGGGGAACCGACGCACTCGCGCAGCAGATCAACACCGCGCGTGACCGGATTCTGGCTGCATTGACGGACAGCGGCCCGAAAGCCTAAAGCCGCCTAAGTTAGTCCATCGCTTCTTATACGGATATTTCGGCCATGCATCATTTCCATCCGACCATCCTTCGGGAATACGACATCCGCGGCGTCATGGGCGAGACCCTGAGCGACGCAGACGCGCACGCCATTGGCCGCAGCTTCGGCAGCATCGTGCGCCGCCGGGGCGGCACGCGGGTCGCGGTCGGCTATGATGGCCGCCTGTCCTCGCCGGCGCTTGAGACCGCGCTGGTCCAGGGGCTGCGGGATGCCGGCATTGACGCCCTGCGCATCGGGCTCGGCGCGACGCCGATGCTCTATTACGCGGTGTACGCGCTTGAAGCCGACGGCGGCATCCAGATCACCGGCTCGCACAATCCGCCGAACTACAACGGCTTCAAGATGATGCTCGGCCATGCACCGTTCTTCGGGGAGGATATCAAGGCCCTCGGTGCCATGGCCGCACGCGGAGACTGGGAGAGCGGTGCCGGGGGCGAGAAATCCTTCGACATCATCGACCAGTATGTCGACCGCATGGTCGAGGGCTTCCAGGGCAGCGGGTTCCGCATTGCCTGGGACGCTGGCAACGGCGCTGCCGGCCCGGCGCTGGAGAAGCTGGTTGCCAAGCTGCCGGGCGAGCATGTCCTTCTCAATACGCTCGTCGATGGCACCTTCCCGGCCCACCACCCGGACCCGACGGTCGAGGCCAACCTCGAACAGCTGAAGCAGGCAGTGGCAGGCGGCAACCTAGACTTCGGCATCGCCTTCGACGGCGATGGTGACCGCATCGGGGCCATCGACGGCCAGGGCCGGGTGATCTGGGGCGACCAGTTGCTGGCGATCTATGCCGAGGCACTGCTGACGGAGCACCCCGGTGCGATCGTGATCGGGGACGTGAAATCCAGCCAGTTGCTCTACGACCGGATTGCTGCACTCGGCGGTCAACCGCTGATGTGGAAAACCGGGCACTCGCTGATCAAGGCCAAGATGAAGGAAACCGGCAGCCCGCTCGCCGGGGAGATGAGCGGCCACGTGTTCTTCGCCGACCGCTACTACGGCTTTGACGATGCCCTCTACGCCGGGGTGCGCCTGATCGAGGCGGTGAGTGTTCTGGGCGGCAGCCTGACTGCCCTCAAGGATGCCATGCCCGCGTTGGTCAGCACGCCGGAAATGCGCTTCCCCTGCTCGGAAGAGCGCAAGTTCCCGGTGATCGGCGAAGTCATGGCGCGACTGCGCCAGGACGGTGCGCAGATCAACGACATCGACGGTGCCCGCGTGAACACCCCGGATGGCTGGTGGCTGCTGCGCGCCTCCAACACCCAGGACGTTCTGGTCGCACGCGCCGAGTCTGCCTCTGCCGAAGGTCTCGAGCGCCTGGTCGCGCAGATCAACGCCCAGCTCGCCGCCAGCGGCATCGAGGCTGTTACCGTAGCACATTAAGGGGTTGTGTATTTTTTCGACCAACCGATGGTGCGTTGCAGCAAAATGATCTTGACATGCAGCAATTCGGACATATGTTGCGATGCAGCATAAGGGCGTTTCGAGTGCAGCATTTTCTCTCTCAAGCGCCGGAGTATGTCCGTCCCATCCGCTAGGAGAAAAACCATGACCACCGCAAAAGCCAAGCCGACCACCCAAGCCATCGAGACCGCTCTGGAAGCCGGTCAAGAGCGTTTCGAGCAAGCCGTGAAGTCGGGTGCTGAGACCGCCACCAAGAACATGGAACAACTGGCTACCTACGCGCGCAAGCACTTCGAGGAGAGTGTTGCAGCCATGAACGAAATCTCCAGCCTCTCGAAGGGTCATATGGAGGCGCTGGTCGCATCGACCCAAGCCGCAACCAAGGGTGCTGAAGCCCTGAGCAAGGCCGCTGCCGACTACTCGAAGAAGTCGATGGATGAACTGACCGTGACCATGAAGACCCTGACTTCGGCCAAGAGCCCGAAGGAATTCTTCGAAGTCAACAACCAGATCGCCAAGGCAAACTACGACAACTTCGTCGCACACTCGTCGAAATTCACCGAAATGTCGATCAAGCTGGTCAACGACGTGTTCGAGCCGCTCTCGAGCCGCATGGCCGTTTCCATGGAAAAGTTCAGCAACCTGGGCAAGTAAGCTCACGCTCCTGACGGCAAGAGGCCCGGTGGTTCTGCCACCGGGCTTTTTTGTTACGCCTGACCCACTGACAGCCCAGAATGTTTTCCGATCGAATGGAACCATTCGATGGTTAAGAAATCGCGGTGAATCAGAGAGATAGAACCGCGATCTGATTCAATTTGATCGAGAGCCTCTCTAAACCTCGGCGTTGACGGCAAGCAGTACCTTGCCGACGTGGCTGCGCCCTTCCAGGTGGCGGTGTGCGTCCGCCGCCTGCGCCAGCGGGAATACCCGATCCGTCACCGCCCGCAGCCGTCCTTCGGCGAACAGGGGCCACACGTCGGTCTCCAGAGACGAGGCGATCGACGCCTTGAACAGGGTCGAGCGCGGCCGAAGCGTCGCGCCGGTCAGGGTCAGGCGCCGCCGCATCAGGTCAAACATGTTCACAGTTGCCTGCACCCCGTTTTGCACCCCGATCGACACGTGGCGTCCGTTCTCGGCGAGGCAGGCGATGTTGCGCGGCACATAATCACCGCCGACCATGTCCAGCACGATGTCGACACCACGCCCGTTGGTCAGGCCATGGATCGCGGCCACGAAATCCTGCTCCCGGTAGTTGATCGCGGCATCGGCGCCGAGTTGCAGGCAGGCCGCACATTTGGCCGCAGTACCCGCCGTGACAAAGACGGTCATGTCGAAGGCCTTCGCCAACTGGATGGCGGTGACGCCAATACCGCTGGAGCCGCCATGGACCAACACGCTCTCGCCAGCGTCCGCATAGGCGCGCTCGAACAACGTGGACCAGACAGTAAAATAGGTCTCCGGCAGACCCGCTGCATCCATTAAGGAAACATTGGCGGGTACGGGCAGGCATTGTCCCTCGGGCACCGTCACATACTGTGCATAGCCGCCGCCATTGACCAGCGCACACACCAGATCGCCGACAGCCCAGCGCCTGGCACCTGGTCCGCAGGCGATCACACGGCCGGATACTTCCAGCCCGAGCACGGGCGATGCATCCTTGGGTGCCGGATAACGGCCCTGGCGCTGCAGAATATCCGGCTGGTTCACACCGGCTGCCGCGACAGCAAGCAAAACGTCGCCGGGGCCGGGTTCCGGACGGGGCACCTCGGCCACGTGCAAAACATCGGCTGCACCGGGCTCTGCAAAGACAATTGCCGTCATGTCTGCCATGTCACACCCCCGACTCCTGCGCTTACCCGGGGGATAGTCCACAGGGTCAACTTTGCCTATACTCAGATGTACAGGGAGACTGCCGATGGACGATGACCCACTGCGCCGTTCAGACACGCTGAGCGCGCTCACCACCGAAGACCTGGATCGCCACTCTGCCCACGAACTGGAGGCGCGCATCGCAGCCCTCGAGGCCGAGATCGTGCGGACCCGTGCAAAACTGGAGCAGGCGGGAGCCACCCGGTCAGCCGCCGACGCCCTGTTCCGGCGCTAAAGCAGGATGTCGCTATAAATCAAACGACTAAGATGACTAAGACCTGTTTACATTAACACTCCTTTAACCATTGCGCGCGTAGTAAGTGGGTGTGGATGCATCTGGCTACTTTCCCGGCCTGACCGCCCACTCCGAAATGACGCCTCCTCAAGGCCGCCTGGCGACAGGCGGCCTTCTTTTATCGCCTGACAACTGGCGCCGCGCGGCTTCATGCCTTACCTCTACGCCATGGATAGGCTTCAGTCTTTGCGCCGCCTGGCGCTTTTCGAGTCCCTGCTGGACCGGGCCTTCCAGGTGCCCTTTCTCGGGCGCGTGGGCCTGGACTCGATCGTCGGGCTGATCCCAGTGCTCGGGGATACGGTTGCAGCCCTGATGGGCACGGTGATCGTGGTCGAGGCGAGACGGCTCGGTGCGCCGCGCTGGCTGCAACTGCGCATGGTTGCCAATCTGGCGCTGGATACAGGGCTCGGGGCTGTACCGCTTGCTGGCGATCTGTTCGACGTGTTCTTCAAGGCCAACACCGCCAACATGACACTGCTGAAGGCCTGGGTTGCCCGCCAGAACTGGCCGGACGTCGATTTCAGCAGCCCGGACTGGGGCCCGCCGCCCATGAAGGACGTCACGCCGCCTGCACATAAAGTGATCGATGCCATCGATTATGCTGAGAGATAATCCAGCCCGATATCGGCAGACGGTGCTGACTGGGTGATGCGCCCGACCGAAATGTAGGTGACCCCGGTCTCGGCGATGGCCCGGATCGTCTCCAGCCGAACCCCGCCTGAGGCCTCGGTTGGCGTGCGGCCAGCGACCAGCGCCACCGCCTCCCGCAGCACCGGCGGTGCCATATTGTCGAGCAGCAGCCGGTCTGCGCCGGCAGCCAGCGCGGGCTCGATCTGGTCGAGCCGATCCACCTCGACGACAATCCCGGACAGGCCTGCTGCCTTGGCTGCCGCCACTGCCTTATCCACACCGCCAACCACGGCGATGTGATTGTCCTTGATGAGGACGCCGTCATCGAGCCGCAGCCGGTGGTTGGTCGCCCCGCCCATACGGGTTGCGTATTTCTCCAGCAGCCGCAATCCGGGAAGGGTCTTGCGGGTGTCGAGCAGAGTAGCCCCCGTGCCGGCAATCGCCTCAACATAGCGCCGGGTGAGTGTGGCAATGCCGGTCAGGTGCTGGACCGTGTTGAGCGCTGAGCGCTCAGCCGCCAGCAGCGCGCGCGCATTGCCGGTGATCGTCATCAGCGCCGCCCCCTCGCCGACCGCCTGGCCATCATGCACTGACATTTCGACGACGCAGGCCGGGTCAAGCGCCCGGAAAAACTGCGCAGCGATGGGTAATCCGGCCACCACAATCGCGTCTCGGCTGGCCATGACTGCGGTCAGCCGCGCATCGGGGGGAATGCAGGCGGCAGACGTAATGTCGCCGCCCTGCCCCAGGTCCTCGGCCAGCGTCGCTGTGACGAAAGCAGCCAGATCAATGCCGGGTAAGTCTGTCATGTTCGGCCCTTGGAGCGGGATAACTTTTTACACGATCAAGGCCTGTACCGTTCGTGTTGAGCCTCGTCGAGACACGTTCATATATTGCTGGCAGATGATGCTGGAGCTGCCCCTCGACCGGGCTCGGGGCGAACGGTTCAATCTGTAGTCATAGCACTTAGCAGGCTGCTGAAAAACTGTTTCTAAACCGTCACCCCGGCGCAGGCCGGGGTCTACGAACACAAGCATAGACAGATATTTGCGATGTCCGTGTTCCTGGATTCCGGCCTTCGCCGGAATGACGGCATTAGTCACGATCAATGCGCATTGGTGACGAGGAAGATCGGCGGCTACGATAGCCCCCTCAATCCCCGCTGATGGCACCGACATCGGGTTTGCCGGCAGCACCCGGCGCCATGTCCAGCATCCGCTGAAGCGGCTTGAGCGCAGCCAGACGCAAGTCCTCCGGCAGGGTGATCTCCGGTTTCAGGTCGCGCAGCGCCAGATACAGCTTCTCCAGCGTGTTGAGCGCCATGAACGGGCAGGTGTTGCAGTTGCAGTTGCCGTCCATGCCCGGCGCACCGATGAAGGTCTTGTGCGGGGCGGCCTTCTGCATCTGGTGGATGATATGCGGCTCGGTTGCGACCAGGATGGTCTGGGCCGGGCTGGTCAGCGCAAACTTCAGGATCGCACTGGTCGAGCCAACCAGGTCCGCATGCTCAAGGATGTGCGCCGGGCATTCCGGGTGGGCGGCAACGGGTGCGCCCGGATACTCGGCCTTCAGTTTGATCAGTTCCTGTTCGGAGAAATTCTCGTGCACGATGCATGTGCCCGGCCACAGCAGCATGTCGCGCCCGGTCTTGCGCGCCAGATAGCCGCCCAGATGCCGGTCCGGGGCGAACAGGATCGGCTGGTCCTTCGGGATCTGGGTGATGATGTCCTCGGCGCAGCTGGAGGTCACGATGATGTCCGAGTGCGCCTTCACCGCCGCGGAGCAATTGATATAGCTCAGCGCCACATGGTTGGGATGCGCTGCGCGATACGCTGCGAACTGGTCCGGCGGGCAACTGTCCTCAAGGCTGCAGCCGGCCGCCATGTCTGGCAGGATCACGGTTTTTTGCGGCGAGAGAATCTTTGCGACTTCGGCCATGAAGCGCACGCCGCAAAAGGCAATCACATCTGCGTCGGTTGCCGCTGCCTTGCGGGAGAGATCAAGGCTGTCGCCGACGAAATCGGCAAGGTCCTGGATTTCCGGCGTCTGGTAGTAGTGCGCGAGGATCACGGCGTTGCGCGCGCGCTTCAGCCGGGCGATCTCTTCCAGCAGGTCGGGGCCGCGCGGCAGGTCCGGGCGGTCGGCAAGGGTCAGGCGCGCGTCCATCGGCAATCACTCCGTTTTGACTTATCTGGCGCGCAAGGGGTGTTCATGCAAGCGTTGCCGTCATTGTGTCATCAAACCGATCTAGCGTATGGCAAGAGTGAACCAGGAAAGGACATACCATGGTCGACGCAGTTACCCGCACTTTTGATTTCTACTCGATCCTCTACTGGGGCGGCCGCCCCCCGCTTGCTGACCGAACGGCCGCGGCACAAATCCACTGCTACGACGGCGATACCATGGTCGGCATGGTCCAGTTTTTCTCCAGCCCCGACTCCGTTCCTGCCAACCAGCTGGCCGGCGAAATGGTGGTGGTGAATTACGAACTGAGCCGCTTCAACGATGTCGCGTCGCTGCTGCGCACCGAAGGGCCGCTGATGCTCACCGTCGATCCGGGCAGCGGTGCCGGCTACATCGGGACGTTCCTTGAGCCGGTCGGCGTCGAGGAGGACGATGAGGACGACTTCGACGACTTCGGGTTCGATGAAGATACCGGTTCCGACGATGACACGGATGACGACAGCGAAGAGGACGCACCGGACGAGACGGACCGGACAGACCGGACCAACTGACGCATCATGAAGACGCTTCTGTGGGTGGTCAGCGCCCTGGCTGTGGCAGGGCTGCTGGCTGCCGGTGGCACCATCGGCTGGTTCATCTATGATTTCCGCAAGCCCGGCCCGCTGAAGGCCGAGACCGCAGTCGTGGTGCCGCCCGGCAGCACGCTGGGGGCGGCGGCGCGTAGCCTGGATGACGCCGGCGTCATCAACGACAGGGCACGCTTCCTAAAGCAGGTCCGTCGCCTGACCGATGGCGCGGCCATCCAGGCCGGGGAGTATCGCTTCCCGGCACGCGTCAGCGCGGCGGACGCCTATGCCATGATGGTGCGCGGCGACGTGGTGCGCTATGCGCTGACCATTCCCGAGGGCTGGCCGGCGGTGAAGGTCCAGGCCAAGCTGATGGCGGCACCCGCGCTGACTGGCGAAGTTGCGGTGCCGGACGAAGGGTCCGTGCTGCCCGATACCTACAGCTACACCCGTGGCGAGACCCGTGCCGCCGTGCTCCGGCGCATGCAGGCCGCAATGCGCACGACGCTGGCCAGGCTCTGGGCCGGGCGCGCACCGGGCCTGCCGCTCGCCACCCCGCAAGAGGCTTTGACCCTGGCATCGATCGTCGAGAAGGAAACCGGAAAGCCCAGCGAATATGGCCAGGTCGCCGGGGTCTATGTGAACCGGCTGAAGCGCGGGATGCTGCTGCAGGCAGACCCGACAGTGATTTACCCCATCACCAAGGGATTGCCGCTCGGGCGGCGGATCCGCTTGTCGGAACTGCGCGCAGTCAATGGCTACAACACCTATGCGCGCGCCGGCTTGCCGGTCGGGCCGATCGCTAACCCCGGGCGATCCGCACTCAAGGCGACCTTGAACCCCGAGAGCACTGCGGCGCTCTATTTCGTGGCGGACGGCAGCGGTGGCCATGTGTTTGCGACCACGCTGGAGGCGCACAACCGCAATGTGGCGCGCTGGCGCCGGTTCCGGGCCGAACAAGGCATTTGATGTCCAACCCGCTGATCAAGCGCTCGGTCACCCTGATGGGCCACCAGACCAGCCTCACCCTGGAGCCGGTGTTCTGGGATGCCCTGACCCAGGCAGCACGCGAGGAGGGCGTATCCATCAACGCGCTGGTGACCCGGATCGACCTTGCACGGTCCGGCAACCTGTCGAGTGCGTTACGTGTCTGGCTTTTCGAGCGTGCGCAAATAGCGCTGGCGCTGGCGCAGGGTAATCAACAGCAGACCGGCCAGCGTGACCAGAGTGCCGACAATCGTGCGGGTGGTGAGCTGCTCGCCGAGCAGGGCAATCCCGATGATCACGGTCACAGGCGGTGAGATGAGGGTGAACGGCGTCACCAGCGCGACGGGATGCTTGCGCACCAGCCAGAAGATCAGCCCGTTGCCCAGAATGCCGGCCATGATGGCGGACGCAAGGCTCCAGCCCCAGAACGGCCAGCCCCAGGCCGTGACGGCGGCCACCTGACCATCCTCGAACAGCGCCGACGCGCCGAGCATGACCGGCCAGGTGATCATGGACAGCCAGGCCTGCAACGCAAACGGCGGCACGCCGCCGAAGCGGCGGGCGATCACCGTGCTGGAGGCCCAGCAGGCCGACGCGCACGCCACCAGCAGAAACCCGTCGACATCCCGAAACAACGCCGGGTCGAAGCTCATGATCATCACGCCGAGGAAGGCGAGTGCCATGCCGAGGGTCGTCCAGAATTTGGGCCGCTCGCCCAGCAGCGGGATGGCGAACAGTGTGGCAAACGGGATCCACAACTGCGTGACAGTCGAGACCGGACCGATATTCTCGGCGGCGGCAAACCCGCTGTAGAGCATGCCGAAATGCATCGGTCCCGCGATGATCGCGCAGATGAGCACCGGCTTGATCTGGGCGCGGGTGATCCGCAGCATCGGCAGTAGCAGCAAGCCGGACATGGCAAACCGCGTTGCCACCGCCAGCAGGGGCGGAACGTGGGTCACCACCTCCTTGGCGATGACGTTGTTGATGCCCCACATGGTGGCGGCGAACAGCGCCAGCGCCACATCGCGCAGCGGTAAAGACACTTGGGGCAGGCCCGCATGCGGCTGGCTCATCGATACACTTTCGTCACATGGCCCATCTTGCGCCCCGGACGCGCTTCATGCTTGCCGTAGAGATGCAGGTGGGTTTGCGGGTCACCGAGAATGGCGCCCCAATCATGCGCATCGTCGCCGATGAGGTTGCGCATGTCCACAGTGCCGAGAGGACTGGGGTCGCCGAGCGGCAGGCCGCAGATGGCGCGGATATGGTTCTCGAACTGGCTGGTCACCGCGCCTTCGATGGTCCAGTGGCCAGAATTGTGCACGCGCGGGGCGATTTCGTTGAACAAGACCCCCTCGCTCACCACGAACCACTCGACGGCCAGCACGCCGATGTAGCCGAGACGGTCTGCAATGGTCCGGGTGTGCGCCAGGGCCGCCTCGGCAGCAGCAGGCGGGACCCGTGCCGGAACACGCGACAGATCCAGAATGCCGTTCCTGTGCGTGTTCTCGATCGGGCCGTACGTGACCTCTGCACCGTCCAGGCCGCGCGCGACGATCACCGAGACTTCCGCATCGAACGGCACCAGCGCCTCCAGGATCGCCGGTTGCCCGCCAAGGGCCACCCAGGCCGCAGACGGGTCGTCACCGGGGGCAAGCCGTATCTGTCCCTTGCCGTCATAGCCGAAGCGCCGGGTCTTCAGGATCGACCGGCCGAAGTCCTGCATCTGAAGAGCCAGTACCTCGGCGCTGGCGATGTCGGCGAAGCGCCCGACCGGCATGCCCGCGTCCTGCACGAAACGCTTCTCGCTCAGGCGGTCCTGCGCGGTTGCCAGTGCCGTGCTGCACGGCCGCGCCGGATTATGCGCCTCCAGCCGTGCGAGCGCCGAGACCGGCACATTCTCGAACTCGAACGTGACCACATCGACACTGGCAGCAAAGCGGCTGAGGGCTTCCTGATCCCCATAGTCGGCGACGGTGCGAGCCGCGCAGACATCGAAGGCTGGGGCAGCGGGGTCGGGGTCGAAGATGTGACTGCGATACCCCAGTTGCGCTGCCGCCATGGCCAGCATGCGCCCAAGCTGCCCGCCGCCCAGAATGCCGATAGTCGCGCCGGGCGCGATGACGGGCTGTGTCATTGCGGGGTATCCGCAACGCTCTCCGCCTGCGTGCGCCGCCAGGCATCCAGCCGCCCGGCCAGCGCCGGGTCCATCAACGCTAGAATGCCCGCCGCCAGCAGCCCGGCATTCCTGGCCCCCGCCTCCCCGATTGCCAGCGTGCCGACCGGTACGCCGCCGGGCATCTGCACAATCGACAACAGGCTATCCAGCCCGTTCAGAGCCTTCGATTGCACAGGCACACCAAGCACGGGCAGCGGCGTCATCGCCGCGACCATGCCGGGCAGGTGCGCCGCCCCCCCGGCACCGGCGATAATCACCTTGAGGCCGCGACCGCGTGCCGTACGGGCATAGTCATACAGCCGATCCGGCGTGCGGTGCGCCGAGACGATGCGCGCCTCGAAAGGGATTTCGAGCGCAGCCAGCATATCGGCAGCGGCATTCAGGGTCGGCCAGTCCGACTGGCTGCCCATGATGATGCCCACCAGGGGCGACAGGGTGGTCACGGGAACATTCCTCACGCCAAAAACGCCTTATAACCGCCGAGCACGTCTATGCAATTGCGCTGTTGCATGTGACCAACACCCGAAACTAAGGTTAACGCCTTGGCAAGGACGTTGCGCTATTCCCCTTAAGGGCTTGGATGCTACGATAGTGCCGGAGTAACCACGAGTGGCAGTGGACAGGACATGAAGGTCTCAGACGGTTCCGCGCGCGTCGGCAATAAACCGCTCCCCGGCGTATCCACGTCGGCGGCGGCGGCCCCTGCCGGTGCGACAGCGCCGGTCCGTGCGCCGGACCCGGTCGACCAGACCCTGCTTGGCCTCACCGCCGCCGACATGACCCCGCGCGTGCGCGAAGTGCTGATGACCCTGATGGCCGAGGTGGAAAGCTTGCGCCGTGACCTGGACCGCAGCCACCAGCGCATCACGGAACTGGAAAAGCTTGCGGACTCCGATACCCTCTCGCCGATTGCCAACCGGCGCGCGTTCGTGCGCGAACTCACCCGGGTGATGAGCTACGCCGAGCGCTACGCTGTCGCCACGTCCCTGCTGTTTTTCGACGTCAACGGCCTGAAGTCGGTCAACGACACCCTGGGCCACGCCGCCGGCGATGCCGTGCTCATCCATGTGGCCGAGACGTTGCGCGCCAACATCCGCGCCTCCGATGTCGTGGGGCGGCTGGGCGGCGATGAATATGCGGTGATCCTGACCCATGCCGATGACGCGCAGGCGCACATCAAGGCTGATTACCTGGCCGGCAAAATCCGGGAATATCCCGCACGCTACGAGGAGCACCTGATTCCCGTCTCGGCAGCGGTCGGGGTGTACACCTTCGGGCCGGGCGAATCCCCGACTGATGTGCTCACCCGCGCCGACAAGGCGATGTATGATCGCAAGCGCGCGATGAAAGCAGCCGAGTAACGCGGGCGCGACGTCTTATCCCCAGCCTCATGGCTACATGTCGATGTTAACTCTACATCATCATCGCGAGGGGCATAGCCCCGTGGCGATCCAGCCAATACTTCAAAGGTGGATTGCGTCGTCGGCCAGAGGCCTTCTCGCAATGACGCAGGGGTTCTCACGTCAGTCCGACCCGTTCACCTCAAGCCGATACCCGTGATGCTGAATGTGTTTCAGCATCCATGACAAGACGCGCCGTGACGGTGCCGAATAATGGCTGGACCCTGAATCAAGCTCAGTGCACCTAGGTATTTCGCTGGGAGACTTGCGATCCGATTGATATCGGCCAATACTATCAAGAAAAGTCTTGCTGTAATTGCAGGGCTAAGGGCGCGGCGCGACGGGTGCGCCGCTGGTGGTGGAGGCGCAGGTGCTGAACAAGGACATCGGCTTCGTGCACGCCGGCCAAGACGTGACGGTGAAGCTGGAGGCCTTCCCCTTCACCCGCCACGGCACGCTGGACGGACGGGTGCAATGGGTCAGCCCGGATGCGATCCAGGATGAGAAGCTGGGCCCGGTCTATCAGGCGCGCATCGCGGTTGACCCGCCGAACGCGAAAGTGGCCGCCTCCGGCGTGGTGGTCACGCCCGGCCTCGCCGCCACTGCGGAAATCAAGACCGCGCGCCGCCGGGTGATCGACTATCTGCTGAGCCCGCTCGAGCGGCGGCTGAACGAAGCCGGGAGGGAGCGGTGAGCAAAAGCCAGGATTGGTTGTTTTGGTTTTGGCTAGTGATAGGAGCAGTGGTTGGTCTTGCGGGATTTGTTTTATTAGCCACATATTTAGAGTTAGAGGGTCAAGAGGAAAAAAAATTCTACATTGACTTAGAAAAAACCCTTGAAAGACATCAGACAAGTGTGATTTTTAACGGTGAAGAATATTACGTTAAATGGCTGGTTAAGAAAGAAAAAAATTCTTCGTATATACTATCGATTAGTTCTTGGCATAAATCGACAGGAGAGCTGATTTTGTTAACGGGGTACACTGTTGACATAAGGAATATTTTTCAGATAGGATCAAAGAAAATCTGCGGGAAATATAGGGAGATTTATGGCGGCGTATACGGGATTTGGATTGGACTTGATAAAAAAGAAGAAACTATTTTTAAACCAGAAAAAAACATCATAATATCTTGCGGATACTTCCCAGCATGTCGATTATTAATAACATACAAAAAATTTAATTTATTTACAATATTTAATAACGAAGAAGTCTGTTCTTTTAATAATAGGGTTGTTTTGATTAAATACTTAGTTGATTTTGTCGTGGCAAATCAACAAAGTTTTAAAATAATGGAGGATATCGATGGATAATATTACTGTTCAGAAAGCGCGTGTATCATATTATTTGAGCCGTGCAGAATATTCTAAAATGTATCGATATATTGCTATGCAGCAGCCTGTAGGTTTGGGTTTGTCGAATAAACAACAATGCGGAATTACGGTGACACGCACATGATTCACGTATCTTCTCGCTTTGGCCCGCGCTTTCGGGGTGCCAGCGTCATGCCGGTTTTGGTCTCCATGTCCGCAAGCCATTCCTTTGACCCGATCGGGCGACCGACTCTCTCTGCCTGGCGCAACCCGGCATAGGTCATGGCCTCGTCGAATGCCTCTCCCAGAAACGCCCTGAAGTCGCCGACCCGCTCCAGCGCCGGGCATAGGGTATCCACCCCGGCCTGTCGGCCACCCCTCCCTCGCCAAGGGAGGGGAAAGCGATTGATGGCTTGTAGCAAATCTCATGGATAGAAACCTGTCCGTCATTGCGAGCGGGCCTCTGGCCTGCGAAGCAATCCAGCCTTCGCGTCTCCTGGATCGCCACGGGGCTGCGCCCCTCGCGATGACGCTAAAGCATCGCGCCTTAAATGTGACCCACATCCGGGATGGAGTGATTTGTCACATTTAAGGGGCAAAGATGCTTTAGATTTATTGGTTTATAGAGCAACTTTGGACTTTAAATCCGCGTTGAGCATGCCATCAGGCTGATGCGGATTTAAAGCCCGTTGCTCTAAGGTTCACCCAATAAGCACTGATTGAAACCCATAGAAACGTCGTCACCCCAGCCCATCGACGACGCTTGGCAAGCGTCGCTCAGGATAAACTTCAGCCGGGGTCCATGAACACGACGTTTTCACAGTAATATGAGACGCCTGTGTTCCTGGATTCCGGCTTTCGCCGGAATGACGCGATTTTTATCAGTGCTCGGCCGTTTTTCAGAAGCCTGCTACGCCCAGTCGGTCAGGTAGGCTTTGCGCACCGGCGACAGGTCGTCGCCCAGCGCATAGACCAGCGGCTGGCCGGTCGGGATTTCGACACCGGTGATCGCCGAATCACTGAGGCCATCGAGGTGCTTGACCAGACCGCGCAGCGAATTGCCGTGCGCCACGACCACCACGCGCTTGCCCGCACGCAGCGCCGGCGCAATCGCCTCGTCCCAGCAGGGAATGACCCGGGCAATGGTGTCCTTCAGGCTCTCGGTCTGCGGCACGGGCAGACCAGCGTAGCGACGATCCCCCGAGATGTCATAGGGGCTGCCGGCCTCCGGCAGCGGCGGCGGCACATCGAAGGAGCGCCGCCAGACAAACACCTGCTCCTCGCCATGCTTGGCGACAGTCTCGGCCTTGTTGAGGCCGGTCAGGCCGCCGTAGTGACGCTCGTTCAGCCGCCAGTCCTTGGCGACCGGCAACCAGAGGTCCCCCATTTCCTCAAGGATCAGGTTCAGGGTCTGATTGGCGCGGGTCAGCAGCGAGGTGAAGCACTGGTCAAAGGCGAAGCCCTTCGCCAACAGGTCCCGCCCGGCCTGGCGCGCCTCGTCCGCCCCCTGGGCGGTCACGCTCACATCCCACCAGCCGGTGAAACGGTTTTCCAGGTTCCAGGCTGATTGGCCGTGGCGAACGAGAACGAGCGTCGGCATGATAAACCCCCTGCAATGACGTGAGATGACGCCTTTACAGGGAGTTCGTCACAGAGGGAAGTATCCGGCCTTGTCGCAGTTTGAAAATCCGCTCGTGGTGAGCTTGGCGAACCACGAGCCGCTCAGCCCTTCGTCCAAGCTCAGGGTGAGCGGGGATTTTCAAACTGAGGCACTACCAAGTATCCGGTCTGCAGATCAGGCGCGGCGGCGACGGGCAATCGCACCGAACGCAACCAGGCCCGCGCCCAGCAGGGCAAAGGATGCCGGCGAGGATGCCGGAACAACGGTCTGCGGATCGTAAATCCCGATCAGGCCATTGCCGAAAACCTGCTGGTCCGCGCTGGCCGAGGCCAGATCGATCACCGTGTTGCCGTTATCGAAATACAGGGTCGATACGCCATTGAACACCGGATGACCGGTCAACGCGAAGTCACCCGTGATGCCATTATAGCGCGTCGTGTTGTAAGCGAGGCCAAACTGCTGGAGAAAGCCGTTCCAGGCGTTGGCCTCACCTGAAGGACCGCCGCGTCCCGTGCCCGCCGCGATGTACACACCACCACCGCTGTTGGAGAAAGCACTCAGCGCGATAGTATCAACCGTGTACAGGCCGCCAACCAGCACAGCATCAAATCCGTTGAGGGCCACCGCGTCCAGCTGGCCGCTGGCAGACAGGGTTACCGTGTAGCCTGCGCTCGTCAGGGCCGACTGGAGCGCGC
>CAYOMD010000025.1:0-41326 GCA_964404985.1 uncultured Sphingomonadaceae bacterium
GAACCAGCTGCTGGTCGAGATGGACGGCTTCGAGGCCAACGAGGGCATCATCATCGTCGCCGCCACCAACCGGCCAGACGTGCTGGACCCCGCGCTGCTGCGCCCGGGCCGGTTCGACCGCCAGATCGTGGTGCCGCGCCCGGATATCGTCGGCCGCGAGAAGATCCTCGGTGTGCACATGCGCAAAGTGCCGCTGGCCCCGGACGTGCAGTCCAAGACCATCGCACGCGGCACGCCGGGCTTCTCGGGTGCCGACCTTGCCAACCTGGTGAACGAGGCCGCCCTTCTGGCAGCACGGCGCGGCAAGCGCCTGGTCTCCATGCAGGAGTTCGAGGACGCCAAGGACAAGGTGATGATGGGCACCGAGCGCCGCTCGATGGTCATGTCCGACGATGAAAAGCGCATGACCGCCTTTCACGAGGCCGGCCATGCCCTTGTCGCCCTGAAGGAACCGGCCTCCGACCCGATCCACAAGGCGACGATCATCCCGCGCGGTCGTGCGCTGGGCATGGTGATGCGCCTGCCGGAGCGGGACAGCTATTCCTACCACCGGGACAAGATGTACGCGAACCTCTCGGTCTCCATGGGGGGTCGGGTCGCAGAAGAAGTGATCTTCGGCTACGACAAGGTCAGCTCCGGCGCTTCGGGCGACATCCAGTATGCCACCCAGCTCGCCAAGACCATGGTCACCCAGTGGGGCATGTCTGATCTGCTCGGGCCGCTGCAATACACCGAAAACCAGGAGGAAGTGTTCCTCGGCCACTCGGTCTCGCGCCAGCAGAACGTCTCGGAGGAGACGGCACGCCAGATCGACGCCGAGGTCAAGCGCATCGTCATGGAGTCCTATGAGCGCGCGCGCAGAATTATCGACGAGAACCGCGACGGCCTCAACCGTATTGCCGAGAACCTGCTGGAGTTCGAGACCCTGACCGGCGACGAAATCCGCACCTTGCTCGATGGCGGCACGATCGAGCGGCCGGAAATCGCCGATGTCCCGCCTGCTCCGCCCACGGGCGGGCTGGGCGTGGTGCCCAAGACCGGCAAGCGCCCCGGCGGTCTGAACCCCGCGCCGCAAGCCTGACCGCCTGACACCGGCCGGCCATGCGCGATATCGATCATAGCCCGGCAGCCTTTGCGCGGCTGCCGCAGGAGGCACAAATCTACCTGCGGCCGACCGGGTTCGTCGATGGACCGCTGGCAGACCCGAACGCCTGCCGGAGGCTGGCCGGTGGTACGGTCTGGTTCTCGGCTGTTCATGCTGTCGCAAGAACGCTCGCTGGGCGCATCGCAAGTTGCCTGGTGCCGGTACCCGGCGTTGCTGCCTTCCTTGAGGCATTGCCGGAACTGCAGCGCCTGCGGGCCCTCGACCAGTGGCGGCACCTGACCGCCGCGCGCGCGACGATGCCTCTGCCGCGCGATACCCGCACCCTGCGCTTCGACCAGCCCATGGTCATGGGCATCCTCAACATGACGCCGGACAGCTTCTCGGACGGTGGTCGCCTCTCAGACCCCGAGGCTGCGGCCGAGGCGGCCTGGCGCATGGCGGAGGCCGGAGCAGCGCTGGTCGATATCGGCGGCGAGTCGACGAGGCCGGGCGCCAAGCCGGTATGGGAGCAGGACGAGATCGCCCGGGTTGTCCCGGTGCTGGAGCGGTTGCAGGGCCTCTCCGCCGGGCTGTCGCTGGACACCCGCAAGGCCGCTGTCATGCGCGCCGGGCTGGCGGCTGGTATCGACATTCTCAACGATGTCTCTGCGCTGAGCTGGGACCCGGAGAGCCTGCCAGTGGCGGCGGCAAGCCCCTGCCCGGTCGTGCTGATGCATGCGCAAGGCTCGCCAGAGACCATGCAGGATGCCCCGGCTTACGCTGACGCGCTGCTCGATGTGTATGACGCGCTGGAGGCCAGAGTGCAGGCCTGTGAAGCAGCAGGTCTAGCGCGCTCCCGGCTGATCCTTGACCCCGGCATCGGCTTTGGCAAGGCACTGCGCCACAATCTCGATGTGCTGAACGGCCTCAGCCTGTTCCATGCCCTCGGGTGCCCGCTGCTGGTGGGCGTCAGCCGCAAGCGCTTCATCGCTGCCCTTGGCCGGGAGGAGCCGGTCGACCAGCGCCTGCCCGGTACGCTGGCGGCTATAACTCACTGTCTGGCGCAGGGCGTGCAGATCGTGCGCGTGCATGATGTGGCAGAGACCGTGCAGGCCGTCCGCGTCTGGCAGGGCCTGCGCGATGGTGCGCTGACGGTGTAGCCTGACCAAAGTACGCATAATCTGAGCTCGAGATTGAGCGGCCCACAAGTCTCTCCAACGCGCCATAAGCGAATTTCCTAGCAACCCGCCTCGAATGTATGGCGTCACTTGACGCCGAACGTTCGAGCTGATAAGAAATGCCATGAAGATCAGGAACGTGATCCACAAAGGGTTGCGGCGCTTCATCGAAGATGATGACGCCAGCGGGTTGCAGCCTGCTGTTGTCGTGAAGGTTCAGCGAATTGTTTCCTTCCTCCAGGACATGGAGGCTGAGGACGAACTCCGCACTGTGTCGAGCTGGAAAGCGCACATCTTGACCGGCAACCGCAAGGGAACCTGGAGTCTGTTCGTCACGCGAAACTGGCGGATGACGTTCCGGATCGACCGCGACGAGATCGAGATCATCGACCTGAACTATGAAGAATATCACTAGGAGGAGGCTATGAGCGCTATCGCAGGCATTCGCATGAAGACCCCGGCTCATCCGGGCGGCTTTGTGAAGTCCGAGATCATCGAGCCGCTGGGCCTGTCGGTGACGGCTGCGGCGCAGGTGCTGGGCGTCACCCGCGCGACGCTCTCGACCTTGCTGAATGAGCATTCGCAACTTTCACCGGAAATGGCGCTGCGGATCGAAAAGGCGTTCGGCGTGTCGATGGACACTTTGATGCGCATGCAAAACAGTTACGATATCGCCCAGACGCGCAAGCGCGAGGGGGAGATCAAGGTTGTTCGTTACGAGGGCTTACCCGGCTAAGGCTCAAGGCACTCTGCTCAGACATGCGGGTTGTCACGCGCGACGCGCCGGAAATAACAGCAGCGTGGTGACCCCTACGGGACTCGAACCCGTGTTTTCGCCGTGAAAGGGCGACGTCCTAGACCGCTAGACGAAGGGGCCGTCGCGGAAGAGGCGCGTTTAGCGATGCGCTCTGCCGAGGTCAACAGGAAATGCCGAGGATGCGTGGTTGCGTCAAGCGTTGAGCGCTGCATCCTCGATATGCAGTTCCGCCATCGGCCCGCCGGACCAGTCGTCCTGCGCCAGACGCCCGGCAAGGTACACAGTCTGGCCGCGCGCGGACAGCAGAGTCGCGCCCAGCACCGTGTTGGCCTGCCGGAATGCCATGGCCTTCAGTCGCGCGCCGTCCGTCCCCTGCACGATCAACCGCAGATGGTCTGCACCGACAATATCAACTTTCACAACCCGCACCGGCCCGAGCGCAACGCGCGGACTCGGCCAGCCGGCACCATAAGGCCCTGCGGCCTCTAGCGCCTCTGCCAGTTCGGCGGTGGCCCCGCCGGGGGCGAGGGCAATATCGATCGCCAGCGCGCGCTCAAGGCTGGCGCGCGCAACTGCCGCCGCCAGCGTCGATTGCAGGAACTCGGTCAGGGCGTCGAGCTTGTCGGCAGCAACCGTCAAGCCAGCTGCCATGGCGTGGCCGCCGCCGGCTATCAGCAGGCCCTGATCGCGGGCGCTGAGGATCGCCGCCCCCAGGTCGACCCCGGCGATCGAGCGCCCTGAGCCCTTGCCGACGCCGCCATCCAGCCCGATGACAAGCGCCGGGCGGTCGTGGCGCTCCTTCAGGCGCGCGGCGACAATGCCCAGCACACCCGGATGCCAGCCCTCACCTGCCGCGACCACCACCGGACGGTCACCCTGCGGCTGGCGAAGCGCTTGCTCGAGAACGTCGGCCTCGATGGCCTTGCGCTCCTCGTTCAGGGCGTCCAGCGTGCGCGCAATGCTGGCCGCTGTTGCCGGGTCCGTCGTGGTGAGCAGCCGCACGCCAAGGTCCGACTGGCCGACCCGCCCGCCCGCGTTGATGCGCGGCCCGAGATGAAAGCCGAGGTCGCCGGCGCGCGGCGCACGATCCGGGGTCGAGACATCGATAAGGGCAGACAGGCCGGTATTGCCGCGCCGGGCCATCAGCTTCAGGCCTTGGGTCACGAAGGCGCGGTTGAGGCCCCTGAGCGGCGCCACATCGGCAACCGTGCCGAGCGCCACCAGATCCAGCAGCTCCAGCAGGTTCGGCTCCTGGCGGGCGGCGTAGTGGCCGCGCTGGCGCAGCAGCCGGTTGGCCGCCACCGCCAGCAGGAAGGCCATGCCGACCGCCGCCAGATGGCCATGGGCGGCTGCTTGCGGGTCTTCGTCCAGCCGGTTGGGGTTGACGACGGCGAGTGCAGGCGGCAGCGCCCAGCCAGCCTTGTGATGGTCAACCACGATCACCGGCAACCCGGCAGCCTGCGCCCGCTCCAGCGCCTCGAACGCCTGGGTGCCACAATCCACCGTGATGACCAGTTCCGCGCCTGCACGCGCGAGATTTTCCAGCGCCGCCCCGCTCGGGCCATAGCCCTCCAGCAGCCGGTCCGGGATGTAGGCGCTGGCGACACCACCGACCTGCCCGATGAACCGCAGCAGCAGCGCCGCCGAGGTGGCACCGTCGACGTCATAGTCCCCGAACACCACGATGTTGCGACCGGCCTGGATAGCGTCAACAAGGTGACACGCCGCGCATTCCATATCCTTGAAGATGGAGGGGTCCGGCATCCAGTCGCGGATGGTCGGCTGTAGCAGCGTATCGGCACGCTCGAGATCGGGCGCACGCGCGGCCAGAACGCGCGCGACGCTCTCCTCCAGCCCGTAGGCCTGCGCGAGGTGCAGCGCGCGTGCCGGGTCCGCCAGCCGCCAGCGCCACGCCAGTCCGGTCACCGACTGGCGGACATCGAAGACCGCCGTCGCGGTGGCCACTTAAAGCTGCTTGCGCCGGTGCTCGCCGGATACCCGGCGCACCGTGCCGGAGGATGCCCGCATCACAATCGACTCGGTGGTGAACCAGCCGCCCGGGCGGCGCTTGACGCCTTCCAGCAGCGCCCCGTCCGTCACGCCGGTCGCGGCAAAGATGCAGTCCCCCGAGGCCAGGTCGGTCAGGCTGTACTTACGGTTCAGGTCGGTGATGCCGGCGCGGCGCGCGCGCTCGCGCTCGCCATCGTTGCGGAAAATGAGCCGGCCCTGCATCTGCCCGCCGATGCAGCGCAGGGCAGCGGCAGCCAGCACGCCCTCCGGCGCACCGCCCTGCCCCATGTACATGTCGATGCCGGTTTCGTGCGGGTCAGTGACGGCAATCACGCCTGCCACATCACCATCCGGGATCAGCTTGATGCCGCACCCGATGGCGCGCAGCTCCGTGATCAGCGCCTCGTGGCGCGGGCGGTCGAGCACGCACACCATGACATCGGCCGGGGCCACACCCTTGGCCTCGGCATAGGCCTTCACATTGGCAGCGGGGCCGAGATCGAGATCGACTAAGCCATCCGCATAGCCAGGGCCGATGGCCAGCTTGTCCATATAGGTGTCCGGCGCGTGCAGCAGGCCACCATGCTCGGCAATGGCCAGCACCGCGAGTGCGTTCGCCCCGGCCTTGGCGGTGATGGTGGTGCCCTCCAGCGGGTCCAGCGCGATATCGATCTTCGGGCCCTGGCCGGAGCCGACTTTCTCGCCGATGAACAGCATGGGGGCCTCATCGCGCTCGCCCTCGCCGATCACGACCGTGCCGTCGAAATCCAGCTTGTTGAGGGCCGCCCGCATGGCCTCGACGGCAGCGGCATCAGCGGCCTTCTCGTCGCCACGGCCGATCTGGCCGGCGGAGGCAATGGCGGCAGCCTCAGTCACCCGCACCATCTCGAGCACCAGAACCCGGTCCAGCAGGCTGGACGGCATGACGTGCGGCGGTCTTGTGATCGACATATCAGTTCTCCAGGATGGGCATCATGAGAGGTTGGGCAAGCATGCTGCCCAGCCCGCGAATCTGGCTGAGCGCGCTGTGTGTCGCCTTGAGGGGGGTCTGGTGCGTGGTCAGCACGAAATAGACGCCACCCTCCGGCGCTGCGCCACGCTGGATCACGCTTTCGACCGAGACCGCAAAATCGCGCAGGATGGCCGTGACCTCCGCCAGAACGCCGGGGCGATCCGCGACCGTCAGGCGGATGTACACGCGCTCGGAGGGCGAAAGCGGGTCGGCAGGCTCCAGCGGCGTCAGCGCCGAGACCGGCATGGCTAGCGGCGGGCCGAACTCGCCGCGCGCGATGTCGATCAGGTCAGCGGCGACCGCTGAGGCCGTCGGCCCCTCGCCTGCACCCCGGCCCTCGAACAGCACCCGGCCAACGAAATTGCCTTCCGCCAGCACGGCGTTGGTCGAGTCCATCACATGAGCCAGCGGATGCGCCAGCGGTACCAGGCAGGGGTGGACACGCTGGAGCAGTTTGCCCTCGACGAGCCGCGCCGCACCGACCAGCTTGATCCGGTAGCCCAGAACACGCGCGTAGTCGATGTCCGCCGCCAGAATCTCGCGGATGCCAACCGTGGTGACCGCTTCAAACTGCGGGCGCGCGCCGAACGCCAGGCTGGCGAGGATCGAGAGCTTGTGCGCCGCATCAATACCGTCGACGTCGAACGTCGGGTCGGCTTCTGCATAACCGAGCGCCTGCGCATCCGCCAGAACCCGGGCAAAGGGCGCGCCCTCGCGCTCCATGACGCTGAGGATATAGTTGGACGTGCCGTTGAGGATGCCGGCGACCTGCGAAATCGCGTTGGCGGCCAGCCCCTCGCGCATGCCCTTGATGACCGGAATGCCGCCGGCCACCGCCGCCTCGAACTTCAGCGCGGCATTCATGGACTCCGCCCGCTCGGCAAGCTCCATGGCGTGGTGGGCGATCATGGCCTTGTTGGCGGTCACGAACGACTTGCCGGCCCCCAGCGTCGCGCGTGCCAGCGCCAGCGCCGGACCGTCCGAGCCGCCGATCAGCTCGACAACGGCATCAACATCGGCGCGGGTTGCCAGGTCCGGTGCGTTGTCAACCCAGGCAAAACCGCCAAGATCGATACCGCGCTCGCGGTGACGGTCCCGGGCACTGACCGCCGTGACCACGATCGGGCGGTTGGCCCGTGCCGCAATATGCGCCGCATTGGCCTGCAACAGCTTGATGACACCGGCACCGACTGTCCCCAGCCCTGCAATTCCGATCCTCAATGCGTCGCTCATGCCGCCTCCTGTCGCCGGGTCTGGTAGCGGCACGCGAACGGCTTGGCTAGTGTTGACGCGCGATCACGCCCTTAGGCAGTGTCTCAGTGTTTAAGCCCGCTCGTGGTGAGCTCGGACAGAACCACGAGCCGTTCGCCCCTTCGACATGCTCAGGGTGAGCGGCTGGATTTCATAATGAGACACAACCTGCCCTTGACAGAAACTTGCGCACGTCGCGTTATCGCAAAAAAACAGGGCACATGGGGAAGAGCGTGACCGACGGAAACAGCGCAGAGGCAGGACACCTGCGCCAGCGCGACAGACTGGTGATCGTGGCCTCCTCGCTAGGCACCGTGTTCGAGTGGTACGATTTCTTTCTCTATGGCATTCTGGCCTCGCTGCTCGGGCAGATGTTTTTCCCATCCGACAACCCGACGGCGGCGACGCTCGCCTCACTCGCGGCTTTCGGTGCAGGCTTCGGCGTGCGGCCGCTCGGCGCTGTGGTGTTCGGCATCCTCGGGGACCGGGTCGGGCGCAAATACACCTTTCTGATCACCATTACGCTTATGGGCGGGGCAACCGCCGCCATCGGCTTCCTGCCGACCTTTGCCGAGGTCGGCCTGCTGGCACCTGTTCTTCTGTTGCTGCTGCGCTTGCTGCAGGGCCTGGCCCTGGGCGGCGAATATGGGGGTGCGGCGATCTACGTTGCCGAGCACGCGCCCAAGGGCAAGCGCGGCCTGTATACCAGCTGGATTCAGGTCTCTGTGCCTGGTGGCTTTCTGCTGTGTCTGGTGGTGGTACTGGCCTGCCGTCACGCCATGAGCGCGGCAGACTTCAATGCCTGGGGCTGGCGTGTCCCCTTCCTGCTCTCCCTGCTGATGCTGGCGATCTCGCTGTATATCCGCCTGAAGCTGAACGAGAGCCCGGTATTCCGGGCGATGAAGGCGGCGGGCGCCACATCGCGCGCACCATTGGCCGAGAGCTTCTCGACCTGGGCGAACACCCGGTCGGTGCTGGTGGCGCTGTTCGGGGTCGCGGCCGGGCTGACGGTAATCTATTACACGTCCCAGTTCAGCACGCTGTATTTCCTGCAGGGGACGGCCAAAATCCCCGAGGAGCAGGCGCTGCTCTACATGGCATCCGGCGCGCTGCTGGCCGGGCCGCTCTATGTCGGCTGCGGCTGGCTCTCCGACCGGCTGGGCCGCAAGCCGGTGCTGCTCGCCGGCTATGGCCTGACCCTGCTGCTGCTGTTTCCGCTGTTCCACCTGATGGCGGACGGTGCAAACCCGGCACTGGTGGCAGCCGGCAAGCGTGCGCCGATCAGCATTTCAGCGGGCGGCTGCGACTACCAGGTCTTCGCCGCCAAGCAGCCGACGGAGTGCGGCAAGGCGCTCGCCTGGCTTACCAAACAGGGCGTGAGCTACACCAAGACCACAGGCGACACGCTGATGCTCTCGGTGGGCGCGCAGCAGGTCGAGGGCTTCGATGCAGAGCGCTATGCGGCAGCCCTTGTGGACGCCGGGTACCCAAAAACCTCCGACCCCGCCCAGCGCAGCCCCTGGAAAATTGTGCTGGCGGTCGCGGTGATGGTGGCGCTCTCCGCCATGACCTTCGGGCAGGTCGCTGCCATCCTGGTCGAGCTGTTCCCCGCGCGCATCCGCTATACGTCCATGTCCGTGCCCTACCATATCGGGACCGGCTATTTCGGCGGCTTCCTGCCGTTCATCTCCCAGTACATCGTGGTCTCGACCGGGGGGGCCTTCTCCGGCCTCTGGTATACGTTCGGTGTGGTGGCGATGGCGTTTCTGGTCAGCCTGTTCTTCCTGCCCGAGACCCACACGCGCGAGATCGGCCACGTCTGAGCCGAGAGCGATGGGCTCTACTAGCGATATCCGGTTTTATTTATCAGCCTTCAGCTTGACCGGTACGTTGAGACGGTCGTCCTCCCGCTGCAGCAGGATCACGACGACCGAGCGCCCGCCCTTCTTGACGCCGTCGATCACCTCGGCGGCGACCTGCGGCGTGGTGATGACGCGCTGATTGATCTGCAGGATCACGTCGCCGGTACGCAGGCCACGGCTGGCCGCATCGCTGTTGGGGTCAACCTTGGCGACCACAACGCCCTGCACGGATTTTTCGATCTTCAGCTGTTCGCGCAGTGCTGCCGTCAGCGGCTGCAGGGTCAGGCCCAGACTCTTGTTGTCGGTGGTCTCCGGCTGTGTGGCCTTCGGGGCCTCCGGCTTGGGTGCTTCAGTGGATGCGAGCTGGGCGTCGGCGGGGAATTCGCCCACCGTGACCCTGAGCTTCAGCGGTTTGCCGTTGCGCAGGATATCAAGGTCAGCGGTCTTGCCGATGGCGGTATCGGACACGATGGAGGGCAGCGAGCGCCCACGCTCGATCGCCTTGCCGTCGAACGCCAGAATCACATCGCCGGACTGGACGCCAGCCTTGGCCGCCGGGGTCTCCGGCTCGGTGGCGGCAACAATTGCGCCCTTGGTCTTGTCGAAGCCCAGCGCCTGGGCGATGTCGTCCGTGACCGCCTGAATGCGCACACCCAGCCAGCCGCGCCGCACGCGACCATTGGTGCGCAACTGGTCGATGATCGGCTTGGCCTGCTCCGTCGGGATCGCAAAGCCGATGCCGACGTTGCCACCGGTCGGCGAGACGATGGCCGTTGCGATGCCGACCACGCCACCCGACCCATCGAATACCGGCCCGCCCGAGTTGCCCCGGTTGATCGAGGCATCGGTCTGGATGAAGCGGTCGTAGTTGCCGGCGTTCAGGTCCCGGTGCACGGCGGAGACGATGCCGGCGGTCACGCTGCCGCCGAAGCCGAACGGATTGCCAATCGCCAGCAGCCAGTCGCCCTGGCGCAGCCCCTGCGAATCGCCCCAGCTCACAAACGGCAGGTCCTTGGCCTCGATCTTCAGCAGGGCCAGATCGGTCGCCGGGTCGCGACCGATGATCTTGGCATCGAACTGCCGTTCGTCACTGAGCGTCACGGTCACCTTGTCGACGGGGTCATTGCCGCGACCGGTGATCACATGGTTGTTGGTGACGATATAGCCGGTCGCGTCGATGATGAAGCCGGAGCCGAGCGAACGGGCCTCGCGGGTCACCGGCTCACCGTCCTGGTTCTGGCGCGGCTGGAACCGGCGGAACAACTGGCCGAGTGGCGAGTCCTCCGGCACACCTTCGGGGAGCTGGACAGCACTGTTGCCGACTTCCACCTGTGTGGTGGTCGAGATATTGACGACCGCCGGGGCGAGCTTTTCGACCAGCGGGGCAAAGGTCTCCGGTGCCGGGCGTGCAAGGACCGCAGGCGCTGCAGCACTGAGCAGCAAGCTGGCCGTTATGGCTGCGAAAAGGGTGCGGGTACGACGGCGCTCAGACTTCAAATCGGCTCTCCCAGAGTTGGCCAGTTGTGCATAAGATCATGCACTCGATTATGGGCTTAGTCCTTAACGATCAACCCAGGCTGCTGCATGCAGGCTTATGGTTGAGACAATCCGGCGCGCAGCCGTGCCGGATCGTTTGCGTGGCGGGGCTTTTAGCGCCCGCCGCCGCTATCGAACGTGCGCAGGAACTCGCTTCTGGGTGAGATCACCAGGCGGGTATCCTCCTTGCGCAGCGTATTCCGATAGGCCTGCAGGGACCGGTAGAACTTATAGAACTCCGCATCCCGATTGTAGGAGTCGGCGTAGATCTTGGCCGCCTGCGAGTCTGCCGTCCCGCGGATCACTTCCGCCTGGCGTATGCCGTCGGCGCGAATGGCACGCGCTTCCTGGTCGCGCTCGGTGCGCATGCGCTCGAACGCGGACTCGAGCGGCTGGCCGGTGGGCAGGTCAGCGCGCTTGATCCGCACGTCGATCACCTTGAGGCCCAGTTCACTGGCGCGGGCGTCGACCTTCTTCAGGATGGTGGCCATCGAAGTGCCGCGTTCCGGCGTCAGCATGTCGTTGAAGGTCTGCGAGCCGAGTTCGTCGCGCAGGGTCGATTCGAGGATGATCGACAGGCGTTCGGCGGCACCGGCCTCAGAGCGCACGCGCTGGTAGGCGATCTGCGGGTCTTCAATGCGGAACCGGGCAAAGGCATCCACCACCAGACGGAGCTGATCGGTCGAGAGCACTTCCTGGTCACGCATGTTGAGGTTGAGGCTGCGCTGGTCGAAGAAGACCACGTTCTCGAAGAACGGCACTTTCAGGTGCAGGCCGGGCATCTGAATTACGCGCTTGGGCTTGCCGAGTTGCAGCACGATGGCCGATTGCGCCTGCTGCACGACAAAGGTGGCATTCACGGCTACAAACAGCAGCGCAAGGCCGATGAATACAAAGATAGGGGCGAGACGGTTCATGGGTGGCGTCTCCTTACTGAGCGTTGGTGGTTGCAGCGGCGGCAGTCGCGGCTGATTTCGAAGCTTGATCGAGCGGCAGGTACGGCACGACGCCACCAGCCTCCACGATGGTCTTGTCCATGCCGGAGAGCACCTGTTCCATGGTCTCGAGGTACAGGCGTCGCTGGGTCACGTCCGGTGCCAGCCGGTATTGCTCGAAGACGGCGTTGAAGCGCGACGTTTCACCCTGCGCCTTGGAGACGAGCTGCTGGCGATAGGCGTTTGCCTGGTTGATGTAGGTCTGTGCATCCTGCTGCGCGGCCGACACGTCCTTGAACGCCTGTTCGACGGCTGCAGGCGGGTCGACTCGACTGAACAGCACGCCGGTGATGGTGATCCCGGCCTGATAACTGTCCAGCACGTCCTGCACCCGGTTACGCACAGCAGCGGCAATCTGGGCGCGCTGCGGGCCGATCGCGTCGGTCAGCTTGGTGCGGGACATGGCCTCGCGCATGGCGAACTCGGCGACTTCGCGGATCGTCGTGTCCGGCTCTTTCAGGGAGTACAGGAACTTGTCGGCACTGCCCGGCGTAATGCGCCAGCGGACCGTATAGGCGATGTTGATGATGTTGCGGTCCCCGGTCAGCACCAGCCGCTCGGTGCCATCACCGCCGATGTCGATGCTGTTCTCGACCGTTTCCTTGACCACGGTCACCTGCTCGATCGGGGCGGGCAGCTTGAAGTTGGCACCCGGTCCGGCCTGGCGGGTATAGGCGCCAAAGCGCGTGACCACGCCGACTTCGTCTGCACCCAGCACAAAAATGCTGGTCGACACCAGCCAGACCAGGGCGAGCGCGCCGATTGCCAGCCCGACAATGTTAAAGCCGCCGCTGCCGCCGGGCATCGAGCGTTTCAGTCGCTCCTGGCCCTTGCGAAACAGGTCTTCCAGGTTGGGGGGCGTAGGCCCGCCATTGCCGCCGCCTTGTCCCCATGGGCCGCGCGGTCCCTGGTTGTTGCCGCCGCCGCCACCCCATGGGCCGCCGTTATTGTTCTGCCATGGCATTGACTGTCTGCTCTCCCTTGAGTTTGAGCCTATATAGGGGTCACTGCAAAAAATGCGAGGGTGCTGGCTCGTCTGCCCCTCGCCGTATCTGAGGACGAAGACGATAGTGCTGAACGATGACGACCTGAAGCGCAAGGTACTGGATGCCTTATCCGCACTCACGGACCCCGGAACCGGACGCAATATCGTCGAGGCCGGGATGGTCAGCGGACTGGTGGTCCGCGGCGGCGCGGTGGGTTTTGCGCTGGACGTGCCGGCTGCCCGTGCCCGCAGCTACGAGCCGCTGCGCACCGCCACCGAGAATGCGGTGGCGCGTCTGCCGGGTGTCACGCGCGCCAGTGTCGTGCTGACGGCGGAGCGCGCAGTCGCACCGCTCAAGGTGGATGGCCATGCCGAAATCCGGCGCATCATCGCTGTAGCCTCCGGCAAGGGCGGGGTCGGCAAGTCGACGGTTGCGACCAACCTGGCACTGGCGCTTGGACAGCAGGGCCTTAAGGTCGGCCTGTTGGATGCCGACATCTACGGACCGTCGACCCCGCGCATGCTGGGCCTCTCCGGCAAGCCGGACACGCACGGGGGCAAGCTGCTGCCGAAGGACGCCTTTGGTCTCAAGGCGATGTCGATCGGCCTGATCGTCCCGGATGAGCAGGCGATGATCTGGCGCGGGCCGATGGCGACCGGTGCCCTGATGCAACTGGTGAGCGAGGTCGCCTGGGGGCCGCTCGATGTTCTTGTGGTCGACATGCCGCCCGGCACCGGCGACATTCAGTTGACACTGTCGCAGCGGGTGCCGCTGTTTGGGGCCGTCATCGTCTCGACACCGCAGGACATCGCCCTGATCGATGCGCGCAAGGCCATCGCGATGTTCGGGAAGGTCAATGTCCCGATCCTCGGCCTTGTCGAGAACATGAGCGTGTTCGTTTGCCCGCACTGCGCGACCCCCAGCCACATCTTCGGGCACGGCGGGGCGCGACGGATGGCCGAGCACCTGGGCGTGCCGTTTCTGGGGGAAATTCCGCTGGAGCTGTCGGTGCGCGAGACCTCGGACAGCGGCACACCGATTGTGGCGAGCGCTCCGCTCAGCGCGTCAGCCGGCGCATTTCAATCCGCCGCCCGCGCGCTCAGGGCCTGCATGGACGGCACCGCACCGCCGCCTACGCCGGTCCTGCGTTTCGTGGATTGACCCGTTGTGCAAGCGCTTTTCACAAGGCTCAAGCAGGCTGCTGGAGCATCTTTGCCCCTTGAATGTGAAAAACCACTCTATCCCGGATGTAGGTCACATTTAAGGCGCGATGCTCTAAAGCGTGATGACTTTACATGAACCCGTTCGCCCCGAGCCCGGTCGAGGGGCGGCTCCAGCATCGTCTGGACGTGTCTCGACTTGGCTCGACACGAACGGTGAGAGTCTTGATTCTGCGTAAAGTCAACAGACTCTAGCGGATCATGTCAGCAACTGTGCCGGGATTCCAAGTGCCGGCGCGGACTCAGCGAGCCGCACGTCGAGTGTGTGCAGGATGGCACCGTGATCGGATGCCACGGCAAGGTGCAGCGCATCGCCGGCGCGCAGCCCAAAGCTATGCTGGTCAGCAAACCCTGCAGCCGTTCGGAAATGCCCGCTCTTGACGGCCAGGACGGTGAAGCTTTCGGCGACGAGTTTATGGAACATGGCAAGTGCCGCCGCGCGCTGCTCCAGGCTGATCTGCCCGGTCCTCAGCTTGATCGCCATGGCGGACGACATCTCGGTGATAGTCCAGTCGCTGATATGAAGTTGCGCCGGATCCTGCCCCGCCAGCCAAATCTGAACGCGCGGCGTCATGGCTTCCCGGAAAAGCGCTGATATGATCAACGACGTGTCGAGATAGAGCATCAGGCGCGATCATCGTCTCGCATCGACCGCACGAGTTCGGCAGCACTATGGGACTGAAGCGGCATCTCTGCGGTCAGCGTGCGAAGCAGAGCGGCGTCAATTGGCTTGCGCGGTTTGCTTATGGCGGAGAGCCGCGCGACACGTTTTCCACGCCGGGTGATATCAATGGCGTCGCCCGCCTCAACACGGTCTACCAACGCGCTCAGATTGGCCTTGGCATCCGCCAGATTGATTGTAGTCACGCCATGCTCCTGACTATCTATGTAGTCACATAGAGCATCGAGCGTGAGAACTCTAGCCTGATTCCTTTGAGTACCGCTGGATCGGTCTGCCAACCAATATTCGCCTGGGTCAGGCAGCAGCGTTCATCCGGGCGCGCACCTGCTGGCGGTATGCGTCGATGGGTACCAGGCGGCCCTTGTCCTCCACATGCCAGAAGGTCCAGCCGTTGCAGGCCGGTGCGCCCTGCACATGGGCGCCAATCTGGTGGATCGATCCGCTGGCATCCCGCGTCGCCAGCGAGCCGTCGGCGCGAACCCGGGCGCTGTGCCGCCGGCTGGGATCGACCAGCACGGTGCCGGGCTGCACGATCCCGGCTTCGACCAGTGTCCCGAACGGGACCCGCGGTTCCGCCCTGCGCGAGGTCGTGACCGCCTGCGCGCTCGCCTCAAGAGGGGTGACCGCCGCAATGCGCTCCAGTGCCACCCGGATGTACCGTGGCTCCCGCTCGATGCCGACCCAGCGCCGGCCCAGCCGCTTGGCGACCGCGCCGGTAGTGCCGGAGCCGAAGAACGGGTCAAGGATCACATCGCCCGCATTGCTGGCGGCAAGAATGATCCGGTGCAGCAAGGCTTCCGGCTTCTGGGTCGAATGCGCCTTCTGGCCATCTGTTTTCACCCGCTCGCCGCCCGAGCAGATCGGCAGCAGCCAGTCGGAGCGCATCTGCAGGTCTTCGTTCAGGGCCTTCATGGCATCGTAGTTGAACGTGTAGCGCGCATCCGGCGATTTCGAGCACCAGATCAGGGTCTCGTGCGCGTTGGTGAAGCGGGTGCCTTTGAAGTTGGGCATCGGGTTGGCCTTGCGCCAGACGATGTCGTTCAGGATCCAGAAGCCGAGGTCCTGTAGCGCCGCCCCGACCCGGAAAATATTGTGGTAGCTGCCGATGACCCACAGGGTACCGTTGTCCTTCAGCACCCGGTGGCATTCTGTCAGCCAGGTGCGGGTGAAGGCATCATAGTCGGCGTTGGAGGCAAATTTGTCCCAGTCGTCGGTGACCGCATCGACCTTGCTGTTGTCCGGGCGCGTTAACTCACCACCCAACTGCAGGTTGTAGGGTGGGTCCGCAAAGATCATGTCGACGCAGCGATCGGGCAGGCTGGCGAGAATCTCAAGGCAGTCGCCTTCGATCACGCGGTCAAGCGGCAGATGGTCCATGGTTTTTGTCCGGCTGTGGATAACTTGGGGATGACCGTGGTTCAGGCCGGACTCGCCGTCAATCTCCGAGTCGTTACCGGAATCTTAAGCAGACTCAGGAGTTTGCGCGCCGACTCCTTTTGTTCTCACCGTGGTATCGCACGCGCGCAAACCCTAGAGTCCCGGCAAGGACGGGGACTCTACATCTCGTACTGTTGCGCAAAAGACTCAGCGGCTGGCGAATGCACGGGCTGCGGCGGCGACGGGCCGGAACGACTGCCGATGGTGCAGGCAGGGGCCGTGCTTTTGCAGTGCTGCGGCGTGCGCCGACGTCCCGTAGCCCATGTTCTCACGCCAGCCGTAGGCCGGATGCTCGGCATCGAGTGCGCACATGATGCGGTCCCGCGTGACTTTGGCGATGATAGAGGCTGCAGCAATCGAGAGGCACTGCGCATCGCCTTTCACAATAGCCGTTGCCGGGCAGGGCAACTCCGGCGTGACGATACCATCAATCAGGGCATGCACCGGAGGCAGACCGAGGGCCGCGACCGCCCGTTGCATGGCGCGCCGGTTGGCCTGGCCGAGCCCTGCCGCATCGATTTCGGCGACACTGGCCTCCCCGACCCCGACCGCCAGGGCGCTGGCCTGGATCGCCTCGAACAGGGCCGCGCGCCGGCGGGCGTTCAGCGCCTTGGAGTCGTTCAGACCCTCTGGAATGTCGGCGGGGTTCAGAATCACCGCCGCTGCGAGCACTGGCCCGGCCCAGGGCCCGCGCCCGGCCTCGTCGACACCGGCGACCGGGCCGGCAAACCCGGACTCCCGTGTGAAATCAGGCATCGCGGAACCAGCCGGTGAGCGCAAACCGTGCGTTTGGCGCAAACGGCGGCACGTAACTGACGGCATGGCGTTGCGGCACCGCCAGCAGGTTCAGGCAATTGAAACGCGGCATCAGCCCGCCGGTGATGTCGCCTGCCTCGTCATAGAACAGCAGGTAGCCGCCGAAATTCTCGTGCCAATGCGGCGTCATGTTGAGCACATAGGCGACGCGCCAGGCTTCTTCCTTGAAGTCATCAGTATGCAGGCAAAGAAATTGCTGGCGTGCATACAGGGTCGCCTGGGCATCGGCCTTGCACAGGTTCGGCAGGCCGGTCACCTGCCTTACCAGTTCCAGCATGGGCTCGCTGTTCACGAACTCCAGCCAGCGATGCAGGTAAAGCCCCGGGTCCTTGCCGGCGAGATAGGCATCCAGAATGGGGTAGCATTGATAGAGATACTGGTATTCAGGGGTTGCAGCGCGGTTATGGATCGCCTGGGAAAGCGCCAGGCCTTCCTGCGGTTTCAGGCTGCGCACGCCCGCTGCGTCGAGGGTCCTGGGGCCGTTTTCATACCAGGCGATACCCCACGGCGTCTCCTGGGTGAGGCAGCGCAGCAGGCGCTGCGCCGTGTCCGGCGCCAGTACGTCGCGCAGTTGCGTAAAGCCTTTTGCTGCAAATTGCTGCGCAGCATAGTCCGGGCAGAACTCCGGATTCAGTGCCAGCGGTGTATCGCCATCGACAGGCAGGTAACTGAACCAGGGCTGGTCGCCGATCCTAGACATCGACAGCATCCACAAAGCGGGCGTGGCTCTGGATGAAGTCGAAACGGTGCTCGGCCTTCTTGCCCATCAGCCGCTCGACAAGGTCTTTTGCATCCACGCGCGCTTCCATATCCTCAAACGGCAGGTAGACCCGCAGGAGGGTGCGCTTGGCGGGGTCCATGGTCGTCTCGCGCAGGTGTTGCGGCGGCATTTCGCCCAGGCCCTTGAAGCGGCTGACCTCGATTTTGCCGCGCCCGGTCAACACCGTGCGTTCAAGCTCTGCCTTGTGCGCGTCGTCGCGGGCGTAAACCACGGTACCGCCTTGCGCCAGACGATACAACGGCGGCTGCGCGAGGAAGAGCCGGCCGCCCAGCACCAGGTCGCGCATCTCCTGAAAGAAGAAGGTCATCAGCAAGGTGGCGATGTGCGCGCCGTCGACATCGGCATCGGTCATGATGACGATGCGCTCGTAGCGCAATGCTTGCTCATCGTAGTTCTGGCGCACTCCGCAGCCGAGCGCCAGAATCAGGTCCTGGATTTCCTGATTGCCGAGAATCTTCTGGCTGTTGGCGGAGGCGACATTCAGGATCTTGCCGCGAATGGGCAAAATGGCCTGGGTTTTTCGGTCACGCGCCTGCTTGGCGGAGCCGCCAGCCGAATCACCCTCGACGATGAACAATTCGGTATTGGCTGGCCCCTGCTCGGCGCAGTCAGTCAGTTTGCCGGGCAAGCGCAGGCTGCGTTTGGACGTTGCGGTCTTGCGCTTGACCTCCTTCTCTGCCTTGCGCCGCAGACGGTCGTCCGCGCGCTCGAGAACCACATCGAGCAGCGCCTTGCCGCGCACGGTGTTTTCGCTCAACCAATGGTCGAAATGATCGCGCACGGCATTGTCAACCAGACGCTGCGCCTCGGCGGTGGTCAGCCGGTCTTTGGTCTGGCTCTGGAATTGCGGATTCCGGATGAAGACCGAGAGCAGGATTTCCGCGCCGTTCATGACATCGTCCGGCGTCACCTGCGCGGTCTTTTTGTTGCCGACCATGTCGCCAAAGGCCTTCAGGCTGCGGGTGAGCGCACTGCGCAAGCCGGCTTCATGGGTCCCGCCCTGCGGCGTCGGGATGGTGTTGCAATAATAAGCACCGCCGCCGTCGCCATAAAGCGGCCAGGCCACCGCCCATTCGACCGACCCCTGGCTGTCGGTGAACTCGGCCCGGCCGGCAAACAGCTCCGGCGTGGCGCACTCCCGGCCGTCGACCATCTCGGCCAGGTGGTCCGCCAGCCCGCCAGGGAACTGGAGCACGGCCGTCTCCGGCGTGTCGTCACCGGGCAGGAGTGCGGGGTCGCATTTCCAGCGGATTTCCACACCGCGAAACAGGTAAGCCTTTGAACGCGCAAGGCGGTACAGACGGGCCGGGCGGAATTGCAGGCTGTCTCCGAATATCGCCTGGTCCGGCTGGAACTCAACCCGGGTGCCGCGCCGGTTGGGGGCCGCACCCACATGCTCAAGCCGGGCCAGCGCCACACCACGGGAAAAACGCTGGCGATAGAGCTGCCGGTCGCGCGCCACTTCAACAACCAGGGATTGAGAAAGCGCGTTGACGACCGAGATGCCGACTCCATGCAGCCCGCCGGCAGTCGCATAGGCTTTGTCGGTGAATTTGCCACCCGAGTGCAGGGTGGTCAGGATCACTTCGAGCGCGGACTGGGCCGGGTATTTCGGGTGCGGATCAATCGGAATACCGCGGCCATTGTCCATGATGACCAGCCGGTTGTCGGCCAATAACTCGATCTCGATTCGGCTGGCGTGGCCCGCGACCGCTTCGTCCATGGCATTGTCGAGCACTTCTGCCGCCAGGTGGTGCAGGGCGCGCTCGTCCGTGCCGCCGATATACATGCCGGGGCGGCGCCGTACCGGCTCCAACCCCTCCAGGACCTCAATGTCCTTGGCGGTGTAGGATGGTTCAGACGTCGGGCTTGTGAAAAGATCGCTCATGACCCCAGTATAAGGGGTTCAGCCCTGCCCAGACAACGAGATGTTGGGATTAGTTAAACAAGGCGTCGATATCGTCCTGGGATGAGCCGCCATTCGCATCGGCGAACAGGGCGTCGATATCGTCCTGGCCGCCGCTGTTGTCGCCATTGGCCTGGGTAGTTGCATCGTCGTCGAAGATCGCATCGACGCTCGATTGCTGTTCGGCCGAGCGCGGGCCGTTAATCAACGCCGCCAGCTGTATTGCATGCTCGCGCATCTCGCGCGCCAGTACGGCCGCTGCCGGGCCGATGCGCGCTTCCGGATCCTCACGCAGCACCGATTGCAATGAGGTCAGCCCGGACAGCACGATGATGTTCAATTCACGGACCAAGGCATTGAAACGGCTGCGGATGACGGGCGGCGTAAGCTCGAAAGCGGCGATCAGCAGCTCGGTATCGCGAAAGCCGCTGGCCTTGAAATGCTCCTGATAGGTGCGCGGATACCAGCCCACAAACTCCATGATGGCGTCGGGCATTTCCTCCGCGAAGTCGAGGGTCATCGATATTTCATTGTATTGGTTCAGAAAATCTGTCGCAAGTCCCGTGCTAGGGCTGATGCTGGTGTGCGCAAGCCGTGCGAGTTCTGCCAGGCGCTCCTGTGCAGAAACCATTGCAGTGCCTTCCCTGGCCTGGTCCTCTGTGCGTGTTGCTGGCCGAGCCATGCCACCCCGTCTGCCGATATACTTCATGAACCTTGGGCTAACCCTAGCGGCCGCGGGTAAAGACGGGATTAAGGAGCACTGCGGCTGCAGGCGCCTTTTCAAGGCTGGAAAACCGGGTCAGTTTTTTTCCTTCTGTCGCACTTTTTGCGTTGCAAAATCTTTGACGCAATGCAATATTAATCCTTGCCGTAAGGCGATCCTCCCCAAGGATTGAACTGGGCCGCCTGACGAAGGCGGCCCTTTTTTTGTTTGTGCATGAGGCGACTGACTTCCCTCTTTATTGATCCATTCCCATTCCTGATACCGGGATGCAGTTTAATAAGATCGTTTCAAACTAAACATTGGAACCGCAGGATAATGGGGCCCCACAGGGTGAACAGCCGGTGGCTGTGACAGTCGTAAATCATCCTTTAAAAGACCGTTAATGCGTTATTAACAGATAATCGTTATTGCTTCATTGCTTGCTGAATAGCTGATTATTGCTTGAAAAAGAAATGTATCGAGCAGTACGTCACATTTTCGTAACAGTCATAGAAGGCTTCCCATGCAAGGTGTTTTCCACCTTGTGCAGCGCAGCAATTTGGCGTCCAATCTTCATGACTGACGCGTGAGGGTTTTTGCATGTGCGGGCATCCGGTGCTTCGGCGATTCTCCGGTGTCGAGCATGGAAAAACAGGGAAATGACGATGTCAGCAAGGCAAGCGAACGAACTCAGCAAGGAGAGGATAATGCTGTTGATAAGAAAGATGAGTGTTGGGGTAACGGTCCTGGCCGCGATGCTGGCCACGAGCGCCGCCCGCGCCGAAGAAGCGGAAGCGGAGGAAACCTTCAGCTTTACCGGCAGCGTCGGAATATATTCTGACTACCGGTTTCGTGGCGTATCCCTCAGTGACCGTGATGTCGCACCGCAAGGCACCGTGACGGCAACCCATAATTCCACAGGGATTTATGCCGGTTTCTGGACCTCTTCCATAGAACAGTTGAATGGTGCCGAAGCAGAGATTGACCTTTATGCCGGTTGGGCAAAAGAAGTCGGGCCAGTCAAGTTAGATGTTGGCGCGACTGGGTATCTTTATCCAGGTGGCGACGATATCAATTACTATGAGTTTTATGCCAAGGCCGGACACAGTTTTGGTCCGCTGAACACGACTCTGAGCTTCTATTATGTGCCGGATCAGAAAAACACCCTCGAAGACAATTACTATATCAACCTGGCTGGCGGGATCGGTATTCCGGCGACGCCGCTGACCGTGAATGCGAGCATAGGCTATGAGCGTGGTGCATTCGATTTCAGCGAAACCTTTGACGATCCGGATGATAACGGCAAGCTCGACTGGTCGCTCGGCGTCAGCGCGGCCTACAAGATTTTTACCTTGAGCGTTTCGTACGTTGACACCAACCGGGCGCTAAACATTGGTCGCTCGGGCGTTGTCGCATCCCTGGCCGCCAGCTTCTAGAGCAATATCACCCTGAACTTGATTCAGGGTCCAGACGTCCTCTGAATAGTTGCGGCTTGTCGGATCATGGATGCTGAAACAAGTTCAGCATGACGGGTATCGGACCAGCGCTTGCGTATCCATTGGGAATTATATACTTGAGTCCCGTTCATTTTCCCCTCCACAGAATAGCAGGTGTTAACGGGTCAATTCTATGTTTGCCGCGAGCCATTGGGTGTATTGGCGCGCCGTTCTTGGTCCTCCCCCAGCACCAAAGATTGGGCCAAGGTGCTTCGCCCGTCTGTATTTCTTCAACAACATGCTCGACCCAATCATGATCCCATGCGATGTTACCCCAACAGACAAAAACTTGATCCGCCTGCTTTGCCGCTGCAACCAGCGCCGTTAGGTTGTGATAGAAAATCTCATCTCGGACGAACCAGTCGGGGCCGTTGTTCTCCCAATCGGCCCATTTTCGGCACTGCGCTGGAGAGCTAGAAACCTTCGCCCACAAGTTCATTGCGTCATACGCACCGAACCCATAGTGCAGGAACCAACGGTTCCACCATCTTGATGTAGGATCGTCAATATCCTCGCCCGCCTCGGATGGGTTGCACCCAATCACCAAAGCGCGTGGCAAATCCGCATCCCATTCGCGGCTGAGTGTGCGGCGAATATCTGGGGCTGGAAAGAATGCGGATCGCTTTATCAGCGGATCGCCCAAAAGATCAGTTTCGGTAGTCATGTATATAATTCCCTATCCATTTAACGTCATCATGTCCTGATCGCTCAAAAAACAACAGAAAACCGGCCAGTGCTGACTGGCCGGTTTTTTTGTGAGTGCTTAGAGCGATTTCCAGTCGAATGGATAATTCGATGGTTAAGAAATCGCGGTAAACCATAGAGTTAGAGCGGCGATCTGATTGAATCAGATCGCCGCTCTAAAAAAGTGCCGGTGATGCTTGCGCCTCACCGGCCAGAGAAACCCATGCTTTACGCGTTACGCACTGTAATACATGTCGAACTCGACCGGATGCGGCGAGAGTTCCCAACGTTCGACTTCTTCCATCTTCAGCGCGATATAGCTGTCGATGAAATCATCGGAGAAGACGCCGCCACGGGTGAACACCTTGCGGCCCTTATCCAGGTGCGCGAGCGCCTCCCGCAGCGAGGCGCAGACGGTCGGCACTTTCTTGAGTTCGCGCGGCGGCAGTTCATAGAGGTTCTTGTCCATCGGCTCGCCCGGATGGATTTTATTCTCGACGCCATCAAGGCCAGCCATCAGCATGGCGGCATAGGCGAGATACGGGTTGGCCATGGCGTCCGGGAACCGGATTTCCACCCGCTTGGCCTTCGGCGATGACCCATAGGGAATGCGGCACGAGGCGGAACGGTTGCGGCTCGAATAGGCGAGCAGCACAGGCGCTTCATACCCCGGCACCAGGCGCTTGTAGCTGTTGGTTGACGGGTTGGAGAAGGCGTTGATCGCCTTGGCGTGCTTGATAATGCCGCCGATGTAATAGAGCGCGGTCTCCGACAGGCCAGCATAGCCGTCGCCGGCGAACAGCGGCTTGCCGCCCTTCCACAGTGACTGGTGGGTGTGCATGCCGGAGCCGTTATCTTCCTTGATCGGTTTGGGCATGAAGGTCGCAGTCTTGCCGTAGCTGTGGGCCACCATATGCACCACATATTTGTAGAGCTGCATGTGGTCTGCGGTCTTGGTCAGGGTCGAGAAGATCATGCCAAGTTCGTGCTGGGATGCCGCCACTTCATGGTGGTGCTTGTCCATCGGCACGCCCATCTGCAGCAGTGTCGTGACCATTTCCGAGCGCAGATCCTGGCAGCTATCAACCGGCGGGACCGGGAAGTAGCCGCCCTTGACGCGCGGGCGGTGGCCCATGTTGCCTTCGTCGTAGGCCCGGCCGGTGTTGCCCGGTAGTTCGATATCGTCGAACTCATACATGGCACCATTGTAGCCAACCTTGAACTTCACGTCGTCGAACACGAAAAATTCGGCTTCCGGGCCGACGTAAACCGTGTCGGCGAGTTTGGTCGACTGCAGGTAGCTCTCCGCCTTCTTGGCAATCGAACGCGGGTCGCGGTCATAACCTTCGCCGGTCGACGGCTCGAGGATGTCGCAGAATACGATCAGGGTTGGCTGGGCGGCGAACGGATCAACAAACACCGACTCCATGTCCGGCTTGAGGATCATGTCCGACTCGTTGATGGCCTTCCAGCCGGCGATCGACGATCCGTCGAACATCACACCCTCGTCGAACATATCGGCATCCATAACCGACGAACACATCGAGAGGTGCTGCCACTTGCCGCGCGTATCGGTGAAGCGAAGATCGATCCAGTCGATCTCCTTTTCCTTGATCATGGCGACGATTTCTTTTGACGACTTGGACATTGTGGTTCCTTACTGTTTATTCATCGGACAGTTTGGCGGACAAAAGCATGCGGGATGGTGGCGCTATATCGCGTCGGTGCCCCGCTCACCAGTGCGGATGCGAATGACATCATCGATGGTGGAGACGAAAATCTTGCCGTCGCCGATCCGGCCGGTCTGGGCGGCCTGCTGTATCGCCTCAATCGCGCGCGGCGCGATGGCATCATCAACGATGACCTCAAGTTTCACCTTGGGCAGGAAGTCGACGACATATTCCGCGCCGCGATAGAGTTCGGTGTGGCCCTTCTGCCGCCCGAAGCCCTTGGCCTCCAGCACGGTGATGCCGGAGACCCCGACTTCATGCAGAGCTTCCTTCACCTCGTCGAGCTTGAACGGCTTGATAATCGCCTCAATCTTTTTCACGTTTTCCTGCCTTCTCACCCATGAAGCACGCGGACATCTTGGCGCGTCCGCCATGTCTTAACAAGCTTTAAGCAGGATATGTGCCAGTCGCGGCATCGCGCTGCGGCGCGGGCTGGCGGGGTAGACCGTCGCCCACAGCCGGCATAGTCTGCCTAAAAAATGTGCAGCTGCTCAGCCTCTGGGCAAAGGCTGCGCTCAACAGGCGATCACATTCACCGCGAGTCCGCCCTGGCTGGTTTCCTTGTACTTCGAGGACATGTCGAGCCCGGTCTGCCGCATGGTCTCGATCACCTGATCGAGCGACACCCGGGTCTGTCCGTCGGTGTGCAGCGCAAGCCGCGCCGCGTTGGCCGCTTTCACTGCCCCTAGCGCATTGCGCTCGATGCAGGGGATCTGCACCAGGCCGCCGACAGGATCGCAGGTGAGACCCAGATTGTGCTCCATGGCGATTTCCGCCGCGTTCGCTACCTGGTCCGGGGTGCCGCCCCAGACTGCGGCAAGTCCGCCGGCAGCCATGGAGCAGGCAACACCGACTTCGCCCTGGCAGCCCATCTCCGCGCCAGATATGGAGGCACGTTGCTTGTAGAGGATGCCGATGCCGCCGGCCGCCAGCAGCAGGGTATGCGCGGCGTTGCGATCCAGGCCGTCACTGGCGCAGTAGTGGCGCAGGATGGCCGGGATGATCCCGGCGGCTCCATTGGTCGGGGCGGTCACCACCCGGCCGCCGGCGGCGTTTTCCTCATTCACCGCCATGGCGTAAACGTTCAGCAGGTCGAACAGCTGTTCGCGCTCGTTGGAGGGCGGCGCGCCGTCCAGCTTGCGCCAGAGGTCCGGCGCGCGCCGCCGCACCTGCAGTCCGCCCGGCAGCACCCCCTCCTGCTTCAGGCCACGCGCAATACAGCCAAGCATCGCCGCGATGATACGGTCGAGCCCGGCCAGTGTATCGGCACGCGGGCGGTGCGCGTCCTCATTCGCTAGCACGATCTCCGGCACCGACCTGCCGTGCTGTGCACAGAGCGCCATCAGGTGCGCGGCGGACTGAAACGGATAGGGCACGCGCGCGCCGATCCGCACAAGATCGTCGGGTGCCGGCGTTTCCAGTTGCTGGCGGGAGGCGACGAAGCCGCCTCCGGTCGAATAATGCTCATCCTGCGCCAGCACCGCGCCGGCGGCGTCATAGGCGGTCAGCAGCATGCCGTTGGGGTGGAGCGCCGGCATGATGTCCATCCGCAGATCGATGTCGGTGCGCGCGGTGAAGCCGATATCATGCTGGCCGGCGAGCCGGAGATGGCCTTGCCAAAGAATAGCCTCGACAGCCGCATGCGCCTCGTCCGGGTCGAGGGTTTCGGGGTCATGCCCGGCCAGCCCCAGCATCACCGCCTTGGGAGTATCGTGCCCGGTACCGGTCAGGGCGAGCGAGCCCCAGAGCTCGACACGCACGCGCGCCACCTGGTCAAGGACACCTCCCCTCAGCAGCCCGGCGGCAAAGCGCTGGGCGATGCGCATAGGCCCGACGGTATGCGAGCTCGACGGCCCGATGCCGATGCGGAAGACGTCCAGAACCGAAAGCATGTTCATCCCCAGAGTCGACGCATTTTTGCGCAATTATCTTTGTGGTTAGCGCAATTCAGATAGCATGGCCGCAGTCGGCAGGGAACGCGTTTTCAAACCGACCCACAACCGCAGCATCAGTATTGCCTCAGTTTGAAAAAATCCCCGCTCACCCTGAGCCTGGCGAAGGGCCGAGCGTCTCGTGGTTCTGTCCAAGCTCACCACGAGCGGATTTTCAAACTGACCCACAGCCGCAGCATCGCGCCGCTTGACGGCTGACCGGGCTGCCCTTAAACGACTTGGCCTTCGCGCGCGTGGCGACTGTAGCTCAATTGGTTAGAGCGCTGGTTTGTGGTACCAGAGGTTGCGGGTTCAATCCCCGTCAGTCGCCCCACTTCATCTCAGCAGCGCTGCTTCACATAGCGGCCGGGCGCGTCCTCGATCACCGGGAGACCGGCAGCTCCCGGTATGCGCGCCGGTACCTGCTTGCCGGATTGCGGTGCCAGCCAGGCCTGCCAGTCCGGCCACCAGGAGCCTTTGTGCTCGGTGGCGGCGGCCATGAAATCCTCAAGGGTCTCCGGCAGGGTCTCAGCAGTCCAGTATTGGTATTTCTGTGCGGACGGCGGATTGACGACACCGGCGATATGGCCAGAGCCAGCCATGATGAACCGCAGCGGCCCCTTGAAATACTGCGTGATCTTGAACACGGAGCGCGCGGGCGCGATGTGATCCTCTTTACCGGCCTGCACATAAGTCGGGGTTTTCACTTTGTGCAGGTCGACCGGGGTGCCGTTCACCTCCAGCGCGCCCGGCTTCACCAGGGCATTCTTCAGATACATGTTGCGCAGATAATAGAGGTGCATGGTCATCGGCAGCCGGGTCGCATCCGAGTTCCAGTACAGCAGATCGAATTGCATCGGGTCGTTGCCGAGCAGATAGTTGCTGACGACATAATTCCAGATCAGCTCGTTGGCGCGCAGCATATTGAACGTCGTCGCCATGTAGGAGCCATCGAGGTAGCCGTTTTCGGTGCTGATGCGCTCGAGCGTCTCAAGCTGCTGCTCGTCGACGAAAATGCCGAGATCCCCGGCATCGGCAAAGTCCACCTGTGCCGTGAGGAAGGTAGCCGACGCCACCTTTGCCTGCGCCTTGGTGCCATGCAGATAGGCCAGCAGAGCGGCCAGTGCCGTCCCGGCCACGCAGTAGCCGACCGTGTGCACCGACTTGACGCCGCAGACCTGGGCGGCAACCTCGAGCGACTTGAGCTCGCCTTCGATCAGATAGTCGCTGAAGGTGACATCGCGCAGCGCGCCGTCCGGATTGACCCAGGAGGTCATGAATACCGTAAAGCCGGCGTCCAGCAGGTAGCGCACCAGGCTTTTTTTCTCGGTCAGGTCGAGGATGTAGAATTTGTTGATCCACGGCGGGAAGAACACGATCGGGATTTCGTGCACCGTCTCGGTTGTCGGCGTGTACTGGATCAGCTGGAACAGCCGGTTCTCGAACACCACCTTGCCCGGTGTCGCCGCCACGTTCACCCCGACCTTGAACGCATCCTCGTCGGTCATGGTTATGCGCCCGCGCTCCAGGTCCGAGAGCAGATGCTCGAGCCCGGCAAGCAGGCTCTGGCCGTTGGTCTCGGCGATTTTGCGCAGCACGTCGGGGTTGGTGGCGGCAAAATTGGTCGGCGACATCGCATCAATGAATTGCCGGGTGTAGAATTCCGCCTTGGCCTTCACCTTCGGATCAAGGTTCTCAGCCGAGTCGACTACCTGCAACATGTAGTTGGAGGTCATCAGGTAGGATTGCTTGACGAAGGCGAACAGCGCGTTTTCCTGCCACTCCGGTGCAGAAAAACGCCGGTCGCGGCTGCTGCTGCCGCCTGCCGGGCCATCACCCGGCTGCAGGAAGGATTGCCAGAGCTTGACGCTGTCGCTCAGGAACTGCGCCTGCATCTGCCCGAGTTTTTCCGGGTTGTTGGCGAGGCTGGCCGCGACCATGCTCCACGCTGACCAGAGGCCGATCGGGTCCGGCTCCGTCGTGTCGACCGGCTGGGCCTGTCGGGTCCAGAACTCGTAGGAGAGCTGCTGCGCCTTGCCGAACAGCCGCGACCAGGTCTGGAATGCCGCAAAGGCATCGGCTGTGGGGTCAGTGTGCGGCTCTGTCTTGTTCTCGCTCATTGTCTTGCTCCCCGCGCGATCCACTCTGAACCTGTTTTGGCATGCTATTGCCCCGTGTGGTAGGGGCTAGAGCATAGACTTTAATAGGCGCTGCTTTTTTGGCATGTGCAGCGCAGAAATGAAAATCCCCGCTCACCCTGAGCTTGGACAGAAGGGCTGAGCGGCTCGTGGTTCGTAAAGCTCACCACGAGCGGATTGTCATACTGAAAAGTTACCGAAAAGCATGCTCGCACGCAGCGATCTTGCGCGATATAGAACAGGTGCCGTCGGCATGATGCCCACGGGTGAACATGACGAGTCCAGGATGAACGAGGAATTCTACCGCATCAAGCGTCTGCCGCCCTACGTGTTCGCGCAAGTGAATGCGATGAAGGCCGCCGCGCGAGCGGCAGGAGAGGATATCATCGATCTGGGCATGGGCAATCCGGACACCCCGCCGCCGCCGCACGTCATCGAGAAACTGGCCGAAGTGGCGCGCAAACCCGATGCGCATGGCTATTCTGCCTCCCGGGGCATCCCCGGCCTGCGCAAGGCCCAGGCGGCCTATTACCAGCGGCGCTTCGGGGTTGACCTTGACCCCGAGACCGAGGTGGTGGTGACGCTGGGCTCCAAGGAGGGGCTGGCCAACCTCGCACAGGCGATCACCGCGCCCGGTGATGTCATTCTGGTGCCGAACCCCAGTTACCCGATCCACATGTTCGGCTTCATCATTGCGGGTGCCGCCTTGCGCTCGGTCCCGGCGGCACCGGGTCCGGACTTCATCGCCAGCCTGGAGCGCGCCATGCATTACAGCGTGCCGAAACCGACGGCGCTGGTGCTCGGCTACCCATCCAACCCGACCGCAGAGGTCGTGGGGCTGGATTTCTATGCCGAGGTGGTGGATTTCTGCCGCCATCACGGCATCTGGCTGCTGTCGGACCTCGCGTATGCAGAGATCTATTACGACGACGTGCCGCCGCCCTCCGTGCTGCAGGTGCCGGGTGCGCGGGATATCGCGGTCGAGTTCACCTCGATGTCCAAGACCTATTCAATGGCGGGCTGGCGCATCGGTTTTGCGGTCGGCAACAAGCAGTTGATCGGCGCGCTCACCCGGGTGAAGTCCTACCTTGACTACGGAGCGTTCACGCCTGTCCAGGCTGCGGCCTGCGCGGCCCTCAACGGCCCGCAGGACTGCATCGACCAGGTGCGCCAGATGTACAAGGTGCGTCGGGATGTGATGGTGGAGAGCTTCGGCCGTGCCGGCTGGGATATTCCGGTGCCGCATGCCTCCATGTTCGCCTGGGTGCCGGTGCCGCCCGCATTCCAGCATCTGGGCGCACTGGAATTCTCCAAGCAGCTCCTCACGCATGCCCAGGTTGCGGTCGCCCCCGGAGTCGGCTTTGGCGAGCTCGGCGAGGGCTATGTGCGCATCGCCCTGGTGGAGAACGAGCATCGCATCCGCCAGGCCGCACGCAACATCAGGCGCTGGTTCCAGCAGTCTGGCATCAACACGCCGGCGCAGACTGCGGCGGAGTGATCCCGCTGCACCTTGGTATCAGGCGATGTGGGTCACATGATGGAGGAGCCCATCATTCCAGAACCCCTGCTGCGCAAACGCGGCATCTGTGCCGGCTGACGCCAGCGCTGCCTTGACCTGACCCGCCACCTGCAAGCCGTCTGCAAACTGCAGGCGCTCAATGCTCACGAGGGTATCAACACCTTCGTTCGTGCTGAGTGCGGTGACCACCAGATTGCCGCCTTGCATTGACAGGCTGTAGTCTGCGAAAGCTCCAGTGAAGCGTACGACATCCAGGTTACCGCCGCCGTCGATCCAGTCATCACCGGCTCCGCCTTCCAATATGTCGTCCCCGGGGCCGCCTGCGAGCAGGTCCGCGCCGTCACCGCCAAGCAACGTATCCCTGCCGCTGTCGCCTTCCAGCCGGTCGCTGCCACCACGACCGGTGATCATGTTATCGGTGGCGTCTCCTGCAAGCACATCTGCCTGATCCGTACCGGCAAGATTTTCGATCCCGATGTAGGTGTCCCCAAAAGCCGCACCGCTATTGCGGCCAGGGTCACGCAGAAGGGCACGAATACCGTTCGGATCAAGGACGCCTTCATCGAGGTAGCGATAGTCTGCGGTATCCACCCCCGCACCGCCATTCAGGGCATCCGAGCCCAGCCCACCATAAAGGATGTCGTTGCTGCCGCCGCCATCGAGGATGTCATTGCCCTCGCCACCGTAGAGCATATCGGTGTTGTTGCCCCCGAGCAGGGTATCGTTACCTGCGTCGCCGATCAGTGAGTCATCTCCGGAGTCGCCGGCAAGACGATCATCCCCTTCCCTGCCGATCAGGCGGTTATTTCCCGTGTCGCCGTAGAGAATGTCCCGCGCAGCGGTGCCGGAAAGATTTTCGACCCCCGTGTATGTGTCGCCGGCTGCTGCACGGGTATTGTTTGCCGGCGTGCGCAGGTCTGCATAAACACCGATCAAATCGGGGATACCGTCATCAAGCGTGTTGTAGTCGACCGTATCAATTCCGGTACCGCCGAAGAAGCTGTCAGCACCCGAACCACCGATTAGAAGATCGTCGCCGTCGCCGCCATCCAGGCCATCATCACCATCACCGCCGAAGAGTATGTCATTCCCGGCCAGACCGTTCAGTGAGTCGTCACCCGCGCCGGCAACAAAGCGGTTGACTCCCGAGGTTCCGGTAAATTGATCATCATGCGCGCTGCCGATAAGATTTTCGATTGAACGCAAGGTATCCAGCCCGGAGCCAAGGGTAATCTGTTGCTGGTTGGTCAGAAGGGTTACCCGGATGCTGGCTGTTGCTGACGCATAGCTCACGGTATCAGTCCCGGAGCCTCCGTCGTAATAATCATCGCCCTCGCCGCCTTCGAGAAAATCGTTACCGCTACGGCCAAGCAGGGTATCATTCCCCAAGCCGCCGATGACGGTGTCGTTGCCGCCATTGGCGTCGAGGAGGTCGTTCCCGTCCAGGCCTTGAAGCAGGTCGCTTGCCGGCGAGCCGATGACTTCATTGTCAAGGCTGTTGCCGGTCAGGGTGAATTGCCCGAAGCCGGTTTTCGCAGAAACATTCTCGATGTTGTTCGGCAGCGTGTAGTCAGCCGTCACGAAGACAGTGTCCTCGCCCCCGTCCGCCAGCTCGATGATCAGGCTGTTGGGACGGCCGATGAAATACACGTCATCCCCTGCGCCACCGACGGCTGTCTGGTCCGCAGCCTGGAGGACCAGGGTGTCATCCGCCGCCGTGCCGATGGCGGCACCAGTCCCCGGGCTTGCGAATATCCAGCCGTCTGCTGCGAGATCTGAGAGAAGTTGCCCCTGAAGCTGGGCCTGCACAGCTGCTAATGCCGGGGTATCGGCCAGGTTGGTCCACTGGTTCGGGTCGAGGCGGATATCGTAAAGCTCTTTGCTGCCATCCTCGTAAAGCGTGTAGCGGAAGTCGTTGGTGCGGATGGAGACGCTGCCGTACATGGTCGTGATGGCAAAGCCATCGTCGGTACGTGCGGGGGCATCGAGGAACGGGACAAGGGATCGGCCTGACAGTGGCCCGGGTGGCGGCACATCGAGAAGGCCATAGAGGGTTGGCGCGATATCGACCAGTTCCACCACTTGCGAAACTGTCTCCCCAGCGTTGGGATCGTTGGGGCGGGCAATGATGAGCGGCGCACGTGCGGCTTCATCCCAAAGGGTGAACTTGTGCCAGGTGTCCTTGTCACCGAGGTGATAGCCGTGGTCACTCCAAGCGACGATGGTGGTGTCATCGCTGTGGCCGCTGGCTTCCACGGCATCCAGCAGCCGCCCCAACTGGGCGTCCGCGAAGCTGATGCTGGCGAAATAGCCCTGCAGGACATCCTGCCAGGCATCCGCCGCCAGAATGCTCTGGTGAAAATCGTCCGAGAGGAGATCGCGAATGAATTCCGGCAAATCGTTGACATCGCCAGATTGTGTGAAAGGCAATGCAATCTGATCCTTCGGATAAAGGTCAAAATACTCTTGAGGTACTCCCCAAGGTGCATGCGGCTTAAAAAGCCCAAGTGACAGGAAAAATGGACTTGCTCCCTGATATGTATTGAGAAAATTTACAGCATAACTTGTATTAATATAGTCTCCATGCCGACTCTCTGGCTCAGGCAAGACTACAAGGTTGAACTCATCGCTCTCTGGCGACCAGTTCGTGCTATCCGTGCTTGATTGATCAAAAATCTGCGTGGCTATATTTCTCGGCAAGCTGTGAAAAATTTTCCCTGTTGAGACTGTATAATAGCCAGCATCTTGCAGGACCCCCGGCAATGTTTCCTGCGGGGCCATGCGGGTAAACCAGTCGGTCGCGTTATCATGGATCTGTGTCTGTCCGGGATTGAGGCCTGAAAGCACCGAAGCCCGAGACGGGTTGCACAGGGCCACCTGCGAGAAGGCGTTTTCGAACGTCACGCCAAGGTTCATCAGACGATCAAAATTGGGGGTCTGTAGCAGTCCCGGATATAATTGTTTCGCCGTGACGAATGCATTCAGATCATCAAAAGCAACCATTACAAGATTCATCGGGCACCAGCGCTAGAGAAAGAAAGAAAACCAAATAAAATGCGCGCACGAAACGTACGAGCTATGCCAACATATATAGATCAATAAAGAATTTCTGCCAAGGCCGGTCTATGTATTAACAAATCGTCACAGACCAACCGGCACGGAGAGTTGCAGTCCGACAACGAAGTCCGGTGCGCTGCGAGACAGCCCGGCGGCGCCATAGCCCGTGATATCCAGATGCGGGCTCACGCGGGTGGTCCAGCCGCCATAAAGGCTATGGCTGTCGGCAGCCGTCTCGACAGTCCTGACGGCATAGTCATAGGACAGCAGCACCGTGTTGCCGCCGAACACCACGCTCGTGCCCGCACTCGCGGTCAGCCCATTGCGGAAATCGACATCCTGCGCCGCACCCGTCACCGGATCGGTGAAGGTGAAGTCGCCCAGCACCCGGTAGCCGAGGTTCACGAACGGCCGCAGCGTACCCTCGCCACGGGCAACATCGACCCCGAATCCGTAATCCACCCTGCCGGTGCCAAGGCCATTGCTGACGGATGCCGTCGGCGCTTTCAGGCGGCCTTGCAGTTCGACCAGCCAGGCCCCGGTCCAGGCCTCGGGCAGCAGGTAGCCGGCAGAGAAGCTCAGATCGCCCAAGCCGCCCTGCGTGGTCACTGTTGTCTGCGGCGGTGTTGGTTCCGCCTCCGGGCAGAGTCCCAGCCGTTGCCGGCGCGGGCCGCAGGTCACGACGACACCGCCGTCGCCGCCGCCGACCACCGCACCCGGTCCCTCGATGCGGATATAGGGGATGGTGGCACCGAACGACCAGTCCCCCCAGGTGAGCTGGGACGTGAAGGGAATATAGAGCACACTGGTCTTGGCATCGGCATCGAAATCGCCGCGCGAATAATCGACGCCGGTGCTGAACGTCAGCCGGGGGGCGGACTGCGCAAGGCATGGCTGTGCCAGCGCCCCGGCAAGCAGGGCGAGAGAGACGATCCGTCTGGTCATGGTGTTTCCTTAGTTTTTCCAACCGTTGTCACGGGCCGCGCGTTCTGCCGCAGCGTTGAGCATGTCGCCGCTGGCGCGCGCTTCGATGGCGGCGGCCAGTGCGGGGGACAATCCGCTGGCGGTGCGCAGTTCCGCCTTGTCATGCGTTGTGCCACGCTCCAGCAGCGCGATCTGCCAGACCTCGCCGGTGCGGCACGCCAGCCCCGCCACCGGAGTCTCGCCTTGTGCCGAGAAGCTGCGGCAATAGCCGTCTGCCGAGGCGAAGGTCACACCGACACGCACATCCCCGGCCTGGTCGCTGCTGGCGAGCTGGGTCTCCAGCGCCGTGCGCAGCGGCCCGCCGGCAACCGGCGCGCCGTCCTGCAGCGCGATCATCGCGTACCCATCAAACTGCGGTCGCTCGCCGGTCGAGAGCAGGACCCCGACCACCACGGCCGCGGCAATCGCCATCCAGGGCGCAAACCGTTGGTGCAGCGGGCGCGCTGCTGCTGGCGCCGCCTTCGCACTGGCGCGCCGGGCGGCAAGATCGACCACCTCAGCGGTGCGCGCCGGTGGCTCGGCCAGCAGCGCCGCCAGACGGTCCGGCACCGGCTCGTTCAGGATCGGCGCATAGGTGGTTGCGACCTGGACTTGCACCTGGCGATAAGCCTCCACCTTGTGCGCCAGATCGGGGCGAGCGGAGAGGACGGTACGCAAGCGCGCCGCAGTGTCGGCGTCCAGCTCGCCGTCAGCATAGGCCATCAGCATTTCATCGCTCCATTCCATCATGCCTGCTCCTGACGTTGCGGCGTGTCTGGCCGCAACAGTGTATCCAATGCCGTCCGGCCCCGGGCGAGACGGCTGGTCAGCGTGCCCATCGGCACCTCCATGATCTCCGCGGCCTCCTTGTAGGAAAGCCCCTCGACCAGCACGAGCATGATCGCCAGGCGCTGCTCGTCCGGCAGGGTCGCCATCGCGCGCTCCACCAGACCCAGGTCCATCCGCGCCTCGAACTGCGCGAGCCCGTCATGGCCGATGGCTTCCGGCTCGGCATCGTCATCATGGACCCGGCGGCGCACCGATCGGGCGCGCGTCTCGTCGATCCAGGCGTTCTTCATGATTCGCATGACCCAGCGGTCGACATGCGTCCCCGGTTCCCAGCTGTCGATGTGGCGCAGGGCGCGCTCCACCGTCGTCTGGACCAGATCGTCCGCATCCGCCACGGATCCTGTCAGCGCCCGCGCGCCGCGTCGCAGCCGCGGCAGCAGTTCCGAAAGGGCCTGTCGGACATAGGTGCTGTTCTCGTTCATGCATCCTCAACGCATGGCCGGAACATTTTCTTCCCGGCCCTTAGAAAGATTTTGTTCGCCCCATTCGTTTAAGAGCAGGATATCATGCGCACCCCGGGGTAAAAAAATGGCCAAGACCCTCCGCTGTGGCGTTATGCTGGCGCTTGTCGCCATGCTGACAGTCGGCACGGCAACACCCAGCGAAAGCCAGACCCGCCAGGCCCGCCTGCGCGAGCGGCTGCCGGACCGGGTGCAGGCCGTGCGTGCGCCGCGCCTGCGCAACGCCCAGGTGCGCATGCTCTGGCGTGCCCGACTGGAGCAGCGCGCCGTGCGTCGTGCCCGGCAGGCGGAGCGCTTGCGGCGATACCGCGCTTTTCTGGAACAACTGCGCAACGGCGACCTGGTGGTCCAGGGTGAAATCCTGGCGACCGACGCCAGCGACGTCGCCATCGCGCGGGCGCAGGGCCTTGGGTTTCTGGTCGTGCGCGACCGGGTGATCGAGGGTCTCGGCCAGCGGTTGACCGTGCTGCGCGCCGCCCAGGGCCTCGGGGTGGAGCAGGCACTGGCCAGCTTGCGCGCTGCTGACCCGGAGGGCGACTATGACTACAACCACGTTATGGAAGAGGCCGCTGCGTCTGCCATGCCATCCGGCCTGGTCAGCAGCACAGACACGGCGGCCGCGCCGCCCACGCGCGTGCGCATTGGCCTCATCGACACCGGGGTGGACCGTGATGCGCCGCCACTCAAATCCGCCCACATTATTACGAAGGGTTTCACGCAAGGCGGGGCCGTCACCGGGGATGCCCATGGCACGGCCATCGCCTCGATGCTGGTCGGCAGTGATCCCAAGCTCAAGGCGCTGCTGCCGGGAGCCACACTCTATGCTGCTGATGTTTACGGCACGGACGACCCGGACGGCGGCTCCAGCGAGGCGGTGATCAAGGCGCTAGCGTGGATGGTGCGCGAGAATGTACCCGTCATCAACATAAGCCTGGTCGGGCCGCCCAACCGGGCACTGGAGAAGGCCATAGCCACACTGAGCGCACGCGGCTTCACCATTGTGGCCTCGGTCGGTAATGACGGGCCAAGCGCCCCCCCGCTTTATCCGGCAGCGTATCCGCATGTGATCGGCGTCACCGGCGTGGACAGCAAGCAGAAGGTGCTGCTGGAGGCCAATCAGGGTGACCAGGTGGACTTTGCCGCGCGCGGGGCGGACGTGATGGTCAGCACGCCGGACGGCGAACTGGTCAAGGTCCGCGGCACCTCGTTTGCCGCCCCCGTGATCGCCGCGCGGCTGGCGCTGGAACAAGCCGGACCCAGCCCGCAGCAGGGCAGCGCGAGCCTTGCGGGCCTACGCAGCAAGGCAATCGACCTCGGCCCGCGCGGCCGGGACCCGATCTACGGCGACGGTCTGGTCGATGGCGCGCAAATCGCCAGCCGTTAACGCTGAATTTTCAAATCACGCGGAAGAAAGTTTTTGTCCGGCACGTTTCCAGACTGTCAGCCACGACAACACCGGAGAATACCATGACCAAATTTGCTTTTCTTGCCACGATCGCCCTCGGCCTCGCCGCACCGGCCTACGCCCAGGACACCGCACCCGAGCCCAGAACCAACACCAATACGGTGACTACGGACAAGGGCACCTACACCAGCACCAAGACCTATGACCCCACGAGCCAGACCAGCACGCGCGATCGCTCGGTCGTCGGCGTCAACGGCGAGACCGCCAGCTCGAACGTCACCCGCCAGAAGACAGACACCGGCTACACCGCCAGCGGCACGCGCACCGGCTTTGATGGCAAAACCTCAAGCTACAATTCGGACTTCACCCGCAACGGCGACGGCACCGCGACCTTCACCAGCAGCGGCACCGGCAAGAACGGCACCACCGGCCAGACCAGCAAGACTATCACCAAGACCGAGACCGGATACACCGCACAGGGCGCCTACAGCAACTCGCGCGGTGCTGGCGGCACCACCAGCGGCAGCCTGGAGCGCACCGCCAACGGCTTCAATCGCTCGGCCAGCGCCGTCAACAATGCCGGCGAGACGGTCTATCGCCGCGACGCCAGCGTTGCGCGCACGGAGACCGGCGTCAACCGCAGCGTCAACCGCCAGGGCCAGGTCCCCGGCCGGGTGAAGGCCGCTGGCCGCCGCCGCTAGTCTCGATGACCCCCTCTCCCCTCCCTTGCCAAGGGAGGGGTGGCCGGCAGGCCGGGGTGGGTGTCTGACCCCTTGCCCACCCCGGTGCTACGCACCACCCCTCCCGCGCACGGGAGGGGAGAGCAGAGTCGACTTGAAGCCTTCATGCGCTTGGCCCCTGCTTCAAGCCCATCCGTTTACCCCCCGAGACGCTCCGGTTCCCCCCTCGCCAGGAGCGTCACTTTTTTTCGGCGACAGGGCTGCGTTCCCCGCGCCGTTATCGCGCACAGCGTTTAGCGCTTGCCCTCAGCGCCTGCTGTGGCACAAGCCTGCGGAGTATGATTACGCTGTCTCCCACCGGACTGGTCACTGTGGCACTCGGCGGCGGCCTGGGAGCTGTCGCGCGTGCACTGCTCAGCCGCGCCGTCGCCCAGACGCTCGGAACGACGTTCCCCTGGGGTACGCTGGCCGTTAACGTGCTCGGCGGGCTGCTGATGGGCCTTGCGATTGCGGTGCTGGCGGACCGTGAGGCCGACTCTCCCCTGCGCCTGCTGCTCACCACCGGCTTTCTCGGCGGCTTCACCACCTTCTCCGCCTTTTCACTCGAGACGGTCGAGTTGCTGCAACGCAGCCAGACCGGTGCGGCATTCGGCTACGTTCTGGCCTCCGTACTGTTGTGTGTGCTCGCCGTGTTCGCCGGGTTGACACTTGCCAAGGGGATCCGCGCATGAGCCAGGCCTATATCCGCGGTGACGACGACGGCATCCGGCTGGACCGCTGGTTCAAGCGCCACCGGCCGGAGGTGACGCATGCCCTGCTGTCGCGCTGGACCCGCCAGGGCAAGGTTACGCTGAACGGGGCGAAGGCGGATATCGGCGACCGGGTGGTGAAGGGCCAGTTGCTGGTCACCCCGGACGTTGACCCCGACGTGGAGACCGCACCCGTGCGTGCCGCCCGCCCGCCGGTCTCTCCTGAAGATACCGCCTATGCCCAGGCCATGGTGATCCACCGCGACCCCCATGCGCTTGTGCTCAACAAGGCGCCGGGGCTTGCGACTCAGGGCGGCACCCGCACCGTGCGCCATGTCGACGGTCTGCTCGATGCGCTGACCTTCGAGCAGGAGGACCGGCCCAAGCTGGTGCACCGGCTGGACAAGGATACCTCCGGCGTGCTGCTGCTGGCGCGGACTCCGCGCGCTGCGGCCTTCTTCTCCAAGGCGTTTGCGGACCGCGCGACCCGCAAGGTCTACTGGGCGCTGGTGGCCGGCGTGCCCAAGCTCGACCATGGGCTGATCGTCGCGTCGCTGGGCAAGCAGGCCGGCAGCGGCGGCGAGAAGATGGCGGTGGACGAGAAAAACGGCCAGGCCGCACGCACCCGCTACCGCGTGATCGAGCGCGCCAGCAACAAGGCCGCCTGGCTGGAGCTGCAACCGCTGACCGGCCGCACCCACCAATTGCGGGTCCACTGCGCGGAGGTGCTGGGCTGCCCGATCGTCGGCGACGCGAAATACGGTGGCCCGGATGCGTTCCTCACCGGATCGATCAGCCGCAAGCTGCACCTTCATGCCCGCTCCCTGACATTGGCGCACCCGGACGGCGCGCCGCTCAGCATCCGCGCCGATGCACCCGGCCACATGCTGGAGAGCTTTGCGACCCTCGGCTTCGAGCCTGACCTTATCGAGAATCTCGACCCCATCGGGGCGGCCTTCGATGACGAGGACCTGCTGGCCGCCGAGCATGGCGGCAAAAAACCCAGGGTTGCCCGCGCGCCAAGACCGGGTGAGCGCTGGACCGAGAAGGCGCGTGCGCACAGCCAGAGGGCGCGTCCCACCGGCCGGCGGGGTGCCGCACGACCCGGCCCGCGCGGCAAGCGGTGACCCCATGCCCCGGCTGATCGTCTTCGATTGTGACGGGACCCTGGTCGACAGCCAGGCCAATATCATCCGCGCCATGACCGACACCTACACCCGCCACGGCCTTGGCGCGCCGGAGCCGGCACAGGTGCGCCGGGTGGTCGGCCTGTCGCTGGTGGAGGCCATGCAGGCGTTGCTGCCGGACGCGGGCCCCGACCAGCAGGTCGCCATGGCCCATGACTATAAGCACGCCTTCCAGCATCTGCGCGCAGACGGTGCCCTTGAGGACGAGCCGCTGTTCGAGGGCATCGCTGAGCTGGTGGCAGAGCTGGCAGAGGGCGGTTTCCTGCTGGGTGTCGCCACCGGCAAGTCCGACCGCGGGTTAGGGCTGTGCCTCGCGCGGCACGGGCTTGCGCGCTATTTCCACACCCTGCAGACCGCTGACCGTCATCCGTCCAAGCCGCACCCGGCGATGCTGGAGGCAGCGATGCAGGACGTCGGCCATACGCCGGAGACCACCGTGATGATCGGCGATACCGTGTTCGACATTGCGATGGCACGTGCGGCCGGCAGCCTGGGCCTGGGCGTTGCCTGGGGCTACCACGCGCCGGACGAACTGGCGGACGCCGGCGCGCACATGATCGCCGATACCACCGCCGAACTGCGCGACGCCATCCATCGGTGGGCGGCATGAAGCGCGCGTACAACCCGCGCCGGTCGCTCGGCAATTCGCTGCACGTCGCCGGCTGGGCGCTGCTGATGTTGTCGCCGCTGATGGCCTGGACCGAACTGGTTGGCCCGCCGGAGCCCGGTCAGGCAGCGGCGGCTTTCGGCATCGGGGTGCTGTATGTGCTGATCGGCCCCCGGCTCGCCACCAAGTCCCGGCGATGACCCGTCGTTTCTATACCGACGTCAGCCATAGGCCTGCCGAGGGCGGCTATGCCGTGCTGCTCGATGGCCGCCCCGTGCGCACGCCGGGCCGCGCGGTGTTAATCTTGCCATGCGAGCCGCTCGCGCGCGCCGTCGCGGACGAGTGGGCGGCACAAGGCGAGACGATCGAGCCGCAGACCATGCCGCTGACCCGGCTTGCCAATACGGTGCTAGACGGCGTTCTGCCCAACCCCGGCCCGGTGGCCGCGGCAATCGCGCACTATGCCGCCAGCGATCTGCTGTGCCACCGCGCCGCGTGGCCAGCGGATCTGGTTGCCCGACAGTCTGCCGCCTGGGACCCCATGATCGCCTGGGCAAACCATCGCTTCGACATCACCCTGGCGGTCGGCACCGGCGTCATGCCGATAGCCCAGGCGCCGGAGGCACTCGCGCGGCTGGCGGCGGCTGCCCATGCGCTGGCACCCTGGCCGCTGGCGGCCACGCACGTGGCGACCACGGTGACCGGATCGCTTATCCTCGGGCTGGCGCTGACAGAGGGCGCCATCAATGTGGAGCACGCCTGGGCCGCCGGCCAGCTCGACGATCTCTACCAGGCGCAGACCTGGGGCGAGGACCCCGAGGCCGCAAAAGCGCAGGCACTGCGCCGCGCCGATCTTGACACGGCGGCAATATTATTGCGCCTTCTGGCGGAGGACGTGTCATGACCATGAGACATACGCGCCACCAGCCGCATTCGGGGAGACCAGCATGCTGAAAGTCATCGAGGAACTGGAACGGCGGCGCGAGCGCGCCCGCATGGGCGGCGGCCAGGCCCGCATCGACGCCCAGCACGCCAAAGGCCGCCTGACCGCGCGCGAACGGCTCGACCTGCTGCTCGACCCCGGCTCGTTCGAGGAACTCGACATGTATGTCGAGCACAACTGCGTCGATTTCGGCATGCAGGACACCGTAGTGCCCGGCGACGGCGTGGTCACCGGCACCGGTACCATCAACGGTCGCCTGACCTTCGTGTTCAGCCAGGACTTCACGGTGTTCGGCGGCTCGCTCTCGGAACGTCACGCCCAGAAAATATGCAAGATCATGGATATGGCCTTGAAGGTCGGCGCGCCGGTGATCGGCCTCAACGATTCCGGCGGCGCGCGTATCCAGGAGGGCGTGGCCTCGCTTGGCGGCTATGCCGAGGTGTTTCAGCGCAATGTGCTGGCGAGCGGCGTGGTGCCGCAGCTCTCGGTCATCATGGGGCCGTGCGCGGGCGGCGCGGTCTACTCGCCGGCGATGACCGACTTCATCTTCATGGTGAAGGACTCCTCGTACATGTTCGTCACCGGCCCCGACGTGGTGAAGACGGTGACGCACGAGACGGTGACGCATGAGGAGCTCGGCGGCGCGGTCACGCACTCGACCAGGTCCGGCGTGTCCGATCTCGCCTTCGAGAACGACGTCGAGGCGCTGCT
>CAYOMD010000026.1:0-23835 GCA_964404985.1 uncultured Sphingomonadaceae bacterium
CGCAATTACGGTGACAGGTGCAATAACCCCCACTCTCGAAGGATACGCGTTTCACCGTATCCCTACTGTATCCCAAGTGTGAGAGCAGACAATCGGTCGCGTGCTTGCACCGCGCGGACCCGCGCCGTAAGCATCGCGCGATGTTTTCCCTTCCCCGGATACCATGATGGACGCTTTGAAGACTGCCGCTCTCACCAACAAGGCCTGGCCGTTTGAAGAGGCACGCAAGCTCGTCGAGCGCTTCAAGGCGGCACCGCCCGCAAGCGGTGTGGCCCTGTTCGAGACCGGCTACGGCCCTTCTGGCCTGCCGCACATCGGCACCTTCGGCGAAGTGGCGCGGACCAGCATGGTGCGCCATGCCTTCACCCTGCTGAGTGACCTGCCGACCCGGCTGGTCTGCTTCTCCGATGACATGGACGGCCTGCGCAAGGTGCCGGACAATGTGCCGAACAAGGAGCTGCTGGCGCGCGCGCTCGGCAAGCCGTTGACCCAGGTGCCGGACCCGTTTGGCACCCACGCGAGCTTTGGCCACCACAACAACGCCCGGCTGCGCGCCTTCCTGGATACCTTCGGCTTCGACTATGAATTCCTGTCCGCGACCGACTGCTACAAGAGCGGCCGGCTCGATGCGACCCTGTTGCAGGTGCTGGCGCACTATGATGCAGTGAAGGCGGTCATCCTGCCGACGCTCGGCCCGGACCGGCGCGCGACCTATTCGCCGTTCCTGCCGGTCTGCCCCAAGACCGGTGTGGTCCTGCAGGAGCCGACGGTCGCCCGGGATGTCGCGGCCGGCACCATCAGCTACATCGACCCGAACGACGGCGAGACCATGACCGTGCCGGTGACTGGCGGGCACTGCAAGCTGCAGTGGAAGGCGGACTGGGCGATGCGCTGGGTTGCCCTCGGCGTCGACTACGAGATGGCAGGCAAGGACCTGATCGACTCGGTCACGCTGTCCGGCAGAATAGCCAGAGTGCTCGGTGCCCGCCCGCCGGAGGGCTTCAACTACGAACTGTTCCTCGACGAGCGGGGCGAGAAAATCTCGAAATCGAAGGGCAACGGCCTGACGATCGAGGAGTGGCTGACCTACGCCACGCCCGAAAGCCTCGCGTTCTACATGTATCACAAGCCGCGCGAGGCAAAGAAGCTGCACTTCGACGTGATCCCGAAGGCCGTCGACGACTACTACCAGTTCATCGCGGCGTACCCGAACCAGCCGCCCGAGCAGCAACTGGGCAACCCGGTGTTCCACATTCACGCCGGGCCGCCGCCCGCGCCCGCCATGCCAGTGACCTTCGCGCTGCTGCTCAACCTCGTGAGTGCGGCCAACAGCGCGGATCCGGCAGTGCTCTGGGGCTTCCTGCAGCGGCATATGCCCGGTGTCGCGCCGGAGACCCACCCGGAGCTGGACAAGCTGGTCCACTATGCAGTCGCCTACTACCGCGACCGGGTGGCCCCGACCAAGCAGGTGCGCACGCCGACTGACATGGAACGCGCGGCGATCACGCAGTTCCTGCTGAGGCTGGAAGCGCTGGCGGACGACGCTGAAGCCGACACGATCCAGAACGAGGCGTTCGAGTGCGGCAAGGCCAACGGCTATGCGGAAAATCTGCGCGGCTGGTTTCAGGCGCTCTACGAAACGCTGCTCGGTACCAGTCAGGGGCCGCGCATCGGCTCGTTCGCAGCACTCTATGGCCTGCCAGAGATGCGCGAACTCGTGCGTGCAGCGCTGGCGCGGTAGCGTAGTTACGGCACTGGCGTGGTTACGGCAACGCCGCGCGGGTGGGGCCGGGAGCGTCGGTGAACAGGCCGGTGGCACCGGCGGCCAGCAGGGCTGCGACCTCCTGCGCCAGAGTCATGCCGCCGAGCAGGAACGCAGGCTCTGGCCGCACCGTATAGGGGTGGACGGCAAGGCCTGCTGCCCGGGCATCAAGACCCAGCGACGTGACCGGCGCGATCAGGCTGTTCTTCCAGGGGCCGATGCCGGCAGCGTAGGTCGCGCGCATCCACGCCAGCCCTTCAGGCGTCGAGAGGGTCGCATAGCGCGGCGCAGTGCGCAGCGCCTCGGCCATCACGCCAGTAACCGCATGGTCAGCGGGCCTGTGCATCAGGTCGAACGGGCCGTGAAACGGCATGTCGCCGGGGCCGGTGTGCCCCAGAAGCTGGATCAGCGGCAGGTCGATGCCGGCGTTTGGCATGAGATCGCGCTTGAGCCGGATCAGGTTGCCGACCTCGAACGACTGGATGAACACGCGGTCCGGGCAGGTGATGCCCCCGTCCACCAGCGCCGTGACCAGCAGAGCGGAGATATCCTGCCGGATGGGCGCGCCATCATGGTGACGCCCGGTCGTCTGGAAGTAGGTTGGGTGCTTGGTCTCCGGGTAGACGCCGACGCGCGGGTGCGCCGCCACCAGCGCCAGCACCTCGGCGAATGTCGGGATTTCATACTGGCCATCATAGGCGGTGTTGGCCGGGCGGATTTCGGGAATGCGCTCGCGGGCGCGCAGGCGCTTCAGTTCGTCCAGGGTGAAATCCTCGGCGAACCAGCCGGTCGCAATGGCTCCGTCTAGGGTCGCCGTCTTGCGGCGAGCGGCAAATTCGGGGTGGCTGGCGACATCGGTGGTCTCGTCGAGCAGCGGCTCATGCCGGCACACCAGTACCCCGTCGCGGGTCACCACCAGGTCCGGCTCAATGAAGTCGGCCCCCTGTTCGATCGCCAGTGCATAGCTGGCCAGCGTATGCTCCGGGCGCTCGGCGCTTGCCCCGCGGTGGGCAATCAGGAGCGGCGGGCGGCTCATTCCCAGTGCCGGTTGCCGACGTCGCCGCAGGACGGGCAGACCAAAAGCCACTCGCTGCTGTGGTCGCCGCACGTGTGGCAATGCCAGTTCGGCTCCGGGACGCCGCCGGTCAGCGCGGCACTGACATAGTCGGGCATCACGTCGCCAAGCTGGCGGTAAGCCTCGGCCAGCGCGCGGGCGGTGCGCGCCCGCATCGGCGGGCTGCTGATCGGGTGCAGGGTCTCGATTGCCTTGCGCGGCTGCTCCGCCGACAGCGCCGCCTCAGCGAGCGTCAGCCGGGACTCCGGGTGGTTTGGCTGCTGGTTGGTCAGGATTGTGATCCGCTGCAGGCGGTGGGCCGGGGTCTCGGTCGGGTCGAGCGCGATAAAGGCTTTGGCGATCATCGGGTTGGGCTCATCCTGCCAGGCGCTCATCAGCAACCGGGTGGCCTGGCCGGTCTTGCCGCGAGACGTCAACACGCTGGCCTGTGCGGCGACCGCCGGCGCAAAGCTCAGGCTGGCGCGCACGGCGTCGCGCCGCCAGCGTGCGGCAGCCGTGCTGTCACCCCGTTTCTCGGCGTCGAGGGCGGCGACATGGCAGACCCCGGCGCGCCGGTGCTGAATGTTTGGCTGGGAGTCGCGGTCGAGTTTGCGCCACTTGTCGAGCGCGGCGACCGCCCCTGCCCAGTCTCCGGCGCGGGCGCGGGTCTTGAACAGGTTGCGCCAGGCCGGCGCGCTGTCCGGTGCCATGCGCGCCAGTTCCTCCAGCGCATCGACCGCCGACCCGGGCTGGCCGCGTGCGATGGCGCTGAGCAGCGCGGTCCGCTTGTCGGCATCAAGCTTGTGCTGGGCGGTACCATCCCCGCTGCAGGCAGCGACATAGAGCGCGACCGGATCGTCCGGTGCCTGCTCCAGTGCGCGCCCGGCGAGTTTGGCTGCGGCCTCCGGACGGTCGACCTTGAGGGCGGCCAGCGCCTGCGCGGCGATCAGGTGCCCATCTTGCAGGCGCTTCATGGTGCGGCCGGAGCGGTAGAGCCGCGCCCGCCAGCGCAGGGTCATGGTCAGCCACATCAGGGCAGCGGCCACTGCCATGCTCGCCATCAGGATGAGCAAGGCGACGACGGCGCGCGTCTGGATCACCCAGCCAAACCAGGCGAGCCGGAAGTAACCCGGCTGATTGGCGGCCCACGCCAGCAGCAGGGCCAGCGCGCCAAGCGGCATGAAAACGATGACGAGTCGGATCACGGGCGGCGCTCGAGGCTCAGGACTTCCAGCCGGGCAAGGACCATCTGGCTGCGCGACAGGGTATCCGCATCCGCGAGCCACTGGGTCGCCGGGCGACGCACAGAAGGCGGCAGGGCGCGGATTTTCTCGGCAGCCAGGCCCACCTTGCCCTGCGCCAGTGCATCGTCAGCGGCACTGACCGCGCTCGCGACCGTCACTTTCCTCGGGGCGTCGCGCCGCTCGACGCGCACGACGTTGCTGAGGCGGGCCATGGCGCTGTCGAGCCAGCTTGCCTCACCGCCAGTGTTATAGGCGCGCCAGGCATCTTCCAGTTGCGGCTGCAGGGCTGTCAGGCTCTGGCGCAGGCCGGAAATGGTTGCGCCGCCCCCCGCCCGCGGCTCCAGTGCCGCCAGCAGGCTCTTGTCCGCGAACTCCTCCCCCAGGCGCGTGCGCAGTGCGCCGAGCGGCTGGCCGCTCTCGACTGCCTGCCGGGCGCTTGCAACCAGCCCGAGACGGCGGGCCTGCGATGCATCCGCCTTCAGGCTGGCGACCGTCTGCGTGGCGCTGGCCTCCAGATCGCCGGTGCGGCGGCCAATGTCGGCCAGTTGCGACTCGACCTGGGCGACACGCACCGGCAGGTCGGTGGCCTCGCTCGGGATGGCGGAAAGTTTGGTCTCCAGCCCGGCGAGCCGCAGTTCCAGCTTGGACACATCCTGCCCGAGCAGGGGCGTTGCAGGGCTGGTCGCATCGAGGGCGGCAGGTTGCGCCACCATGCCAGTCTCCAGCCTGGCGATTCGGTCCGTGAGTGCGCTGCTGTCGGCCTGCGCGGACTCCAGCGCCTTCAGTCGGGCCTCCAGGGTGGCAATCCGCTCATTCTGGGCGCGCTGGTTGAGGGAGAGCTCGCTCTGGCTGGCCTCGCCCACCCCGCGCAGGGCTGACGGCAGGTGGCCGCGCACCGTATTCTCGAACCAGGGGCTGGCGATCAGGCCCAGTGCGAACATCGCGATCAGCAGGGCCAGCAGCCAGGGTATCCAGCCCAGCCCGCCGGAGCGGGTACGTGGCGACGTGTTCACAGCTATCGGTTCGGACACAGCATCAATCGGTTCCGCTGTCATCGTAATCCTCCACTAATCCGTCACTGTCGCACAGCAAACCACAGGCGAACAAGAGATTGTCCAGCACCGGCAACCGGCTGACACGAACTTCCCCCGCGTGCAGCCCCTGTACCGTACGCGCGACTGCCGGGCTCAGGCAGCCAAGGCGTGTGCGCGACAGGTCATGCCCGCTGGCCTGCCCGGCGAATAACCGGCCCAGCCGGGGCGACGTCAACACCACCCAGTCGATCAAGCCGCCTGCCAATGCCGCCTGTGCTGCCGGTGTCAGGTCCTGCGCGCGCGCATCATAGACAATCCAGCGTGCAGCGGTCAGAGGTGCCAGCGCCGCCGCCAGATCGTAGCGGATTTCCCTGCCGGATGGCCAGAGCAGGCTTGCCGGCCGATCCGCCAGCAGGGCATCGCGCAAGCGCAGCGCATGGCCGTCGCCACAATAGACAATGGTCGAGAACCCGGCATCGCGCGCGGCCTGCGCCGTGCCGGGGCCGATGGCGTAGAGCGGGGTCTGCGCCCAGTGCGGGCGGAAGGCCGGGAGTGCCGCCTGTCGGCTGGTCAGCGCCAGAGCGGCCGGCATCTCCATGGGTGGCGGCGTGTCGCACGGCATGACCGCCAGCAACGGCGAGACGAGGCAGTCATGGCCGGCCAGCCGCTCTGCCAATCGTGATGCGTCTGGCTCCGGCCGGAGGATGAGAACGCGCATCAGCCGAGCGGGATGGGACTGTGCGCCCGCAAGGCCTCAGCCAGGTCACGCCCGAGCATGATGGCATCGCCGACCGACCCGATCCGCTGGCCGCTGGTGCGGGCGCGTCCGTCCTCGCGCAGGATTTCGCCGCGCAGGGTCAGGGTCTCGCCCTCGATTGTGGCCAGTGCGGCAATCGGCGTGCGGCACGAACCATCAAGCCCGGCGAGGAAGGCCCGCTCGGCGGCGATGGCGCTGGCGGTGGGCGCATGGTCCAGCGGGCTGAGCAGTGCCGCGGTCTCAGCGTCGTCACTGCGGATTTCCAGGCCGATTGCCCCTTGCGCCGGGGCTGGCAGCAGGACCTCGGTTGCAATGGGCTCGCCCGTATGCGCCACTTGAAGCCGGTTCAGCCCAGCCATGGCGAGCAGAGTTGCATCCGCCACACCGTCCGCCAGCTTGGCAATCCTGGTCTCCACATTGCCGCGGAACGGCACGATGATGAGGTCCGGCCGCTGTGCACGCATCTGTGCGGCGCGGCGTAGCGAGGAGGTGCCGAGCCGGGCGTTTGCCGGCAGCGCCTCGATCCCGCCGCCACGCGGCGTCAGCAGGCAGTCGCGTACATCCTCGCGCGGCAGCAGGGCGGCGATCCGCAGTCCAGGCGGCAGGTGGGTCGCTACATCCTTCATCGAATGGACGGCAAGGTCGATCCGGCGGTCAATCAGTGCGTCTTCCAGTTCCTTGGTGAACAGGCCCTTGCCGCCGACCTCGGACAGCGGCCGGTCCTGGATGCGATCGCCGGACGTCTTGATGACGCAGATTTCGACCGCATCCTCCGGCCAGCCGGCACTGGCGGCCAGCAGTGCGCGCACCTGATGCGCCTGGGCCAGAGCCAGCGGGCTCCCGCGGGTGCCGAGTTTCAGTCTTGGGGTCATGGGCGCCTCGTGCTACCGGCGATCATGAGCCATGGTCGCCGTGTCTCAGAATCTATTGCCGCTCGTGGTGAGCTTGACGAACCACGAGCCGCTCAACCCTTCGACACGCTCAGGGTGAGCGGCAGTGCATTCAAGCAGCGCCGCGGCGACCATTGGACATACCTGTTATTCAACCTGAGGACTGCCGCCAATGCCTTTCGCCCATGGCCCGTCGCCGCAGGCTATCGTCCTCGGGATCGAGTCCAGCTGCGACGAGACCGCTGTGGCCGTGGTCCGTGCGGACGGGACAATTCTCGCCAACCGTATTGCCAGTCAGGACGCGGCACACCGCCCCTATGGCGGCGTGGTGCCGGAGCTGGCGGCCCGCGCCCATGTGGATGCGCTGGCACCAATGGTCGAGGCCGCCCTTGCCGATGCGGGGCTTGGCCTTGCCGACCTCGACGCCATCGCTGCGACGGCCGGGCCGGGCCTGATCGGTGGGGTGATGGTCGGGCTGGTCACGGGCAAGGCGCTGGCATTCGCAGCGGGTAAGCCGCTGGTCGCGGTCAACCACCTGGAGGGGCATGCGCTGTCGCCCCGGCTGGTGGCCGACGTTGCCTATCCCTATCTGCTGCTGCTGGTCTCGGGCGGGCATTGCCAGTTGCTGCGGGTTGCGGGCGTGGGCCGTTACCAGCGGCTGGCCACCACCATCGACGATGCCGCCGGCGAAGCGTTCGACAAGGTTGCCAAGATGCTGGGTCTGGGCTTTCCGGGCGGCCCGGCCGTCGAGCGGATGGCCAGAGACGGCAACCCGGCGCGCTTTTCCCTGCCGCGCCCGCTGGTCGGCAGTGGCAGCCCGCACTTTTCCTTCTCCGGGCTGAAAACCGCCGTGCTGCGCACGCTCGAGGCGCTGGATTCCCCCAAAGATCAGGACCGCGCGGACCTGTGTGCCGCGTTTCAAGCGGCGCTGGTTGATTGTCTGGTTGACCGTACCCGGCTGGCGCTTGACACCGGTGCCGGTCTTGCTGTCACGCCATCTCCCCTCCCCTTGAGGGGAGGGGTCGGCGCAGCCGGGGGTGGGGCATCCGGGTTACGCAATCTCCCCACCCCGCTGCGACCGGGTCCGGCGGACGCCGAACCGGGTCTCGCTGCCCCTCCCCTGAAGGAGAGGGGAGATCGTCGCCACGATGTGACGGCATTGGTGGTGGCCGGTGGGGTTGCCGCCAACGGCGCGATCCGGGCAGCGCTGGAGCATCTGGCGGTAACGCACGGCCTGCCATTCGTCGCGCCGCCGCAGTGGCTGTGTACGGACAATGCCGCCATGATCGCGTGGGCGGGGCTGGAGCGGCTGGGGGCCGGGCTGGTTGACGGGCTGGATGCGCCGGCGCGCGCGCGCTGGCCGCTCGACCCGGATGCGCCGCCGGTCCACGGTGCGGGGGTCAAGGCATGAGCGAGACCATCGGCGTCATCGGTGCCGGGGCCTGGGGTACAGCGCTCGCGCAGACCCTTGCGGAGTCCGGCCGCCGGGTCATGCTCTGGGCGCGCGCACCCGCACTGGCACAGACCTTGGCGCACGACCGCATCAATGCGGCCTATCTGCCCGGCATCGCCCTGCATGAAGGCGTCACCGTCACCGCAGATATGGCAGCGCTCAGCCGCTGTGCCACACTGCTGCTGGTCACCCCGGCGCAGGCGATGCGCACCGTGCTGGCGGACCTGTTGCGCCACCTCACGACCCCGCGGCCGCTGGTGCTGTGCGCCAAGGGCATCGAGCAGGCGAGCGGCCTCTGGCTGAGTGATGTCGCAGCGGATGTGGCACCGGTCTGGCCGGTCGCGGTCCTGACGGGGCCGACCTTTGCCGACGAAGTCGCGCGTGGCCTGCCGACCGCTGTCACGCTCGCCTGCGCGGATGCACGTCTGGGCGAGGCACTGGCGCAGACTCTGGGGTCGGTGCGGTTCCGCCCGTACTGGAGCGATGATGTGATCGGCGCGCAAGTCGGCGGTGCGGTCAAGAATGTGCTGGCAGTTGCCTGCGGAATCGCGCTGGGACGCAAACTGGGCGAGAACGCCCGGGCAGCGGTGATCACGCGCGGCTATGCCGAGATGCGCCGGTTCGGGCTGGCGTGCGGCGCACAGGCCGAGACGCTGGCGGGCTTGAGCGGGCTGGGCGATCTGGTGCTGACCTGCGGCTCGGTTCGCTCGCGCAACACCAGCCTTGGCGTGGCGATCGGCGAGGGCGCGCGGCTTGCCGACGTGCTGGCCGGTCGCCGCACGGTGGCCGAGGGCGCGCACACCGCGCCGATCCTGCTGCGCCGCGCGGACGCGCTCGGCGTTGACATGCCGATTACTCGCGCGGTCAACGCAATCCTCTACGACGGTGCGCCGGTCGAGGCGGCCATCGCCGCATTGCTCGCCCGCCCCTTCCGCCCCGAGGGGGCGTGATGGCGCGGCGGGTGGCGGCGTGACATCCCCCCCCTCCCCGTGCGGAAGAGGGGGAGCGGAAAACCGGCGCTGTATTCTACGCAGCCTTTGCCAGGTTCTCGTTGGCGAAGTCCCAGTTGATCAGGTGATCGATGTAGGCCTGCACGAAATCCGGGCGGCGGTTCTGGTAGTCGATGTAATAGGCGTGCTCCCACACGTCGCAGGTGAGCAGCGCGGTGGCACCATGCACCATCGGCAGGTCGGCATTGCCGGTCTTCAGGATGACCAGTTTGCCGTCCTTCACCGCAAGCCAGGCCCAGCCGGAGCCGAACTGGGTTGTGGCGGCGGTCTTGAACTCCTTGACGAAATTGTCATAGCCGCCGAGGTCGCTGTCGATTTTCGCGGCAATCGCACCGGTCGGCTTGCCGCCACCGTTGGGCTTCATGCTGTTCCAGAAGAAGGTGTGGTTCCACACCTGCGCGGCGTTGTTGAACACGCCCGCCATGTCCGGCTTGCCGGCTGATTCGCGGATGATCTCTTCCAGCGAGGCATTGGCCAGCGGCTTGCCGTCGATCAGGCCGTTCAGGTTGGTCACATAGGCCTGATGGTGCTTGGCGTGGTGGAAGCTGAAGGTGTTGGCAGACATATGCGGCTCAAGCGCGTCGGTGGCGTAGGGCAGCGGGGACAGGGTGAAAGCCATGGCGAGATCTCCTCAGGTGAACGGGCTATAGGTAACGCCTTGCCGTATTGAGGCAAGTTCGCAATCACCATAGGCGATCCCGGCAGAGAGGCCAACGCATCCTGTGTCGGAAAGTCTGACACCTGCACGATCCGTGCGCCTGGCCGTTAACGCTGGGCAGCCCTGCCGATCCTTGAAATCGCGCGGCTGGCGCATCACTTGCTTAACAGTCTGTTAAGTCTGTCCGGATGCAAACCGCCATGTCGTCGCTCAATGCTCTTGTGCCCTACGCTACCCCTGCCCGCCGGCTGCTGCCGCTGGTGGCACCTGTGGTGCGCGTACAGGCCGCAGAGCCCGCCGACTCGCCCTGGAGCCGGCCGATGACCGGGCACAAAGGCCGGCTGGTCGATCTGCGGGTCTGAATAGTCATGAGACCGTTATAGTATGCTCGCTCACCCTGAGCCTGACGAAGGGCTGAGCGACTCGTGGTTCGTCAAGCTCACCACGAGCGGAGATTATTAAACAGACCCAAAGCAGTCTGAATTGCGCGGCACGCCCGCATCTGGCAGAGCAGTCTCATGACCCGTCGCGCCATCGTCTTGCTGTCCGGTGGGCTGGACTCGACTACTGCCGCCGCCATCGCCCGCGCGCAGGGGTACAGCCTGCTTGCCCTCACCATCGATTATAACCAGCGCCACCGGCGCGAGCTGGAGGCGGCTGCGCAGGTGGCGCGCACGCTGGGCATCGTGCGGCAGGTGGTACTGCCGGTCGACCTGCGGGCGTTTGGTGGCTCGGCCCTGACGGATGGTATCGCCGTGCCCAAAGGCCGCACCGATGACGCCATGGCCGCCGATATCCCGGTCACCTATGTGCCCGCCCGCAACACGGTGTTCCTGTCGCTGGCGCTGGCGTGGGCGGAGGCCGCACAGGCGCAGGCGATTTTCATCGGCGTCAATGCGCTGGACTATTCCGGCTATCCGGACTGCCGACCGGACTTCATCACCGCGTTCGAGACCATGGCGCGGCTCGCGACCAAAGCCGGTGTCGGCGGCGACTGGTCCCTGCGCGTCGAGACTCCGCTGATCGCCATGTCGAAGGCGCAGATCGTGCAGGCAGGCACGGACCTCGGCGTCGACTTTGCGCAGACCTGGAGCTGCTACGACCCGACACCGGCGGGTTTGCACTGCGGACAGTGCGACAGTTGCCTGCTGCGTCGCCGCGGGTTCCAGGAGGCCGGCGTGCCGGACCCGACGGTCTACGCATGAGCTATGCGGTCAAGGAACTGTTCCTGACCCTGCAGGGCGAAGGCGCACACAGCGGGCGGCGGGCCGTGTTCCTGCGCTTTGCCGGCTGCAACCTCTGGAGCGGCCGCGCGGCGGACCGTGCAGAGGCCGTCTGCCGGTTCTGCGATACCGATTTTGTCGGGACTGACGGGCCGGGCGGCGGCAAGTTCGCCGATGCCGCAACCCTGGCCGGGCAGGCCGCGCGCTGCTGGGGCGAGGGACTGTCGCGCCGCTATGTGGTCTGCACGGGGGGCGAGCCGCTGCTGCAGCTTGACGCCCCCCTGATCACGGCGCTGCACGCGCACGGCTTCGAGATCGCCATCGAGACCAACGGCACCATCCCCGTGCCGGCAGGCGTCGACTGGGTATGTGTCAGCCCGAAGGCAGATGCCGAGACGGTCGTGCAGTCCGGGGACGAGCTGAAGCTGGTCTACCCGCAGGACGGTGGCGCGCCCGCCCGCTATGAGACCTGGGCGTTTCGTCATTTCTTCCTGCAGCCGATGGACGGACCGGCGCAGGAGGAGAATACCCGCGCCGCCGCCGCCTACTGCCTGGCGCATCCGCAGTGGCGTCTCGGCCTGCAGACGCACAAGCTGATCGGGCTGCCTTAAGCCGAGAGCTTTTTCGCGATGCCGGCGACGTGACGGCCCTGGTGGCGGGCGATGGTCAGTTCGGTCGCACTCGGTTGGCGCGAACCATCCGAGCCGGCGATGGTGCCGGCACCATACGGCGAGCCGCCGCGGTGGTCGGCCACTTCGGTCATCTCCGGGATCGTGTAGGGCGTGCCGACGATCACCATGCCGTGGTGGGCCAGGGTCGGCCAGAAGGTCAGGATGGTGGACTCGTTGCCGCCGCCGGTGCCGGTCGAGGTGAAGACGGAGCCGACCTTGCCGACCAGCTTGCCGGTGAACCAGAGCTGTCCGGTCTGGTCGAGGAAGCTGCGCATCTGGGAGGTCATGTTGCCAAAGCGGGTCGGCGTGCCAAAGATGATCGCGTCATAATCGGCAAGCTCCGCCGGGGTGGCAACCGGATATGCCTGATCCACCTTGAAGTTGTGCTGGCGGGCGATCGCCTCAGGGACCGTCTCTGGCACGCGCTTGACTGTTACCTCGACGCCCTCGACGCTGCGTGCGCCGTCCGCCACGGCACCGGCCATGGTTTCGATATGGCCGTAGGTCGAGTAATAAAGAACGAGCAGTTTCGTCATGGAAATCCCTCCTGAAGTTCGGGCCAAGTGCCTTCTGGCCACGTACACCGGTAAATCAGGAGAACGACGAAGAACAGCCTCACGGGGAGTATTTCAGTATCGCCAATTCGCGAACGATACGCGCGGCAAGCTGCTGCCGTCAGGCCTTGATGACGTCACACGGCGCCATTCGTCATCGCGCCATGGAGTTAGCGCCGTCCGAGGACGAAGCCAACTGCTATGCAGCCGTTAGGATCCTTGATATGGTCGCATCAGGCAATTGAAAATGCCTCCGGGAAAGCCGGGACGGTTCAGCGCTGGATTACGGTAGATGGGGGGCCAAGGCAGGCGGGGCTTGCGGAGGCGCAAATAAAACTTGAATCGATGCAGGTGAAAAAAGGGAAATAGGATGACTGGAGATTCTACCGTTACGTTTCGCCGGACAGCCCTTGATCTCGGGTGGAAGCGTCCTTACGGCAACCATCCCCGTCAGTATCTGTTACGGGTGTTCGAAGGTTCGGACGAAAGCGTACGTTTGTTGATGGGTAATGCTATCGGTCGAGATGAGCATGGTGCCCCAATCATACTCGATAGCTTCGACACACGCTTATACGGGACTTCCTTTACAGCATCCTATGGCCCGGGTCTGGAATGGCGCGGCCGGTTTTGGCTTCGCAAGACGAAGCCAGACCGGTGTTTTCATTGTTTTGGCATGTCTATTATGACATCTAAACGAATCAAAGAGATCGTGGAGGCGGAGAATATTCCTAATATCGAATTCATTCCAATGCGTGTTTTTTTTAAAATGACTGATGAATTATTGGCCGACATGTGGGTTATAAACGTGTTCAACTGGAAAGATGTATTTGATTTCGAAAAATCCGATTTGATCTACAGCGAAACCCCATTTGGCAAGACCGTGGACGACCGGATCTCTTGCCGCTTCGGAAACAGGAGAATTGTCGACTGGTATTATTTGAAGGTCAATGTTGACGAGACCCGGGATGGCCTCTTCCTCGCCAAGGGCCCTAGTCACAATATCTGGAATTATCCCTTCATATCAAAGCCGCTTGCCGACAAGATCATGGCCGCTGTGAACCCCTCCTTGCCCTTGCGGCAAAAACTGTCTTTCAGCCGTTTCTCGCTAAATGGACACCCGGATCCCGAAATCACCAGTTTGGAGCGTCGGTCGGACTATAGCTACGCCGGGTGGACGGGCGCGGTGACAGGGGATGAGCAATGAGCGCGTATGACGACTTCATTGCCAGGCTGAGGTTACGAATTACGGTGCCAGTTTACTAATTACTCTAGGTGTATTGATTGCAACCCATAGAAACGTCGTCACCCCGGCCCATCGACGACGCTTGGCAAGCGTCGCTCAGGATAAACTTCAGCCGGGGTCCATGAACACTTGCTATACTATGAAATGCCTGTGTTCCTGGATTCCGGCCTTTGACGGAATGACGCAAATAAGGATGCGGTTAGCATAAGCACCAATCAGGTTTAGAGTAAGCGGGAAGTGCCAAACGGGCCATCACGCTGTTCGCGTATCCCGGATACCCACCCCGGTGCTGCGCACCACCCCTCCCGCTACGGGAGGGGAGAGGCGGGTTACACAACGGCTCGGCCCACCCCGGTGCTGCGCACCACCCCTCCCGCTACGGGAGGGGAGAGCGGTATTTCCCTAACTGCGATAATCCGCGTTGATGGCGATGTAGCCGTGGGTGAGGTCGCAGGTGTAGACGGTGGCCGCTCCGCTGCCGACCCCAACATCGACATCGATCCCGATCTCCCGGCCAGCCAGGTGGGCTGCGACCGGCGCCTCGTCGTAGCCGTCCACGCGCTGGCTGCGCGCGCAGATCGCGATGCCGCCGAACGCCACGCGCAGATTGTCCGGGTCGATCACGGGGCCAGCCTTGCCAAGCGCCATGACGATGCGGCCCCAGTTGGCGTCGCCACCGGCGATGGCGGTCTTGACCAGCGGGGAGTTGGCGATCGCCATCCCGAGCGTGCGGGCGTCCGCGTCGCTCGCCGCCCCGGTCACGCGCACGGTGATGAACTTCTGTGCGCCCTCGCCGTCCTTCACCACCTGGTGCGCAAGATCGAGGCACAGGGCATCGAGTGCCGCGCGGAAGCCCGCCAGCGCCGGATCGTCCGCCGTAGCTATGGCCGGGTTCCCCGCCGCGCCGGTCGCAAAGGCGAGGATGGTGTCCGACGTTGAGGTGTCGCTGTCGACGGTGATGCAGTTGAAGCTCTTGTCGGACGCTTCTGCCAGGCATGGCTGCAGCACCGCATGCGGCAGCCACGCATCGGTGAAGATGTAGCCGAGCATGGTCGCTATGTTGGGTGCCACCATGCCGGACCCCTTGACGATGCCGACCAGCGTGACCCTAACTCCACCGATGGTCGCCGTGCGGACGGCCCCTTTGGGATAGGTATCCGTGGTGGCGATGGTGCGCGCCGCAGCCTCCCAGTCGCCGGGCTGACAGTCGGGCAGGGCCGCCAGCAGCCGGCCGGTCGGGAACGGCTCCCCGATCACGCCGGTCGCCCCGAACTGGACCTCGGCGGGCTCGCACCCGACCAGCGTCGCCGTCGCCGCCATGATCTCCCGGCAGGCGGCATCACCATGCTGGCCGGTCCCGGCGACCGAGTTGCCCGCCGCGACCACCAGTGCGCGGGCATGCCCGCCGCTGGCCTGCATCGCCTCCCGGCTGCGCAGCACCGCTGCACTGGCCGTGCGCGAGCGGGTGAACACCCCGGCCATGGTCGTGCCCGCTGCCAGCCGGACCAGCAGAGCATCGTTGCGACCCGGCTTATAACGCAAGGCCGCATAGACCACACTGATTTCCACACCAGCCAAGGCCGGTAGCGCGGGGAACTGCGCCGGCGCGAAGGGGGAAATCTGCGTGATTTGAGCCATGGCGGTCCTCGTGAGCGGCTGTTGATGCCCCGTAGCGGATAAATGCACCCTTGACAAAATGTTCCTATTTGGTTATTTATTGGCTTTGTAAAAGAACTAAAAGGATCGTTCATGACCCGCTCACTGATCGAAAGCCTGATCGACCCGTTGCTGGCACGCGAAGGGGGCTATGTTGACCACCCCGATGATCGCGGCGGCGAGACCTGCTGGGGCATCACGGCGTCCGTTGCCCGGGACTGCGGCTATGACGGGCCGATGCGAGACCTGCCGCGCGATGTCGCCAGCCGGATCTATCAACTCCACTATTGGACCCGGCCCAGGCTTGACCTGGTCGCTGCCCTGGCACCGGCAGTTGCGGCCGAGATGTTCGATACCGGGGTGAACATGGGGCCGGCGGTCGCCATTCGGTTCCTGCAGCGCGCACTCAACGCCATGAACCGGCGCGCCAAGGACTGGCCGGACGTGACGGTCGACGGCCAGATCGGCCCGGCGACGTTGCGTGCGCTCGAACACTACATGGCGCAGCGCAAGGACGCCGCCGTGCTGGCCCGGGCGCTCGATTGCCTGCAGGGGGCCCGCTACATCACGCTGGCCGAGGCGCGCCCTGCCAACGAGAGCTTCGTCTACGGCTGGCTGGCCACCCGCACCGGCAAGGCGGCCTGACCCATGGCGATCCTGGATCTCATTCTCGGGCCGCTGACCCGCATTATCGACAAGGTCATCCCAGACCCCAAAGCGCGGGACGAGGCCAAGCTGGAGCTTCTGCGTCTGCAGGGCAGCCAGGAGCTGGAGCATCTGAAGGCGCAGATGTCCGCGATCATTGCCGAGGCGCAATCCGCCGACCCCTGGACCAGCCGTGCGCGCCCGAGCTTTCTCTATGTCATGTATCTGCTGCTGTTGTGGTCCCTGCCGATGGGGGTCATCGCCGCGTTCCAGCCGGAGGCCGCAAGGGCCATCGCCCACGGCATGACCACCTACCTCGCCGCACTGCCCGAGCCGCTCTATGTTCTGTTCGGAACCGGCTACCTTGGCTATACGGCGGCGCGCCAATGGGGCAAGATCAAGGGCACCGACCGCTGATTGGGGACGATTGCATGACGACCGACCACGCCATCCGCTGGCCGAACGGCACCTGGGACGACCCGCTGCTGCTGGAGGCGAGTCTCAGCGACGACGAGCGGCAGGTGCGCGACACCGCCCGCGCCTATGCGCAGGACAAGCTGATGCCGCGCGTGCTGCTGGCCAACCGCCACGAGACCTTCGACCGGGCAATCATGGAGGAATGCGGGGCGCTCGGTCTGCTTGGCGCGACACTCCACGGCTATGGCTGCCCCGGCGTCTCCTACGTTGCCTATGGTCTGATCGCCCGCGAGATCGAGCGCGTCGACAGCGCCTACCGCTCGGCACTCTCGGTACAGTCCTCGCTGGTGATGTACCCCATCTACGCCTACGGCACCGAGGATCAGCGCCAGCGCTATCTGCCGAGGCTCGCCAGCGGGGAGTGGGTCGGCGCGTTCGGCCTCACCGAGCCGGATGCCGGCTCCGACCCGGCCTCCATGACCACGCGGGCGCACACGGTCGGCGGCGGCTACCGGCTGAGCGGCGCCAAGATGTGGATTACCAACTCGCCCATCGCCGACGTGTTCGTGGTCTGGGCGAAGGATGACGCCGGCGACATCCGCGGGTTCGTGCTGGAGCGCGGTGACACCGGACTGTCGACACCGAAGATCGAGGGCAAATTCTCCCTGCGCGCCGGGATCACCGGTGAAATCGTCATGGACGATGTGACCATCCCGGCAGACCGCCTGCTGCCGAATGTCAAAGGGCTGAAAGGGCCGTTCGGCTGCCTGAGTGCCGCGCGCTATGGTATTGCCTGGGGCGCGATGGGGGCCGCCGAATTCTGCTTCCATGCCGCCCGTCGCTATGGTCTGGAGCGCAAGCAGTTCGGCAGGCCGCTCGCCGCCACCCAGCTTTACCAGAAGAAACTTGCGGACATGCAGACCGAGATCACACTGGGCCTGACAGCAGCGCTACAGGCCGGGCGGCTGCTCGACCAAGGCCTGCTGGCGCCGGATACCATCAGCCTGCTCAAGCGCAACAACTGCGGCAAGGCGCTGGATATCGCCCGCACAGCGCGGGACATGCACGGCGGCAACGGCGTGTCGGACGAATATCACGTCATCCGCCACGCCATGAACCTGGAAGCGGTCAACACCTACGAGGGCACCCACGACATCCACGCCCTCATCCTGGGCCGCAGCATTACCGGGCTCGCGGCTTTCGGCTGAGACCTCAGAATTTGTAGCGCACACCGACCTGATACTGGATGACCTCGAACTCCGAGTTCGTGCGTGCCAGAACGTCGTCGGTCAGGCGGTCGATGCTCTCGAATTGCACATTGGTTGGGCGAAAGTAACGAACGTCGCCGAACACTTCAAAAGGGCCAGGCACACGCAGGGTCAGGCCGCCGATCAGCTGGAAGGCAAAGCGGAAATCGGTGCTGCCGCCGAACTGCTCCCCGCCGTCTGCCGGCGCACCGGCTGCACGCAGGATCGTATCGGATTCGACGCCTGCCACACCAACCCCGACACCGAGGTACGGCTGGACCGGCAGCCCGGTATTGATGTCGACCAACACATTGGCCAGCAACGAGCCGGAGCTGTTGTCCCCGCTGAATGTCGCCGCCCCGGCATTTGTGTTGCCGCTGCGAACACTGGCTTGCCGGTAGGCATATTCCAGTTCCGTGCGCAGACGCCCGAGCAGCAGCCCCTCGAAAATATAGCCGACCGTGCCACCAACAGCGTAGCCAGTCTTGAAGCTGACATCCACATTGCGTGCGGTGTCGAGTACGAGGTCAGTCCCCCGGCTCGACTGGTCGAGCAGGGTTGCACCGCCGCCAAACGCGGACACATACCAACCGCTGTCAGCATGGGCAGGTGCTGCAAACAGCAATACACTTGCAGCCGTAACGAAAAGTATGCGCATGGTGAAATCTCCCGGAGTTCAGCAACCGCAGAGGCCATGGCACGGCGCGCCGCATCGCGCCAGAGCCTTGCGGCGTATCGACCGGGAAATTGTCAGGCCCCTCCCGGCTTCGGCGGATTCGCTGCCGCGATCAGCGCCTCGTCGATTGCCTTGGCCTTCCTGTAAGCCGGGCGGTCGGTCACGCGCGCGCTGTAGGCCGCAAACGCCGGTGTCGACGGGATCGACTGGAACTGAAGCCCCCATGTGACCTGGGCCCCCACATACACATCCGCCGCCGTGAAGCGCCCACCGCAGACATAGTCAAGCCCGGCCAGCCAGCCGTCCAGGGCTGCCATCGTCGAGTCAAAGGTTCCGCACCCTGCCATCATGACATGCTGCCCCTCGATCGGCACCTGCATGAACTTGAAGGTCACTGCCTGCTCGACCGGGCCGGCGGCAAAGAACATCCAGCGGTAATAGTCGGCGCGCTCGTCCGGCGTCGGCGCCAGGCCTGCGTCGGGAAATGCGTCGGCCAGATAGGCGCAGATCGCCGCACACTCGGTCACCACATGCCCGTCATGGTCGATGGCGGGCACCTTGCCCATCGGGTTCAGTGCCAGATAGTCGGCCCCTTTCATCGTTGTGCCATAGTCGAGCAGCACTTGCTCGTACGTTGCCCCCGCTTCCTCCAGCATCCAGCGCGCGATCTGCCCGCGTGACATCGGATTCGTATAAAACTTGATGGTCATCACCCTCTCCCCGTTTGCGACTCGTGAATTGCACGCTAACGAGTGTGGGCAATTTTACCAGACCAAAAAGAACAAATAGGGCACATGCCGCAATCACCCATGGATATCGCGCTCGCTGAGGCCGAGGCGGCGGCTGCGTGCGGCGAAGTACCGGTCGGCGCGGTTGTGGTCGACAGCCGGGGCCGGGTGCTGGCTCGTGCAGGCAACGCCACCCGGGCGCTACGCGACCCGACGGCGCACGCCGAGATTCTGGCACTGCGCGCCGCAGCCTTACAGGTCGGCCGCGAACGACTGACCGATTGCGACCTCTACGTAACGCTGGAGCCCTGCGCGATGTGCGCCGGGGCAATCAGCCATGCGCGCATCCGCCGGCTGTATTTCGGCGCGGATGACCCCAAGGGCGGCGGTGTGCTGCACGGCGCGCAAGTCTTCTCCCACCCAACCTGCCACCATCGACCGGAGATTTACCCCGGCATCGGCGACAGCCGCGCGTCTGCACTGCTCCGGGATTTTTTCCGCCTGCGCCGATAGTCTGCTAGCCGCACGCCTGTCCTCCGACTAGACTGCAAGACCACTAGTAGCAGGTATACCCGGAACCGCCCGCATACAGGAGCATCATGAACCAGGACGAAACGAACGCGCGACTGGTCGGGGTGTCGCTGGACGAACAGAGCCTCAGCCACCTGCACCCGGATATGGAGCGGGAAAAGCGCATCGATATCCATGACTTGCTGGAATCCAACCAGTTCCTGCCGGTCGCCAGCTACCCGGATGGCTACTCCGGCCCCTACCAACTGACCCTACGGGTGACCGCCAGCCAGGTGCTGTTCGATATCCTGAACAAGGATGGCGACCTTCTGGAGTCCATCGCGCTACCCGGTGCCGGGCTGAACGCCGCCGTGCGCGACTATATCTCCGTGTGTGACAGCTACTTCGCCATGGCCAACACCGGCAACGCCCACCAGATCGAGACCATCGATATGGCGCGGCGCGCCATCCACAACGAGGCGGCAGACGCCCTGATGGAACAGCTCGCCCCGCGCCTGACCATTGACCTGTACACCGCTCGCCGACTGTTCCGCCTCATCTGCCTGCTGGAGCTGCGGGGCTAGAGTCCGAGGGCTTTAGGCCGAATTAAGACACTCACCGTTCGTGTCGAGCCTCGTCGAGACACGTCCATATGATGCCAGAGTTGCCCCTCGACCGGGCTCGGGGCGAACGGTTCAATTCATGCGCTCAGGGTCAGCCCCAGCTGACCCGCTCCAGGGTGTCGAAGCTGATGCTCTGGCCGTCCGTGAAGGTGATGGTGCCGGACTTGTCCTCGCCCAGATCGAACGTGCCGCTGGCGCCGCTCGATGTGAAGCTCGTGCCGTCGCTGAGTTGCAGGGTCCAGTTGCCCGACGGGGCACCGACACTGCCCAGATCAATGGTGTCGGTCCAGCCAAGCCCGGCACCGCCATGCACTGCATCGTTGCCCTCTGCTCCGGCGAAGACGAAAAGATCCGAACCGTCACCGCCCCAGAGCACATCGGCACCAGCACCCCCTGAGAGTGTGTCGTTCCCGGCGTTGCCGTAGAGGATGTCGTTGCCTGAACCGCCGCTCAGCGTATCGTTGCCGGCATGGACCAGACGCACATTGTCGATCGAAGCTCCGGTGTTATCCGCAGCACCTGTGCCCTTGAAGGTCAGGGTGTTGGTGCCGTCGCCGGAACCCGCCGTCACATCGAAGGTGAAGGTCTCGAGCGTGGTTGAATTGTTATCCAGCGTGCCGACCAGCTGGCCGTTCCAGTAGACTTCCGCGTGGCCACTGGTGCCGCCCGAGCGGTTCGCCATGTCAACGCTGAGCTGGAGGGCCTCGCCAGACGCCAGACCAGCAACCGCTTGCGATATCACGGCGTTGCCAGGGCTGGCGTCTAGGTCAAGCCAGTAGTTGCCATCCCCGCCGTTGATCCCGAGGTAGCCATCGTTGTGCGCCTCGAATGGCTGCGGGGTGCTGCTGGTCCAGCCGGTCAGATCGGTGGTGCTGATGCCCCAGCTTGTCGTGGTGTTGTCGGCTGTGTTGCCATGATCCTCGAAGCTGCCGTTCACAATGAGGTTCTGTGCATTGTCACCATACAGCGTGTCATTGCCGGCAGCGCCGTGCAGGGTGTCGTTGCCGCTGTCGCCGTAGAGCGTGTCGTTCCCGGCGTCAGTCCAGACCACATCGTTGCCGGTGCCGGCATTCACGGTCACGCTGTCGGTCCAAGTGAAGCCGGTCGGCGACAGATCGACAACGTCGTTGCCTGCACCGGCATTGATGACCTCAACCCCCTGGACAAGGGTGAACGCGCCATTATTGGCGGCGATGTAGTCGTTGCCGGCAGTCCCGTTCAGTGAATCGACGCCGCTGCCGCCGATGAACGTATCGTAGCTGCCCGTGTAGCCGTTGATGGAGACACTGGCCCCCGTGCCACGCTCGAGGGCGACCGTGTTCTGCCAGGTCATGTCCTGCTGGAACACGAAGGTGTCGTTGCCATCGCCGCCGTTCAGCGTGTCCGTGCCGCTGCCGCCGGAGAGCACGTCGTTGCCCGCGCCGCCGGTGATCGAGTCGTGGCCCGCCCCGCCGTCGACGGACAGCTCGCTGATGCCGGACTCGACATAGGTGTCGCTGCCGCTGGTGAGCGTGCGGGCTTCCGCCACATCACCGACCGTAACGGTCAGCTGCTGGGTGGTGGTCGCGCCGGCAGCATCCGTGACTTGCACGCTGATCGTGTGGCCGGTTGTTGCCTCGAAATCCAGCAGGGAGCCGTTCGCCACGCTGACCTGACCCGTTGTCGCGTTGATGGCGAAACGGCCGCCCGCGTTGTCAGTCAGGGCATAGGTGAATACGTCTCCTGCATCCGGATCGAGCGCCGTCACCGTGCCAACCACGGTGCCATTGCTGCTGTTCTCGTTCACCGTGCTGCCGGCCTGCCAGGCCGCACCGGTCGGGCCGTCATTGAGCAGGTCGCTGGCCTGGCTGACCGTGATCGCGCGATCCTTGAACTGGAAGGTCTCGGTGCCGTACACCTTGTCCGTGCCGTCGCGCCCGGAGACTTTGTCGGTCAGGACGAAATAATCGCCGCCGACATCGCTTCCCTGCGTGATCGTGTACTCTGCCCAGCTCCCTGAAAGGACTGCGGTATCAGTGCCGGCACCGGCAAAGATGACATCGTCGCCCGTGCCGCCGGTAATCGTATCATTGCCGGCACCGCCGCGCAGTTGATCGTTGCCGGTGCCGCCCGAAATCGTATCGTTACCGATGCCGCCATCGAGGAAATCATTCCCCGCATTGCCGGTCAGCGTGTCGTCCCCGGCCTCTCCGTAGATCGAGTCGTTGGCCGAACTGCCGGTCAGGATGTCGTTACCGCCTTGCGCGAAGTGCGGGTAGCTTGTTGTTGTGAATGTGGTTGTCTCGGCATTGTTGTTGCCCAACGTGCCGTAAGTCGGGGCCCAGGTTGTCGACCCGTAGTTGAACACCGAGAAGTTGGAAATGGTGTCGTTGCCGTCAGTCGGCCCCGAGACCCGCTGGTCGTTGTGGCTGAACGTGGCGTTGCCGTTGTAGAAGAAGTCGTAGAAAATCCGGTCGCCGGAGAAATTGATGATGTTGGTGGCCTCGGTACTGCCGCCATCCAGCCGGTCATCGCCAGCGCCGCCCGTGATGCTGTCCGTCCCGGTGCCGCCGAAGATGGTGTCGTTGCCGTCGCCGCCGGTGAGCGTGTCATTCCCGGCATTGCCGGTAATGGAATCGTTGCCGGTGCCGCCGCTCAGCACGTCATTGCCGCTGCCGCCGGTGAGCGTGTCATTGCCCGCACCACCGTCAACTGACCCTTCGTTGACGCCGTTTTCGATGAATACATCGTTGCCGCTGCCGAGAAGGACGTTCTCGCCGACATCGCTGACGGTGATGGCGACATTCTGTGCCGCGCTGTTCACGCCATCGCTGGCGGTGACGGTCACGTTGTAGACGTTGTTTGCGCCTGCATCCGCCGGAGCCTCGTAGTCCGGGGCGGCGTTGAAACGCACCGCGCCGGTGGCCGCGTCGATGGCGAACAGCGCGGCATCCGTGCCCGAGAGGCTGTAGCTGAGGGGGGCACCCTCGGGGTCTGTCGCGGTCGCTGTATAGACCGTGCCGGTCGCGTTCTCGTTGGCTGTCGCCGTCAGGGGTGATGTGAGCGCTGGGCCCTCATTATCGTCCCAAACATCTATGGTCACTGCCGTATCGAATGTTGCACCCTGAGAGTCGGTTGCGCGGACGATGAAGTCATGCGTCTGCGCAGTCTCGGCATCAAGTGTGGCACCCGCCTTGAGAACCACAGAGGCCCCATCGAGCGCAAACAGATCGCTGCCACCCACAATCGAATACGTCAGGCTATCGCCTGCATCCGGGTCAGCCACCTGGACATCGACCAGCACTGTACCGGCGGGTGTCAGTTCCGAGACTTCGTTGTAGGCATATCCAACACCATAATTGATAGCCCCCAGCCCTGTTGGCGCTTCATTCACATCCTGCAGGGAAATGTTGAGGCTATGGCGCAGAGTGGCTCCTTGCGAGTCCGTGACCACGACATCCAGTTCGAACGGGTCACCATCCAGTTCCAGCTGGGCGCGTTCAAAATCGATGACAGCATCTGGCCGGACAACAATTTCATTGCCGCGGATCTCGAACCATTCGTTGAAAAGTGCGACGTCCGCGTCCGGACCGCTGATGGCAAAGCTGAAGCTGTCCCCTGCGTCCGGATCGAGACCTCCAAGCGTGGCTACCACAGTTCCCGGCGCTGTGTTTTCCTGCAAAGCAAGCTCGCCGGCACTGTTCGCAGCGATCGTCACGCCGTCGATCAGCAGATTTGTCGGGGCCTCGTTGGTGTCGCTGACCGTGATCGCGATGTCCTGCGTGGCGCTGTTCACGCCAT
>CAYOMD010000026.1:23935-38766 GCA_964404985.1 uncultured Sphingomonadaceae bacterium
GGGCGGCGTTGAAACGCACCGCGCCGGTGGCCGCGTCGATGGCGAACAGCGCGGCGTCCGTGCCCGACAGGCTGTAGCTGAGGGGGGCACCCTCGGGGTCAGTGGCGACGGCTGTATAGACCGTGCCGGTCGCGTTCTCGCTGACGGCGGCGGCACCCCAGTTCAGGGTCGGGCCTTCGTTGGTGTCGCTGACCGTGATCGCGATGTCCTGCGTGGCGCTGTTCACGCCATCGCTGGCGGTGACGGTCACGTTGTAGACGTTGTTTGCGCCTGCATCCGCCGGAGCCTCGTAGTCCGGGGCGGCGTTGAAACGCACCGCGCCGGTGGCCGCGTCGATGGCGAACAGCGCGGCGTCCGTGCCCGACAGGCTGTAGCTGAGGGGGGCACCCTCGGGGTCAGTGGCGACGGCTGTATAGACCGTGCCGGTCGCGTTCTCGCTGACGGCGGCGGCACCCCAGTTCAGGGTCGGGCCTTCGTTGGTGTCAGCAATGCGCACATCGATCAGTTGCGTGTCTGTCGACACACCGTCCGACACCGCGACCTGGACCTGATACATCCGGTCGCCGTCCGCATCTGTCGGGGCTTCAAAGTCTGGCGCGTTGATAAAGCGCAGATCGCCGGTCTGGGCGTCTATGGTGAAGAGCGCAGCGTCGCCGCCGCCGACAATCGCGTAATTCAGCGTTGTGCCGGCATCCGCATCCGTCGCCGTAATCCGGCCGACATACGTCGTGTTCTCGTCGATGATCGGCCACGCACCATCCCCGCCACCCTCAAATGTAATCTCGGGAGACGCATTGACCGGCGCCAAATCCACCGGCAACTCTGGGGCTGGTGCTTCGGGAGCCGGATCGCTCGGTGCTGCATCAACCGGCACGTCCGGGGCTGGTGCTTCAGGAGCCGGAACGCTCGGTGCCACATCAACCGGCAACTCTGGGGCTGGTGCTTCGGGAGCCGGAACGCTCGGTGCCACATCAACCGGCACGTCCGGGGCTGGTGTTTCGGGAGCCGGAACGCTCGGTGCTGCATCAACCGGCACGTCCGGGGCTGGTGCTTCGGGAGCCGGAACGCCCGGCGCTGCATCAACCGGCACGTCCGGGGCCGGAGCTTCGGGAGCCGGAACGCTCGGCACCGTAGGCTGTTCTGCCTGAACCGGCGTTACATTGAGGGGATAGACCTGCAATTCTTCCTGTACGGACGGCGCAGCTTCAGCCGTTGGCTCTGCCAGCACGGCGTAATCTGTCGCCTGAACCGCGGCTGTTGCCAATGCCGCATCCGACACCGCAGCGGCTTGCGCCAACTCCGGCGATGTCTCTTCCTGGGGCGTCGCACCGCCCGCGTCGAGCGCACCCGGAACCTGCTGGCCCTGGGGGTCGGAAAGCGGGGTGATGGCTTCTGATGTTCCCGGAGCAGGGCTTGTGCCCGGCGCAGCACCGACCGCGACATTGTCCGAGTACTCGGCAACAGAAGCTGTCACCGCGCCGTCACCGTTTGTGGTATCGAATTGCGGGTTCACCTGCGCATTGGTGCCAAGGTGTACTGCAGACGGATCGGCGGGGGCAGACTGATCCGTCGAGACACTGCCGGTCATGGCCTTTTCCTTGGCCTTGGCCGGATCGTTCTCCTCCGGCGCAATCGCCGTCATCAGGTCCACGAGGGCGTCCGACGCGCCGGAAACATTGCCCATACCGGAAAACTGGTCAGCCATCTGCTACTCCACACCCTTGAATGACGCGCTTTTTATGCTTGTCCGCTAAGGTGCCGTACCATCACGACTGTTAGGGACTCGTATGCAGGGCTGGTTAATCCGCATTCGCCAAAACGGTTCCGTAATTGTCGGAACATCCGTTAGCCTTAACCACCTCGTAACCCTTAAGCCTTTAATCTTGCGCAATGTTTGAAGGGGGTAGGGTATATTTTGGCCACCCCCGGTGCGTGAGGCTGAAGTCATTGGAGCAGGGTGAGCTGAAAATCCGGCGCAAGCCTTGGGTTTCGCCGCAGATTGCTGAGGCAATCGGGATGCTGCGTGCGCTGAGTGTTCTGCGTGTCGACCTGCTTCTGGCCGCCGGCGCGCTGAACATACTCGGCCTGGCGCTGCCGCTCGCTCTGCTACAAATCTATGATCGAATCATCCCGAACGCCGCGTTTGGGACTTTGGGCATCCTCGTGCTCGGGCTGGGGTCGGCGATCATATTAGAGGCCGTGCTGCGCCAGTCGCGCTCGGCAATCATCGCCTGGGAAGGCGCCCGCTTCGAGCATCGCACCACGGTTGAACTGGTCGAGCGCTTCCTGGATGCACCGGTATCCGAGGTTGAGAGCAAGGCCATCGGCACCCACCTCGACCGGCTTAACAGTGTCGAGGCCATCCGAGATTTCTATGGGCAGCAAGCCGGCCTTCTGCTGGTCGATTTGCCTTTCCTCGTGATTTACCTCGGCCTCATGACCTACATCGGGGGGACGATGGTGCTGGTGCCTGTAATGCTGGTCCTGCTCTTTGGTCTGTTGGCCTGGATAACCGGCCATGCGCTCCATGATGTTCACGGCAAGCGCAAGGTGCTGGACGACCGGCGCTACAATTTCATCGTCGAGGTCCTCTCTAACATCCATACTGCCAAGGGCCTTGCGATGGAGCGGGTTTTGGCGCGCCGTTACGAACGTTTGACGGCCAGTTCCGCAGCGCTCAGCTGGCGCACCCACTATCTGGGCAGTGTGTCGGAGAGCTTTGGCAGCGGCTTTTCGCTGCTCAGCACGATTGCTGTCGGCGGCTTCGGTGCCTGGCTGGTCATCCAGGGCCAGATGAGCACCGGCGCGCTGGCGGCGGCAACTATGCTGGCCGGGCGCTCGGTCCAGCCGTTGCTGCGCTCGCTGGCACTGTGGACCCGCTATCAGTCGGTGCGCCTCAGCATGGACCGCATGCGCGCTATCGCCTCCATGCCGCGCGAGCGTAACGAAGATGCCGTCGGGCTCGGAGCATTGGAGCGTATCGCGCTCGAAAATGTATCCTTTGCGTATCCCGGAGCGACACAACCGCTATTCTCCGGCCTCGACCTCACAATTCGCCGCGGCGAGACTGTTGGAATCTCGGGGTCGAATGGCTGCGGGAAATCGAGTCTGCTCTGGATGCTGGTGGGCGGCCTGCATCCGCAAACCGGACGTTTGACTGCCAACGGCATACCTATCGAGGACGTCAACCTGAAGACCCTCCGACAGCAAGTTGCCTTCATTCCGCAGAAGGCCGTGCTTTTCAAGGGTACAGTCCTCGACAACCTGACCAATTTCGACGTCGACGCCCATCTTGCCCAGGCTCTTGATCTCGCGGCTGCGCTGGGCCTCGATCGTTACTTCGCCGGCGTCCCTGACGGCTATGAAATGGAGATCGGCGCGGGCAGCAACGGCGGCCTGCCGTCCGGCGTCGTGCAACGCATTGCCATGGTGCGCGCACTTGTCGGCGATCCGAAATTCATCCTGTTCGACGAGGCCAATGCCGCCCTGGACCAGGCAGGCGACGCGCTCGTGCGCGAACTGCTGGTACGTTTCCACACCCGTGCTGCGATCGTCATCGTCAGCTTCCGCCCGTCGCTGCTGGCCATCGCCGACCGGCAGTATCATCTGCGTAACGGCGTGCTGGTCGATGTCACGCCGCAGCCGTCGAGCGCCAAGGGAGCCGCTGCATGAGCAACAGCCCCCCAAGCGACGCGCGCGGCATCACCGAGGCTCTGGCTGAACGCTTCTCCCGGCCGACTCTGCTCTCAGCAGCACCAGATCAACTGGGTGCGGCCATGCGTACCGATGCGGTCGCCAGCTTCAAGGGCAAGGGCGCGTTTGCTGCCTGCCTGTTCCCCCTGCTGCAGGCGTTGCGCTGGCGTGGCTCGACCCGTGACCTGGTGGAAGCCTTGCCGCATTTCGCGGACGATCTCGACCTCACCGACCTGCTGAACGTTCTGGCGGAACTGGGCTACAAGTGCCGCAATGCGCAGGTCAGCCGTGGCCGGCTTGACCCGCGCCTGCTGCCGGCGCTCATGGTCCGCAAGAGCGGCCTGCCGGTCGTCGTGCTGCACCAGACCGATCATGGCTTCTGTGTGTTTTGCCCCGAAAGTGATATGGAGATCGAACTGCCTGCCAGCGCCATGACCGGCGTGCTGCAGGCCCCGGCGCGCGCGGGCAGCTTTGATGAGCAGGAAGAAACGACCCGGCAGGAAAACTGGATTGGTGCGCTGAAGGGTCGGTTCAGCGCCTCTATCCTTAGCCTGTTTACCATCACGGCGGTGCTCAATCTGTTTGCGCTCTCGGTCTCCTTGTATCTGATGGCGATCTACGACCGGGTGATCCCAACCGGGAACACGCAGACTCTGCTGCTTCTGGTGCTGGGTGCCTTGTGCCTGCTGGCGATTGACATCGGGCTGCGCCAGGTGCGGGCGCGTATCATCGCCCATGTCGGCGCGCGGATCGAAAGCATCGTCTCGACCAGCACCTTCCGCCAGATCATCGAACTGCCGCCCGCGATGGTGGAATCGGCCCCGATCGGCGCACAGGTTTCGCGGCTGCGGGAGTTCGATTCCCTGCGTGACCTGTTCACAGGCCCGGTCGTCAATGTTGCGCTGGAGCTGCCATTCACCCTGATGTTTCTGGGCGTGATCGCCTGGCTGGCGGGGCCGGTCGTGTGGGTGCCGGTTGTCATGCTGGTGCTGTATGTCTTGCTCGGGCTGGCCATTGACCCGGCGCTCAAGCGCCATGTCAGGCGGTCGTCGCGCATGCGGGCCGAACGGCATGAGTTCCTGATCGACATGTTCCGTAACACCCGCGCTATCAAGCAGTTGTCCGCGGAGCAAATGTGGCTGGAACGCTACCGGGAAATCAGCGCAGCAATGTCACACAGCCACTTCGAGGTGACACGGCTCACCCAGTTGCTGCAGACGTTGGCACAGGCGATCATGGTTGCTGCCGGTGTCGGCGTGGTCGCCTGGAGCGTCGAGCGCGTGGTTGCCGGCGATATGACCATGGGCGGCATGATTGCAGTGATGTCACTGGTCTGGCGGCTGCTGTCGCCGATGCAAAGCCTGTTCCTGGCGATGACGCGGCTCGAGCAGGCTCAGCTCTCCACCCGCCAGCTCAACCAGCTGATGCGCGCGCCGACCGAGACGCGCCGCCGCAGCGCCGGCCGCCGGGTCGAGCGTAATTTCCTTGGCGGACTGACATTCGATAGGGTCAGCTTCCGCTATCGCCCGGCCAGTGATCCGGCGCTGCTCGGCGTGAGCCTGACCGCCACCCCCGGGCAACTGATCGCGGTCACTGGCGGCAATGGCGCAGGCAAATCCACCCTGCTGACCGTCGCCCTAGGCATGAACCGGCCGCAGGCTGGAGCGGTACTGATCGATGGTATCGACATTCGCCAGATCGACCCGGTCGAACTGCGCCAGACCATCGCCTATGTCCCGCAGGAGACCGCGCTGTTCCATGGTACGATTGCCCAGAACCTGCGGCTCGGCAATCCGCTGGCCGCTGATGCCGACCTGCGTAGCGCCTGCGAACGGCTTGGGATCATTGGCCAGATTGAGGCCCTGCCGGACGGCTTCAATACCCGGCTTGGCGACCAGTCCGAGACCCGCTTCAACGCCGGGTTCCGCCAGGCACTGGCCATCGCCCGCGCACTGGTCAAGCAGCCGCCGATTATCCTGATGGACGAGCCGGCCCAGTTGCTCGACCGTGCAAACGACGACTTCTTCGTCGAAGTCCTGCGCGCACTGAAGGGCCAGACCACAACGGTGATGGTCTCGCACCGCCCAAGCCACATCATGCTGGCAGATATGGTCGCCGTCCTGAACCGGGGCCAGCTTGCCGCTTATGGCCCGCCTGAACACGTCCTTGCCAAGACAAACCCAGCCAAAGGAGTGGCGGCATGAGCGCTGCGACCAACCCCACACCGCAGCAAACGCCGGAGCCGGGTGCAACGCGCCTGCCCTCACCGGTCCATAAGATGTGGTCCGCACTGACCGAGGGTTTCCGCGGCGACGGCGCCTCTTTCGAGCACAGCCGCCAGTTGCTGGCGCGCTCGGTCGTGCTGCAGGAGTTGCCGACACCGGGCGCATCGCGCCGGATCGTCTGGCTGCTGGTGGCGCTGGTTGCCACGTTCATCGTCTGGTCGTCCTTCGTGGAGCTCGACGAACTGGCGGTAGCACCGGGCGAGATCGCTCCTGCCGATTTTGTCCAGCAAGTCCAGCATCTGGAGGGCGGCATTGTACGCGCGATCGTCGTGCGCGACGGTGAGCTGGTGAAGGCCAATCAGGTGCTGTTGCGCCTTGATCCTACAGCGGCAACCGCAGAGCTAGATAGTCTGCGCGCCCGTCGCGAGGCCCTGCGCCTTCAGGTTGAACGGTTGAAAGCGTTTGCCGAGGGCAAGGCGTTGCCGAGCGGACGCTCGGACTTCGCCGAACTCCGCCAGGACCAGGCGGCGATACTCTCCGGGCAGTCGCAGAGCCGGGAAACCCAGCTTTCCGTCGCCGACGCCCAGATCAAGGAACGTTACGGCCAACTGGCTGCACTCCAGGACCGCGAGGTCTCCCTGCGCGAGCAGGTCCGCCTGCTGAAAGAGGATATGAGCGCCCGCAAGCCACTGGTCGACAAAGGCTTGATCTCCCGGCTCGCTTACCTGAACCTTGAACGCCAGCTTGCCGACCTGCAAGGGCAGCTCGCCCAGACCATTAGCCAGCAGCAGGCCTCCCGCGCCGCTGTCGATGAAGTGCGCAGCAGCCGGCGGGAGATCGGTGACCGCCTGCGCAGCGATGCCCTGCGCGAGCTGGGCGGCGCCAGTGCCGATTTCGCGGAAGTGAACGAGCGTATCGCCCAGGCTGAGGACCGGGTCCGCCGCCTGGCGTTGCGTGCGCCGGTGGAAGGCGTGGTCAAGGGCCTGAAAGTCCGCGCGCTCGGCACAGTGATTGCCCCTGGCGATATCGTCGCCGAGGTGGTGCCCCAGGAGGGTCGCCTGATCGCCGACGTGCGCATCTCGCCTCGCGATATCGGCCACGTCAAGATCGGCCTGCCGGTCACGGTCAAGGTCCAGACCTTTGACTACGCCCGCCATGGCGGTGTCCGCGGCCGGGTTGAGTATATCTCGGCAGCCTCCTTCGTCGATGATCGCGGCCAGCCCTATTTCTCGGCGCGCGTCTCGCTCGATTCCACCAGCATCGGCGATCCGGCGCGCGGGCTCATGATCACCCCGGGCATGACCGTCGCTGCAGACATCAAGACCGGGAGCAAGACCCTGATGGCCTACCTGTTCAAACCGGTCACCAACGCACTGCAGACCGCCTTCACGGAACGCTGAGCGGCGGAAGTCTCTGCTGGCGCAGTGCCTTGTGTGACGGCGTACGCCCCACACCTGGCATGATGGTGCCATGCGCGACAGGGGTGCGCATTGCCCGCCCGTCGTGCGGCTGCTAGTGCGGGGGCTACGTCCCCAACATGGTCATGCTGCATTGTCCGATACCCCCAAGCCGAAGCTGCTCAACCTCTGGATCATCTGGGGTTTCATCAAGCGCTATCCAGGCCATATTGCCTTGGCGATGGCGGCCCTGCTGGTCGCGTCCGGCGCAACGCTCGCCATGCCGCAGGCGTTCCGGCAGGTGGTCGACAAGGGGTTCGGCGCGTCCGACCCGGATGCCATAACACCTTATTTTCTCGGGCTTCTTGGCATCGTCGCGGTTATGGCCGTCGCGAGTTCCGTGCGCTTTTACATCGTAAGCTGGGTCGGCGAGCGGGTGGTGGCGGATATCCGCATGGCCGTGCACAGCCACCTTCTGACGCTCTCGCCGGAATTCTTCGAGGTGAACCGTCCCTCCGAAATCGCCGCGCGTCTCACCGCGGATACTACTCTGATCGAGCAGGTGGTCGGCACCTCCGCCTCGGTCGCCATGCGCAACACCATTACGGCCATCGGCGGGCTGGTCCTTCTGTTCACCACCAGCCCCAAGCACGCAGCGCTGCTGCTGCTGGTGATCCCGTTGACCGTGCTGCCGATCGTCCTGCTGGGGCGCAAGGTGCGCAGCCAGTCTCGTGTCAGCCAGGACCGGATTGCCGACGTCGGCGCCATGGCCGACGAGGCGCTGGGTGCAATCCGCATCGTCCAGGCGTTCACGCAGGAACAGACCGAGCGCGCCCGCTTTGCCGGTGCCGCCGAAGGTGCATTTTCCGCTGCGCGCCTGCGTATTCTGATCCGTGCCATGATGACGGCCATCGTGATCCTGCTGGTCTTCTCGGCGATCACTCTGGTGCTGTGGGAGGGGGCCAAGGATGTGATCGAGGGCAATCTCTCCGGCGGGGCGATCACCGCCTTTGTGCTGTGGGCCGCACTCGTTGCCGGAGCGTTCGGCGCGCTGACCGAAGTGATCGGCGATGTGATGCGCGCCGCCGGTGCCGCCGGGCGCCTGGCCGATCTGCTGGCGACGACCAGCAAGATCAGCGCGCCGGCCAATCCGGTCTCGCTGCCGGAGCCGGCACTGGGCGCGGTCGCCTTCGAGCATGTCGCGTTCACCTACCCCAGTCGTCCCGGCACTTCTGCGCTGGCGGATTTCTCGCTCGCGATCCGCCCGGGCGAGACGGTCGCGATTGTCGGGCCCTCGGGTGCCGGCAAATCGACCCTGTTCCAGCTGCTCCAGCGCTTTTATGATCCTGAAGCGGGCCGTATCCTGATCGACGGCGTCGACATCCGCACCGTCGACCCGCAGGCGATGCGCCGGCGCATGGCCATGGTGCCGCAGGAGACGGTGGTGTTTGCGGCCAGCGCACGCGAGAACATCCGCTATGGCCGGCCAGAGGCGACCGAGGTCGAGGTCATGGCTGCAATCGAGGCAGCATCCGCCCGCGACTTCCTGGAGGCGCTGCCTGAGGGCCTTGATACCTATCTCGGCGAGGCGGGTGTCCGCCTGTCGGGCGGTCAGCGCCAGAGGCTGGCGATAGCGCGCGCGATACTGCGCGATGCCCCGATCCTGCTGCTGGACGAGGCGACATCCGCGCTCGACAGTGAATCGGAACGCGCCGTTCAGGAAGCGCTCGACCGGCTGATGGCAAACCGCACGACCCTGGTGATCGCCCACCGGCTCTCAACCGTCGTCAACGCTGACCGCATCATCGTACTGGATCAGGGGCGGATCGTCGCCCAGGGCACGCACCGGGAGCTGATCGCCGAGAGCGGCCTGTACGCCCGCCTGTCTCAACTCCAGTTCGACCACGCGCGGGCGGATTAGGCGTAAGCCGGGCCGAAGGGCAGCAGCCGCTCGTAGACCTCCAGCGGCGGTGCACCCGGCACGGCGACACCCGCGCGCAGCAGGAAGATGTGGCGGACGATCTCCGCCTGCTGCTCAAGGCCATAGGCCTCGAACCGACGACCGGACTTCAGCGGCAAGTATCGGTAACGCGCCCAGAGTGGCCGCTCGGTGATGAGGTTGCGACCGCTCTGGTGCTGCCAGACGTGGGTCATCTCGTGGCAGAACAGCCCTTGCGCAGGCAACTCGGCCGCTGCGAAGTCCGCGCGCCACCAGCGGTTTCCCGGTGCGAACCACAGGTGCCCATCGGGTGCCATCACATAGCGTGCATGGTGCCAGAACGCCCAGCGCCGGTGGTGCAGGCGCACAGCACCGTAATCGATCGCGTCATGGAACAGGCTGCGCGCGAGGGCGACCTCGCCAGCCGTGAGCGGCCTGGAGCCTGATGACTTTACATCAAACCGCTCGCCCCGAGCCCTGTCGAGGGGCGGCTCAAGCATCATCTTGATGTGTCTCGACTTGGCTCGACACGAACGGTGAGGGCCTAGACTCAACATAAAGTCATCAGCGGTCTAGTGATGGCCGCCATGGTCCTTCATCGTCGGCTCTCCGGTGACGGACCGCACATCAAGCGGCACCGTGATCGTACCGGCCTTTGCGAAGGTCAGGGTCACGGTCGCTTTGGACCCGGCAGCCGGCGGGTTCTTGAGGTCGAAGAACATCAGGTGCATGCCGCCCGGTGCCAGCGTCACCGTGCCGTTTGCCGGCACGTCGATCTTGTCCTGACGGAACATTTTCATCACGCCGCCCTCGCTCTTCATGGCGTGCAGTTCGACGCGCCCGGCAAACGGCGCGTCCACCTTTACCAGTGTGTCGGCCTGAGCGCTGCCCTTGAGGGTGAGATAGCCGGCGGCCGGGCGCGTGGCGACCGGCGGCAGGCGCACCCAGCCGCCGCTCACCTGCGGCTTGGCGGTCTGGGCAAAGGCTGCGGGTGTAGCTGCAATCAGGGCGGCGGCCAGAGCAATTCGGATCGGCGTCATGATATCCTCCAATTGTGTGCACCAGATATACGATGCCGCCAGCAACTTTACAGCATCTGTATGGCTTCTATCCGGCGCGTTTTGCCGCTAGGAGGCATTTATGACGCACCGCACAATGACCCCTGACCCACTGTTCTGGCGGCTGCTGAAAGCGCTGCTCGCTGTGGCATGCCTGGTGCCGTTCCTGTTGCCGTCCATGCTGCCACTGACCGACCTGCCCGGCCATCTTGCGCGCCTGCACATCCTGCTGAACAGCGATCACTCCAAATATCTCGCGCTCTATTACGAGGCTCAGCTAAGGCTGGTGCCGAACCTGGGCGGCGACCTGCTGATGCTTGGTCTTGCTGAAATCGTCAGCCTCGATACTGCAAGCCGGCTGACCCTGGCGGCCGCGATTCTGGGCAGCGCCTGGGGCACATTGTCGATCAGCCGGCAGTTGCACGGCACGCGTCAGTCTTTGGCGTTGCTGGCGTTCGTGTTCGTTTTCAACTGGTTCCTGCTCTGGGGGTTCGTCAATTACCTGCTCGGCCTCGGCATGGCGCTCCCCATGGTCGCACTCTGGCTGCATCATCTGAAGGATGAAACCGACAGCCTTGCCCCTCCCAAGGTCTGGCTTCATCTGGTGTTCGCGGTGCTGGCGGCACTGCTCTGGGTCTGCCACCTGGTCGCGTTCGGCATCTACCTCATCTTTGTGGGTGTGCTGACCTTGCATGCCGCCTGGCATAGCGTCGCCGGTTCCGGCCGCATTCTCGACAGTCTTCGGGCCACCCTGGTGCGGATGCTGCATTGCCTGCCGGCACTGGCCCTGACGGCCTGGTATCTGGCGTCCGGCGATGGGCAGTCCGTCACTTCATGGTCGACATGGTCGTCCAAAGCCGTCAGCCTCATCAGCCCGTTCCGGCTCTACAATCCTGTTTTTGACATAGGGCTTGCGGCAGGGACATGCAGCGTGATCGGCCTTGGCCTGGCGACGCGACGGCTCAAGGTCCACCACGGCGGGTTGCTGGTGAGTGTGCTTATCTTCATCGTTTACCTGGCAATGCCTTATACAGTCTCCGGCAGCGCGCTGGCCGACCAGCGCCTGACCGTGCCGCTCGTCCTGTCTGTGGTGGCAGCCCTTGCCTGGACCGAGCGTGCCGGACCGCGCCTGCGTGCCGGCGTCGGGCTGGGGATAGCCCTGCTGGCGTTCGTGCGCATCGGCACCCTGACCCGGGACTGGCTGCAGGCGGACCGGATTTACACCGAACACCTGAGGGCTCTGGACCAGGTGCCGACCGGCGCCCGTATCGCCAGCTTTGCCGTCGTGCCGTGTGCCCCGTCGATCCCGATTGCCACACTGGCGAACGTGCAGGCTTACGCCGTTCTGAAGCGCGACGCATTCGTCAATGTCCTGTTCGACATGCCGCTCTATCAAGTCATGCGCGTGCGCTACAACCGCGACACTCAGCTCTATCGCAACCCCTCGCACCTCGTTTATCCGCAGGAATGCGCGCTGGACTTGCCGACCCCCTATGCGCTCGAGGCGCGGCTGGCCTATTTTCCGGACCAGCGTTTTGACTATGTCTGGATCGTCGGCACCTCGCTGTTGCGCCATACGCCCAGGCCAAACTGGGTGAGGGTTTTCCGCAACCCAGACTCCGTGCTTTACCGGGTCATGCGACACCCGCTGCCGCAGCACGGCAAAGTGCAGGGCTAGAGCTTGATGACTTTAGGTTAAACCGTTCGCCCCGAGCCCGGTCGAGGGGCAGCTCCAGCATCATCTGCCAGCATTATATGGACGTGCCCCGGCTGAAGTTCATCCCGAGCGACGCTTGCCAAGCGGCATCGAGGGGCCGGGGTGACGACGTTTATGTGAGCCACGATCAATGCACCTTGGTATGAGATGCCACCATGTTCCAACTATACTGAGCCCGTATCCAGTGCACGGCCAGAGGACTTCCATCAGCCAGCGTCACGAGCGCGGGGGGGGGTATTCCAACTGATACCGCATCGCCATGCAGTTAACGGGCATCGCAATAGCCTTCAAAACCCAATCGTTCAAAATTCTTCCGGGCAATTCAGGCGATGCTGACAACACGACGGCGGCGCATGGCAGCACCTGCCAGGCCGAGGCCGCCGATCATCAGCATCCAGCTAGCCGGCTCCGGTACGACGCTCGCGCCAAAATCAACAGTGATGACGTCATTCGCCCGGAAAGCGATATTCTGCCAGTTGATGCGCAGCGTGTTATCGCTGGTCGTCACACGGGTCGGATCAATTCCCGTCACCGACGTGATCGCGTCGAAAGCCTTGCTGTTGTTGACGAATTGCCAGCCGTTAAAGTCAGCAGGGGTGAAGAACACATCGTTCAGCAGTGTGAGCGTGAACGAGCTGGCTTCGAAATCGAAGGTCTGCGAGGAAAAATCAACAGTGCCGGTGGCTTCCGGACCGGCAACAACCGTGAAGGTGGGCGACGGGCTGACGAAGGCTGTATCGGTAAAAACACTGTCTGCGTTCGGGAAAAGATAGCTCGCGGTGATGAAATCTCCGAGCAGCGTGGCGGCGCTAGTCGGCATGGCCAAGGTGCCAGCGAACAACAGAGCGGCTGTAGCAGAGCGGAAAAGCATGGATACATTCATGGAGTGACCCTTGCGGAATATTTTTTGACCAAGATAGCTATGCAATGTCCGTACCATTCGTGCGAATGAAGTATTAATCGTTTAATATCAATGTTTTATTCGCGATGCTGCTGAGAGTCGCAAAAGTCGCTGTAAAGTATCCCGACAAATCCCAAGTATCTCCCAGGGCTCAGGACTCATTGATCAGGGCCAGAAGATGACGCTAGCGGCGATGGCGACGGCAGAGAAGAAGGTGAGCGCACATCGATCATGGCGCGTATGGATGCGGCAAAGCCGTACACCGTGCGCCAAGTCCTGGCTGATGTGTGCCCCCGACTCACCATAATCCTCGCGTCCTGTCTCTTGCGGAGGAGGGCAAAGATACAGCGCAGCATCAACGCGCTGCACGCAGATTTGGGAGCATGCTCAGCCCCTTCACCTCAGGCCACGCCGTCCGCCTGCGGGAGTGGGGGGTGCAGCACCAGAGTTGGTGCGGCATGGTTCTCCCCTCCCTCGCCGAGGGAGAGCCCGGACCGATGGAATGCATCGCATGACAATCCGCGATGAACGGAAAAAAAGCACAGCTCAGCGCACATCAGCCCTGTTGTAGCCAGCAAAGTCGCTCCCTATATCGAGCGCGCTGGCAGTACTGGAAACAGTGCGTGCTCATTTTTTTGTCAATAGTCATCGGCTAAGCCCGCCGCGTGCCATCATGGTCGCGCAGGGCAGGAAACGGAAAAGACATATGGGTAAAGTCATTGGTATCGATCTGGGCACAACCAACAGCTGCGTCGCTGTCATGGAAGGTGCGCAGCCCAAAGTAATCGAGAATGTGGAAGGTGCGCGCACCACGCCTTCCATGGTCGCGTTCACCAGCGACGGTGAGCGTCTGGTCGGCCAGCCCGCCAAGCGTCAGGCGGTCACCAACCCGGAATCAACGCTATATGCCATCAAGCGCCTGATCGGCCGCACGTTCAACGACCCGATGACCCAGAAGGACATCGGCCTCGTCCCCTACAAGATCACCAAGGCCGACAACGGCGACGCCTGGGTCGAGGCCCGCGGCGAGCGCTACAGCCCGAGCCAAGTCTCCGCCTTCATTCTGCAGAAGATGAAGGAAACCGCCGAGGCCTATCTGGGCGAGACGGTCACGCAAGCCGTGATCACCGTGCCCGCCTATTTCAACGACGCCCAGCGCCAGGCCACCAAGGACGCCGGCCGGATCGCCGGGCTGGAAGTGCTGCGCATCATCAACGAGCCAACGGCGGCAGCCCTTGCCTACGGCCTCGACAAGCAGGACGGCAAGACCATCGCCGTCTACGACCTCGGCGGCGGCACCTTTGACATCTCCGTGCTGGAGATCGGCGACGGCGTGTTCGAAGTGAAGTCGACCAACGGGGACACCTTCCTCGGTGGCGAAGACTTCGACACCCGCGTGATCGACTGGCTGGCCGAAGAATTCAAGAAGGACCAGGGCATCGACCTGCGCTCCGACAAGCTGGCCCTACAGCGCCTGAAGGAAGCCGCTGAAAAGGCCAAGATCGAGCTGTCGTCCGCGCAGTCGACCGAAATCAACCTGCCGTTCATCACCGCTGACCAGACCGGCCCGAAGCACATGGTGAAGCAGCTCTCGCGCGCCAAGCTCGAGCAACTGGTCGATGATCTGGTCGCCCGCACCATGGAGCCATGCAAGAAGGCACTTGCCGACGCTGGCCTGAAGCCGGGTGACATCGATGAAGTGGTGCTGGTCGGCGGCATGACCCGCATGCCCAAGGTCATGGAAGCGGTGAAGCAGTTCTTCGGCCGCGAGCCTCACAAAGGCGTGAACCCGGATGAAGTGGTCGCGCTCGGGGCTGCCGTTCAGGCAGGCGTGCTCCAAGGCGATGTCAAGGACGTGCTGCTGCTCGACGTGACGCCGCTGTCGCTCGGCATCGAGACGC
>CAYOMD010000027.1:0-12195 GCA_964404985.1 uncultured Sphingomonadaceae bacterium
ATCTGCATCGCCGCAACCGTCATCTTCTGGCTACCGCAATGAGTCCTGACCCTAGGGGTTTATTTCATAATAGTTCCGCGGCCTGAGTACACAGCGCCCCCATCTCTGGAAAGTTATCTTGCCGGGGAAGCGCATTTCGATCCGCAATCTTGCGGCAAGGAATCTCCTATATCCGTCATGATTCAGAACAACTCAAACCGTGTCTTAGAGTCCGCGAAGATTGACATAATTGTTAGGAGGCCGGGACGATCCACTAACTTGACAGATCGAGGGTTCATTTACTTTGATGTGATAGTACCGCCAGGCGAGACCCGTGGGTTGTGCTATGAAGTCCCGGCTGACATTACTGACGATCCGAAAACCCTGGAATATTCGCTCAGGATTTGGGACGCTTCAGCGCAGTATTAGCATCTAAAAGCTCGCACCAGCCGCGCCATCGCCCTCAGATAGCGCGCAGTTTCCATCGCCTCTGCAGAGCGTGCGCCGTGCTTCAGGGCATTCCTGTTCCCCTTCGGCGCGCCGCTTCCCTTACCGCCGTGCATGCGACATCGCTTCGCCCCCTTGATCGCCGGGGACTGGCAGGGCGTCCCCTTGCGCGTCAAGGCCAAGCAGCGCGGAGCCGTCGCCAACTGCTCCGGTTCCGGTTGTATGGGGTTGTTCGGCAATAAATCCATTTTCCTGTCCCCCCGCATGGTGGTGGAATTGATCGGCAATGACGGCTTGCCCGCCCTCGTTCACGTGAACATGGCGCACCGTTTGCTCGCGCGGCTGGTGCATCTTGACCAGGGCTTCCAGCGTTGCGCGGGAATTGCTCTGCGCCTTGAGTGCCAGCCGCATGAATCGATCAGCTGCTTCCGGATGGTTTAATGTGCAGACGCTTGCCCTGCGCGCAAGCTCGGTGAATATCGCATCAAGCGATACCGCCTGCGCTGCCAGCGTTCGGCTGGCCAGCCCGGGATCGCCAGATTCTGCGCGATCCAGCGCCGCACCCATGACCGCCATATGATCCACAAGAGTTGGTGCGCCTCCATTATACTGCATGAATGAAGCCGCGAACTCTTGCGTAATGTGCGCGTGTCTGAGCGTCGGCTCGTGCTGAACGCGCACAGCATCACGAATATTCTTAACTACCATTTCGGCGACGGGGCCGGTGCGATCACCAATAGTTGCAGGCGTATTGTCGTTCGTCATGAGACCTATCCTTTGTTCAAACCATCGTCGAAGAGTCAGTTTTCTTGAGTGCCCAGACCGCTGCGCGGCAGTCATCGATCAGCGCGCCCAAGGCGTCTCTGGCCCGGTGCCATCGTTGCGACGGGACACCCGGTGGACACGGCATACAGACCAGTAAAGCCAGATCGTCCGCGTAGCAGTCCGGCACGCCAGCATCCGCGAACAGTATGGCCGCGCGCTCCGGCACGTCATCCAGCCACGAAGTCAGCAGGCCAGCAATACCACCGTCTTTCGGCTGCAATGCCTCCAATACCTCATCGCGCCGAGCACGCAGCGCCATCATCAATTGATCCGGCAACGGTCGCGGACCACGCAGCCGGATCGTGTCCCCGGCTATTACCATGTCGATGCCATGCCGTCGGACATCGGATATAAGGGTCGCTATGTTCATACTTCAGCCTCCCATCCCTCTTCGCCGGTTGCTGAGTAACATTGCTGTGTTTTCAATGTTTTATGCGTTACCAACGTGTTACCGGCGTATTCCGTGTAACTTCGTGCTGGTAGCGGGGAATAGCTGGGTAACGCTTCAGTAACGCCTAAGTCATTGATTTCGCTTATTTGTAACTGAGTTGCCGGCCAAGAAGGGGTAGGGGCGGAAAGATACCGTGACCAAGCATCTTCAAATTGTGCACGCTCGTACCCTTTGGAGGTGCCCGAGCTGAAACGAAGGGTTTTGCTTGTGATCCCATATTCACCGAGCATCTTGCCCAGTTGGCGGGGTCTGAGCGGCAGACCACGATTGTAGGTTGCCCACGGCGCTTCGTCATCGGCGTTCAATCGTCTGAGAAGTGCATTCATCGCCAAGCGGGAAGTCCCCTCGCACTCGAAAGCGTCTCGGCAGTGGGATAGCAATTCAACCCCGCGTGATATGGGCTCAGCTTGTTGACCGCTCAGCGCCAGCGCCGCCTGTCGCGCACGCTCTGGCCACGCTCCACCGACCAGCTCAGCAATGGCGAGCAGTGGTTCCCAGTTGTCTTGTGCGCGGTCGTTCAACGCTTTGGGAAGCGCTGGACGAGCCGCCTGGATGGTGCCTGCATGATCTTGTGCAAGCCGCGCCAATTTGCGTGCCAGAGCTACAAAGGCTGCATTATCGGCATATCGCAATCTCTCGATATGTTCGGTTTGCAGCTTGCGTCGCAATTCCAGCACTACTGCGCGATCCGTCAAGGTCTCTGGCAAGGTGCCTATACCGCACAGGACTTTCGCCCCCCATGTCGAGAAGCGCTTAGGGTCCTGATCATCGCCAATGCAACGGATGACATACGCACTGGTGCGGGTATGACCACTATTGATGATACCGCGGAGTTCATCATTGGTTTTTAGAAAGGCATCGGCCTCGTCTATCAGCAGGGTTGGGCTATCGCGCTCCACGACACGGTAGAGTGCGGCAGGGCTTATCGATGACGCGGGCATGGGACGGCGGCAGAGCTTGCTGATCAGGTCCAGCATCTGAGTCTTGCCACAACGCTTTTCCGGTGCGGTGATGATCGCCAGCGGCGCGACATTGACGCAGTCGATAAACCAGGTGAACGCCACCCAGAGCGTTGCCGCAATCCTCACTTCAGGCTCGCAGACGATATAGCGGGAAAACATGCCCTCAATCTGGTTTAGCAAGCCGGCACTATCGACCGGCAAGGGCCATGGTTCAATGTCATCAACGATACCGGGCTTAGACTCCGCATTCTTTGCTCGGCAGCTCTTTACTTCGGCATCAAGCGTCGCGACTCGAACACCCATCCTCTGCGCTTCGTCCTTGCGACAGGTGTCGTATGCGAGAGGATCAAGCGCGGCCAGTCTCTCGACATCCGGTGCTGTAACGAGCGGTGCTGCAGGCGCAAGTAAGGTCGCCAGATCGTCGACCGTCACGCCATCAGGCAGAGTATCGGCAAGGTCCCATCCCTGCGGCCAGTCTTTCGGTACATCAACCAGCCGGACGGTGCAGCCCAGTGATGCCAGAGTCTCGGCAATGCGCGCCATGGCCGCCCGTCCCGGCTCATCAGCATCAGGCCAGAGTATAGCCTTTCTGCCGGACAAGGGTTGCCAGTCCGCCTTGCCGTCCGCCGCTGCACCCCCTTGCCATGTGATCGCCACGTAATCCGCAAACATCACGCGCGCGGCCTCTGCGGTTTTCTCGCCTTCCACCAGCAACACAGGTTTTTCAGGATTTGCCGCCAGCCGATCCAGACCATAGAGCGGGCGCGGCTCGGGCGGCGCTTTGTATTGCCATGCGCGGCGAGCATCCGTCGCAGTCTCGCAATAGCTGATCGGCATGATTTTTTTGCCATCTGCCTGGTCAAACCGCGCGACCACGAACAGCCGCTCGCCGGCCTCATTGCGGTAAACCCAGTGTGCATCCGGCTTGCGGTTGTGCGGCCAGACGCCCGTTACATCTGTGGGAACTGGCATCACGACGCGCCACTCGGGTGGCCTGTCGGGTGCAGCCACGCTGTCAGGCCATGCCAGTTCCTCCGGCGATAGCGCCCTGGAAAGTGCAACAAGCTCAGCCATGGTGCACCCCCATAAAGCTGATCAAGGCTCTAGCCGCCGCAGATTGGGATGAATTTGTGAGGTACGCGACCAGCGAGACGACATCACTGCCTGCCATAGAGGCCGCGAAGTCAGACCAGCGCCCGGTAACGGTGTTCACCCGGAACGAGCCGAAGTGCCGGTCTGCACGGTGGGGAGACAGCATCTCTATCTCCCGCCCAACACGACGCCAGCGCACCCCCAGCCGGTCGAGGATCGCCGGAAGGGCTGGTCGCGCAGCGTCAGCCACAAAGGCAAAGTCTAGTCCCCGGACAGACCGAGCAGGATTACGATGGAGGTTGTCAGCTGCAACCCCAGTACAGGACGCAGCGCGATAACGGCCCGTTTGACCACCGCGCGCATTCACTGGGTACCCCCGGCACCTTGACCTTGCAGGAACGCGTGCAGCGCTTCCGCTGGAATGATCGTCCTGCCGCCAATGCGCACAGTGCGAAGGCGACCGGCGGCGATGTGATTATAGAGCGTCGTCCGGCCAAGGCTGGACGCATGGCAGGCTTCCCGAATGCTGTAACCGATCTTCGGGGGATCGTGCTTTATGGACTGCATGGATTTGGCCCCATTTGGCCCGCGCGGAGGTGCAACGGACTTCATGGGACAGCCAGTTATGGCGTGCCCGAATTTTCAGGAAGACGACTTAATTCGTCGCTATTTCGACCCGACAAAAGGCGGAGGTATTTCGGCCCGACAAAATTCGTTCTAATTTCCTCCCTAGTCCTGAGCGTTGCTTGTTGAGGTATGGTTGAACTGCAGGCCAAATAAGCCGCCCGATTTTTTGGGTTGGCTCAGCGCGTTCAGAGTCAGCAGGGCATTACGCGCAGCGTCTTCGACTTCTTTCATGGACATATGGGCAGGCGGGGCCTCGCCCTTTTTCGCCTCATAGTCGGCTACATCCGATTTTGCCCGATCCCGGATCGACGCCCAAACAGGATGAGAATCAGCTTCACTCAGTGCTTCGAGCGCGCGAATATGCACGGCATAGGGATAGCCTTCTCGGCTAAAAGTCTCGGCTGTCAACAGCGTCATCCACACCCGCTTTTGCACCAGCTTGCGCTCAATTCGCTTCATGGTAGCCGGGTGGCTATAGCCGGGATTGTTGTCCGCAAAGTCTTTGGCGATTGAATAGTTGGACCGGGAAGAAAATGGATCACCCCCGGCGAGCCAGTCCCGTGCATCCGATTCAATGACCTCCCGCAATTCTGGCCAGTCCTTCTCTGGCTTTCTCCCCCGCTTTGGCTTGGTTACCCTTTTGACGGCCTGCTTTACGGCTTCGGTGCCATAGCGCGCGATAATGCGGCGAATCTCGTCATCCACGGTAGGGCCGACCAGATCGAATTTAGGGCCGTCAGGTGACAGGCCAGCTAGTGCATTAATTGTCAAAATCCGCCTCCCTAGCAGTTCCCAAGAGATGACGGGGAAGCACGTGGGAAGCGCGCTTGTCGGATGGCCGTCCTATCCCCGCCGAATTAAATAATGGTCGGATATTCATTTTGTCAGGGGGCAGCTTGAGCAATCCCCAGCCGCTCAATACCCATCTTCATATTCGCCCGGATCGCTGAAAATCTTCACGCCCCCTTGCGCGCGTCGCCATGGCCACTCATGCCGCTACTCCCCGGATTGGCGTCACATTGGCACCAGCCGCGCTGATGGCAATCGGCCAAACATTGACTTGAAGTGCGAAGCACAAGCTACCCGTTCAATGCTTTCCACTGACACTAGGAGCCTACTTAAACCCGGAATGCTTCAGAGAACTAGGGGCACCGGTGGAAAATCTGCAACGTGTCCTTTTACTATGTGCTCTGATATCAAGGCCTAGCTGTATCGTTGCTCGTGACCATCAATCGCCGGATTAGGCTCGTGAGTGCACGCCGCACGGCATCGCTGTGAATGCCACTCAAGGCAACTTCTAAAGCGGGAGGGCGCTTGCCTAAAGGCATAGAGTAGCTTAGCTCAACGAGAATTGTTGTGGTGCTTTGCGACAAACGCTCAAGCAATGCAGCAGGTGTCATGTTTAGCGCAGGGGCGAGCAAGCATGCACGGCTTACAGACAGACGATTCGTACCCTTTTCGTATTTCTGTATCTGCTGAAAGCTCAAGCCCAATTGATCTGCTAATTGTTGCTGGGTGAGGCGAAGCTCCCGACGAATGTTCCGCAATTCATCGCCAATTGCCTTGTCCAGCCGGCGCGAAACGTATTCATCTCTAGGTTGCAAGCCATGCTCATTGTTCTCGTATAGCATTGAAATCGCCACTGCTGATTTTTTTTTACTCTCAGTTTAAAATTAGCGTTCCCCATCGGTAAAGTGAATGCCTATTGTACCAATACAGCCAAGTATGTGCAATGAGCTGTAAATTTTTGTCTGCAGAGAATTTACGGAGTTATGGCATGTCAAGCTTTCACATGGTTCAACAATTCACAGATAATATATCAAAAATTACAAATATAAATGATTTTGAGGTCAGTTTTTACTCTGCAGTCCGCGAGTTGGGATTCAGTTGTTATACAATTGTTAGCCATATTGATCTGGCAATAGACTTGGGAATGACTCTAAGCACATACCCGCCTGCCTGGATAGAAGAAGTACTTGCAGAAAAATACTATGTGAACGATCCGGTATTACTCGCAACTGAGCGTAGTATCACGCCATTCTTCTGGAGTGACTTGCCAAACATCATCCACTTAACGCGTGCGCACAAACGAATCTTGTCCGCAGCGCGGCGCGCTGGTGTGGAAAAAGGTATGAGCACGCCAATCCACATTCCAGGCGAGGTGTCTGCTTCAGTAAGCTTTGCTACGCGCGCAAATACTGAACCAAACCCGGCTATTCTTCCGGCAGCCTACGCTGTTGCCGTGTTTGGCTTCGACAAAGCTCGACGCCTTCACAATCCGCAGCCTGTTGTGCTTGCGCCCGTGCAGCTTACAAGCCGCCAGCTCGATGTAATCTCTCTGATCGCACTTGGAAAATCGGATTGGGATATCGCACAGATTCTTGGCTTAAGCCAAACAACTGTTCACACTCATGTTGAAGATGCGAAAACACGCTACGGTGTTAAAACGCGCACCCAGCTTGTCGTGCATTCCATCTTCGACGGCCACCTGACTTTTCGGGATGTTCTGAAACCAAAAAATGGAATTGCCCGCATCATTCAGTAATAAACCAAGACTTTTCAAGGTATTGCCGAGTCTCTCCTCTAGTTAGAGGACGCCACCTCCAGCGGAGAATCAGTTACGTCAGCGCAACCTGTTCAGAAGGGAGCGCGGACATGATAGTTGAGGTCGATCGTAACAATCGTTGGGCTTACAGTGCGCAGATTGATGCCATGCACACTGATCGCAAGACGATATTTGTTGACATGATGCGCTGGCAGATACCTGTTTATGCAGATCAGTATGAGATAGACCAATTCGACACTCGCGAGGCCATATATTTAATGTGCCTCGATGAGACTAACGGTCAACACCTAGGGTCCGTCCGCCTGCTCGCGACAGATAGGCCCCACCTGATGAGTGAAGTGTTTCCAGATTTGTGCGCAGAGGGAATTCCGCGCGGCCCGGATATTTTTGAAGTCTCGCGCCTGATGACTTCCTGTAAGCTAAAATCGCAGATGCAACGCAAGTCAGTTCGGGACCGTCTCGCACTTGGGATGGTCGAATGGGCACTGGATCGAGGTATCAGCGCTTTCTCCGCAGTCGTCGGTCCCGCCATGCTTCAAGTGACCATAAGTTTACCTTGGAGAGTTAGATTGCTTGGCTTGCCGAAAGACGACTCAAGTGGTTTTATATATCCCCTTAAAATAGAAATAAACTCAAACACCCTTCAGGCTATGCGCGATCATGCCGGAGTTTTGTCTCCAACACTTATGTTGAGCAGAGTTAAAGATGATATAGCCGCATAGTATCTATCATCTTCGCATTTTTGTCATAATCGGAGAGTATAATGACTGTAAGCACAAAAGAAAAATTCAAAATTGAACCGCAAAGCGAAGAAAAATTTGATTTTTTGCCGCTCGATCGTGACCTTGCTCGCATGATTGACGAGATCGTTGATTCTCTACAACCTTTGCGCCATCGTGATAGAAAATTTATTGTTGACCTTCTTTCCATGGCTTGCCTGCTAAAACAAAGTGAATATTCTAGCGAGGTGAAAAAATGAATATAGATGTAAAAAAAACTGATATTGAAACTGCAATATTTCAAAATTATTGGGATGCGTTGCAGCGAGACGGATATTGCATCTTACACGACATCATTCCTCGCGCAGATGTGGCTCAGCTGAGCGCCAATCTTGATGACCGCTTTGCTCGGACACCATACTGTGACGGTGATTTTTACGGTCGCAGAACCAAGCGTTTCGGCTCGCTTTTGGTCCGTTCTTCTGTTGCGGTCAATTTCGTCTCGCATCCGCTCATTCTCAGACTGGCTAATGCTGCCCTCGGCCCTTGGTGCGACCGCTTTCAGCTGAATCTCACCCAGGCGCTAGAGCTCCATCCAGGTGAGCGTGCGCAGGCCCCTCATCGCGATAAGGATATGTGGCGGGGAGCAACCCCTGAGATCGAATACTTGGTCAATGTCATGTGGCCAATTTCTCGTTTTACCGCTGAGAATGGTGGCACGAGAATCTGGCCAGGAAGCCATCGACGGCAGGAGGAGTTCTTCCTGCCCGAAGACGAAGCGATTGCGATTGAAATGGAACCAGGATCAGCATGCATATTTCTCGGCTCAACGCTGCACAGCGGTGGAGCCAACCGTTCAGAAGAGGTCCGTCGCGGCATGATTGTAAGCTATTCACTTGGATGGCTCAAACCATTTGAAAACCAGTGGCTAATTTATCCACCGGATATCGCTCGTCACTTCCCACGCGATATGCAAGAGTTGGTTGGCTACGTCCAGCATAGGCCAAATCTCGGCAATGTTGAAGGACGGTGTCCGTCAGAATTGCTCAATGGATGCTACCGTGACTACTTGCCCGCTGAAGATGCCTTTACCCCCGAATTGACTGCTCAACTCAAGACTTATCTAGAGGCTACAGCTTAGTAGCGCGCCCCATTGGCACAACCCCTCCCCAAATGGGCGTCACGTTGGTACCAGCCGCCGTGCAGTCGCTGGCACAGTAGGTTGCCCAATCATCCATGAGCCGACGCCGCTTGTCGAACAGATCGCCGCGCCGGTAAGCCGCTTCGGACTTGTTGGCAATCGCATGGGCCAGCGCCATCTCACAGACTTCATGGGCATAGCCGGTGCATTCGGCGGACCAGTCGCGAAAGGCCGAGCGGAAGCCGTGCACGGTGCAGTCCACCTTCATGCGGCGAAGCAGCATCGACATGGCCATGGTGGACAGCTTGCCGCCCGTGTCTGCTGGAAACAGGCTGGCCTTGCCGAGCGGTTTCACGGCCTCCAAAATCTCGACGGCGCGCGGCGACAGGGGAATGCGATGTTCCTTGCCTGCCTTCATGCGGGAGGCTGGCACGGTCCAGATTGCCTTGCCCAAATCAACTTCGGTCCAGGCGGCCCCCAGCACTTCGCTGGTGCGTGTGGCGGTGAGAATGACAAACTCCAATGCGAGCGCCGCCATTGCCTCCCGCTTGCGCAGCTGGGCCATGAATGCCGGGATTGCCGCATACGGCATGGCCTTGTGGTGCCCGCGTGTGAGCCGGGACCGGGCAGGCAGGATTTGCGCGATATGGCCACGCCACCGGGCCGGGTTTTCGCCCTCCCGGTATCCACGCGCCTTGGCGGCATCCAGTATGGTTTCAATCCGCCCCCGGATGCGGCTGGCCGTTTCGGGCTTGTCCCTCCACATCGGCTCCACGATTTTCAGGACATGCGCTGTGTCAATGTCGGCAACCGGCAAGTCCCCGATCACCGGATAGACGTAGCTGGCCAGCGTGTTACGCCATTGCTGCCGGTGCTTGTCATTGCGCCAGCTTGCCTCATTCGCGCCGATGTAGGCTTCTGCCACGGCCTTGAACGTGATTCCGGCAATCGCAGCCGCCTGAGCCGCTGCACGCGCCTGCGTGGCCTGCCGCTGGCGTTCGGCCAAGGGATCAATACCCGCCCTTACCTTCATGCGCAGCGCTGCCGCATGGTCGCGGGCAGCGGCAAGGGTCAAGTCGCCCGGCCCAGCCGCACCAAGGCCAATATCTCTCGACTTGCCATTGAGCATGTAGCGGTAGACCCATGATCGCGCCCCGCTCGGCTTCACCAGCAGCTGCAGCCCGCCACCATCCGCATGGCGACCCGGCCCGGCGTTCCTCACCGCTATCGCTGTCAGTACATTGTAGAGTTTTCGCGGCATTCGCCCTCCTATCGGGGAACCTGTCCGCCTAACGAAAGCAAATGTCCGCCAAAGCGCTCGTTCCCATAAAAGAACCCCAATTATAGCGCGGTTTTATGGGAACGCAACGGGACGCGCTCGGACGGGTGAAAGCCTGCCACTCACCTAAATCATTACGAATCATATGGTATCATGGATTAAGTCGGATGCATCTGGACGCCAGTTTGGCGGACTCGCTCTCCTCCAGCGCCGACTTTACGCCTCGTCGATGGAGATCACCCGCTTGATCTCGTCGGTCTTGAAGCCGATGGCAGCCGGCAGGCGCGCGCCGGGCAGCACGCCGACATCATAGAGCTCGCGCACCACCCCTTCGATACGCACCCAGTGCACCATGTCGCCGGTGGCGAGATCAATGACCGCCAGACCGCAGCGCGGCTCCACGTCGCGCGCCGCCAGCGCCGCATCGATCGGCAGGCCGGAGAAGGTGCGGCTTTCGCGCGGCAGCGACAGGCCGATCACCGCGCAGCCGCCGACGAACGCCAGCCCGCGCGCAAAACCGGGCAGGAAGGCGACCGCCTCGAAGCGGCCGCTGGCCATGTCCACGGTGCCGAACTCCCCGGTGCCGGAGTTGAGCAGCCAGAGCCGCCCGTCATGCCAGCGCGGGGAGTGCGGCATGGACAGCCCCTCTGCCACCACGTCCCCGCCGGGGACCGCCAGCACCACGCCGCCGCCGACCCGGCGGTCGCGCCAGCCGTCCGACACGTCCGAGCGGGAGACGGCGGTGACATAGCGCGCCTCGCCTGCCACCAGCGCCAGCCCGTTCATGTGGCAGCGGTCCTCGGCGGCCAGGCGGGAGATGAACGCCGGCTGCCAGACCGGCCTGAAGCTGAACCCGGGGCTGACGGTCGCAAGACAACTGAACAGGGTGTTGACGAACACCGGCGCGCCGTCCGCCCGGAAGCGGATATCGTGGATGTCGCAGTCCCCGGTGATCCAGGCCTGGTGCGGCACGAACAGGGCGTCGTGGCCGGCGGGGTCTGTGGTGCCCGCGGGCAGCACATTATCGAGCCGCAGCAGCTGATATTCGGTGGCGAGCAGCAGGCTGCGCCCGTCGTCACTGACGCCAAGGCCCATGCAGCGGGCAAAACTGCGCTCGAACACCGAGAGCGTACCGTCCGGCTTCACACCGAGCAGGAACAGCTTGCCGGCGCGGTAGGTGGTGAAGGCCAGTCCGCCGCCGGTGCCCGCCAGCCACTGCGGGAAGTGGCGCGAGGAGGTGAGAACGAAGGCGGGCTCGGGCGGGGTGCTCATGGGGGAAAATCCTAAAACTTCACGGCGAATTTTTAATCATCAAATTATCGCCTCAGTATGTAATCATTATGTCATGAAACTATGGTTAATAGCTCATTGAAGAACAAATTATGATTCGCTCACTTTGGTCAGGTTCCTGTTTTTACGGAGAGAATGCAATGGCTGATATCGATTTGAGGTTCCTGACGCCCGCACAGGGCTTCCGCATCCTCAGCGAAACACCGTTTGACTCTGCGGGTCGCAGCGTTTCCAATGCCGGGGACGTCAACGGCGACGGCATCGACGACATTATCGTCGGAGCGAACTATAACGACGCTGGCGGCACTTATGCCGGCGCTGCCTATGTGATTTATGGTCGTGCGGGCGGGTTTAGCGAAGTTGACCTCACAAATCTCTCCGAAACGGATGGTTTTCGCATCATCGGCGATGCAGCGTTTGACTATGCGGGCAATAGCGTCTCCAACGCCGGGGACGTCAACGGGGATGGGGTCGATGACCTGATCGTCGGGGCCAATCGCAACGACTCTGGCGGATATGATGCCGGTGCGGCCTATGTGGTCTACGGGCGCAGCGGCGGGCGCGCGAACCTTGACCTGACCACCCTCACCGCAGCGGACGGCTTCCGCATCCTCGGCGATGCGCCGTACGACTATGCGGGCCGAATCGTCTCCAGTGCCGGGGATGTCAACGGCGACGGCATCGATGATGTGATCGTCGGGGCACGATACAACGACTCCGGTGGCACTAATGCCGGGGCGGCCTATGTGGTCTACGGGCGCAGCGGCGGGCGGGCCAACCTGGACCTGACCACCCTCACCGCCGCGGACGGCTTCCG
>CAYOMD010000027.1:12295-36222 GCA_964404985.1 uncultured Sphingomonadaceae bacterium
GACCTGACCACCCTCACCGCCGCGGACGGCTTCCGCATCATCGGCGATGCAGGGTTTGACTTTGCGGGCCGCAGCGTCTCCAATGCCGGGGACGTCAACGGGGATGGGGTCGACGACCTGATCGTCGGCGCAGATGGCAACGACGCTGGCGGCAATTATGCCGGCGCAGCCTATGTGATTTACGGGCGCAATGGCGGGCGCACCAACCTTGACCTGACGAACCTTACCGCGACTGACGGTTTCCGCATTATCGGTGATGCAGCGGGTGACCGTACGGGCTTCAGCGTCTCCAATGCCGGGGACGTCAATGGCGACGGTATCGACGACCTGATCGTCGGGGCGCCATTCAACGAGACCTATGTGGTCTTCGGGCGCAGCGGCGAGCGCAGCAACTTTGACCTTACTCAGTTGTTGCCAACTGATGGCGTACGGCTCCTCCTCGATAGGAATTCGAGCGTCTCCGCTGCCGGGGACGTGAACGGCGACGGCATCGACGACCTGATCGTCGGGGCATATGGCAACGACGCCGGCGACACTGTCGCGGCCTATGTGGTCTACGGGAGACGCGATATCGGGGGAATAGCGATTACCTCGAATGGTGGCGAAAGCACCGTACAAATCAATTTGCCGGAAAATACAGCTTTCGTGACAACTGTTACCTCCGTCAGCCCTACTGGAAGCATCGTTTACTCACTTGGATCAGCGCAGAACATCTTCACCATTAACCCTACGACTGGAGAACTGCGATTTACTAATCCACCAAACTTTGAAGCTTTGGGCGGGTCTCGCAGCTTTAGCGTAATTGTCCAAGCGTCAAACGGAACCAGCACAGACTCTCAAGAAATTATTGTCACCATACAAGACTTTAATGAATTTTCGCCTGTTATTGTGACGAACGATGGAGGCGCGTTTGCCATTATCAGCGTCATTGAAAATTTTAATGATATTGCGACTGTAACTGCAACTGACAATGATATCTTCCAGCCACTTCGTTATTCGATATCCGGTGGTGATGATGCCGAGTTTTTCAGCATTAATGCGCAAACCGGTGAAGTGTCTTCGAGGGGCGGGATTGACTTCGATGCCAGAGCTGACGCCAATAATGATAACCTATACGAAGTAAGGGTGCGGGCGACAGACACAGGTGGGTTGTTTGATGAACAATTACTTCTCGTCAGTGTCAATGACGTGAATGATTTGCTCTTAGTTGGCGATAGGTTGCGTTTGAACACCTCGACGTTCGGTCATCAAAGTCGCCCAGCTGCTGCTACGTTGAGCACGGGTGATTATGTGGTAGCCTGGCAAGAAATAGTATCAGGACCTGCGCCGATCAGTAACATTCGCCTACAACGGTTTGACAGCAATGGGCAAAAACTGGGTGGCGAATTATTTGCTAATCCTTCCGACGGGCCGTTAATATTCTACCGTGATGCCGAGGTTACTGCCCTCTCGAACGGTCGGTTCATTGTCAGCTGGGAAGAGACGCCCCCCAATGCCGCATTCGACCAGATTGATGTTAAAGCCCAGATTTTCGATAGTGTTGGCAACAGAGTAGGTAATGCATTCCTGATAGATACTGATACCTCCGGAGCCCAGTCTAACCAAGATTTTGCGTCCTTATTGAACAATAGATTCGTCGCCCTCTGGCAGGACCGTGGTGTAGCAAAATTACAGATTTTTGAGAACGACGGTGTGCGGGTTGGTGAGGAGCTTGCCCTGGATCTTGGACGTACCCCCTCTGAGCCAGCAATCGAGAGCCTTACAAGCGGACGTTTTATTGTCACCTGGCTCGACTACTCAAGCAATGAGTCAGTCATTCACGCGCAGATTTTCACCAGCACAGGTGACAAGTTCGGGTCTGAAATCGTTTTGAGAGACCCCCATACGACATTCAATACCGGTCGGTCCGATATCGAAGTGACCGGCCTGACCAACGGTAACTTCGTCATAAGTTGGACTGAGTTAGTTGAGGGTGGTAGTATTGCACAAGCGCAGCTTTTTTCGAGCAGCGGCTCCTTAATAGGCCAGGCAATTACGCCAGACCCTGAAGCAGTTCTGGACTTTTTTGCTTCCACCAGCTCCTCATCGTTTGACCCAGAGATCGCCCCATTGGCGAACGGCGAATTCGCGATAGTCTACAACGGATTAGATGGGGTCTACGCGTCCAGTTACTCTGCTTCAGGTCAGCTGAACAGGGTCAACACTTCAGTTAGCCCCAACGACCAGGTTACGGCCTATAGAGCTGCTACGATAACTTCAGGTGCTAACAATGAAATATTTGTCGCTTTTGAGGGTTATAGCGGCATTCTTTCTGATGGTTTTGATGTATTTGCACAGCGTTTGACCTTAGTGCAGCCTGGCGGGAATGTAGTTGATGATAGTCTTGGCGTGGGCTCGGATGCAGCCCTAGACGATGTTTTGATCAGCGCCTTGAAAGACATCCAACTGATCAATGATGACGTTTTGGCCGAGTTTGAAGCTGTTCGCAGCTATTCCAGCAGCGAAATATTGTCTTTCGACGGAAATAGTTACGCTTACAGCGTCAGTAGCCCGGCGCTCGAGTTCGGCCAGCAGTACCAGATCGCCTGACGCAACACTCCCCCGCAGCGGGAGCGTGCAGGGGGTGTGGCCCTAGAGCCTTTCCGTTTTTGATTGAACCTGGGGTTCAATCAAGAAACGACAAGAAAGGCTCCAGATATAAGAATAGACCCTTTTTATCCGACATTTGATGCCATCACGATGTGATTCCATCAAAGTCGGAAAGGGTCTAGGGTCAAATGATGCGAGTCAGGCTGGCGGGGTCCAGGCGGTCCTGCCAGCCGCGCTGTTCCAGTTCCGGCTGCTGGCTGGCCGCCTCAGGGTAGCCGAGGCACAGCAGCGCCACCAGCCGCCAGGTTGGCGGGACCGCCAGCAGCTGCGCGACACCTGCCGGCTCCAGGATGGAGACCCAGCCGACGCCGACGCCGCGCGCCCGTGCGGCAAGCCACAACGTGTGCACAGCGCATACCACGGAATAGCGCAGGGTCTCCGGCATGGTCTGCCGCCCCAACCCATGGCCGACTGCCGTCGCCTCATCACAGAAGACGCAGAGCACCTCCGGGGCCTCCCGCAGGCCGTGCAGCTTGAGGGCGGCATAGTCGGCCCCGCGCGCAGGGTCGTCCGCGTAGGCGGCGCCTGCCCTGGTGTTGCAATCATCGACATGGGCGCTGAGCCGCGCGCGCACGTCGGGCGATTGAACCCGCACGAACCGCCAGGGCTGGGCAAAGCCAACAGAGGGCGCGAGACACGCCCGCTGCAGCAGCGCGTCCATCAGCCCGTCCGGCAGCGGATCGGTGCGAAAGTGCCGGACATCGCGGCGCCAGCGCAGGAGCGTATCGAGGGCATCGAGCGGAAAAACCGGGTCGCTCATGCCGTGATACCCGCAACCGTTGCCAGACCGGCGACGTCAAGGTGGTGTTCCAGCGTTGCGGCGATGTCATCAAGGACCGCGTCGATCACTGCTGCCTGGTCCTGCTGCGTGCCCGGCAGGTGCAACCAGTCCCGGCGCACGGCGGCGCTGTCGAACAGGCCATGGACATAGCAGCCCATAACGGTACCACGCACCGCGCCGTCCATGCTGCCATCTGCCAGCCGCAGCAACGGCTGCTGGCAATCCGGCCCGCCTGTGCGCCCGCAGTGGATTTCATAGCCCTGAAACGACACCGCCTGTCCCTCCTGCCCCTGAATCGTGCCCGCAGTCTGCCGCACAACCTTGTGCGGGGCGAGCACAGTCTCGACATCCAGCAGGCCAAGGCCTGCCGCCTCCCCCGGCGGCCCTTCGATACCCTCCGGGTCAGCGATGCGCAGGCCCAGCATCTGGTAACCGCCGCACAGGCCCAGGACCCGCCCGCCCTGCCGGGCATGCGCCAGGATATCGATGTCCCAGCCTTGCGCGCGCACAAATGCAAGGTCGGCCATGGTCGCCTTGGTGCCGGGCAGGATGATCCAGTCGCAGCGCGGGATCGGTCGGCCCGGCGGCACGAACTGCAACGCCACGCCAGGCTGGTGACGCAGCGGGTCCAGATCGTCGAAATTGGCAATGCGCGGCAGCATCGGGCAGGCGATTGTGATTGCCCCGTCAGCCAGGGTGTGCTGGCGCTCCAGCACCACCGCATCCTCGGCCGGCAGGCGCGCCGCCGCCGGCAGCCACGGCACGACGCCAAGGCTCTGCCAGCCGGTGTGGCTTGTAATCTCGCGCAGTCCTGTATCGAACAGGCTTGGCGCGCCACGGAACTTGTTGATGAGAAAACCCCGCACCATCGCCCGATCCAAAGGGTCGAGCACCGCGTGCGTCCCGGCCAGGCTGGCGATCACCCCGCCCCGGTCGATGTCGCCGACCAGCACGACGGACACGTCAGCGGCCCGTGCAAAGCCCATATTGGCAATGTCTCCGGCGCGCAGGTTGACCTCTGCCGGGCTGCCTGCTCCCTCGACGATCACCAGATCGGCACCCTCCTGCACATGGGCGAAGCTCTCCAGCACCGTCGCCAGCAGATGTGGCTTGCGCGCCAGATAGTCGGCGGCGGCCCAAGCCCCCTGCACGCGGCCCTGCACCACGATCTGCGCCCCGGTATCCGATTGCGGCTTCAGTAGCACCGGGTTCATGTGGACGCTGGGGGCAACGCGGCAGGCCAGTGCCTGCAGCGCCTGCGCCCGGCCGATCTCGCCGCCGTCTGCGGTGACCGCCGCATTGTTGGACATGTTCTGCGGCTTGAACGGCCGGACTTTCAGGCCCCGGTTGGCAAACAGCCGGCACAGCCCGGCGACCAGCACCGACTTGCCGACATCCGACCCCGTGCCCTGCAGCATCAGTGCGGCGCTCAATACTCCACCCCGCGCTGGGCCTTGAACCCGGCCTTGTAGGGATGCTTGATCTCCCGGAACTCGGTCACCAGGTCGGCGACGTCGACCAGCTCCGGCCTGGCGCCGCGCCCGGTGATGCAGATGTGCTTGGTCAGCGGCCTGTCTTTCAGCGCCGCGACCACCTCTGCGACGGGCAGATAGTCGAAGCCGATCACGATGTTGAGCTCATCGAGCACCACATAATCGATGGCGGGGTCATGGATCAGCTCCAGCGAACGCGCCCAGGCGGCGCGGGCGGCGGCGATATCGCGCTCCCGGTCCTGCGTGTCCCAGGTGAAGCCTTCGCCCATCACCTCGAAGCTGGCAAACTCCGGGTGGTCACGGAAGAAGTGCTTCTCCCCGGTCTCCCAGCTCCCCTTGACGAACTGCACGATGGCCACCCGCATCCCCCAGCCGGCACTGCGCAGCGCCATGCCGAACGCCGCCGAGGACTTGCCTTTGCCGTCGCCGGTGTGGACGATCAGCAGCCCGCGCTCCAGCGTCTTGGTCTCCTGGATGCGCGCGCGTGCCGTCTGGATACGCGCCATGCGTTCCTTGTGGCGGGCGTTTATGTCCTCGGTCATGGCTGTCCCCTCATCATAGTGCTGCGCGCAGGCCGATGTACCCGGCGCGGCCAAATGTGCCGTACTGGTCGATGGTTTCGTAATCCGCGTCCAGCACGTTGTCGAAGCGGCCGTAGAGGTCCAGGCCTTTGTAGACCGTGTAACTCGCGCGCAGGTCCAGCGTCGTATAGCCATCAAGCCGCCGTGTGTTGGACGCATTGATGAAGCGGTCGCTGGCCGTGGTGACGGTCACCCCGCCCGCGATCCCGGCGGCGTGCCGATAGTCCGCACTCAGCGAGACGCTCTCCTGTGGTCGTCGCACCAGCACCTTGCCCTCACTCGGGCTGTCGGCGGCCCGGTTGCGCGGGTTGAGGTGCGTGTACTGCGCCTCGATGCTCAGCCCCTCGACGGGCCTGGCCGAGACCAGCAGTTCAACGCCGGTCGAGCGGGTGCGGGCGACATTGTCGTAGAAGCCGAAGCGGCCATCGTCGCACAGGCTGTTGTCGCTGGGGCAGAAGTTGAAGTCGATCTGGTTACGGGTGGTGCGCCGGAAATAGGTCGCACCTATACTGAGCACCTCGCCCCAGAGCTGCTGGTCGCCGCCGACTTCCCAGCCCTTGGAGTCTTCGGGGGCCAGGTCCGGGTTGCCGAAGTCGCTGCCGAGCTGGAACGGCGTCGGGGCCTTGAAGCCCTCCGAATAGCCTGCCCGCAGGCGGCTCCTGCCCTTGTTCGGCGAGTAGACTCCACTGGCTGCCACACTGGTTGCACTGCCGAAGCTGCTGTGCTGGTCCTGCCGGATACCGAGTGTGCCGCTGAAGCCTTCGAGCGGCTTGACGAACAGGTTGGCATAGCCGCTGGTCAGGCGCTGGGTCTGGGTGAGCGGTATTGGGTTGGGGTCAAAGTCGGATGGCGATGCGGTGCGCAGGCGCTGCACCTCACGCTCGGCACCGGCGGTCAGTTCCCAGCCCTGTGCGATCTCGTAGGTCCCCTGATACTCAAAACGCGCGTTGCGTCCCAGCGCCTCAAAGGTTGTGGTGACCCCCAGGTCCGGGTCCGTGTTGCGGCGCTTGATGTTGGTGTAGCCGAACGCCAGCCGGTTCCTGAGCCGACCGTCCAGAAGTGCCACATTCAAGCCGGCATAACCGACGAACTCGCGCGAGCGACTGCGCTCCCGGGTGTCAGCAAGGCTGAAATTCGGTGGCGGGAAGCCGTCGATGCCCGTGTCACCCCGGCTGAACCAGCCGCGCAGATCAAGCGAGACGGCTTGCGAGAGCGTGACCCGGACTTGGGCGTTTGCGCCGACATTCTCGTAACTGTCCTGCTCTTGACCGCCTCGGTCCTCGTTGAACGCCGAGATCCCGTCCGACGCCAGATACCCGGCCCCGACGCTGGCTGCGACCGGGCCGATGGTCTTCGAGATGTTGCCGATTGCCTGCCAGGTGTCGCGATAGCCGTATTCCAGCCGGGCGTTGGCCTGCAGGTCCTCGGTCGGCGGTGCGGTGAGGATGTTGATCACCCCGCCGATCGCCTGGCTGCCCCACAGTACGGACTGGGCACCACGGATGATCTCGATGCGGCGGATGTTGCCGGCAAGCAGGTTGGCAAAGTTGAAGCCGCCACCGGGTGAGGAGGGATCGTTGAGTTTGACGCCGTCGATCAGCACCACAGTCTGATCGGACTCCGCACCACGGATGAACACGCCGGTCTGCGTGCCGAGGCCACCGTTGCGGGCGACGGTCACCCCTGGCGTTGTCGCCAGCAGGTCAGAGATGGCGATCGTCTGGCGGGTCTCGATGGTCTGTGTGTCGAGCACGGTGATCGATTGCCCGAGATCGGCAACCGCAACCGACGTGCGGGTCGCCGTGACGACGATATCGTCAAGCACAGCGTCGGCAAGGGCGGGGGTGGCAGCAAACGCTGCGGCGGATAAAAACAAAAAGCGCATGCACGGCTCCCAAGACTACAGGGATCGCCGCCGCCGACCACCGGCGCGCCTCATGGACAAGGGAAAACCATTGGCTCCCCGCGCACGACCCCAGTCGTCGCCACGCGAGGAAACCCTCGGACGCATCGGTGCACCCCGCCCGTACGTCAGACGACCGAAGTGAGCAGGTCTCCTGGCTCTCGGGTCATCACTTGCGCACCGCCTTCCCAGAAGTTTCCCTCCAGTGGCCTTGTGGTGCGCCCGCTCGCCGACAACAGTTGCGGGGGCAGCGCCGGACTGGCGGACATAATCCGCTTAACCGGCTTCCCTTTTCATGCCCTTGCGGGCAACTCTCTTCGCAAGCGCCGCAATGGCCCAGCAGGAGCACAAATGCAAGAGCCTGAGATCACCCTTGTCCTTGGCGGGGCACGCTCCGGCAAGAGCCGGCTGGCCGAACAGCTGGTCAGCGACGCCGCCACGGCCCGCAGCGCACAGCGCGTCTATATCGCCACGGCGCAGGCACTGGATGCGGAAATGGCCGCGCGCATCGCGCGCCACAGGGCAGAGCGCGGGCCGGGCTGGATCACCCGCGACGCCCCGCATGCACTGGCGGACGCGATCCACGCTGCCGGACCGGGCGAAGTGCTACTGGTCGACTGCCTGACCCTATGGCTCAGCAACCGGCTGTGCGCCCTGCCGGACCCGATGGCGGCCGAGGCACAGCTGGGGCCGGACGTGACGGACCTGCTGGCCGCAATCTCGCAGGCGCGAACATCCATTGTGCTTGTCAGCAACGAAGTCGGGCTGGGTCTGGTGCCGGAGACACCGCTCGGCCGCGCGTTCCGGGACTGTGCCGGGCGGCTGAACCAGCAGGTGGCGGAGAAGGCGCACCGGGTGGCGTTTGTCGCCGCCGGTCTTCCGATCTGGCTGAAAAAGCCCTGAGAAAACAGAAGACAAAAAATTGGCCGATGCTTTCGCACCGGCCAAGTCAATCAGGGAGGTCCCGCCCAAGGGGGAGGAAAGGGCGGGACACCGAGCGCGTGGCAGGGGAGGAAGGCCAGGCGCTCGAGGATCAGGGATCGGGGGAGGATCCAGTGATCGGGCGCTGCAATGCAGCGTCGAGAGCCTTTATGCTGATTCTGCGCGCTAAGAACCAGTCGCATTGCCGGAGGTCAGCTATGCACGACACGCATTGCTGTAACCAAGCTGCACCTCCATCTTTCTGCACGTTCAGGTTCAATTCAGCCTCCGGCGCTTACTTTTCATCCATAGCAACAGGAGGTCTGCATGATTTCGTTTCTCTCTCGGCACGCCATGTTCAAGGTCGGCATGATTGCACTGGCCCTGCCCCTGGCCAGTTGCGCCGCCAATGGCAGTGTCAACAAGGAAGCTGTCGGCACGGCGACCGGTGCGGCACTTGGCGGTCTGCTCGGTGCCTCGATCGGTGGACGCGGAGCCGGCAAAGCGGCACTGGTCGCCGGCGGCGTGTTCCTCGGCGGCCTGCTCGGCAACCAGATCGGCAAGGGCCTGGACAAGGCGGATCGGCTGGAGGCGGAGCGTGCGGCGCAGGACACACTGGAGAGTGCTCCCTCCGGCGTCGAGCGCACCTGGCACAACCCCGACTCCGGCAATTCCGGATCATTTGTCGCCAAGCCGGCCTACACGGAAAGTGGTGCCTACTGCCGCGAGTTCACCCAGACGGTGAACATCGACGGCAGGTCAGAGCGCGCCTATGGCACAGCATGCCGCCAGCCGGACGGCACGTGGAAAATGGTAGCGTAGCGTATGCGTAATCCGGGCCGGCCCACGAAGCTGGCCCGGATCAACCTCGCAAGCCCTGCTGACAAAACACGTGCGGCGTCCTATGTGGACAGCATGGACAAGATACCCGTAACTGTACTGACCGGCTTCCTCGGTGCTGGCAAGACCACCCTGCTCAACCGTATCCTCTCGGAGGATCATGGGCGTCGCTACGCCGTGATCGTCAACGAGTTCGGCGAGATCGGCATCGACAACGACCTGATCGTCGGCGCAGACGAGGAAGTGTTCGAGATGAACAACGGCTGCGTCTGCTGCACGGTGCGTGGCGACCTGATCCGCATTCTCGGCGCGCTGCTCAAACGCCGCGGCCGGTTCGACCGCATCATCGTCGAGACCACGGGGCTTGCCAAACCGGCCCCCGTCGCCCAGACCTTCTTCGCGGACGACGATGTTCAGGCAGCCACCCGGCTGGACGCGGTGGTGACTGTTGCAGACGCCAAGCATATCGCCGCGCAACTGGGTGATACCGAGGCGGCACGTGACCAGATTGCCTTCGCGGACGTGATCCTGCTCAACAAGACCGACCTGGTGGACGAACAGGGGCTGAAGGCAGCGGAGGCGCTGATCCGCGCGATCAACCCCGGTGCCCGGCTGCATTACAGCCAGCGTGGTGACGTGGCGCTCGACGCCCTGCTCGACCAGGGGGCATTCGACCTTGACCGGCTGGAGGCCTGGGCCGCCAGCGACGGCCACAAACACGATCACGACCATCACCACGATCATACGCACTGTCATGATGACGTGCACGCCCACGACAGCCGTCTGGACCATGATCAGGACATCCACTCGGTCGCCCTGTCAGCCGACCGGCCATTGAACGGCGATGCGTTCATGCTCTGGGTGCAGGCACTGGCCGCTGACAAAGGCCCGGACCTGCTGCGCTGGAAGGGTATTCTGCACTTTGCCGGCGAAGACCGGCGCTTTGTGTTTCAGGGAGTCCACATGATCCTGGACGGCGACCTGCGCACACCTTGGGGCGCGGATGAGCAGCGCCGCTCAAGGCTGGTGTTCATTGGCCGCAACCTGGACGCGGCATCGCTGCGCGCGGGCTTCGAGGATTGTCTCGCCGCATGATCGAGCGCGACGCGGGAAGCCATGTCCTGGCCATGCTGCCCTGGCGCGGCGCATTGACTGCCGTGCTGGCCGATGGTCGATGGCTGACAGCGGACGATGAAGGCCGCGCGACCGCGGGAGAATGCCTGGCGGCGGCCGGCAACGACCTGGGCGTCGTTGTTGCCGATGAGAGCGGTGCCGTGACCCTGATGGGGCAGGATGCGCCGCTGATGATGCTGGCCGGTCAGTGGATTGATCAGGTGGCAATCAGCCCGGACGGCAAATGGATCGCAGCGTCCGCCGGCAAACGCGTCCATGTGGCCCCTGCCGCCGGAGGCTCTGCCCGCATTCTCGAGCACCCGAGTGCGGCAACCGGGCTGGTGTTCGATGCCCGCTCCAAACGGCTGGCGGTCAGCCACTATGGCGGGGCCTCGCTGTGGTGGCTGAACGCCGCCGACAGCAAGCCGACCCCGCTTGCCTGGATCGGCTCGCACACGGCGATTACCTGGTCGCCGGATGGCCGTTTCGTCGTGACCGCCATGCAGGAGAGCGCGCTGCACGGCTGGCGGCTGGAGGACAAGGCGGACATGCGCATGAGCGGCTACCCCGCCAAGACCAAGTCGTTTGCCTGGACGGACAAAGGCCGGTTGCTGGCGACATCCGGCGCGCATGGTGTCATCATGTGGCCATTCGCGGACCGCAACGGCCCGATGGGCAAAGCCCCGCGCGAACTGGCCGGGCCGGGCGCGCTGGTGAGTGCCGTCTCTGCGCTGGCCGGTACAGACTTTCTGGCAGCCGGATTCAGTGATGGTTCACTGCTGCTCTATCGTACAGAGGATGCAGAAGTCCTGCCGATACGTGTCGGTGGCGCGAGCAGCGTGAGCGCTGTAAAATTCAGCGCACGGCAGATCGCGTGCGGCACGGAAGATGGGCGATTACTCTGGCTTGACCTTCCATCATGATCGGCGGAAGATGCCATTACTTCAAAGGGAAACAAGCGTGATGACCCTCACTATCGTTCTTGCATCAATACTCATAGTCACTGGAACTCACGCCTTCGCCGCTGGCGACGCGGCGGCTGGCGCCAAAGTCTTCAACCGCGCGTGCAAGGCCTGCCACTCGGTGCAGGCCGGTAAAAACCTCGTCGGCCCTAGTCTTGCCGGTGTGGTCGGGCGCAAGGCGGGCAGCGCCGCCGGCTACAAGTCATCGCCAGCCTATGCGGCCTCCGGTGTCACCTGGAACGCCACAACCCTCGACACCTACCTGATCGACCCGCGCAAGATGATGAAGGGCAGCCGGATGATCACCAAGGTAGGGGCTGCCACTGACCGCGCCAACGTGATCGCCTATCTCGCGACGCTGAAGTAGAGCGCCTCAAACCGGAATCGGCACGCCCGGATCGTTCTTCGACTTGCGGATCACGAGCGAGGTCTTGACGCTGGCGACATTGGGGGCCGGCGTCAGATGGCTGGTGAGGAAGCGCTGGAACGATTGCAGGTCCTGCGCCACTACGCGGAGCACGAAGTCAATCTCGCCGTTGAGCATGAAGCATTCCCGCACTTCCGGCAGCTTGGCGATATGCTGCTCGAACGTCTGCAGGTCATCTTCTGCCTGACTCTTGAGGCTGACCAGCGCAAACACCGTGATGGTATAGCCGAGCGCTGCCGGGTCAACATCTGCATGGTAGCCGCGGATGACTCCGCCTTCCTCCAGCGCGCGCACCCGGCGCAGACAGGGTGGCGCGGTGATACCCGCCCGCTCGGCCACTTCAACGTTGGTCATGCGGCCGTTTTCCTGGAGGCTCGCCAGGATGCGCCGGTCGATTTCGTCCAGTCTGCCTCGGGACATTGTTGTGCCTCGCAATTAAAAGTTCGTTTTTCCCGCTATCGGGCAATCATCGAACGTTTTAGGTTCTACTTATTTCAACAAAGGATGCAAGAACGAAATTGAGAACTGCGTTCCGCAGCCGTGATTAACGGAATATTTACCTCCGTTAAGCATTAAGAAGCAAAGTGTCGTGGGCGCGTCGCTCGCTGCACTAGATTCTTGTGCTCTAAAGCGAACTTAGAATCATAGAAGGACACGCGTTGAGCTCGCACGCTCGGAGGGGTATCACTGACTGATGGATTTGCGTTTCGACGATATGTTTGCGCACATCTCCAGACTGGCGGAGGACTCAGCGCCGGCTGCGCAGAACGTCGCTTACCGGCAGCTCATCGACTTGTTCGTGCAGGGCCGTCTGCCGCAAGGGCACGCAAACCGAGAGCTGGCGCTGCAGTTGCTGGAGCGTTGTCAGCCGCGCGCGCCAGCCGCAACGCGCCGCGAGATGGCACAACTGGTCGCTGATTTCGTACCAGGCGACTGGGATGTGATCGGCGTCATTATCGACGACAATCTGGAAATTATCGAACCGGTGCTCATGAACGCGCAGTTGCCGGAAGAAGCCTGGCTGCTGCTACTCAACCGCCTGCCGCCCGCAGCCGCCGCCCAGCTCAGCGCGCGCGACGACCTGCCTGAGCGCGTGATTGTTGCTCTGGCACGCCTGAGCTGGGCGGCGCAGACCCCGCGTGCGCTCGGCGCGCAGCCTATCATCATGCCGGTCGCAGGCCATACGCCGATACCGGTTGGCGAGCCGGAAGCCACGTCGGAAACTATCATGACGGATGAGCCTGCAGAGCCTGCTTTCTGGCCGTCCCTTGTCGATGCGCCACCAGCGGCCCCCGAACAGCCGGACGACCTGGAGCCCTCGGAACAGCAGATCCAGGAGCTGATCCGGCGCATCCTCGCGTATCAGGAACGCCGCCGCCACATCGACACCGGGGATACCCCGCAGCCTGCAGCGCAGGGCCAGGTTATCCCGTGGCCGCTAACCCCGAACCCGGGTGACCGCCCGCGCGAGCCGAACCCGGCACCCGCCCCGAGTGCGATGGAGGACATCGTGCGCGCAGCCGCAGACTGGTGCTGGGAGACCGACCGACAGGGCATGTTTACCTACCTCGATGCGACCGGCAACACCCGGCGACCGGATGGCCTGAACGGCCTGATCGGCCTGAACATGTTTGACTGGCTGCCAGACGGCCCAACCCTTGACGCGGTGCGGCTCGCTACCTTGCGCCATGCCCCGTTCCGGGCGCAGACCATCCATATCGAGCGCGGCCCGGCGGCCGGCTTCTGGTCGCTGGCCGGCGTGCCGGTGTTCGCGGATACGTCCGGCCAATTCCAGGGCTATCGCGGTACGGCGGTCCTCGTTCCGCCGGAACTGGCGATGCGCGACGCGCCCCTCTTCAGCGGTGGCCTACCAGACAAGGTCGCCGATGATGACCCGCCGGTGGACCGCATGTATGTGCTGGCGCATGAGCTGCGCTCGCCACTCAATGCGATCCTCGGCTTTGCACAGATGATCGAACGGGAAGCCCTGGGCGCGGTCGGCGACAGCTACCGGACCCAGGCAGGCGGCATTCTAACCGCCGGTGGCCGGCTGCTGCATCTGGTCGAGGAGTTTCTGGAGGCGGCGCGCACGCCCGAAGGCGAGACGCTCCAGCCCAGTGCCCTGCACGCGGCGACGTTCATAGGCACCGTGCTGGATGAGCTGCAAGACCATGCCCGGCGCGAGGGCGTCTATCTGGTCAGCCGGGTTTCCACCACCGTCAAGACCATCACTGCCGAGCCGCTTGGCCTGCGCCGCGCGCTTGGCCGCGCCATCCTGAAAGTGATCGACATCGCCGGCCCCAACCAGACCATCATTGTCAGCGCACAGGCTGAGCCGGGTGATCGGGTCCGCCTGATCATACAGTGTCCGCAGCTCTCCATGCCGCTCGACACCGAGGCGGAGAGTGAGGACTTCTCGCTGCGTCTGCTGTGCCAGCAGGCCGAGCGTGCCGGCGCGACGGTGGAATTCGACGCGCAGGGCCTGTCGATCCTGACCACCGCGCTCGGACATGACGCCCCCCCGGCACCGGCCGACCGCAGAAGCGTTGTCTAAACAGAGCGTTCACTGCGCCCGGACTACCGGCTGCACACTCTGTCCCTATATCAGTGGTCCTTTGTTGCAGAAGTGCCGGTCCGCGTGGCAAGTCGCGCATCAGGCAGAAGGAGACGATCATGGTTGAGACTGTTCGTGCAAATATTATCATCATCGGGTCGGGGCCGGCGGGCTACACGGCAGCGATCTACGCGGCGCGCGCGGCGCTGAAGCCGCTGCTGATCGAGGGTGTGCAGCCCGGCGGGCAGTTGACCATCACCACGGATGTGGAAAATTATCCGGGCTTTGCCGATCCGATCCAGGGACCATGGCTGATGGAGCAGATGCGCGCCCAGGCGGTTCATGTCGGCACGGACCTGCGCCAGGATCATATCAACACTGTCGATTTCAGCCATAAGCCCTACAAGCTGACCGGCGACAGCGGTGTCACGTATCTCGCCGAGACCGTGGTGATCTGTACCGGGGCACAGGCACGCTGGCTTGGCCTCGAGTCGGAGACGAAGCTGCGCGGCTTCGGAGTCTCCGCCTGCGCGACCTGCGACGGCTTCTTCTTTCGCGGCAAGACCGTCACCGTTGTCGGCGGCGGCAACACGGCAGTCGAGGAAGCGCTGTTCCTGACCAACTTTGCCCAGAAAGTGTATCTGGTTCACCGCCGCGACACCCTGCGCGCCGACAAGACCAACCAGGCACGACTGCTCAGCCACCCAAAGGTCGAAGTGGTCTGGAATCACACGATCGAAGAAGTTCTAGGCGACAGCGAACCGGCATCGGTGACCGGTGTGCGCCTGCGCAGCACGGTCGACGAAAGCGAACAGACTCTGGCGACCGACGGGCTGTTCATCGCCATTGGTCACGACCCGGCGACCGCGCTGTTCAAAGGGCAAGTTGCGATGGATGACGAGGGTTACATCATCACAGCACCGGACTCGACGGCTACCAACATCCCCGGCGTATTCGCCGCCGGCGACGTGAAGGACAAGGTCTACCGTCAGGCAGTCACCGCAGCCGGCATGGGCTGTATGGCAGCACTCGAGGCCGAGAAGCATCTGGCGCATCACAGCCTGGCGCTGGCCGCCGAATAGCCCGGCATGTCGATCGACTGGAGCCGCCTCAGACTGTTCAACGTGGTGGCGGACGCCGGCAGCCTGACCGAGGGCGCGCGCCGTCTCAACATGAGCCAGCCGGCGCTGTCCCGGCAGATCCAGCACCTGGAGCAGGAAGCCGGGGCCGCGCTGTTCCACCGCCATGCGCGCGGCCTGGCACTGACCCACGAGGGCGAGCAACTGCTGGCGGCAAGCAGGGAGATGACGGACCGGGTCGACAGGGTCGAGCGGGCGATCCAGGCCTCGCGCGGGCGCCCGACCGGGGAAATCCGCCTGACCACCACTGTCGCGTTCGGCACCGTGTGGCTGATGCGGGTTATCGCGCCCTTCATGGAGCGCTACCCCGATATCCGGCTTCGCGTGGTACTGAGCGATGATGACCTCGATCTCTCGACCCGGGCGGCAGATGTTGCGCTACGCTTCCATGCGCCGCACCAGGCCGATCTGATCCAGCGCCCTCTTGCGACTGTGACCCAGCAGATCTGCGCCTCGCCGGACTATATCGCACGTCATGGTGCACCGGCCACGCTGGATGATCTCGATCACCACCAGATCATCGCATACGGCGACCAGGCCCCCCAGCCGATGCGCAGCGTCAACTGGCTGCTGACCGTCGGCAAGGCGGGACGGGAACGCTCGCCGGTCATCACCGTGAACAACCAGTACGGCGTGCTGCGCGCTGTCGAGCAGGGTCTGGGCATTGCGGTGCTGCCGACTTACCTCATCCGCACGTCCGGGAATCTGTCGATTGTGCCCCCAGAGATCGCCGGCCCGCCGTTCCAGATATACTTCGTCTATGCCAGCGAACTGCGCGGCTCCGTGCGGGTAGCAGCACTGCGCGACTTCCTCGCAGGCGTCATCACCACCGCAGCGCTGACCGCCTGATGCCAGGGTGCATTGATTGTGACTCAAGCCGTCATTCCGGCGAAGGCCGGAATCTCTTGCAGAAAAAGCGCAATTTTTTCAAAGACTCTGTTTGCAGGAAGATCCCGGCTTTCGCCGGGATGACGGTGTAGAAACAGTTTTTCAGCAGCCTGCTAAATCCGCTCCAGGGTGACGAAGCTGAACGCCGGCTGGCCGCCTGCCGCCGGGTGGTCGATACGGGCAGTCTCCTGCCAGTGTTCCGGGTCGAGCGCGGGAAAGCGGGTGTCGCCGTCCACCTCAGCGTGCACCTCGGTCAGATGCACAGTCTGCGCAAGCGGCAGCGCCTGCGCGTAGATCTCGCCACCGCCGATGATCATGATTTCCGGCGCGCGGGTGCGCGGGTCGAGCCCGGCAGCCACGATTGCTTCTGCAAGGTTTGCCGCTGTCGTCACACCGTCTGCGCGCCAGTCTGCTTGCCGCGTCACCACGATGTTGTGCCGCCCGGGCAGGGGCTTGCCGATTGACTCGAAGGTCTTGCGGCCCATGAGCACTGGCTTGCCGACGGTCAGCCGCTTGAAATGCTTCAAGTCTTCGCTCAGGTGCCACGGCAGGCCGCCCTTGCTGCCGATGATGCCGTTGGCCGCCCGTGCGACCACCAGGGTGATCCGCCCCGCCATCAGACTGCGACCGGAGCCTTGATCGCCGGATGCGGGTCGTAGCCTTCCAGCGTGATGTCCTCAAAGGTGAAGGCAAACAGATCCGTGACGTCGGGGTTGAGTCTGAGGGTCGGAAGCGGTCGCACCGCGCGGGCGAGTTGCGCGTCCGCCTGCTCCTGGTGGTTCAGGTACAGGTGCACATCGCCGAAGCTGTGGACGAAGTCGCCGGGTTTCAGCCCACACACCTGCGCGATCATGTGGGTCAGCAGCGCATAGGAGGCAATGTTGAACGGCACGCCCAGGAATACGTCCGCCGAGCGCTGGTAGAGCTGGCAGGAGAGCCGGCCCTCCGCCACGTGGAACTGGAACAGGCAGTGGCAGGGCGGCAGGGCCATGTGCGGCACATCCGCCGGGTTCCAGGCCGAGACGATCATGCGACGGGAGGCCGGAGTCTCGCGGATCTGCTGCAGAACCTGCGCGATCTGGTCGATATGCCGGCCGTCCGGCGTCGCCCACGCGCGCCACTGCCGGCCATAGACCGGGCCGAGATCACCGTCGGCATCCGCCCACTCGTCCCAGATGCTGACCCCGTTGCGCTGGAGCGTACGGACATTGGTATCCCCGGCGAGAAACCATAGTAATTCGTGAACTATTGACTTCCAGTGCAACCTTTTGGTTGTAGTCATCGGGAAGCCTTGACCTAAATCGAATCGCAACTGGTATCCGAACAGCGATAACGTCCCGACGCCAGTCCGGTCATCCTGACGGACACCTTGCGTACGGACGGTGCGAAGTAGATCGAGATATTGCTGCATTCACCCGGTTGCCTTCTACATCTAGAAGAATTGTTTGCCGCCTGCGGTTCTACTTGCCGCCCGGTTGTTTTCGCGAGACGATTACACCGGGGAAACGAGAGGCAGGGCTGTGGCCGACTGGCTCGTAGGCGTGGCGTTGTATGTGGCCGTGGTCAAGCAGCTTCTGGTGCTGGCGGCGATCGGGATTGCTGTCTCCAGCGTGGACGACCTGCTGGTCGATATCTCCTACATCCTTGGCCGGTTCTGGCGCTGGCTGACCGTCTACAGCCGCCATGCCCCGATGCACGCGGACGATCTGGGGGCGGCTGATCCCGGCTTCATGGCCATTCTGGTGCCGGCCTGGGATGAGGCAGCGGTGATCACGGATATGCTGCGCGCCACCCTGCGCCGGCTCGACTATGCGAACTACCGGCTGTTTGTCGGCGTCTACCCCAACGACCCGGCGACCAGGGCTGCCGTCCTCAGTGTCGTCGATCCGCGCGTGGACGTGGTACTCACGTCCCGACCCGGCCCGACCAGCAAGGCCGACTGCCTGAACCATCTCTACCGCGCGGCGCTGCGCCATGCCGCACGCACAGGCAGGCCTATCAAGGCGTTCGTGCTGCATGATGCCGAAGACCTGGTGGACCCTCAGGAACTGACGGTGTTCAACCATCTGATCCCGCGCAAGGCCATGGTGCAGGCACCGGTGATCGCGCTGCCGGACCCCGCCAGCCGCTGGGTTGCCGGCAGTTACATGGATGAATTCGCCGAGTGTCACGGCAAGGACATGGTGGTGCGGGAATGGCTGGGGGCCAGCTTGCCCAGTGCAGGGGTTGGCTGCGCCTTCAGCGCCGAGATTCTGGCACGTCTTGCGGCCTACAACGACGGCGTGCCGTTCAACGAGACCAGTGTCACGGAAGATTACGAACTGGGTGTGCGCATCGGCCTCAGTGGCGGCAAGGCGGCACTGGTGCGCATTCCCGGCGGACGTGGTGTCATCGCCACGCGGGAGCATTTCCCGCACAGCATGGAGGCCGCAGTCCGCCAGCGTACGCGCTGGTTGCTCGGCATCGCGCTGATGGGCTGGGACCGGCTGGGCTGGCAAGGCTCGCTCGCGGATCGCTACATGCTCTGGCGCGACCGCAAGGCACTGGTGAACGCGGTGCTGATCGTAGCCGGCTACATCGGGCTGGTGCATATCGGCGGTCTGGCGGTGCTGCAGATAGTCTGGCCGGCGGCATCGGCGATTGCGGGGCTTGTCGCGCCCGGTAGCCCGCTGGCGACGCTGATGGCCGTGAACGGTGCCTTGCTGGGCTGGCGGCTGGTCATGCGCTGGCTGTTCGTCACCCGGCTATATGGCTGGCGCGAGGGTCTGCGCGCGATCCCGCGCACCCTGATCAGCAATGTCATCAACGCGCGTGCGGCATTCCGCGCCGCCCGCCGCTTTGCCGGCCTTGCCCGCACGGGAGGGCGCGCCGCCTGGGACAAGACGGCCCACCGCTTTCCGCGTGAGGCCCACTGATGCGTCCGCGGCATCTGCCCTGGGTCGGTGCGGGATTGCTTGCCGGCTGGCTGCTCGGCCGGCTGCCGGAGATTGCAGCCGACCTGGCTGCTGTGCGCAGTGTGGCGCTTGGCAGTCTGGGCATTGCCGCACGGGCTGAAATGGCACTCGGGCCGCTGGCTTTGCAGCCCGTGCCACCACCGGACACTCCAAGCGTTGCGTTGCCAAAGGCGGTTCGGCTTGCGCGCTCGGTGGCCCTTGTCGCTCCGGCTGCAGCGCCTGCGGTGCACATGGCGGCTAGAGTGGCGCAACCCGCAGGTGACCCCCCTGCGCCAGTGGCGACAGCGGCGGCGACCCCTCCTGCGCAGTCCCCTGCGTACGCGCTGGCCGAGGCGGGCTATGCGGCGTTGCGATCGGGCAACCACAGGGAGGCGGCACGCCTGCTGCGTGCAGCACTGGGTGAAACGCCAGACTCGCCGCAGGCCGCGCAGTGGCGGGCCGACCTGCGAGGCCTTGGCAAGCGTGTATTCGTGAGCAGCTATGCTGTTGCGCGCCGTGCCTTGGGGCAGGCCGATGTGCTGGCGGGGCAGCGAGCTCTGACCGGGCCGCAGGCAGGTGTGGCGCTTGGCATCCGGCTCGATCCGCTTGCGCGCCGTCCGGTGGATGCGACTGCACGTTTCATCGCGGCACCGGCAAGTGCCGGGGTGCCGGGTGGGCAGCGGCAGGCGGCATTTGGCCTGGCCTGGCGACCGCTGGGCGGTGATGCCCTGGTGCTCTCGGCCGAGAGGCTGGTGGCGCTGGACGGGAGCGGGCGCAACGACTGGCTGGCCCGCGCGGCAGGGGGTATTGGTCGTGGTTACGGCCCCACGTCGCAGCATCCTGAACGCTGGCTTCATGCGAGCCTCTACGGCGAGGCAAACCTGATCGGGACGCGACGCCCGGATGTACAGGCCGGCGTTGAGGCCCATGGCGGGCTGGGGCTGGCCGTGCGGGAGGATGTGAGCGTCACCCCCAATCTCGGCCTCTGGGGGGCCTATCAGGATGACGGTCGTCGCCTCTCGCGGCTGGAACTTGGCCCGGAGGTCTGGCTGCGCTGGCGGCCCGGTGCGGTTGCCGTGGATGTGCGCGCCGGATACCGCTGGCCGGTTGCCGGCACTGCGGATGGTGCGGCAGGGCCTGCCGTGGTTCTGGGTGTTTCCTATTGAGTCCCGGCGCGCTAGAGTCTCGCTCCTTGGAGACGTGATTGTGAAACTTGAAGACCAAAAGCTGGTACGCGCCCCGCGCGCGGTCGTATTCGCTGCCCTGAACGATCCGGATGTGCTGCGCCAGTGCATCCCCGGCTGCGAGACGCTGATCCGGGAGTCCGACACGCAACTGTCGGCGACGGTCGCACTCAAGATCGGCCCGGTTGCGGCGCGCTTTGCCGGCAGCGTAACCCTATCGGACGTGGATGCCCCGAACGGCTACACCATCAGCGGGGAAGGCAAGGGCGGACCCGCCGGGTTCGCAAAAGGCGGCGCACGGGTCGCCCTGCGTGATGTGCCGGAGGGCACGATGCTGGCCTATGACGCCTCGGCAGAGGTTGGCGGCAAACTGGCGCAGCTGGGCGCGCGGCTGATCGACCAGACGGCCCGCAAACTGTCCGGCGATTTCTTCGCGCGCTTCGCGGAGATCGTTGAGGCGCAAGCGGCAAGCCAGGAGCCTGTGGCCGCACCGGTCGCTTTGCCCGATGATCAGGCCGCTATGCCTGAGGAGGTTACACAGAGCGCAGCAACCGGGGGCATTCCCCTCTGGGCCTGGGGTCTGGGCCTTGCAGTACTGGTCATCGGATACTGGTTGCTGAGCAAATAGCACCCGCAATACCCGGAGGGTTGGCAGCTCGCTGAACAGTGTGGGCAAAAGTGCCACACGGCAGAACGCGCTGCATCAGAGCCCTTCCGTTTTTGATTGGCACCATGGGTTCAATCAAGAAACAGCAAGAAAGGCGCCTGTTACCAAGGTGCATTGACTGCGACTCATGCTGTCATTCCGGCGAAGGCCGGAACCCTGGAACACAGCCGTCTGACGATACTGGAAATTGACGTATTCGTGGGCCAAGGCCATTGCTTTTGGCAATGTTTACCCAGAGCGCCGCTCGCCATGCGGCGTCGAAGGGCCGGGGTGACAAGGCCTGTATGAGTTTTCCTCAATGCAGGTGGGAATAAGTAGCCCCTTTTACCCGACTTTTGATGCCGCCACGATGTGAATTCATCATCGTCGGAAAGGGTCTAGAGCGGGATGACATTACTTAAAATCACGACTCTCACTGTTCGTGTCGAGCCCCTCGACGCCGCTTGGCGAGCGACGCTCAGGATAAACGCCGTCGAGACACGCCCATATCATGCTGGCAGATGATGCTTGAGCTGCCCCTCGACCCGGCTCGAGGCGAACGGTTCAAACTAAAGTCAACAGGCTTTAGTGGAAGAGTCCAGACCCTATCGCCTCGGCCAGAGCACGCGGTGAGAACGGTTTGGGCAGGAACAGCGTCGCACCGGCGTCCGCAAAGCCTGATTGAATTTTCTCCCGCACATCTCCGCTCACAGCGATCAATGAACGGCCGTGATGATACTGTGGCATGGCGCTGATTTGACGCATGACTTCTACTCCGGAAATATCCGGTAATCGTCCATCGATCAATACAGCTATATAATCGCCTTCTTCAGCCATTCTGATGGCGTTACTGCCGTATTCCGAGCTGTCTACAGTAAATCCTAATATTCTTAATACATCTTGTATGTACATCTGAGTAATATAGTCATCTTCTACAATGAGTGCCTTCAGTGCTTGTCCTTTGAGGCATTCATCCTGGTAAGCTTTGTATTTACGACCCAGGGTACTGATGTGAGTCAGCATTGCGAAATCTCCGCTTGGTCTTTTGTGACTATGTCACACTGAGCTTGAGTGGGAAACAAGATCACTGACAGGCGCAACATTCTTGGGTGCGACTTTACTTCAATGCGTTAAAGGTGATGGTGAATTCCCGGTAAGCCATGCCTTTTGATAGATTGGAGACAAGTTCAGGCAGGATGGGCACCCTGCCTTGGGGGGTGGCACCAGAAGCTTGCGGTAGAGAAAATCAAGCGCGAGCTTGAGACAATTATAGCTGTAGGGTTTTTCGATCAGACCGATCGTTCCGGGTGCATGGATATTGATCCGTCCTGCGTTGGCAGTCAGATATACGCAAGGTGTGGAATATGCTTCATGCAGCCAGGCTGCTATGTCTGTGCCTTTTCCACCGGAGCCTAAATTGTAATCAACCACCGCCAAGTCGACTTCGCGCAGCCTGGTACATTCTTGGACTTCGTTGAAAGATCCGTAGCTGCCCATAACGCAGTGCCCAGCGTTCCCAATCTGGATCTCAAGGCTCTGGCATAGAAGCACATCGTCCTCTACGACCATTATGCGCAAAATACGATCCATCGTTTATCCTTTTCTCATGTAAGTACCCTTTACGACGGGTACGATAATCTTGATGCAGACCCCAGGATGTACGTCGCTTACCGACATGGAAGCACCAGTCTGCTTGATGAGAGCCTTGATCAGTGTCTGGCCAAAGCTATCCCCTGAGCTGAGGCTGTCACTGTTGCCGACGCCGTTGTCCGTTACGCACAGGCATACATACTCACCTTCGGGCCGCACTGTAACTCGAATGAGACCAGTGGAGTTACCGGGAAATGCATGCTTGTACGCGTTGGTCAACAGTTCGTTATAGATCAGGCCAAGCGGCGTTGATTGTGTAGAGGAAATAAACGCTGGCTCAGAATCCAGTTCAATTTTGATCTGGCGGTGGGTAGAGAATTGCTCCTGACTCAGTGATATGTCTTCAGCAATCTTAGAAAAGTCCACATATCCAGGCCGTTCGGTTCTGTAGAGTTGAGTATGTATGGCGCTGACCGTTTCAATGCGGTGCAATATTGTGTTTAGAACTTCATGAAGTTTTGGATCATGAACCATATTATTCTGCATGAGAATAAGCGAAGAAATCATCTGTAAGTGGTTTTTAACGCGATGGTCAACTTCATGCAGAAGCATGGTTTTCATATCTATTTCTTTGGCAAATTCTTCACTTTTCTGTGTAATTTCCGCCTCTACCAGATTTTTCTCATGTTCAAGCTGTTTGGCGGCCTCAACACGCGCTGTTGAGTCGATCTGTGATGCAAAAAAATAAAGAAGCTCGCCTGTCTGGCTAAAAACAGGGCTGATATACAAAGCATTCCAGAACATCGTACCATCTTTACGATAATTCAGAAGGTCGATCGATATATCGCGCCTATCCGCAAGTGCATTACGTACACTCTGAACGGCTTGAGGATCAGTTTCAGGACCTTGCAGAAACCGACAATTCCGACCGATGACCTCGTCCCGTGAATAGCGCGTTAGCATCAGGAAGGCATCATTGACGAAGACTATGGGGTTGTCTTCCTGGCGCGGGTCCGTAATGACCATGGACATGCGGGTTGCAATGATCGCTGCCGCAACAGGATCGCCTTTGCTGGCAGAGTCCGCAAGGCGCTGGGTTAGCTCCCAATCACTTGTCTTATTCATAACTGCTCCGTCAGGGCGCTACCGTGATATGATGGCCTTATGTTTAATGAAAATTAACAGATAATATAATTTATACAATTATTATATCCTTACATTGTATTTGAAGACAATCAACCATGAAATGACATCTGATGGGAATGCTGAAAAACGTATTTTGCAGCATTGGTAATATAAAATATTAATGCAGTAATTTCATAA
>CAYOMD010000028.1:0-34604 GCA_964404985.1 uncultured Sphingomonadaceae bacterium
GTTTGCCATAGGCGTTTAGTTTCGGGCCTCAAGGTTGGAGCTTATGCGCCTCAAAGTCTTTACCGCCCGCACGATTGCCCTTGCCATGGACCGCGTCCGCGCGGAGCTGGGTGAGGATGCTGTCATCGTCACAGTCGACCAGGGGTCGAAGGGCGGCCCTGTCCGCATCACTGCCGCCGTCGAGCTGAAAATGCCGCCGCCGCCGGTCGAGGTGATGTCGCCGCCAGAGCCGGTACGCCCGCCCAGGCCCTACGACGCCGCGCACCTCGCCGCCGTGCTGCGTTACCATACAACGCCGACAGCCGTCGCGACGCGGCTCCAGACGATTGCCGCCAGCTACACCGACGACGCGAACGACGAGGCGCTGGGCCGTGCGCTGGCAGAGGTCGTGCCGTTCGCGCCTCTCGACCTGACCGGTGATCGCCCGGTGCTGCTGGCCGGGTTGCCTGGGCAAGGCAAGACGCTGACCGCCGCGCGGTTGGCCGCCTCTGCCTGCGTTCGGGGCCGCTCCTGCCGGATTATCACACTGGACGGCACGGCCGCGGGCGCGATGGAGCAGTTGCGCGGTTTCTGCGCGCCGCTCGACGTGCCGGTGCTGGCCGCTGACTCGCCGAGCGCCCTGGAACTCCTCTGCCGCCAGGCGTTCGATGGCCAGACCATTATCGATACTGCCGGGCTTAACCCCTATGCACTTGCCGACCTGGAGACGCTGGCGCACGCGATCAAGCGCGCCCGTGCAGAGCCGGTCTGGGTGCAGGCTGCCGGCACCGACGCATTGGAAGCTGCCGAGATGGCAGATATCTTCGCCTCACTCGGCACACGCAGCATGATCGCGACCCGTCTGGATGCAGCACGGCGGCTGGGTGCGCTGCTCACCGCGCCGATCAAAAGCCGTATTGCGCTGGCCGGCTTCAGCGCCAGCCCCTTCCTCAGCGATCCCGTCGAGGCAGCAACACCGCTCGTGCTCGCCCAACTGATGCTCGACAAGCCCGACCCCAACCATATCGCCCGCTCGCTGGCGGACTCCCAACGCCCAACCGCGAAAGCCAACTCATGACAGCGCTCGCCCTGCACCCCACGCCCTCGCCGCTGGAAAAGCGGCTTCTCACCGTCGCCTCCGGCAAGGGCGGCGTCGGCAAGACTTGGCTCGCGATCACGCTGGCCCATGCGCTGGCCCTGCGCGGCCGCAAGGTCATGCTGTTCGATGGCGATCTCGGCCTCGCCAACGTCGATATCCAACTGGGATTGTCGCCCGCCAAGGATCTTGGCGACGTACTCGCCGGCGATACCGCCCTGCTGAATGCGGTCACGCGCTTCAGCCTGGATTCCGCCCAGCCGGTGCATTTCGATATCCTCGCCGGGCGCTCAGGCTCGGGGTCGCTCGCAGGGCTGGGGAAGGACGCCATTCTCGGCGTGCGTCAGGCGCTGGTGCAGGCCGCCGCGCAGTATGACGACGTGATCCTCGATCTCGGGGCCGGCATCGATCAACCGGTGGCAATTCTGGCCAACCACAGCGGCACCTGCCTGGTCGTGGTGACGCCGGAGCCGACCGCCATCACCGACGCCTATGCCTTCATCAAGCTGCGCCGCATGCGTGATCCGTCCGCCGACATCCGCCTGGTCGTGAACGGCATCGCCAGTCGCCGGGAGGGGGAGCAGACGTACCAGACTGTTGCCAAGGCTTGCGCCGGGTTCCTGAAGTTCACGCCGCCGCTTGCCGGCATGGTCCACCGCGACACCAAGGTGCGGGACGCCATCCGCGCACAAACGGCGCTGCTCACCCGCTCGCCCGACTGCGCCGCCGCCCAGGACGTGACGGCACTCGCGCGTGCCATCCGCCCGGCGTGAGCGAGACCGGCAGCATTCCCAAATCTCCCCCGGCCGCAGCCTATGGCCGGGACACCGCCGCACCCGAGACCCCAGAGGCGCGCACCGCGACGCCACTGGCCGAACCCGAGCCGCCCCATGCCGACCCGGCAATCCGGCTGGCGGGGCGGCTGGCCAACCTGGCCATCGGTCAGGCCATCCTCGGGGATGTCTTGCTGCAGCAGGAGGAAGGCCGCCCGTTACTGCGCACACCCCGGGGTGACTTCGCAGTCGACCCAAGCCGGGCCTTGCCGGCGCGCGGCAGCGTGGAAATTCTGCTGACCCGGGTGACCCCCGGGACCGACGGCAGTGACCTGACCGGCCTGCTGATCGCCCGCGACGGCGAACCCGTTGACCCGCCGCAGACGGTACGATTGACCCTGGTCCGCCTGCCGCAGGCACCGCTTGCCACCCCGGCCCAACCGGCAGCCCCGCCGGCCCCGCTCAAGATCCTGCTCGAGGCCTTGCCCGAGGCGGCGAGAAGTGCTCTGGCCGAGCCGGTCGTCCTCGCGGGTGCCGCCCTCCCGCAGCCAACCCAGGGCACGCTGCGCGCCGGGTTGATCCCGCCGTCCATCCTCCCAGCCACCCATGTTGCCGTGCCGCCGGCGATCACACCGTTGCAAGCCGCGCCGCTTGCGCCCGCTCTGCTGCCACCTGTGCCTTTTGCGCCCATTTCTGGCCCCCTGTTGCCCCCTGCGCTCACAAGCACCCCGGTGTTGACCGCACCGCAAGCCCCGGCATTGACGGCAGTATTAGCACCAGCCATTCCCGCATCACTCCCAGGGCAACCCGCGACTTCTCCAGTGCCGGGCGGCGCGACTCTTGCCGCCGCAATCCCGCCGCCCGCTGCGCCCGCGATCCTGTCGGCGGCGCTGCCCACACCATCCGCTGCGCTTCCCCTGCAGGCCCAACCGGCCTTGGCACCCGCAGCAGGCACCCTGCGACAGGGCCTGGCACCAGAGCCACGGCAGGTCCCGCCCGCCCGTGATGGTCTAGCCAGTGCACCGCTGCCCGCTATTGCAGCCGCAGGACCAGCACCGTCTTCAGCTGCTGCAACCCTGCCCGAATTCTCAGCCGATCCCTGGCTGAGAACGCCGCCGCTTGCCCTGCTCTCAACCGAGGGGCGACCGCTAGGCCATGTCTCGGTGGTTGCCGCCGAACCGGTGACGGCGCACAGCCTGCTGCGCACGCCTACACCGGACTCGCCGCTGGGGCGGTTGGTCTCGGCAGGCCGGTTGCTGATCGCCGAGACTCAACCCGAGCGCCCGTCTGCGAGTCCGGCAGTACCGGCTGTGCTGCGAATCGCAGCCAACAGCGTGTATCTGGTGCTGGAGTCGCCGCCGGACCTGCCGGTCGATGGGCCGTCTGTCCGCCTGCTGTTGCTCCATACCGGCACGGCAGAAACACCGGCAGCCGAATTGCCGCCACCCGCTGCCCTTGCCGTCAACCCGGCAGAGAGCGCGCGTGCGCCGTTCGCCGCGACCATAGCGTTCCTGTTCAAGGCACTGGGGCGGCAGGGCTTCCGGGTTGAGGCACTGGAACCGCTGGCGCGCGTGCCAGACGCCTTGCCCATCACCCGCGTCACCGGCGAGTCACTTCCGCCGGAGCCGCCGCGCCTGCAGATCACCCTGCAGCCGCCCAACCCGCATGCGCCGCCGATCCAGGCCGTCCTGTGGTTCCAGCACCATACCCCGCAGGATCATGCGCAGGGGGAGGCAGACGACAAGATCGATCCGGGCACCGGCTTCCATGTCGATGTGACCTTCCCCGGTCTTGGGGACAGTCGTCTCTCCGGCGCAGTGCGCGCCCATGGTCTGGACCTGCGCTTTGCCAGCCGCAATCCGGTGTCACCCGCGCTGCAGGCCAGCACCCAAGCCGTATTCACCGCGGCACTCGGCGACCGCCCCGGCCGCCTCGGCTTCCAGCTGCTCGGCAGTTAGCCCGCACCCAGTAACGCCAGCCAGCCGGCCTCGTCGAGCACGGCGACGCCCAGTTCCTGCGCTTTCTTCAGCTTCGAGCCCGCGCCGGGGCCCGCAACCACCAGGTCGGTCCTGGCAGAAATCGAACCCGAGACCTTGGCCCCCAGGCTCTCGGCGCGTGCCTTGGCTTCGTCCCGGCTCATCTGTTCGAGCGTGCCGGTGAACACGATGGTCTTGCCGGCAATAGCCGACTCCTGAACCTGCCAGACCACAGGCTCCACACGGACCTCGCGCAGCAGGTCATCAAGGATCGCCAGATCATGCGGCTCGCCGAAAAAGGCAACCAGCGCAGCCGCAACCTTGGGGCCGATCCCGTCAATCGCCTGAAGCTCGGCCCATTCGGCGGACGCCGGGTCTTGTGCCGCCAGCATTGCGGTGCGCAGGGTCGCAAAATCGCCGTACCGCCGCGCCAGATCGCGCGCCGTCACCTCGCCGATGTGCCTGATGCCGAGCGCATAGAGGAAACGATCCAGCGCTATGCTGCGCCGTGCCTCCAGCGCTGCCAGCAGGTTCTCGACCGACTTCTGCTTCCAGCCCTTGCGCTGCAGAAGCTCATCCCGGTGTGCGGCTAGCCGGAACAGGTCCGCCGGTGTTGCCACCCAACCGAGGCCGACGAACTCCTCCACCTGCTTCTCGCCCAGACCATCGATGTCGAAGGCAGCGCGGCTGACAAAATGGCGCAGCCGCTCGGTCTTCTGCGCCGGGCAGACCAGACCACCGGTGCAACGCCACGCTGCCTCGCCCGGCTCACGCACCGCAGGGCTGTCGCAGACCGGGCACGTCACCGGGAAACAGTAGGCCGGGCGGCTGACGTGCCCGCCATCTTCAACGACTTCGATCACCTGCGGGATGACGTCGCCCGCGCGCTGGATGCGCACCAGATCGCCGATCCGCACATCCTTGCGGGCAATCTCGTCCGCGTTGTGCAGGGTCGCATTCGAGACCACGACCCCGCCGACCGTGACAGGCTCAAGCTTGGCAACCGGGGTCAGCACGCCGGTGCGCCCGACCTGTATTTCGATTGTGTGCAGCCGGGTAACCGCTTTCTCGGCGGCGAACTTGTGGGCGATGGCCCAGCGCGGGCTGCGCGCCAGCTCGCCGAGCCGGGCGCGCCAGTCCAGGCGGTCGACCTTGTAGACCACGCCGTCGATATCATAGTCGAGTTGTGCCCGGTCCGCCTCCAGCGCGCGGTAAAACGCCATCAGCTCCTCCAGCGACCGGCAGAGCTGGTGGCGCACATTGACCGGCAGCCCATAGCCCCGGAAATTGGCGAGCATGCCCATCTGGCTGTCGGCCGGCAGGGCGGATGCCGCCCCCCAGCCATAGGCGAAAAAGCGCAGCGGCCGGCTGGCGGTGATTGCGGGGTCAAGCTGGCGCAGCGCACCTGCCGCGGCATTGCGAGGATTGGCAAACGTCCTGGCACCGCTTGCCGACTGCGCCGCGTTGAGTGCTGCAAAGTCTGCACGACCGAGATAGACCTCGCCGCGCACCTCGATCAGCGCCGGCGGATCACCGTCCAGCCGCGCGGGGATGTCAGCGATGGTGCGCACATTGGCGGTCACATCCTCGCCGATTTCGCCGTCACCCCGGGTAGCGGCCTGAACGAGCGCACCCTGCTCGTAGCGCAAATTCAGTGATAGCCCGTCGATCTTCGGCTCGGCGGTCAGCGCCAGCTCGGCATCGTCAGGCAGCGACAGGAACCGGCGCACGCGGGCGAGGAAATCCGCGACATCCTCCGGGCTGAACGCATTGTCGAGGCTGAGCATGGGCGCTGCGTGGGCCAGCTTGGCAAACCGGGCCGCTGGTGCCGCCCCGACCCGCACGGAAGGGCTGTCTGTGCGTTGCAAATCCGGCCAGAGCGCCTCCAGCGCCGCGTTGCGCTGCACCAGCGCATCATAGGCCGCATCGTCGATGAGCGGCGTATCCTCCTGATAATAGGCTGCGGCGTGCTTTGCGATCTCTGAGGCCAGCCAGCCGAGTTCGGCCCGGGCTTCCGCCTCGTTCAGGTCTTCGATCGCCTTCTTGCGCGTCGTCATCCGCTCGACCATCAGAGTCCCCCATCTCCTGGTTGCCGGGCCAGCAGCCGCTCGGCCTGGGCGCGGGCCTCTGGCGTAATCGCATCGCCCGAGAGCATGCGGGCGATCTCCTCGCGCCGGGCGTCCGCATCGAGGGCAACCACCGTCGTGCGCACGCCATCGGCTGCGGCCGCTTTCAGGATGCGCCACTGGGCGTCGCCGCGTGCCGCCACCTGCGGCGCATGCGTCACCACCAGCACTTGCGCACTCGTGCCCAGCCGCGCCAGCCGCTCGCCGATGGCCGCCGCCACGGCACCGCCGACACCGCGGTCGATTTCGTCGAAGATCAGGGTACCCGCACTGCCCTGCGCCGCCAGCGCCACCTTGAGCGCCAGGATGAAGCGGGACAACTCCCCCCCGGACGCGACCTTGATCAGCGGCCCGGCCGGCGCGCCCGGGTTGGTGGCGATGGTGAACTCAACCCTGTCCGCGCCATCTGCCCCCCACTGGGCTGGCGGCAAGGTCTCGACAACGGTCATGAAGCGGGCAGCCTCGAGCTTCAGCGGCACAAGCTCGGCCATCACTGCCTGGTCCAGCGCTTGCGCTGCTGCCTGCCGTGCGGCGCTGAGCTGGACCGCCGCCGCCTCGAACGCGGCGCGCGCGGCATCGCAGGCGCGGGCAAGTACGGCCAGCCCCGCCTCGCCCTCGATCAGTGCGGCACGCCGGGCCGAGAATTGCGCGGCCAAATCCGCCAGATCGTCCACCGGGACCTTGTGCTTGCGGGCCATGCCGCGCAGATCGAACAGCCGCGACTCGGTCGACTCGAGCGTTGCCGGATCAAAAGCGAGCGTGCGCGCTACCGCATGCACGTCGTCCTCAGCGCGTGTCCCGGCATCAATCGCGGCATCCAGCGCCTGCAGTGCGGCCGCCAGTTCCGGCGCATCGGCGGCCAGCCGCTCGAGCTTGCGCGCCGCCTGTCGCAGGGCCGGCAAGCCGCCGTGGCTGGTGTCGGAGAGATGCTCGGTGACCTGTGCCAGGTCGACGGCCAGTCGCTCGCCCTTCAGCATGGCCTGGCGCGCATCCGCGAGCGCGGTCTCCTCGCCGGGCAGCGGCTTCAGCCGGTCCAGTTCATCGACCGCATGGTCGAGCCATTCCCGGTCGCGTGCATCGGCCTCCAGCGCCGCCACGGCATCGGTACGCGCCTGCTCGGCTTGCGCCCACTCCCGGTGCAGGCGCGCTACCGTGTCGGTTTCCAGGCGGGCGAAACGGTCCAGCAGGGTTCGGTGGCCGCGCGGGTTGAGCAGTCCGCGCTCGTCGTGCTGGCCGTGGACCTCCACCAGCAGACCACCCAGGTCGCGCAGCAGGGTGGCACTCACCGGCTGATCGTTGACAAACGCGCGGCTGCCGCCATCCGCCTTCACCAAGCGGCGGATGATCAACTCGTCCTGATCGTCGAGCGCACTGTCGCGCAGCAGCGCACGCGCCGGATGGTCGGGAGCCACCTCGAAGCTCGCTGTTGCACTGCCCTGCGCAGCGCCCGCGCGCACCAGCCCCGCATCCGCGCGGTCCCCCAGCGTCAGGCCCAGCGCATCCAGCAGGATCGACTTGCCCGCCCCGGTCTCGCCGGTCAGCACGCAGAGCCCAGGCGCGAACTCCACCGTCAGCGCCTCGATCAGGACGATGTCGCGGATGGTGAGGCGCGTCAGCATGGCTTACGGCGTCGCAGCCTTCTCCGCATCTTTATCGTCAGCCTTCTCGGCAGGCGCAGGCTTCTCCAGCGGTAGGATCGTCTCCGGCCCGACCTTTTCCAGCAGGGCGAAGCTGCGTTCATACCAGCGGCTACCGGGGTAGTTATACCCGAGCACGGCGGCAGTGCGTCGCGCTTCCGCGCGCAGGCCAAGGGAGAGATAAGTCTCGACAAGACGGTGCATGGCCTCGGGCACATGGCTGGTCGTCTGGTAGGATTTGATGACGCTCTTGAAGCGCTCGGACGCCGCGAGATATTCGTGGCGCAACTGATACCAGCGCCCGACCGTCATTTCCTTGCCGGCCAACTGGTCGCGGGTCAGGTCAATCTTGAGGCGGGCGTCGTTGGCGTAGCGCGAATCCGGGTAGCGGCGCACCAGTTCGGTGAAGCTGGAGAGCGCCTGGTCGGTGATCTTCTGGTCGCGTTTCACATCGACGATGCGCTCATAGTAGCACAGGCCGACCAGATAATAGGCGTAGTCTGCATCACGGTTGCCGGGGTGCAAGGTCAGGAAGCGCTGCGCCGCGAGGATCGACTCGTTGTATTTGCGCGCCTTGTAGGCCGAATAGGCCGACATCAGCTGCGCGCGCCGGGCCCAGATCGAATAGGGGTGCTGGCGCTCCACCTCATCGAAGAAGGCGGCTGCCAGTTCATAGTCGCCCTTGCCGATCTGGTCGGCGGCGATGTTGTACAGCGTCTCCACGTCGCGGGCGATGTAGGTTTCATTCTTGCTGCCGCACGAGGCCAGAAGGATCGTCGCCAGAGCGCAGAGGAGGCCCCTGCGAATTTTCTTGATGTCTGTCATGCGACCCTGTCTAGCGGAGCGGTCGAGGGCCGCCAAGGTCCGTTCGCCATGATCTTGCAACGCGCCGGCCCATGCTCAAAATTCTCACCTTCTCGACGCTCTACCCCAACGCTGCCCGCCCGGACTGGGGCGTGTTCGTCGGCCGCCAGACGGCCGAGCTTGCGCGCTCCGGGCTGGCGCAGGTCCAGGTGGTCAATCCGGTCGGCGTGCCGCCGGCAATTCTGCGCGCGCTGCCAGCCTTTGCCCGGTACCGCGCCCTTGCTGATCTGCCGCGCGAGACGCAGCGTGATGGCGTCACCGTGCACCATGTGCCGTTCCCGCTGCTGCCGGGGATTGGCTGGCGGCGGAACCCTGCCGCCATCGTGCGAACCTGCGCGCCGGTGCTGAGGCGTCTGCGTGCCGACTTTGCGTTCGATGTGATCGACGCCGAGTTCTTCTTCCCCTGCGGCGTCGCCGCTGCCCGGCTGGGCCGCGCGCTGGGCGTGCCCGTCTCGATCAAGGCGCGCGGGTCGGACATCCACTTGTGGAGCCAGCAGCCGGCGGCACGACGGATGATCCTGGAGGCCGGGCAGGCAGCAGGCGGCCTGCTGGCAGTCTCGGCCGCGCTGAAGCGGGACATGGCGGCACTCGGGCTGCCGGACACCAAGATTACCGTCCACTATACCGGCGTCGACTTGAGCCGCTTCCAGCCGCTCGACCGCGCGGAGGCACGGGCGGCACTCGGGCTGCCCGCCGGGCCGTTGCTGGTCTCTGTTGGGGCGCTGATCCCGCTGAAGGGCCATGCGCTCGCCATAGAAGCCCTCGCCGACCTGCCCGGCGTCACCCTTGCGATTGCCGGCGACGGGCCGGAGCGCGCAAACCTGCAGTCGCTGGCCGTGCGTCTAGGCGTCGCGGACCGGGTGCGCCTGCTCGGCCATGTCTCGCACGGGGACATCCCGCGCCTGCTGGCTGCGGGCGACGCCATGGTGCTGGCGTCCGAACGGGAGGGGTTGGCCAACGCCTGGGTCGAGGCGCTGGCCTGCGGCACGCCGATCATCATCACCGACGTCGGCGGTGCTCGCGAAGTGGTCGACCGTCCGGCTGCCGGGATTGTGCTGGGCGCACACACGCCCTCCGCAATCGCCGAGGCGGCACGCACCCTGCTCGCCAGCCCGCCGCTGCGCGCCGAGACCGCGCAGGCCGCCCAGCGCTTCACCTGGACCCGCAACAGCACGGCTCTAGCGGCGCACCTCGTGGGCATCCTTTGAGCCACTGCGCGTTTTCCACAATGAATACCCGACACCCGACGCGATGAGCGCCAACGTAATCCCGAGCGACCATTCAGCCGGGAACTTGCCGCCGGGGAACAGATCGCCGAGGAAAATCTTCGTCCCGATGAACACCAGGGTCGCGGACAGGGCATACTTCAGATAGTGGAAGCGGTGCACCATCGCGGCCAGTGCGAAATACAGGGCCCGCAGGCCCAGAATCGCGAAGATGTTCGAGGTGTAGACGATGAACGGATCGGCCGTGATCGCGAAGATCGCCGGCACCGAATCGACCGCGAACACCAGGTCCGCAATTTCCACCATGATCAGCGCAACGAGCAGCGGCGTCGCATGGCGCATGACCTTGCCGGTCTTGGCATCTGGCAGCGGCACGAAGAACCGGTTGCCGTGAAGCGCCGGTGCAATCCGCATGTGCCGCTTCAGAAACAGCAGCAGGCGGTTGTTGGCCATGTCCGGCGCGTGGTCCTTGCGCAGCATGGCGATGCCGGTCCAGATCAGGAACAGGGCAAAGACATAGAGAATCCAGCTGACATGCGCGACCAGCGTTGCGCCAAGGCCAATCATTATGGCCCGCAGCACGATCACGCCGATGATGCCCCACACCAGAACCCGGTGCTGATAGTGCGCCGGGATGGCCAGCGCCGCGAAAATCAGCGAAATGACAAAGACATTATCGAGTGCCAGCGTCTTCTCGACGATGAACCCGGTCAGATAAAGCTGTGTCGCCCGCCAGGCGCGGGTAGCATCGTCCGCGATCGCCAGTTGCGGGTCCAGCCCGTCGGTCGGCGCGGCATGGCCGTAGAGCAGGTAGATGATCCCCGCAAACGCCAGGCCCATGGCGATATAGAAGGCGGATAGCCGGAGCGACTCCGCCACACCAATCTGATGGTCATGACGGTTCAGCACGCCGAGGTCGAAGGCCAGCAGCGTGATCACCACGCCAATGAAGGCCAGCCAGAGCCAGACCGGCCAGCCCAGAAAGGGAAGAACGAAAAATTCCATAGCAGAAAAACCCCTGTTCACGCGCCGTGATCGCGCGCTTGGTCAACACGCGATCCGACATCACGCAGGCATACGCCTGCGCCAGAGGGGCCCGGATCGATGCGTTACTTAGGAGTGTTCAGCGCAAGATCAACCGCGCCGTGCCCCATGATCTAACCAAACAGCAGGGACTCGCCGGAGTAACGGCGATCTTCAGGTTTTCGTTAGCAGTAATCGGGGTCAGTTTGCCTGGCGGCGGAAGAAGCGCGGGATTTCCAGCGAGTCGTCCGTCTCTTCGGTCACGCGCGTCTGCGGCGCCTCCTCCAGCAGAGGCTCCTGCGATCCGCTGCCGCTCGGGCGGATTCCCATCATGCGCTCGAACAAGGTCGGCGCACGTGGCTCATGGCGCGGTGTTGCGCGGCTTGCGCGCTCGGTCGGATAGCGGCGTTCCTCAGAGTCGATGACAGGCTGTGGCGGCACAACCACCGGCTCGAACGCATGGGCCGCTGGCTCGTCGGAGAGCGCCTGAGCGCGCTCCAGCGTCAGTTCTTCATCGGCCGTCTCGGCAAGGGTATGCAGTGGTTCAATCGCCACCTCTTCCTGCAGAACCAGTGGCTGGACCGGCGGCTGAACCGGTTCTGCCGCGCGCAGCGGCATAACGCGCGCGCCACTGAGTGAGGCGGGGGCCGAGATGCCCGGTGCCGGGCGTGCGGTTGTGGTGGGGCGCATCGGCACTTCGACCTTGCCGGGTGCCGCGTCGATACCAGTCGCCACGACGGACACACGCATGATGCCGTTCAGGTCCGGGCTGAACGCCGAGCCGACGATGATGTGCGCATCCGAGTCGACCATTTCGCGGATATGGTTGGCCGCTTCATCCACTTCGAACAGGCCGAGGTCGTCGCCGCCGGTGATGTTGATGATGACGCCCTTGGCCCCGCGCATGGACACTTCGTCCAGCAGCGGGTTGGCAATGGCGGCCTGTGCGGCCTCAATCGCCCGGTTCTCGCCGGAGGCCTCGCCGGTGCCCATCATGGCCTTGCCCATTTCCGACATCACGGTGCGGATGTCGGCGAAGTCGAGGTTGATGAGGCCCGGCATGATCATGAGATCGGTGATGCCGCGCACCCCGGCCAGCAGCACATCGTCCGCCATCACGAACGCCTGCTTGAAGGTGGTCTGCGGTCCTGCGACCCGGAACAGGTTCTGGTTCGGAATGATGATCAGGGTATCAACGTACTTCTGGAGCTCGGCGATGCCTTCCTCGGCCAGGCGCATGCGGCGCTGCCCCTCGAACATGAACGGCTTGGTGATCACGCCGACCGTGAGGATGCCCTTCTCGCGGGCGGCGCGCGCCAGCACCGGGGCGGCGCCGGTCCCGGTGCCACCACCCATGCCTGCCGCGATGAAGCACATATGCGCGCCGTCGAGCACTTCCTCGATCTGGTTCAGGGTCTCCTCAGCCGCGGCACGACCGATCTCCGGCCGGGCCCCGGCACCAAGGCCCTGGGTAATCTTGAGGCCGAGCTGGATGCGCTTTTCGGTCTCGCTGAACGAGAGCGCCTGCGCGTCGGTATTCGCGACCAGGAAATCGACACCGGTCAACCCGGCGCGGATCATGTTGTTGACCGCATTGCCGCCGGCCCCGCCGACGCCGATAACGGTAATCCTTGGTGCCAATTCCGTGAGCGGAGCATTCATCAGTTCAATTCCCATGGTCGCCAGTCTCCCTGAAGATTTGTACACTGCCGCAGGCGGCACGACAACCGCTTCCACCACGATATGTAGAGAAATTTACAGCCTCGCCCTCAATATGCTGATCATCTTGCCCCAGGAGCCCTGTGCTGTAGCCCTGTTGTTCGCGGGACGTTCTCTCCAGATATCCGCAGGTGGCCGATTGGCGAAGCGGACCAGGCCTGCCAGCGTCGCAAAGGCCGGCCCGGAGAGCGCCGGCGGCAGGCCATCCAGCCCGATCGGTGCCCCGACTCGGACCAAGAGACCAGCACGGCGCGGTGCTGTCCCCCGCGGGTCACGCTGAAAGATATTGGCAGCGAACGGCTCCAGCCCCTGCACCTGCGCTAGTCCGCCGGTCAGCACCATCTGTCGCCCGCCCGAGCGCCAGAAGCCCAGGCGTTCCAGGGCCTGGTCGACCTGCTCGAACAGGCGCAGCACCGGCTGACGGATCAGTTGCGCCAGTTCGAGCCGCGAGAGATGCGCGATGCTGCTCTCGTCGCCAGCCTGGCGCGGGCCGATCGCCAGCATGTTGCGGCTGTCGGCGTGTGTTGCGACCACAGTGCCATGCAGGCAGAGCAATCGCTCGGCAGAGAGGCGCTTGGTGTTCAGCCGGGCTGCCAGTTCGTTGACCACATCGAACCCGCCGACCGGCAGCACCTCAACCCCGACCATGACGCCGCGTGCAAAGACGGAGACCGTGGTGAGCCCCGCCCCCATTTCGATGAGGGCGACACCGGCGTCCCGTTCCTCGTCCAGCAGGCAGCCAAGGCCGGTCGCAACCGGACCGGCGACAACGGCGCTCACATCCAGGTGGGCGCGGCGGATGCTGGTGTCGAGGTTGCGCAGCGGGGCCGTCTCGCAGTGGAGTGCAAGCGCGCTGACGCTGACCGAGCGGGCGTGGAAATGCCGGGGGTCCTGCACCACCGTCTTGCCGTCAATGCAGTAGAAGACCGGCAGCGCATGCAGGACTGAGGTGGCATCGTCCGCCCGTTCGCAGGCAAGCCCGTGCAGCTGCTCAAGGTCGGACGGCTCGACCGGGTACCCGCCAAGCTCCAGCGTTGCCTCTAGCGGCCGGGCGCCGAGGTCCGGGCAGGCAAAGTTGACATAAACCGATTGTACCTGTGCTTGCGCCGCCCGCTCTGCCTGCTCGACCACCGCCCCAATCGACTGTTCGGTGGCAGTCATCTGCGCGACTGTCCCCTGCCGCACGCCGATGCACAGCTTGTGGCCGACGCCGAGCACTTCCGGCCGGGCACCGGGCTTCAGCCGGGCGATGATGCAGGCAACCTTGGACGAGCCGACGTCCAGCGCCGCCACCACCCGTTCGTTGCGCGCGCTGGCGCGGCTGCCGGGACGCAGGGGGGAGACGATCATATCGACACCTCTTTAATGGACTTCGGGGTCAATCCGGATTGTGGCACCGCCTGGGGTGTAGCTGCCTTGAGGTCGGGGGACAGCGATGGGTCGCTGGCCCGGCGCACGACCAGCCGGTCGCCGATCCGCATGTCAAAACGCGCAAAGCCGCGGTCGAGCAAGCCATTATCGCCGTCCATCCGGGCGAAGCGCGCCAGTGCCGCGCGGGCATTGTCATAGCCTTCGGGCAGCGCCAGAACCTCACCGCTTTCAAAGCGGATGTCCCAGCGGCGGCGGCCGATCCAGGCAGCCCCGGTCACACGAGCATGCAATTGCGGCTGCGTTGCGAGAACCGGCCACAGGGTGGCGACCTCGGTCGCAGCACCGGCACCGACGAGGATCGGCAGCCCGGCAAAGGGGATGAGGTCGCGCGCGGCGAGCACCGTCCCCTCGGCATCAACCAGAACGGCGCTGTCCCCGCTGCGCCAGATCGCAAACGGGGTGCGCTCCTCCAGGGTGACAATGAGGCGGTTCGGCAGCGCCCGGCGGATCGAGACGTCAGCCACCCAGGGGAGTGCCGCCACCCGCGTGCGCGCTGCCTCCAGATCGATATCCAGCATGGAGTTGGAGCCGGCAGGCAGGACCGCCTGATGCACGTCGATGCGGCGGGTGTGCGTCGCGCCGACAATCTCAACTTGTTCAGCCACCAGCCCGGCGCGGGCAACCGACTGCGCAATACCATGCCAGAGCAGGCCGGGGACATCCGCCAGAATCACTGTCGTGCCGATTACGATGCCACCGAGGGCCAGCACACCGACAAACCAGGCGCGCTGCTTCGGGCGGCTGAGTGCGGGCAGCCGGACGTCTGCCCGGCGCTTGGACCGGCGCATGACCCCCCGGCGCAGTTGCGTGCTGCGCTTGCTCATGCCGGCACCTCCACGCGGGCGCAGGCGAGGATGCGGGCCACCAGCTCATCAAAACTCATGCCGCAGTGCGCTGCCTGTTCCGGTGCCAGCGACAGCGGGGTCATGCCCGGCTGGGTGTTGACCTCCAGCAGGTACAGATCGCCCGGTTCGCCTGCTGTGTCATCGTAGCGGAAGTCGGAGCGGGTGATGCCGGCACAGCCGAGCGCCTGGTGCGCCGCCTGCGCCATCGCCAGCGCCTCGGCATAAGCTTGCCGGTGGATCGGCGCAGGCACCCGGTGTTCGGTCAGGCCGTCGGTGTACTTGGCATCATAGTCGTAGAAGCCGCTTTTCGGGGCCAGTTCGGTGACGGCCAGCGCCTGCCCGTCAAGCACGGTGACGGTCAGCTCCCGGCCCGGAATGAACGGCTCGGCCAGCAGCTCCGCAAAGTCGCGCCATGGCCCTGCGGCATCGCGGCGGATCGGGTTGCCGACATTGGAGCCCTCGGTGATGATCGCCACACCGACGCTCGACCCCTCCGCATTGGGTTTCAGCACATAGGGTCGCGGCAACGGGTCGCTGGCAAACAGGCTCTCCGATTCCACGATCCGGCCGGCTGGCATGCGGATGCCGGCAGCCGTCAGCACTGCCTTGGTCATCTGCTTGTCGATCGCGACGGCGGACGCGGTGACTCCGGAATGGGTGTAGGGGATGCCCATGAGCTCCAGCAGACCCTGCACTGAGCCGTCCTCGCCCGGTGCACCGTGCAGCGCATTGAACACGACATCTGGCTTGAGCGCTGCCAATTGCGCCGCCACGTCGCGGCCCATGTCGAGCGGCGTGACCCGGTGGCCCAGCCGTTCGAGCGCGGCCGCAATCCCGGCGCCGGACTTCAGCGACACCGCCCGCTCACTGGACCAGCCGCCCATCAGCACCACCACATGGAGCGGGAGCGCCGCCATGTCTGCGGACCGGCCGACCCGCTGAATTTCCCACTGCAGTTCGATCCCCGTGGACGCCTTGACCCGGGCACGCACGGTCTCGCCCAGGCGCTCGATGTCGGCACTGGTGGCATCGCCCAGGTTCAGCAGGAAATTGCAGTGCTTCTCGCTCACCTGAGCCCCGCCGACCATGAGGCCGCGACAGCCGGCAGCGTCGATCAGTTCCCAGGCGCGTTGCAATTGCGGATTTTTGAAGGTCGAGCCGCCAGTGCGGGTGCGCAGCGGCTGACTGGCCTCTCGCTCGGCGGCGATACGGTCCATCTCCGCCTGGATCACCACACGATCACCGGAGCGACCGCGCAAGACCGCATCGACCACGATTGCATCATCCGGCAGGTCGGCATGGCGGTAGCTGTAGGCAAGTGCTGATGCCGGCAACACGCGGCGGTCACCGTCCCGCATCACCACCGTGCATTCCACCAGAATATCGGCCAGGTCCCGGCCATAGGCACCTGCGTTCATGCGCACCGCGCCGCCCACCGTCCCGGGGATTCCGCGCAGGAATTCCAGCCCGGCTATCCCGGCATCGCGCGCAGCACTCGCGACCGTGATGCCCATAGCGGCAGCCCCGCAGCGCAGGGTGACCGGGTCGACCCGTTCGATCCCGGCGAACGCCTTGCTGAGGCGAACCACGACCCCGGCGACACCGCCATCGCGCACCAGCAGGTTCGAGCCGACGCCGAGTGGCAGCACCGGCATGTCATCCGGCAGGGCGGCAAGAAAGTCCTGCAGATCGTCAAGGTCGGCCGGGCGGAACAGCCAGTCCGCCGGGCCGCCAGTGCGGAACCACACCAGCTCGCCGAGCGGCGCATTCTGCTCCAGCTCGCCCCGCACCTCCGGAAGCGTGTTGAACGTCGCGGTCATGGCGTGCCCCGCGCCTTGGCGATGCCATCAGCAAGGCCTGCCGCCCAGCGCGTGATATCCCCTGCGCCCAGGCAAATGACCATGTCCTCCGGTTGTGCAATGCTGGCAAGCAGGGCAGCCAGATGCTCCGGCCCGTCAGTCGCCAGTACATGGCGATGCCCGCTGGCCTTCAGCCCGCCGACCAGCGCGTCGCGGCTGACACCGTCGATCGGCGCTTCACCGGCGGCATAAACCGGCGTCACCACCACGGTCTCGGCGTCGTTGAAGCAGGTGCAGAACTCGGTGAACAGGTCCGAGAGGCGGGAGTAGCGGTGCGGCTGCACCACGGCGATCACCCGGCCTTTGGCTCCCTCCTGCGCTGCTGCCAGGGCGGCGCGGATTTCCACAGGGTGGTGGCCGTAGTCATCGATGATCGTAATGCCGTCAATCTCGCCCACCTTGGTGAAACGCCGCTTCACGCCGCCAAACCCGGCGAACGCTGCCTTCAGGTGATCGTCCGACACACCAAGCTGCTGGGCGACAGCGACCGCCGCCAGCGCATTCTGCACATTGTGGCGGCCCGGCATCGGCAGCAGCACATCCTCGATCACGCGGGACGCACCGGTGCGGCGGTCCTTCAGGTGGATCGCAAAGCGGTTGCCGCCCGGCACCGGCGTGATGTTGCGCGCCTGCACATCGGCCTGCGCATTGAACCCGTAGGAGATGATGCGCCGGTCGGTCACGCGCGGGACAATCGCCTGCACCTCCGGGTGGTCGAGGCACAGCACAGCCGCCCCGTAGAAGGGCACATGGGTGATGAACTCGACAAAGGCATTCTTCACCGCGTCGAAATCGCCGTAATGGTCCAGGTGTTCGGGGTCGATGTTGGTGACGATGCCGATGGTCGGCGGCAGGCGCAGGAAACTGCCGTCCGACTCGTCCGCCTCCACCACCATCCAGGCACCAGCCCCCAGCCGGGCGTTGGTGCCATAGGCGTTGATGATGCCGCCGTTGATGACCGTCGGGTCCAGCCCTGCCTTGTCGAGAATGGCGGCAACCAGCGAAGTGGTCGTGGTCTTGCCGTGAGTGCCGGCGACCGCAACCGTCGATTTAAGCCGCATCAGCTCGGCCAGCATCTCGGCACGGCGCACCACAGGGATGAGCTTCTCGCGGGCCAGGTCCACTTCCGGGTTGCCGGGCTTGATCGCGGTCGAGACCACAACCACGGCAGCGTCACCCAGATTCTCCGCCTTGTGACCAATCGCCACCGGAATGCCGCGCTCGCGCAGGCGGGCAACGTTATAGCTCTCCGCAACGTCCGATCCCTGCACCCGGTAGCCGAGGTTGTGCATGACCTCGGCGATGCCGGACATGCCGATGCCGCCAATCCCGATGAAATGAATGACGCCGATGTCGCCGGCCAGCGCCTGATCGCTCACGCTTGCATGTCTCCTGTCTGTACCCGGGTCGGGGTTCGCCCGCCAAGCATTTCAATCTCATCGGCCAGTCTTGCCGCTGCATCCGGCACCCCGAGGCCCCGGGCACGCGCTGCTGCGTTGACCAGCGCGCCCGGCTCCAGCGCGATCTTCTGGATCTGCTTGGCCACCTCGACCGGGGTGAACGCGCTTTGCCGGATCATCCGGGCACCACCCGCGGCGACAATATCCTGGCAGTTGGCAGTCTGGTGGTCATCGACGGCGGTCGGCAACGGCACCAGAATGGCCGGACGGCCGGCAGCCGTGATCTCCGCCAAAGTCGATGCGCCGGACCGGGCAATCACCAGATGCGCCCACTTCAGCCGCTCGGGGATATCTTCCATGTAGGTTGCAAGGTCCGCGGCAATGTTGAGGCGGGCGTAGGTCGCGCGTACACCCTCGATATCCTCCGGGCGGCACTGCTGGGTCACCTGCAGGCGGCGGCGCAGGCTGACCGGCAACAGATCGAGCGCGCCCGGCACCACATCGGAGAGGATGCGCGCGCCCTGACTGCCGCCGATCACCAGTACGCGGAACACGCTGTCCTCGTGAAAGGCCGGGAACGCCTGCGCACGCATCGCCACGAATTCCGGGCGCACCGGGTTACCGGTGACCACCAGATTGCGCTCGGCCCGGGCCGGCATAAGCCGAGTCTGTGCGAAGGACGCCGCCACCCGGTCAACCCTGGTTGCCAGCAGGCGATTGGCACGACCAAGCACGGCGTTCTGCTCGTGGATCAGGGTCGGCACCTTGGCGCTGAGTGCCCCCCACATGGCCGGCAGGGCGGGATAGCCGCCGAAACCGGCGACAACGGCAGGCTTGTAACTGGCGTAAAGCCGCTTTGAGGCCGCCTTGCCCTCCAGAATGGAGCGCACCGTGTGGAGCACCGCACCAAACCCGCTGCGGTTAGGGCTGGCAGAGGCGATCACATGCTTGGGCATGTTGGGAAACAGGCCGGGGTAGGCCATCCCGCGATCATCCGTCACCAGCGTGACCTCGTGGCCACGCGCTGTCAGCTCCAGGGCTACGGCATGGCCGGGGATCATGTGGCCGCCGGTACCGCCGGCTGCGATGACGATGTGCAGGCTCATGCCGGGACTCCCGCAAGACCGCGGGGCGCAAACGGCGAGGCGCGCAGCGCCCGGCTGCCACGGGTGAACGCCAGCACCATGCCCATGGTGAACGCCATCGCGAGGAACGACGAGCCACCATGGCTGATGAACGGCAGGGTCATGCCCTTGGATGGCAACAAGGAGAGATTGACACTCATGTTGATGAACGCTTGCACACCGAATTGCGCCACCAGCCCTGCGGTGGCGAGGAACACGAAAGGATCCTCTTCATCAAGAAGCTGTAGCGCAATCCGGACTATAATCCCCAGATATAGTAGTGCCAAGCAGAAGCAGGCGATCATCCCGAATTCTTCACCCACCACGGCGAAAATATAGTCGGTCTGCGCTTCCGGCAGCGAGAACTTGACCCGGCCCTCGCTCGGGCCAGAGCCGAGCAGGCCGCCAGCCTGAAACGCCCGGGTCGCCTGATCGGCCTGGAAATTGTCCCCGACGCCAAGCACCCACTCCTGCACCCGGTCCCGCACATGCGGCACAACCATGTAAGAGCCGGCCGCCATGGCCACACCGGCGAGCAGCAGGCCCGCGATAATCGCGAGCGGCAGACCGGCCAGGCACGCCTGCACCAGCCAGATGATGCCGATAAGCGCGGTTTGGCCGAAATCCGGCTGGATGACCAGCAGACCCATCGACAACGCGACCAGCAGGGCAGAGCCACGGAACGCCGGGACACTCGGGTCCTCGAAGCGGGTCGCCAGCACCCAGGCGGTCACCACCACCAGCATGGGCTTCAATATTTCAGAAGGCTGAAACAGCGAGCCGCCCAGCGAAATCCAGCGGATCGCGCCGTTCTTCTCCATGCCGATGATCGGCAGCGCTGCCATCAGCAGCAGGGCGACCGGCAGACCCAGCACGCACAGGCGTCTCAGCCAGCGGGTCGGCAGCATGGAGACCCCCAGCAACACCGGCACGCCGAGCGCGATCCAGACCAGATGGCGATAGAAATACAGGAGGTCCGGCAGACGAATACCATTCCCGGAATAGCGCAGCGCCGCCGACGGGCTGGCCGAGAGCATCGCGACCACACCGATGCCGATCAGCAAGGCCAGCAACAGCAGCAGAATACGGTCGATGGTCCAGAACCAGCGCCCCAGCAGGCTCTGGTCCGAACGGCCGATCAGGGTCATGGCGCAGTCTCCATGGCTTTGACGGTGCTCCGGAACGCCTCGCCGCGCTGTTCATAGTCGGAGAACTGGTCCTGGCTGGCGCAGGCCGGTGACAGCAGCACCACATCGCCCGGCTCTGCGGCGCGGCTCGCCGCCTCGATGGCCGTGTGCAAGGTGCCGGCCTGCGCGACCGGAATGCTCGCCCCGAGCAGGCGGGCATACAGTGCGGCCGCCTCGCCGATGGTATAGGCGGCTTTGACATTGCCAAGGTAAGGTTGGCAGGCGTCCAGCTCATCGGTCTTGCGACGACCGCCGACGATCCAGTGGATCGGCCGGCCCGGAAAGGCGGCCAGCGCCGGCGCGGTAGAGGTCGGGTTGGTGGCCTTGGAGTCGTTGACGTAGGTGACCCCGCCGACATCGGCGATCCACTCCATACGGTGCGCCAGGCCCGGATAGCTGGCAAACGCTGCCAGAACCGCATCCTGCGGTGCACCGAGTGCCAGACAGGCCCCAAGCGCACAGGCAGCGTTCTGCGCGTTGTGCGGCCCGCCGAGGCGCGGCCAGTCCGCCTGGCGGGCAACCTGCACGCCATCGACCTGAAGCAGGCCATCAGTGATCGAGATGCCGTCTGGCAAAGCGCCTCCTACGGACGCTTTGACCACGCGACCGCCTACCGCCTGCGCCATGCCGGCGGTCCAGGGGTCGTCCTGCGCGAGTATGGCAACGCCGTCAGCCTTTTGCATCGCAAACAGCCGGCGCTTGGCCGCTGCATAGCCCGCCATGTCGCCATGGCGGTCCAGATGGTCCGGCGTCAGGTTGGTCATGACCGCAACATCGCAGGCAAGGCTCTGCGTCAGGTCGATCTGGAACGAGGACAGCTCAAGCACATAGACGCCGCCAGCCTGCAGCGGCTCCTGGCTAAGGATCGGCAGCCCGATGTTGCCGCCGAGCCGGGCCTGAACCCCGCATGCGGTCAGTGCGTGATGGATCAGCGCCGTGGTCGTCGACTTGCCGTTGGTGCCGGTGATGCCGACGACCCGGTGCGGCGGCAGGCTGCACCGTGCCTGTGCGAACAGTTCGATGTCGCCAATCACCGGGATACCGGCGACACGCGCGCGCAGCACCAGCGGGTGGGGTGCCGGGTGGGTCAGCGGCACACCCGGTGCCACCACTAGCGAGGCACAGGTGGCAAGGTCAGCCGTGTACAGGTCGGTCAAGTCGGCAGCACCCAGCGGCCTGGCCCGCGCGGCCTCGCCGTCGTCCCACGCCAGCACGCGCGCCCCGCTCGCCGTGAGCGCAGCACAGACGCTCAGGCCCGTGCGGGCCAGCCCGAACACGGCATAGGTTTTTCCGGCGGCAAACGGCAGCGAGATCATGGCATCACCGGAGTTTCAGGGTGGAGAGGCCGATCAGGGCCAGCATCAGGGCGATGATCCAGAAGCGGATGACGATGGTCGGTTCGGCCCAGCCCTTCTGCTCATAGTGGTGATGGATCGGGGCCATGCGGAACACGCGCTTGCCGGTGGTCTTGAAGCTGATGACCTGTACGATCACCGAGACCGCCTCCAGCACGAACAGGCCGCCGATGATCGCCAGCACGATCTCGTGGTTGGTGACGACCGCGATAGACCCAAGCGCGCCGCCAAGCGCCAGCGAACCCGTATCCCCCATGAACACGGCAGCCGGTGGCGCATTATACCAAAGGAACCCGAGACAGGCCCCGATCAACGCGCCGCAGAAAACCGCCAGCTCGCCTGCACCGGCCACATAATGGATTTGCAGGTAATCCGCGAATTTGATGTTGCCGATCAGATAGGCGATGAGTGCGAACGCAGCAGCCGCAATGATGACCGGCATTGTCGCCAGTCCATCCAGCCCGTCGGTCAGGTTAACTGCATTGCCGGCCCCAACCACCACGGTGGCCGCGAAAATCACATAGAACAGGCCCAGCTCGATGCCGAAATTCTTGAGGAACGGCAGCCAGAGCACGGTACCGGAGCCGCCGTTGCGGGCCGCGACATAGGCGATCCCCGCGCAGGCCAGCCCGGCGATGGCAAACTCCAGCCCAAGGCGCATCCGGCCGGAGACCCCCTTGGACGAGGACTTCGTGACCTTGCGATAGTCATCCGAGAAGCCGACCAGACCGAACCCGAAGGTCACGAACAAACAGGCCCAGATGTAGAAGTTGCTCCAGTCCGCCCAAAGCAGGGTGGAGGCCCCGAACGAAAGCAGGATCAGCAAGCCGCCCATGGTCGGCGTGCCCTTCTTGGTCAGCAGGTGGGACTGCGGGCCATCCTCGCGGATCGGCTGCCCCTTGCCCTGGTGCAAGCGGAGCCAGGCGATGAGCCGCGGCCCGAGCAGCAGCGAGATCAGCAGGCCGGTCACGATGGCGCCGATGGTGCGGAACGTCAGATAGCGGAAGACATTCAGCAGCGGCACACTGCCTGCCAGTTCGGCCAGATAGCTCAGCATTGTGCACCCTCTCCCACTCTGGCCCCGATCCCGTCCTGGCCCATCGCCTTCAATCCCCTGACCACCCGCGACAGACCGACGCTGTTCGACGCCTTGACCAGCACGATGTCATCCGCACGCACGCCATCGCGCAGCCAGTCGAGCGCCTCGGTGCCATCCGCGACCGCAACGCTCTGAATACGCGCCGGCAAGGCGTCGGCCAGCGGAGACATGTCCGCACCGACCAGCAGGACGATATCGACGCCCGCCGCCTCGACCGGTTCGGCCAGCGCTGCGTGCAGTCCTGCCGACTTGTCGCCGAGTTCCCGCATGGGGCCGAGCACGGCAATGCGCCGGCCGCGGCCTGCGCACTCGAAACCGCCGAGCACCGCAAGTGCCGCCGCCATCGATGCCGGATTGGCGTTATAGCTTTCATCGAGAACCAGCACATCGCCACCGCCGGGCAGCGCGACCACACTGCGCTTGCCCCGCCCCTCCAGCCCTTCCATCTCGGCCAGCGCCAGCCCCGCAAGCCCCAGATCGCCGCCCATCGCCTGTACGGCCGCGAGCACCGCCAGCCCGTTCGAGACCCAGTGGTCACCCGGCAGGCCGATCTTGCAGGTCAGGATATCGCCGCGCACATCGACTGTTAGGGTGGTGCATGTGGGGTGGCGGGCCAGGCGCTGCACCTTAACATCCCCATGCGCCAGCCCGAAGGTCACGACGTGCACGCCGGCATCCCGCGCTGCAGCGTGCAGGATGTCGAAATAGGGAGCATCGGCATTCAGGATCGCGATGCCGTCCGGCTCCAGACTGCCGAGAATCTCCGCCTTGGCCCGCGCGATGCCCGGCTCGCCGTCGGGAAAATATTCCACATGCGCACTGCTGATGGTGGTGATGATGGCCACATGCGGGCGGACCAGTTGCCCAAGCGCCCGCAGCTCGCCCGCGTGGTTCATGCCCATCTCGAAGACGCCGAAGCGCACATCGGACGGCATGCGGGCCAGCGACAGCGGCACGCCGGTATGGTTGTTGTAGGACTTGACCGAGGCATGCACGAGGCCGGGCCGATACCGCTCCAGACACAGGCGCAGCGCCTCCTTGGTGCTGGTCTTGCCCGCACTTCCGGTCACACCGCAGATGCGTGCCGAACCCGCCAGCCTGGCCCGCGCGGCAGCCCCGAGCGCATTCAGGCCCGCCATGGTGTCCGGGACTGCGACATGCGGCTGGGCCAATGCTGTGCCCGCCCGCACCAGTGCGGCGGCCGCGCCATTGGCGAATGCCGTCTCCAGATAGGCATGGCCGTCGCTGGTGCTGCCCTCCAGCGCGATAAACAGGTCGCCCGCGCGCACCTCCCGGCTATCGAAGCTCACACCGGTGATCGCCGCACTCCCAAGCGCCATACCGCCGGTCGCCTGCGTGACGGCGTCCAGGGTCCACAGCGGGGTCATGCCGCCACCGCCTGCCGCGCCACGACGCGGTCATCAAACGGCAGCACGGTGTCGCCGACGATCTGCCCCTGCTCATGGCCTTTGCCGGCAATCAGCACGACATCCCCGGCCTGAGCCCCGCCAATCGCTGTTGCAATCGCCTGCGCGCGGTCGCCAATTTCGCGCGCCCCAGGGGCTGCCGCCAGGATCGAGCGGCGGATCGCCGACGGTTGCTCACTGCGGGGATTGTCATCGGTCACGATCACGCTGTCCGCCAGTTGGGTGGCGATTGCCCCCATCTGCGGGCGCTTGCCACCATCCCGGTCGCCGCCACAGCCGAACACCACCCACAGCCGGCCACGCACATGCGGGCGCAGGGCGGTGATGGCCGCCTTCAGGCCATCCGGCGTGTGCGCGTAATCAACAAAGACATCCGCCTGCGCGCGGGTCTGCCCGACATATTCCAGCCGGCCCGGCACACCTTCCAGCCGTTCGAGGGCCGCAAACACCGCCGCAGGCGCAAGGCCGCTCGCCAGCACGACCCCTGCGGCGACCAGGGCATTGGCGGCCTGGTAGGCCCCGATCAGCGGCAGAAAAACCGTATAGGCGTCGCCGCTATACTCCAGCAGCAAGCGCTGGCCGTTGGGCAGGACCTCGCGCGCCTTGAGGGTCAGCGCGCTGGCGCTCGCCCCGACGTCCAGCACGCGCACCCCCCGCGCGCGGCAGGCCTCGATCACCCGGCCCGACCATGGCGCATCATCAGCCCAGACGACAGCCGTGCCGTCAGGGGACAACAGCGACGTGAACAGGGTCAGCTTGGCCGCGAAATAGGCCTCCATCGTGCCGTGATAGTCGAGGTGGTCCCGGCTGAGGTTGGTGAAGGCCGCCACCTGCACGGGCCGGCCATGCACACGGTCCTGGTCCAGCCCGTGGGAGGACGCCTCAAAGATCACATGGCTGCACCCATCGCCTGCGAGTTCGCCCAGCGTCCGGTGAAAGGTTGCGGCATCGGGCGAAGTCATGCCCATGTCCTGCGTGCCGTGGCTGGTTATCACACCCAGCGTGCCGATACTGGCGGCAGACCGACCGAGCAGCCGCCACATCTGCCGGACCAAATCGGCAACCGAGGTCTTGCCGTTGGTGCCGGTCACCGCCGCCAGCATGGCCGGGCCGGGCTGGTAAAATGCGGCAGACAGTTCGGCAAAGCGGCGGCGCGGCTGTTGGTCAGCGACATGCAGAGTGCCAGTCGGCACCATGGCCTCCGGACGGGCAACCACGGCGATGGCACCGGCGGCGACGGCATCGGCGATGAAGTCTTCCCCGTTGGCGCGCGCACCGGCAAATGCCCCGAACACGAAGCCCGGCGCAACCTGGCGGCTATCAAGAGCAAAGCCCCGCACGAAAACCGGCGGGGCTCCAGCGATCAGCGGCAGCGCGCGCGGGATCATTGCGACCCCCGCAGCAGCGCATTGACGCGCGCCGAAACCGGGTCAGGCGGCGGCGCGACGGTGGGGGTGGGTGCCGGTGGCAGTACGGGCGAATCACCGCCATCAGACATTTTTTCAAGTTTCCGGTTTTCTTGCTTGCGATCAGGCAATGGCGCGGGGTTCATCTCTCGGACCAAAGGAATCATGTCACTCACATCGATCGTGCGACCGGGGTCAAAATGCACACCCAGTTGTGGGCCAATGCGTTGCACCAGCTTCTGGAAGATCGGGGCCGATACGAGACCGGCACCAATCATTCCCGGCAGCGCCGCTGTTCCTCTCGGCTCGTCTATCGATAAGACCACAACATACCGTGGGTCGTCCATCGGAAAAGCACCAGCGAATGTAGCGATCACGGCTTTTTTCCGATAACCGCCGATGCCCGGCTTCTCGGCCGTGCCGGTTTTACCGCCGGTCAGCAGGCCGGGGACTTCCGCGCGCTTGCCGGTCCCTTGCATCACGGCGAGCCGCAGCAGCTTGCGCATGGCGAGCGACGTCTCGGCACTCAGAACCCGGCGGGCCGGAGTGCGACCATCGACAGACGTGCGCAGGATGGTTGCAGGAACACGGTAGCCGCCATTGACGACCGCCGCCATCGCCTGCGCGACATGCACCGGGGTCACCGCCATGCCATGCCCATAGGCGACAGTCATGGTCTCGATACGGCCCCAGCGCTGGGGCAGCAGCGGCGGGGCCAGCGCAGACAGCTCCATGGTCAGCGGGTTGAGCAGCCCGAGCTTGCCCAGGCCCTGCTGGACCAGCTCGGTCCCCATCAGGTCGGCCATGCGCGAGGTGGCGATGTTCGAGGAGTAGATGAAGGCCTCGACCGTGGTCAGCGGACGCCGCTTCGGGTGATCGTCGTGGATGCGATAGCGCCCGACCTGCAGGGGCGCAGTCGCATCCCAGACAGTGCTGAGGGTGACGAGACCCGTGTCCAGAGCATCGGCGATGCTGAAAATCTTGAACACCGAGCCCAGCTCGTAAACGCCTTGCGTCGCCCGGTTGAACTGGTTGAGATCATTACCCGGCGGCGGGCGGTTGGGATCGAAATCCGGCAGCGAGGCAATCGCAATGATTTCTCCCGTGCGGACGTCCATGACCACGCCGGCAGCGCCTATCGCGTTCTGCTCCGTCATGCCGGCCTGCAGTTCATATTCCAGTGCGTGCTGCACCCGGCTGTCGAGCGACAGGTTGAGCGGCGCACCGGTCGCCCCGCGAGCGCTCAACCGGGCATCGAATCGCGCCTCGACCCCGGCACGACCCTCCCCCGCGCTGTCGGCAAACCCGATCAGGTGCGCCGCCAGCGGGCCATTGGGATAGACCCGCTGCGGCTCGGGCGTGAACACAAAAGCCTCCGCCTCGCCCAGCGCGTAGAGCCTCTGGTATTCGGCATTCGATATCCGGCGCTTGATGTAGCGGAACTTTGCGTTTGCAGTCAGTTGCGCCCGGATGTGCGCGGCCGGTACACCGGGCATGGCCGCCGCGATCAGCGGCGTCAGTTCGTCCGGAGTCCGGAACAGCCCTGCCGGACGCACGCCGAAAATCGGGGCCAGCCGGGTGTCGGCCAGCAAGACGCCGTTGCGGTCAACGATGGCAGCACGAGGCGGCATATCGGCCTTGTAGGCGGAGGCACTGCGCGGGCCACTGCCTTCCACCACTGCCAGCTGGAACAACCGCAGGGCAATCAGCAGCGTGACGCCGAAGCTGGCGGCAATCATGATGCCCAGACGTGCGCGCGCTGTCCCCAGGAGCCGCTTGCGCGCGCTCTGATAGGGCGATGCGAGCGCACGAACCCGGGTCACGGCTGCGCATCCAGCCGCAGCATCATGGCGTCCAGCGCGGCGTTGTCTTCCGGTGCAGCGGCGATCAGGCGCGGCTGCAGGGTATCCATCTGCGGCACAGGTGTGGCCACATGCTGCGTGCGGGGCCGCGCTGGCACCGGTCGCATCTCCACCAGCGGCCCTGCTGCCACGGCCTGAAGCGATACGCCACCCTCCGGCGTTGCGCCGATCTGCATCACGCGGGGCACATCTCGACCGGCAAACGCCACCAGCGCATCGACGCTGGCGAAGTAGCGATCGGACGTCGGCGCACCAAGCCCCAGAAATGCGGCATTGAGCGCCTCCAGCCGCTCGGGGCGCGCCCGCGCGGTCAATTCGCTGCGCAGGCGCGCAACCTCGCGGGTGTCGCTGGCAATCTGCCGCTCTGCCCCCAGCATCGCCTTGCGCGTGTCGCTGACCTGCTTGCTGGTGAAACTGGCCGCGAGCGCCGACACCAGCGCGGCAATAATCCAGAATGCATTGCGCCACATCATGGGGTTATCTCCAGGGCCGGGGCATCGGTACGGACAGCGGCACGGAGCACTGCCGAGCGTGAACGCGGGTTGACCGCAAGTTCTGCATCACCTGCGCGCACGGCCTTGGCCGGTCGCCCGAAGCTGGGGCGTGGGGCATTGCGCGGCATCTCCGGCAGGTGCCGGGAGCCTTGCGGCTCGCCCCCGCTGCGCACCCGCAAAAACTCCTTCACAATCCGGTCCTCAAGGCTGTGGAACGCCACAACCGCCAGGCGGCCACCGGGACCCAAAAGCATCTCAGCTGCCTTCAAACCCTGCTCCAGTTGCCCGAGTTCATCGTTCACATGGATGCGCAGTGCCTGGAACGTGCGCGTCACCGGGTCCTTCGGGCCGCGCCGGCCGCCGAGTGCTGCGCGCACCACCTCGGCGAAATCGAGCGTGCGCGCAAAAGCGCTGACCGACCGCCGCCTGACCAAGGCCCGGGCCACCCGCCTTGCGCCCGGTTCTTCCCCCAGTTGGTAGATGATATCCGCCAGGTCCGACTCGCTGGCCGTGTTGACCACATCGGCCGCACTCAGGCCGTCACGGCTCATGCGCATGTCGAGCGGACCATCGGTCTGGAACGAGAAACCACGCTCCGGCTGGTCGAGCTGCATCGAAGAGACGCCGATATCCAGCGTGATCCCGTCCACCTTCTCGACCCCGAAGCTGGCCAGCAGAGGCTGCATGTCCCCGAACGTGCCGGCAATCAGCGTCAGCCGACCGCTGTGCGACTCCGCCAGCACCTGCCCTGCCGCCAGCGCGCCGGGATCACGGTCGATCGCATAAACATGGGCGGCCCCTGCCTCCAGCAGCGCGCGCGTGTAGCCGCCGGCACCAAATGTCCCGTCCACGAAGACCGCACCGCTAAGCGGGCTGAGTGCTGCCAGAACCTCATCCAGCAGAACCGGGATATGGGGCGCGCTCATGCCGGCAGGTCCTCTGGCAGCGGCTCGCCCTTCTGCGCGAGCTTGTGACGGAGCTTGCGCGCCAGGCGGTGATCGTCGCGGCCCTTCTCGCGCAGGAAATTATAAGGGTTCCAGATCTCGAAATAGTCCTCAATGCCGATCATGTACGCCAGACCGTTGATCCCGACGGCCTGCTTCAGGTCCGGGTCGAGCACAATGCGCCCGGTATCATCATAATTGACCGGCTCGGCGAGGCCGAAAAGGCTGCGCGTGATGTCCTCGCGCGCCGTCCCGTAGCGATCTCCCGCCTCGCTTTGCCGGCGCGCGCGCAGGCATTCGACGAAGTTGAGGTCGGACGCCACGAGACACGGCAGCGACTCGTGCTCGTAGACCAGCAGGGTGCGCTGCCCGCAGTTGGATTGCGCGACATCCCGAAAGTCAGACGGAATGGACAAGCGGTTCTTGCTGTCCACGCCGTTCAGATGACTTCCAAAGAATAATTTGCGTTCCACGCCGCGCCTGACCCTTTTGCCCAGATTTTTGGTCTATCATGGGCAATCATGGTATTCAATGGATCAGGATGGTTTTTAGCGGTGTTCTGCGGGTTTTTTCAGCGTGGGCATCGGGTCCGAAATGGTTGCTGACGGGAGGCTGATGAAAAACGGCTGAGCATTGATAAAAATTGCGTCATTCCGGCGAAAGCCGGAATCTCTGGCAGAAAAAGCGCAATCTTTTCAATGTCGCATTTGACCGGAAGATCCCGGCTTTCGCCGGGATGACGGTGTAGAAACAGTTTTTCAGCAGCCTGCTAAAGCGCCAGCCAATCGGGGCGGATGAGCGCAACCGGCGCACCGCCGAGGCTGAGCGGCGCATCCAGATACTCCAGGCGCATCAGCAGCAACGCCAAGCTATCCGCGCGCAGCACGACATCGGCTGCGGCCTGCGCACCGGCCTGCACGACATCCCCCGCGCCATCGATGGTGGCGACTATCAGCCGCTTGCGCACCTTGCCGCGAAAATGCATGCGCGCCGTATTCTCCTGCCCGACATAGCAGCCCTTGGTGGTGCTGACCCCGTTCAGTTCGCCAGCGTTGGTCTCCAGCCACAGCAGCCGGTCGATGCCCAGTTCGTCCGGACCTTCGGCAACGCCATGGCTCCAGCGCCAGCGGCGATAGGTGCCATCGTCTTCGGGTGCCGCCGCAGTCGCACCGATCCAGCGCGCGCCGAGTGCCGGCAGTCGCGGGTCAGGCAGGTGCGCGCCCATGGTATTGACGTACACCGCCAGGTCCGGCCGGGGCGTCAGCGTCACCTGCGCGCGCAGCTTGTAGAGCGTCAGCCGCTTGATCAGGTCCGCCGCGCGACTGGCGGCCACATCCAGCAACAACCCGCCTGAGCCATCGTCGTGCACATGCAGATCAAACAGCACCTTGCCCTGCGGGCTGAGCAACCCGGCGTAGTGCGGCCGCGGCCTGGTCACATCCTGCGTCAGCAGGCCCTGCAGCCAGGACTGGGTCTCGGGGCCGGCAATCTGGACAACGGCGCGGCTGGGGAGCATCAGATCGGTCATGGCTCACAGGTAAGCACCAGGCAAAATCTCGCAAGTCAGGAGTCGCCATGAACTTTGATCTCATCTTGAAAGGCGGCAGCGTCGCAACCCCCGCCGGGCTGGAGACCACCGACATCGGCGTCCAGGGTGGCTGGATCGCCCGGATCGGCCCGCTTGATGCCGCGCACGCCGGCCGCACCGTTGATTGCCGAGGTTTGACCATCCTGCCGGGCGTGATCGACAGCCAGGTGCATTTCCGCGAGCCCGGCCTCGAGCACAAGGAAGACCTCAGCACCGGGTCGCTGGCGGCGGTCATGGGCGGCATCACCGGCGTGTTCGAGATGCCGAACACCAAACCCTCGACCGCCAGTGCCGAGGCTCTGGCCGACAAGGTCCAGCGGGCCCACGGTCGCATGTGGTGCGACCACGCCTTCTACATGGGCGCCACCGCCGAGAACGCGGACGATCTGGCCGAGCTCGAGCGTGTGCCCGGCTGCTGCGGCGTCAAGCTGTTCATGGGCGCATCCACCGGCGACCTGCTGGTCTGGGATGATGCGACCATCGCGCGGGTGTTTCGCGCCGGCCATCGCCGGGTCGCCATCCACGCCGAGGACGAACAGCGCATGCGGGAGCGCAGGCACCTGGCGGAGAACGGCGGCCATGCGCGCTTTCATCCGGTCTGGCGCGACGACGAGTCGGCACTGCTGGCGACACGCAGGGCCGTCGCCCTCGCCATGGAGACGCGCCGGCGCGTCCACATCCTGCACATCACGACACCGGCAGAACTGGAGTTTCTCAGCCAGCACAAGGATATCGCGTCCTGCGAAGTGCTGCCCCAGCATCTGACGCTGGCCGCCCCGGACTGCTATGACCGGCTCGGCGCCTACGCCCAGATGAACCCGCCGATCCGCAGCGCCGAACACCGGGACGGGCTCTGGTTTTGGCTGAACCAGGGCGTGGTCGATGTGATCGGCTCCGACCATGCGCCGCACACCCGCGCGGAGAAAGACCAGCCCTACCCGGCCTCGCCCTCGGGGCTGACCGGCGTGCAGACCCTGCTGCCGCTGATGCTCGACCATGTGGCAAACGGGCGGCTCAGCCTGCAGCGCCTGATCGATCTGACCTCGGCGGGTGTCGCCCGCCTGTTCAATCTGGTCGGCAAGGGCCGGCTGGCGGTCGGGTATGATGCCGATTTCTCGGTCGTCGACCTGAAAAAGCCCTGGACCATCCGGCACGCGCAGCAGGCAAGCCGGGCCGGCTGGACGCCGTTCGACGGCATGAGCATCACCGGCAAGCCGGTCGGCACGATCATCCGTGGCCATGTGGTGATGTGGGAGGACACGGTGGAGGGAACACCAATCGGCGCGCCCATGCGCTTCCAGGAAACGCTGCGGGGTTAGAGCGTGACGACGCCAGCTTGAGCCATGCGTCATCGCGAGGCGGCCTATTCCGCCGTGGCGATCCAGCTTAAGACTCTGGATTGCCGCGTCGCTTGCCGGAGAATTACGGCCGGAATTACGGTGACACGCACATTATTCACTCTTCGCGGCCAGTGCTGCGTCTTTCAGCAGATCGAGATAAAGCGCATAGTCCCCGTCTTCGAAGAAGGTTCGCTCCCGCCGGTTGCCGCGTTGCGTGATGTGATGCGGGTGTCCGGGAAGCACAATGCGAGGAAGGCGAGCCATCGCAAGGGCCATAGACACCATGCAGCAGGGTGTCTATATTAAGTGAAAAATGTGCGTGTCACCGCAATTCGCGTAATTCGCTATTTGCGAAGCGGAGAATGGGCTATGAAGTGTGTAGTTGTGCCCTTTCTGATTGGATCCATTACTCTTATACAAGCGTGCGTTGCGCACTCCATGGCCAGCCAATCATTTGGTTTCTTCCAAGATAACGACGGTCAGTGGATGGCAACAAGCATTGAAAAAATTCATGATTATCTAGTATCTAGTAAAGTTTCATGCGAACATTCGCTGTCGTTTATTGAAATAGTATGGAATTCAGAAAGTGGAGACTGGGCTGCATATGATAAGTACAGCTCAAATTGTCCCTTTTTCACCCGGGTTATTCGGTTTGCTCAATTTAACGATACCATTGAAATCACAAAAGTTAGGCCCGATTCAAAACCGGAAATGAAGTTAAGCGGCGATGACGTTCAGCAATACGATTATCTCCTCAAAGAGCTGAGCATCTGGACTCAACGCAGCGAATTTCCATATGAAGTACCTCAATGCGCAGCGAACATATTTTTGCGCAGGCAATACAAAGTCCCTTGAAGGCTGAATTACGTGAATTAAAGAATTACGACACGCACATTATTCACTCTGTGAATTACGTGGAATTACGGGAATTACGGTGACACGCACATCATTCACTCTGCGCGGCCCGTGCTGCGTCTTTCAGTAGATCGAGATAAAGCGCATAGTCCCCGTCTTCGAAGAAGGTTCGCTCCCGCCGGTTGCCGCGTTGCGTGATGTGATGCGGGTGTCCGGGAAGCACAATGCGAGGAAGGCGAGCCATCGCAAGGGCCATAGACACCATGCAGCAGGGTGTCCATAATAAGTGAATTATGTGCGTGTCACCGTAATTCCAACTCGAGCCATGCGTCATCGCGAGGCGGCCTATGCCGCCGTGACGATCCAGCTTAAGACTCTGGATTGCCGCGTCGCTTGCCGCGCCTCGCAATGACGGACAGGTTGTTGTCCATGAGGGTTGGTATAATTCCCATTCAGTAAATTGACGATGTAATTCAACGCCAAGGATCAAAGCTTCACATACTCACCGCAGCCGGAAAGACCACTTCGGCGCGGAGCCCGCCTTGCGTACGGTTGAACAGGCGGATCCCAGCGCCGTGCGTGTGGGCGATGGCGCGGGCGATCCCGAGACCGAGGCCGGTGCCGCCTGTCGCCTTGTTGCGCGATCCCTCGCCGCGAAAAAACGGCTCAAACACCCGGTCTAGCTGGTTTTCGGGAAGGCCTGGCCCGTCATCCTCCACCGCGATCGTCAATCCCGAAGTCTCCCGAACTATGGAGAGGCCGACCCAACCATTGCCGTATCGCCGCGCGTTTTCGAGCAGGTTCTCCATCATCCGTGTAAGCGCCAGCCGGCTACCGGCAATCGTGAATGGGTCCGATGCATTGTCCCGGGTAACGTCGATGCTCTGCGGCGCAGCCTCTGCAAGCGCGGCGAAAAAGGCGCAAAGCTCGATCAATTCGTGCTGTGCAACCGGGGTTTCGGCACGGGCATAGGCCATCATGTCCGACAGCAGGCGCTCCATCTGGATAAGATCAGGTTCGATCTCGGCAATCGAGACATAGTCCTTGCCATCCGTCCTGAGGCGTAATTTGGTGAGGCCCGTGCGGATGTCGTGCGCGATGGCGATCATGAGCTGTTCGCGCTCACGGATCAGGCTGCCGAGCCGCAACCGCATCCGGTTGAGCGCCTGCGACAGCCGGCGCAACTCACGAGGGCCTTCTTCGGAAACAGGCACGGCGGTTTCCGCAAGCCCCACGCGCTCTGCATCCCGTTCAAGCGCGCGAACCGGGCGCATAATTACCCAGTAAAGCGAGAAGCCGAGCAGTGCGGTCAACACCAAGATCAGCGCAAGCAGCAGATAAGGGCCATAGACCGGGTCCGTGAAGAACAGCGAGGGTACCAACCAGATGATCAGCACCCTGCTGTCCTTGAGCGCTATCCCGATGTGGAGGGCGCTGGAGGGCTTGCTGAAAAGTTTCTGATCCGCACCGCTTCGGCCAGCCAATTCGAACGCACCAACCACATCGAACCGGATATCTCGTCCGCGCAGTCGCTTGGCGACGGCGGTATCAGCACCGGTAAGCAAGGCCTGCCTATTCCGATCGAAGGCAAGATCTTTGGGGAACACATGGATTATCCACGCTATCCGCGAACGGCTCGCATAGGTCGACAGGATTGCCCCTTCGGCCTCTTTCGGCGAAGTTTCGATCAGTAATACCAGTTCGGCAATGCTGCCGGCGCTCTCGGTGATGGCGCGGTCGAAAATACGACCCGATATCGGCGTCTGCATGATGACGAAAAGCCCGGCGATGGCCAGCACCAGCAGGCCAAAGGTCATTGCCAGAACCCGCGCCAGGATCGAGTTGAACATGCCGACCACGCGCCAGTCAAAGCCCTTCGCGTGTCACCGGAGCCGAGAAGGCATAACCGAGATTGCGCACCGTCTTGATGAATTGCGGCTGCCCTGGATCAGGCTCGATCTTGCGGCGG
>CAYOMD010000029.1:0-8046 GCA_964404985.1 uncultured Sphingomonadaceae bacterium
TTTCCTTTCAACCCGAATCTGCTAATCTCATGCAAAGGTGTATGCGTTGCCAGAACGACACACCGGAGCGCACAAGAGCGCAAGGGGAAAGAGCGGGTGCACAAAGCCGGGAGACTGAAGCTACTGCTCGTCTGCGCAGCCAGCGCTGGGTTGACAGCATGCGGCGGCTCGTCCGGCGGAGCGCCGGCACCGGCTGTTGCACCGGCAGCGCCGCCTGTTACCCCACCAACGCCGCCACCCCCGACCAGCGTCTTCAACACCCCGGAATATCAACGCACCAACGGTCTGGATATCGTTCAGCCCATCCCGGCCTATGAGGCAGGTGCCACGGGCGAGGGCGTCACCATCGGTATCGTCGACTCCGGCGTCGACCTCAACACCAGCGAGTTCACTGGGCGTGTGCTCGCCAGCAGCCGGGACGTCTTCAGCAACCGCAGCCTGCAGGACCCGGACGGTCACGGCACACTGGTCGCGTCTGTTGCGGCCGGTGCTCGCAACGCGATCGGAACCCATGGTGTCGCCTTCGACGCCAGCCTGCTGATCGCCCGCGCCGACAACAACCAGCCCTGCGGAGACGATGGCTGCAGCTACCTCGACGATGACATCGCCGACGGGATCGATCTGGCAACATCCGTTGGCGCGCGCGTGGTCAACCTGTCGCTGGGTGGCTCTCCTGCCAACGCCCGCCTTGCAGCCGCCGTGCGGCGGGCAACGGCGGCCGGCGTGATCGTGGTCGTCTCTGCCGGAAACGATTCCAACAGCAATCCGGACAGTTTTCCGGTCAGCATCGCCAATGCCTCCTCCGGGTCCGGGTTGATCCTGATCGTCGGTGCGCAACGTACAGACGGCACCTTTGCCGATTTCTCCAACGCAGCCGGCGATTATGCCTCAATCTACCTCACGGCACCGGGAGATGACATCCGCGCGACCGGCATCAACGGCCAGCAGCTTATCGTCAGCGGGACGTCTTTTTCGGCACCGCACGTCTCCGGCGCGCTCGCACTGCTGGCCGAGGCGTTTCCCACCCTCACCTCACGCCAGTTGGTGGATCTGCTGCTCAGTTCGGCCACGGACCTCGGCAGCCCGGGACAGGACCGGGTATTCGGTCACGGCGGGCTGAATATCGCGCGCGCCTTCCAGCCGCAGGGGGCCACCCGGCTGGCCGGGACGACGACTCCGGTTTCACTCGATCAGATGAATATCGCCCTTGGCGGCGCGCTCGGCAATGGGGCACAGCTCGGCGCTGCCTTGCGTGATGTTGTGGTTCTGGATCGCTTCAACCGCGCCTTCGCCGTGAACCTGGGCAACAATGTCCGTGCGGTTACCAGCAAACTGGACCTGGCCCGCCAACTGCAGCAGCGTGCACACATTGAGGAGCAATGGGTGTCGTCCCGGGCAGCGCTGCGCCTGACCTTCCTGGAACGACGCGAGGCAACCACCTGGCGGGCGCTCGGCCTGGCGGAAACGCCCGGCACGCGCACCCCGCGTGGCGGCCACGCGGCCTTCACGGTCGGGCGGCGCACGCAAGTTGCCGCAGGGCTAGGTGTCGCCCCGCAAGGGCTGCTGGCCGGGATCACACCGCCGGCCCCACAGCTCAACTTTGTGGCGGACCAACTGCACGATCCTTTCACGCCGAGTGGTGCCAACGGCACCCTGAGCTTTGCCGCAACCAGAAAGTTAGGGCCGTCGGCAAAAGGTGTCCGTGTGAGTATGTCCGCCAGCGCCGGGGCGAACCGCGAGCAGCGCCGCGACAGCCAGTGGGCCCTGCGTCAGGCACCACCCAAGGCTCGGCGCGTGACAGTCCGCGTGTCGCATACGGGCGGTCGCGCCGAACTGGGGGCCTCCTTCGGCTTCGGGAAGGAAGAACGCAGCCTGCTCGGCACTACGGCCGCCAGTAGCCTCGCACTGCCGCGCAAGTCCTACAATGGCACGCTTGGCCTGGATGCCAACCTTGGTCTTGTGGGCACCTGGCACCTGGCGCTGGCAGGCGAGGTCGGCATGGTGAAGCCCGGTGCCGGATCAGACATGTCGCTGGTCAGTAGTGTCGACCGGCTGGCGACCAGCCGCTTCAGCGCCGGTATCATCGGCGCGGATGTGCTCACGCGCGGGGATCGCCTGGGCATCCGGGTCTCGCAGCCGCTGCGGGTCGAATCCGGTGGTCTCAACCTCAGTGTCCCTGTCGGCTATGACGTCATAGACGGCATTGCCCGGCTCGAGGATCGGCGCGCCGGCCTTGCCCCCAGCGGACGCGAGATCGCCCTGGAGGCGGCCTACAGACGCCGACTGTTTGATTTCGGCATGCTGGAGGCCAGCCTGTTCCGTCGTTCCAACCCGGGACATACTGCGGGCGCGGACAGCGACACCGGCGGCGTCATCTCCTGGTCGACTGCGTTCTGAAACCCGCTTACGGCTGGTCGTTGCGGGCCGACGCCAGCAGGATCACGGCGAACAGGTTCTCCGGATCGACGAAGGTCTCAACCGGCTCCCAGCCACCGGCACGCGCCAGCAGGCTGGCTTCCTCCACGGTGAATTTGTGGCTGTTCTCCGTATGGATTGTCTCGCCGCGATGGAACGCGAAGCGGTGACCGTCAATCTGCACCTCCTGGTCGCACAGGCTTTCCAGATGCATCTCGATCCTGCCGCGCGCGGCATCATACCGGATACAATGCGCAAACTGGTCCAGCCGAAAATCGGCACCCAGCTCCCGGTTGAGGCGGCCCAGCAGGTTGAGGTTGAAGGCGGCGGTCACGCCCGATGCATCGTCATAGGCCGGGATCAACACCGAGAGCGGCTTTTTGAGATCAACCCCGAGTACGAACAGCGACCCCACGCCCAGGGTCTCGCGCGCGGCGCGCAACAGGTCCACCGCGTCTGACGGGACAAGGTTGCCGATGGTCGAGCCGGGGAAGAAACCCAGCCGCGACCCGGACGGCAAGCCCGCCGGCAGCGAGAAGGGGTGGGTGAAATCCGCCTCCTGCGGGATGATACTAAGCTCCGGCATCGCTGTCGCCAGCCGGGCCACTTGCCCTAGCAGTGCATCGCCCGAAATCTCCACCGGCACATAGGCCTTGCAGTGCGGCAACGCTTGCAACAGCGCGAGGGACTTGCGACCGTCGCCACTGCCATATTCGACCACTGTGCCGACACCCTGCGTCAAAGCGGCCAGACGCGGTGCCGCCGCCGTCAAAATCGCGAGTTCCGTCCGGGTCGGGTAGTATTCCGGCAGTTCCGTGATCTGCACGAAGAGCGCGGAGCCCTCGGCGTCGTAGAAATATTTCGACGGCAGGGTTTTGCGAGTGCGCGCGAGTCCCGCCAGAGCATCCGAGAGCAAGGGGCTGCCGGGGAGCGCTTTACGCAATGTAGTGGGAAGGCTCATTGGTCGTCCGCCAGTCGAAGGCCGGTCATCTGCCAGCGTTGATGAGGGTAGAAGAAGTTGCGGTACGTGAGCCGACTATGCCCGGACGGCGTAAGGCAGGAACTCCCGCGCAGCACCATCTGGTTCGCCATGAACTTGCCATTGTATTCGCCGATCGCACCGCTTGCAGGCTTAAATCCGGGATAAGGGACGTAGGGGCTGGCCGTCCACTGCCACACCGCCCCGTATGTGCCATGATGCGCAGGCGTGAGGCCCGCATGCGCCAGAGCGCCAAGACTATGGGCAGCCACCTCCCACTCGCTCTCCAGCGGCAGCCGGTGTCCGGACCAGCGGGCATAGGCATCCGCCTCGTAGAAGCTGACATGGCTGACCGGCTGCTCAGGCCGAACCGGTTGCAGACCATGGAGCGTCATCTGGTGCCAGCCGCCGCCCGGAGCCGGTTCCCAGTAGCCCGGTGCCATCCACCCAGCCTGCTCGGCCGTCGCCCAGCCATCCGAGAGCCAGAGCGCGGGCCGCTGGTACCCGCCATCCGCCATGAACCGCAGCCAATCCCCATTGGTCACCAGGGCGCGCGCAAGCCGGAAGGGCCGCAGCAAGACGTCGTGCGGGGGTGTCTCGTTATCAAAGCTGAAGCCGGTCTGCGCATGGCCTATCCGCGCGATGCCGCCGGGCATGTCCAGCCAGCCGTCCTGCGCCGGCACAGCGACAAACTCCGGCGTGGGAGCATGTGCCGGGCGTAGCGGGTTCTGGGCGAACAGGTGCAGAATATCCGTGAGGATCAGCTCCTGGTGCTGCTGCTCGTGATTGAGCCCCAGGATCGCCAGCTCCGCGACGGGGTCGCCACCGCGTGCTAATAGCCGTAGCATCGCATCGTCGACATGGGCGCGGTAGCGATGGATGTCGGCGAGGACCGGCCGGGTCAGCAGGCCACGCTGCGGGCGCGCATGCCGGGGGCCGGCAGCGACATAATAGGAATTGAACAGGTAATCGTAAGCCGGATCAAACACGGCATACGCCGGGTCATGCGCGGCCAGCACGAAGCGCTCGAAAAACCAGCTTGTGTGCGCCAGATGCCATTTGGTCGGGCTGGCATCGTCCATGGACTGGACCGTCTGGTCCGCCTCGGTCAGGCCTTCGGTCAAAGACACCGTGGCAGCGCGAATGCGCGCGTAGTCGCCGGCCAGGTCCATGCGGCTTCCTCTCAAAGCGGCCAAGACCGCAGACTGAGAACGAAATAAGCACAAACCGTCCAAGCGGCAACCCGTAAACTTCTGCCCGTGGACGATCAATCCGTCATGATACTGGAAACGAATGGATTATCAGGCGATTGGCGGGAGTGCAGGGTCATGCCCGTAGACGATATAGACCGCGCCATCGCCATTCCCGACCGCTGATATGGCAACATCGGCAAAGCCATCTTCATTGACATCACCGATGCCGGCCACGCGCTCGCCCGTGCCGGCGATGCCGCCATCGATCCGCAGGATCGCAGCCGGGTCCGGGTCCTCGACGCTGACAGTCGTGTCGAAGCGACCGTTTCCGAACACGATATAGGCACTGCCCGCGCCCGGTGCCGGCGCACCGATTGCCAGATCGTCGATGCCGTCGCCGTTGAAATCGCCGATGAAATCGACATCGAGCCCAAACTGGGTGTCGACAGCGTCGCCAGCGTCCTCCGGCACCGGTGTGAACACGACGCCGGAGATGGCGGGAGACCCCGGCCCCAGGCCGCGCAGGACGCCGTCCGGCCCCACGATGATCGTGCCGCCCGAGAGGAGCCCAAGGTCATCTGCACCGAACACCACCACCACGGCGCCAACGCCGTTAAAGGCATAGGTGTTCGGGATGCCGAGCGCGACATCGGCAATGCCATCTCCGTTCAGGTCGCCGACCGAGACACTGGCTCCCGCAAACGAGAGGTCTTCGGCAATGGTAATCGTAAAGCCCTCAGCGCCTGCACTGGCTGCAAGCCCGTTCGATGCGCTTTCTCCGTCCAGTGCTGCCGCAGGCCCGAACCGCACGAAAACGCCGCCGGCCTGGTTGATGAAGTCTCCGCCATCCAGATCGCCGGGCAGGGCAATGTTCGAGCCGGCCGGGCTGTAAAAGGGGCTCCCGAGCACGAGGTCGTTAATGCCGTCGTTGTTGATGTCGCCGCTTGCCGCATCAAGGTAGCTGATCTCGCCGAACTGGCCATTGCCGGGAATCCGCGCAATGGCGGTCAGATCGTCGATGCGGGCTGGCGCATCCAGCGTGATGGCTGAGCCATCGAGGATAAAAGTCAGGCCAGAGTCCTCGACGGGAGGCTGACCGCTTTGCAGTGACGACGGTGTATCGCGTCCGGTGGCGGCCAGGAGCAGATCGTTGCGGCCGTTGCCGTCAAGATCATCGAGGGTGACCAGCACCTCCCCGATGCGGTCGCCGCTGTCGAAGTTGATTGGCCCCTGGTTGCCCGCAATCGATGAAATCCGGTCCAGCAGCAGAATGTCGCCCGACCCTGGCGCATCGTAGAGGATGTAGGCGATGCCGCGCTCGCTGTCCGCCAGCGGCGCGCCGATCACCACCTCGTCAAGACGGGCGTCACCCCCCAGATTGCCCCGGAGCGACACCGTGGTCCCGAAGCTCTCAAAATCGCTGGTGATGGTCACCACCCGGCTACCGCCGGCCGTCAGATCGAAACTGCCCGTTCCGAACGCCGCGCCGCCTAGCAGAATATAGGCGGTCTGCGCACCCGGCGCGCCGATCACCAGGTCGGCGATGCCGTCCCCGTTGTAGTCGCCGCCGCCGCTGAGGCCGGACCCGAGATCGGAGAGGGTCGCCCCATTGTCCGCCAGCAGCGCTACCCCGTTCGCACCGTCCAGCAGCGAGAGCGAGACGTGCGACGGGACAAACACACCGCCGGAACCGCCGCCGGGGCCACCGCCGGTCTGAACCGTAAAGCTGATCGTCTGCCGGTCTGTCGCACCGGCCTGGTCGACAGCTTCGAGGACGAGATCGACCGGCTGCGCCTGCGCGGTAGATGGCGCGATGAAGCGCAGGTTCGCCAGTTGCGCAAGCGTCAGCACGGTGCCTACTGTGAGCGCTGACCCATCTGCCGTCTGCACCGATCCGGCTGACGGCAATGTCACAACCCGAACCTGCACCACATCGCCGGTGTCGACGTCCGTAGGGGCGGCGGGCGTGAAGCTGGTGGTCGAGCCGGGGGCGACGGTCACTGCTGCATCGGCAGCGGCAATCGGCGCATCATTGACCCCCGTTGCCGTGAGGGTGAGCGTGGTCGAGGCTGTGCCGTTGCTGTTCTGCGCCGTGTAGGTCACCTGCGCACTGGCGGTCTGGCCGACGCCCAGCGCCTGCAGGACCGTGCTGTTCGGCGTGAAACTGTAGCCACCATCGGCGTTGACGGTCAGTGTGCCGATGTTGAGGGTCAGGGCTGTGCCGACCCCGCCACCGCTGCCGCCGACCACGCTCACCGCGCTGACGGTCAGCGCGGCACCAGTATCGTTGGTCAGCACGTTCCCGGTCTGCGCACCGGCACCGGGGGTGACGGCAAGCGCATCCGCCACGACAGTCGGTGCTGCTGTCGGCGGCGGGGGAGTCACCGGTGCCGGTGGGTTACCGGAGGGGCCGGCATCGCCCTCACCCCCGCTGCAGGCGGCCAGCATCAGCGGGCTGACCAGCATCAGCGGGGATTGTGCCACCAGTCGTCGGCGACGCGCCGCTGTTTGCAGGATTTGGCGAAACCGTGTTGCGGGACTGAGGGCCATCATGCGCTCCGGGTTGGTGGCGCAGGGACCGCGCCATCGTTGCCCAGAGCGCTAGGCGATCAGCCTTACCGATCCGCTAACGTTACGGCTGGAATACGATGATTGGAGCGCGATATGCACAGGCGCGGCTGACACCTCTGGTGACGCCCGCGCTTTTCCTCGAATATGAGGCGGTGTTGAAGCGCCCCGAGGAGCGCCTCGCGCATGGATTGACGGTAAGTGACGTCGACCGTTTTCTCGCCGCTCTGGCGAGCGCCTGCGAAGCGGTGGATGTGAGTTTTCAGTGCGGCCGCAACGCTCGGACCCGAACGACGAGATGGTCCTGGAGACGGCAGCCAATGGCCGCGCCGATGCAATCGTCACACACAATGTGCGGGACTTCGCCAAGGGCGTGGCAAGATTTGGAATACGGGTCTTGAGACCCGGAGACGTGTTGAAGGAGATACGGTCATGAGCAAGGCAGCCTACCCGCTCAAGCTCCCGGCATCGGTGAAGGACGCCGCTGCACGGCTTGCAAAGGAAGACGGCGTGTCGCTGAACCAGTGGATCACGGTCGTCATCGCGCAGAAGATCAGCGTGGTGGAGACGGCGTCCGACTTCTTGAAACGCCGCGCCGACACGGCACGGCCCAGCGACATGCTGCCGTTCCTCGACAAGGCGACGCGGGAAGCCCCGCCCACCGGCGATGAAATATAGCGGCACTGAGACTTCATTTTTATTCCAAGTCCCAGTGATGACACCCGTTCCCCGACCTTATGCCAAGGTGCAGTGACCGCTTCAGAGCAGGATGACGCTACTCTGTTCCATTCGTCATCGCGAGGCCACGCAGTGGCCGTGGCGATCCCGCGAGCAATATCAAAACCTCTGGATTGCCGCGCCGCCTGCGGCTCCTCGCAAGGACGATCCCAT
>CAYOMD010000029.1:8146-31406 GCA_964404985.1 uncultured Sphingomonadaceae bacterium
GCCAGGCCGGGGTGGGTGCCTGAGACTCCCTCCCACCCCGGTGCTGCGCACCACCACTCCCGCTACGGGAGGGAAGACCCGAACCGATGTAAAGTCATCGCGAGGCCACGCAGTGGCCGTGGCGATTCAGCGAACACAATCAAAACCTCTGGATTGCCGCGCCGCCTGCGGCTCCTCGCAAGGACGATCCCATTAAAGTGTGATGACTTTAGGTTATGGCGCTCTCCCCTCCCTTCATGAGGGAGGGGTGGCCGCCAGGCCGGGGTGGGTGCCTGAGACTCCCTCCCACCCCGGTGCTGCGCACCACCCCTCCCGCGAGCGGGAGGGGAGACCCGAACCGATGTAAAGTCATCGCGAGGCCACGCAGTGGCCGTGGCGATCCAGCGAGCACAATCAAAACCTCTGGATTGCCGCGTCGCTTGTCGCTCCTCGCAAGGACGATCCCGTCAACTATCACCAGACTCTAGCCGCGCCCGCGATAGGGCGGCACGCCCTGGTCCGGCAGCCAGAGGCCGTCCGGCGGGGTGCCGGTCTGCCAGAACACATCAATCGGAATGCCGCCGCGCGGATACCAGTAGCCGCCGATGCGCAGCCATTTGGGCGCGAGTTCCGCCGCGAGCCGCTGGCCGATGCCCACCGTGCAATCCTCGTGGAAGGCGGCGTGGTTGCGAAAACTGCCCATGAACAGCTTCAGCGACTTCGATTCAACGATCGTCAGGTCCGGCGCATAATCGATGACGATGTGCGCGAAATCCGGCTGGCCGGTGACCGGGCAGAGCGAGGTGAATTCCGGGCAGACGAAGCGCACAAGATACAGCGCGCCCGGTCGCGGGTTGGGAACGGCATCCAGCACGGCGGCGTCCGGCGTGGCGGGCAACGGGCTGATCTGCCCCAGGTGGGTCAATGGTTCGGTCATCCGGCGCAGGTAACGCGACCGGGCACAGGCGGCAAGCCGTTCTATCCCTGACGTGGGTCGCATTTAAGGGGCGATGCTTTAGAAGTCGGTCTTGCCCGCCGGCTTTTTCAGGGTGCGCCAGCCGGCGTAGGTCACATCGGTGAACTGGCGCTGGCGGGGCAGCAGGAACCGCACCTGCCGGTTGGGGAAGTCGATGGAGACCTTCCGGAAGAAGCGCATCGCATCCATACCCAGCAGAAGCGCGGGCCGGTCGTCCAAGCCGAATTTGCGGAACGGCTCGGCGTCGGCGAAGGCCACCGGCATGTTGCTGAGCAGGACTTCGCCGAGGTGAAGGTTGGAGACGATCGTATAGTCCACATGCAGCTGGTCACCGGTGACGCTGTGCAGGATGAGCTGGGCGATATCTTGCGGCTTGCGCTTCAGGCGATCCCGCAACGCCTTGTTGCCGATGGTGATCGCGGACCCGGTGTCGATGACAACGCGTATCCGGATATTGTCGACACGGGCGTCGGTCACGATCAACTGCCCGAGCAGGCTCTTGGCGCGCACCACGATTTCATTCGGAGATTTCGGCAGGCTGACCCGCTTTTTGCTCGGCAGCACCGCCATGCTGGCGCTCTCGAAATCGATGGCGATGGCGTGGTCCTGCAGACTGTCCAGCCCCAGCAGACCACTGGCCCCGAGGTCGTAGGCCTCCAGCGCGGGGGCCTCGATCCTGGAGCGTTCCGGCAATGCGGCGACGCGCAAGCGGGGAATGATGAAGGTCTTGGTTACATCGGTGCCGGTCATCGAGATCATGTTGACAGGCCGGCCGGGGGAGAGCCCCAGCGACTCTGCAACGTCTCGGGCAAGCACCGTGCGTTCCGAGCCCGTGTCGACCACAAAACGATAAGGCCCGCGACCATCCACCTCGACAGGCACCGTCATGCGGTCTTCCAGGGTTTTGAAGTCAAGCGTCTGCGCTGCAGCGTCTGGCGCGATATCCTGCGGGTTCTGTGCTTGCGCAGGCAAAGCCAGCATAGAAATTAACAACAATGCGGCGCACAAAGCACGGTTCATGCTTTGATATTACGGCTTTTGTAATATTTCCGCAATCTCAACCCGGCGAGTCGATGGAATGGCACGATGCTTTTGCGGTCAGCGCACCAGTCGGGGCAGGATGGCGTCCAGCACGGGCATGCCAGCCTCCGTCACCCGCACAGTCTCAGCCTGCTGCACCATCAGGCCCAGCGCCTGAAGCTGCGCCAGCGCATCCCGGTCCAGGGCGGCATCGATCGCGTCTTCACCCAAGATCGTCGCCATTTGCTGGAGGTTCAGGCCGTCGGTCAGCCGCAGGCCCATCATCAGCGCCTCCCCGGCGCGTTCCGTGGGGGGCACCGGCACCTCCTGTTCAAGGCCGTGCCCCTTGGCCGTGACCGCATCGAGCCAGGCCTCCGGCTTGCGCAGGCGGGTGGTGGCCAGCATGCTCCTGCGACCATGGGCCCCGGGGCCAACGCCGACATAGTCCGCGCTGCGCCAGTATCCGAGGTTATGCCGGGACTCATGGCCGGGCTGTGCATGGTTGGAGACCTCGTAGCGCGGCAGGCCTGCCGCTTGCGTCATCTCCTGGGTGGTGTGCCAGAGGGCGAGTGCCGTTTCCTCATCGGGCAGCTTCAGGTCACCGCGCCGGTGCAGTTCGGCAAAACGGGTCTGCGGCTCGATGGTCAACTGATAGAGCGAGAGGTGCGTGGTGCCGTACCCGAGCGCTTGCGTCAGCTCCGCCCGCCAGTCATCCGGCGATTGGCCCGGCCGGGCGTAGATGAGATCGAAGCTGACGCGCGGGAACTGTGCTTGTGCCGTCTCGAGCGCACTAAGCCCTTCATCCAGAGTGTGCGGTCGGCCGAGGAATTGCAGCGTGGCATCATCCAGTGCCTGAAGCCCCAGAGACAGCCGGTTGACGCCGGCGCGTGCGAGGTCCGCAAAGCACGCCGCCTCCACACTGGACGGGTTGGCCTCGAGCGTGATTTCCAGATCGTCAGCGGTTTGCCAGTGGCGGCGGATTGCCTCGATGAGTGCGGCGACCGTGGCAGGCGGCATCAGCGAGGGCGTGCCACCACCGAAAAACACACTGGTTACGGTAGAACCGGCTGTACAAGCCGCTTCATAGGCCAGGTCGGCCAGGAGTGCGCCGCGCCAGATTTCCTGGTCTACACGCTCGCGCACATGACTGTTGAAGTCGCAGTAGGGACATTTGGTGACGCAGAACGGCCAGTGGACATAGACACCGAGCGGAGCACTCATCGGGGCAGGCACGCCGCGACCAACAGCGCAAAGGCGCGGGCGCGGTGGCTGATCGCATGCTTGGCGTCCGGCTCCATCTCCCCGAAGGTGATGGCATGGCCATCCGGCTGGACCATGGGGTCGTAGCCGAAGCCTTTCGTTCCGCGCGGCGGCCAGACCAGGGTGCCATCCATTCGGCCCTCAAACACGTCACACCAGCCATCCGGCCAGCCAAGCGCCAGTGCGCAGATGAAATGGCCGCGCCATTCGGCCCCCGGCAGGACGGCGAGTTCGTCGTGCACGCGCTGCATGGCTTGCGTAAAATCCTTGCCCGGACCGGCCCAGCGCGCAGAGTAAATTCCGGGGGCCCCGCCAAGAGAGGGCACCACCAGGCCCGAGTCGTCAGCGAGCGCCGGCAGGCCGGTCGCCTGTGCGGCAGCCAATGCCTTCAGGCGGGCATTGCCGATAAACGTGGCTTCGGTTTCGTCCGGCTCCGGCAATCCCAGCGCACCCGCCGAGACCGGCTCGATGCCGTAAGGCCCCAGCAGGGCAGTGATCTCCCGCACCTTGCCGGGGTTGTGGCTGGCAACCACCAGCGGACCGGGAAACAGCGTGCGTGTGCTCACAGCCCCAGCACCCGGCGCTGTTCGGCAAAAATCTGGTCTGTGCCCATGCGCGCCAGCCGGAGCAGGCGCAGCAACTGCTCCTCGCTGAACGGCTCAGCCTCCGCCGTGCCCTGCACTTCCACCAGCCCGCCGGCACTGGTCATCACGAAATTCGCGTCGGTCCCGGCCGTTGAGTCCTCGGCATAGTCGAGATCGAGCAGGGCAACCCCGTCCAGCAGGCCGCACGAGACTGCCCCGACCTGCGCAGTCAGCGGCAAGGCGGGGAGTCTCTCCTGTTCGACCAGTTTGGCAACGCACTGATGCAAGGCGACCCATGCGCCGGATATGGCAGCAGTACGGGTGCCGCCGTCAGCCTGCAAGACATCGCAATCGAGCACGATCTGCCGCTCGCCCAGCGCGACCAGATTGGTGACGGCCCGCAGCGACCGGCCGATCAGGCGCTGGATTTCCTGAGTCCGGCCGGTTTGCTTGCCCTTAGCCGCCTCACGGGCGGTCCGGGAATGCGTCGCGCGCGGCAACATCCCATACTCGGCGGTGACCCAGCCCTTACCCTGGTTGCGCAGCCAGGGCGGCACGCCGGAATCAAGGCTGGCCGTGCAGAGAACGTGGGTGTCGCCGAACTTCACAAGGCAGGAGCCTTCCGCATGTCGGGCGACATTCACCGTCATCTCGATGGGACGCATCTGGTCTGGCGCGCGGCCAAGGTGGCGCATGGCCTGTCTCCTGAAGGGGGGACAGGCACACGATTACAAGAACCGCGCGACAACGTCCCGGTAGCTGCGTGAAACCTTCACCTGCGAACCCGAGCCGAGCACCAGGAAGCATTCGCCATTGGTGTGCGGCTTGACCTGGCGCACCTGATCCAGGTTCACGATGGTAGACCGGTGAATACGGCGGAACTTGCGCGGATCAAGCCGTTTTTCAAGGTCCTTCATGGTCTCGCGCAGAATCAGCGTCTGGCTGCCGGTGTTGATGCACATATAGTCGCCAGCGGCATCGATCCGTTCGATGGACTCGACGTCGACGCGGAAAATCTGCCCGCGATCCTTGATGTTGATCATGCGCTCGAAACGGCTAACGCTGGTTTCATCCCCATTGCGCGGGACGGAGTCCGGTGCCACGGTTTTCAGCAGGCTGCGCAGCTGCGTGGCCTGTTCCACAGCTGAGCGCTGCGTCATTCGGGCACGTACACGGTCCAGGGCGACAGAGAGCCGCTGCCCTTCCACCGGCTTGAGCAGATAATCGAGCGCCTGCGCCTCAAAGGCCTTGATGGCGAATTCATTGTGCGCGGTGACAAACACGAACAGCGGCGGTTCGATGTCCATAAGTCCCTCGATCACGCCGAAACCGTCAAAGCCGGGCATCTGGATGTCCAGAAACACCAGATCAGGTTTATTAACGCGGATTGATCGAATCGCTTCCCGGCCATTGCGGCACCGGTCTATGATGTCGATATCGGGATGATTTTGCAGGCGGAGCTCCAGGCCTTGAATTGCCAGGGTTTCATCATCCACCAGGATTGTCTTGATCTTCATTCTGCTGCCTCCAATACTTTGTTCGTCTCATGAGGCAGTTCGATCCGAACGACGACTCCATGTGGCAGGTTATCGCGGATTTCGAACAGTTGGTCGCGTCCATAGGCCTGGGTGAGACGTTCACGGATGTTGGCATGCCCGACTCCGGAAGATCCCTGAACGGCAGGAGCCTTGCCCATACCGGGCCCTGTGTCAACAACCATGATGGTTAACCTGTTGATATATGTACGGATTGTTATGGTTATGTCGGCTCCATTCTCCATAGGTGCGACTGCATATTTGATGGCGTTTTCTGCCAGCGGTTGCAGCAGCAGCGAAGGCAGCATGGCGCCGCGCGCATCCGGACTGACATCGATCGTGACGCGCAGACGCTCGGCAAAGCGCATGCGCTCGATATCGAGGTAGAGCGACAGCGCCTCGACCTCCTGTGCCACCGTCACCATCTCGCTCGCCTCGGCTGTCAGGGTGTAGCGCAGGAAGCTGGAGAGCCGGGTCAGCATCGCGTTGGCCTGCTCGGCATGCCGCAGCAGCACGAGCGTGGAAATCGAGTTCAGCGTATTGAACAGAAAATGCGGATTGAGCTGGTAGCGCAGCATGCGCAGCTGCGCCATCTGGGCCTGCGCACTCAGCTTGATGTTTCGGGCATACTGCACGCGCAGCATGAGATAATAGTTGATGCCGAAGTACAGCGCGGTCCAGGAGGTCAGCACATAACCGTCTGTGAGGATTGCGCCGAGCAGGCGCAGGCCGCGCGGCTCCCAGCTTGGGTCGTAGAAGGCGGCAACCGCCCAGACCTCGACCGCCGAGAAGATCGCCGCAAAAGTTATGACAGTGAGGGCACTGAGCAGCCAGACGAACGGCTGGCTCATGGTGATGATCTTGCGCAGCAGGCCAGCCATGATGAGGGTGAGCGAAAACCCGGTCAGGGTGCCGATCAAGGTCGGCGCGACAAAGTCCAGTCCCATCTGGTTTGCCAGGCCGGAGAGAAACCGCAAAAGCGCATAAGCTAGCCACCCGCTGATCTGGAGAACCCAGAACGCGCGCGCCTTGTTGGCGAAGAACCGCTCTATCAGCGGGTCGGACTCTGTCATCATGTTTACGCCATGCTACAGTTGACATACGATGTCACAAGTACTGCGACAAACCGTTTGCCGTATGCGCTGATGACGCAAGCCAGCCCGAACACACTAAACAAGTCATTGATATATTAAGCCATTTACCAAAATTCGCTTCGTCGCAGAAATTATGCGATAAATCGTTGCGGTTATGCAACCGTGTTTGCTGGTTTGGGTCAACGCTTTGCCGCATTGCGGCATAGCCCGACTCTGGACGGATTGAGGTTAGCAAAGTGTCACAGGAATGACACACCGTTTGGGTGCGTCGACGAACCGGGTTCGACAAAGCCGAATTTGGTTATTATAGGGAGGGTTTGCTTAATCCATTCTAGGAGAAGGTTGCGTGTCCTCACGCTTGGAAACCCCTCTACTCGACACCGTCAAATTTCCCGCCGATCTGCGAAAACTGAAGCCCGAGCAACTGCCGCAACTCGCGGATGATGTGCGCCGGGAGTTGATTGATGCTGTCAGCCAGACCGGGGGTCACCTCGGTGCCGGGCTTGGTGTGGTCGAACTGACGGTCGCACTTCACTATGTCTTCGATACCCCGCGCGACCGGCTGGTGTGGGATGTGGGTCACCAGGCCTACCCGCACAAGATACTGACCGGCCGGCGAGACCGCATGCGCACCTTGCGGCAGGGCGGTGGTCTCTCCGGCTTCACCAAGCGTACGGAGAGCGAATATGATCCGTTCGGGGCGGCACACTCCTCGACGTCGATCTCGGCAGCGCTCGGCTTTGCGGTCGCCAACAAGCTGAAGGGTCAGCCCGGCAAGGCGATCGCCGTGATCGGCGACGGCGCGATGTCAGCCGGCATGGCCTATGAAGCGATGAACAACGCGGAGGCTGCTGGCAACCGCCTGGTCGTGGTGCTTAACGATAACGACATGTCGATCGCGCCGCCTGTGGGCGCGCTTTCGGCCTATCTTGCGCGCCTCCTGTCTTCGCAGAGCTATCTGTCGATCCGCGATCTCGGCCGCCAGGTCGTGCAGCACCTGCCGCGCCAGTTGAAGTCGGTTGCGCGCAAGGCGGAGGAATATGCGCGCGGCATGGCCACCGGCGGGACACTATTCGAGGAACTGGGCTTTTATTATGTCGGCCCGATCGACGGCCACAACCTGGACCACCTGATCCCGGTGCTTGAGAATATTCGCGACGCAGCGGAAGGGCCGATTCTGCTCCACGTGGTGACCCAGAAGGGCAAGGGCTACGCCCCGGCGGAAGCCAGCGCCGACAAGTACCACGGCGTCACCAAGTTCGACGTGGTGACCGGCAAGCAGCAGAAGAGCCAGGGCGGTGCACCGCAATACACCAAAGTGTTTGCCGATGCGCTGTGCGCCGAGGCCGCACGCGACCCGAGCATCGTGGCGATCACCGCCGCCATGCCGTCCGGCACCGGGCTTGACAAGTTCGCCCAGACCTACCCGGGCCGCACCTTCGATGTCGGCATTGCCGAGCAGCATGCGGTGACCTTTGCGGCGGGCCTGGCCGCGCAGGGCATACGGCCGTTTGCAGCGATCTACTCGACCTTCCTGCAACGCGCCTACGACCAGGTTGTGCACGATGTGGCGATCCAGAACCTGCCGGTGCGCTTTGCCATCGACCGCGCGGGCCTTGTCGGCGCCGACGGGGCAACCCACGCCGGCTCGTTCGATGTGACCTACCTGGCCTCGCTGCCGAACTTCGTGGTGATGGCAGCGGCGGACGAGGCGGAACTCACCCACATGGTCCATACCATGGCGCTGCACGACAGCGGGCCGATTGCCTGCCGTTACCCGCGTGGCGAGGGTCTGGGCGTCGAGATGCCGACTGTCCCGAAGGCGCTGGAAATCGGCAAGGGCCGTATCGTGCGCGAGGGCTCCAAAATCGCGATCCTCTCGCTGGGCGCGCGTCTGGGCGAGGCCCTGAAAGCCGCCGATGAGCTGTCCGCCAAGGGCCTGCCGGCGACCGTCGCCGACATGCGCTTCGCCAAGCCGCTCGACACCGCGATGATCCGCGAGCTGGCGCTCAGCCACGAGGTGGTCATCACCATCGAGGAAGGGTCGATCGGCGGCTTCGGCGCGCATGTGCTCAGCTACCTGTCGGACGAGGGGCTGCTGGACGCCGGGCTGAAAGTACGCACCATGCGCCTGCCCGATGTGTTCCAGGACCACGACAAACCCGAGAAGATGTACGACGACGCCGGGCTCAACGCCCCGCATATCGTGGAGACGGCGCTTAATGCGCTGCGCCACAACAGCGTCGGCGTCATCGAGGTTGTGCGCGCCTGACCTCGCTGCTCAGCGCTACAAAAAGAGGCCTCTCCAGACTGGGGAGGCCTTTTTTGTGCCAATATGAAATGACGCCGGAGGCCGTAGTCATAGTCAGGCCACGCCAGATTGGTCCGGATAACAGCTACCTGATCACACGCTAATTGCGAAGGAGGTGGAAATAGTCACAAAATATGTGCTGACAATCCCGGAGTCGAAAGGCGATCTCAACGACCACCTCGGTTTTATGATGCTGTCTTCGCCGACATTCGTCGACAAGACCGGTTACTTCCCTGAGTATGATATCGAAATTGCTTTCATAGAGTTGAATGAGGGCCTGACCAGGCTGAGAAAGCGTCTCGTGGAGGAGAGATATCTCGCGCTCCGGGAGATGTCGGACCGGATACGCGTGCTGTTCGAGGCGGACCCCGAAGATGTGACGGGGGACGCAAGAAAAGGGCGGCACATTATTCTGGATATGCAGGATTTGCTGAGTCAACGCTCCCGGAAAGGCAAAAAGGAATGACGCAGAAGCACCGTATCGCAGCCGTGCAGGCGGCACCCCGGCTGTTCGACCCTGCGGAGACCGAGGCGCGCTTTGCCCACTGGCTCGGGCAGGCCAAGGCTGCCGGCGCGACACTCGCCGTGTTCCCGGAGGCGTTTCTGGGCGGCTACCCCAAGGGCGTCGACTTCGGCGCGCGGGTCGGCTCCCGCAGCCCGGAGGGGCGGGACCTGTTCCGTCGCTATGCCGAGGCCGCTTATGACCGCGATGGTGCCCCTTTCGCACGCATCCGGGCGCTGGTCGCTGACGCCGGACTCACGGTAGTCACTGGTGTTATCGAGCGGCTGGGCCAGACGCTCTACTGCGTCAGCGCCACCCTGGGGCCGGATGGCGCGGTGCTCGCCTGGCGGCGCAAGCTGATGCCGACCGCCATGGAGCGGCTGATCTGGGGCCAGGGGGACGGCGCGACCCTCATGGTGGCGCAGACCCCGCTGGGGCGGGTATCCAGCGCCATATGCTGGGAGAATTACATGCCGCTGCTGCGCGCCCATCTCTATGCGCAACGACCCGTGCTGCATGCGACACCCACCGTCGATGATCGCGACGTCTGGCTGCCGAGCCTGCAGATGATCGCGCTTGAAGGGCGCTGCTTCGTGGTCAGCGCCTGCCAGTACATGACCCGTGCCGATGTGGCGGATGATGTGCCCTATGCGGCGATCCAGGGCGATACGCCGGATACCGTGCTGATCCGTGGTGGCAGTGCCATCGTCGGCCCGCTGGGCATGGTGCTGGGCGGGCCGCTGTTCGGGGCCTGCGGGCTGGTGGTGGCGGACATCGACCTTAAGGACGTGACCCGTGCCGCCTTCGACTTCGATGTGGTCGGCCATTACGCCCGGCCGGATATCTTCACGCTCACCACCGACACCACATCACGTTAGAGGGTCAGTTTGAAAATCCTCGCTCACCCTGAGCATGACGAAGGGCTGAGCGGCCCGTGGTTCGTCAAGCTCACCACGAGCGGATTTTCAAACTGGTCCAACACCCACATCATGGCGCGCGTGACAGGGCGTGTTCGATTCCGTACATCGAATGATGCGCCTTTTGATGCACGAGGTTCCCATGCGTACGACAGTCACCCTGGATGACGAACGGCTGGCGCGCGCCATGGCACTCTCTGGCGAGGTGGAGCGCGGGGCGCTGCTGCGCCGGGCACTCGATGCCTTGATCGCGCAGGAGAGCGCACGCCGTCTGGCGCGGCTGGGTGGCTCGGAGCCTGCGCTCGAAGTGGCGCCGCGACGCCGCGCATGATCCTCGCCGATACGTCAGTCTGGGTCCGGCACCTGCGCGACGGCGACCCGGGTCTTGCCGATACCCTGCAGAACAATCGCGTGGCCTGCCATCCGTTCATCGTTGCCGAGCTGGCGCTTGAGCCCTTGAAAAATCGCGCCAGCGCGCTGGGTGTTGCTGCTTGACCGCGCGCCCAACCCGACAGCGCGTCGACCAGATGCTCGTCGAGCGCGGGCTGGCGGAAAGCCGGGCGCGCGCGCAGGCGCTCATCATGGCCGGCGTGGTGTACTCAGGGGAGCGCAAGATCGACAAGCCGGGTCAGTTGCTGGCCGAGGACCAGCCGCTGGACGTGCGCGGGCGCGATCACCCCTGGGTGAGCCGGGGCGGGCTGAAGCTTGACCATGCACTTGAGCATTTCGGCTGGGATATTGCGGGTGCGATTGTGATCGACGTCGGCGCATCGACCGGCGGCTTCACCGATGTGGTCCTCAGCCGGGGTGCGGCCCGGGTCTATACGGTCGATGTCGGGCACGGGCAACTGGCCTGGACGCTGCGGCAGGACCCGCGCGTTGTGGTGCTGGAGAAGCTGAATGCCCGCACCCTGGGGCCTCAGCACGTGCCGGAACCGGTGGATCTGGTGGTCTGCGATGCCAGCTTCATCAGCCTGCGGACCGTGCTGCCGGCGAGCCTGGCGCTGACCCGGCCCGGCGCGCGGCTCCTCGCCCTCATCAAGCCGCAGTTCGAGGCCGGGCGGGACGCCGTCGGCAAGGGCGGCGTGGTGCGCGATCCGGCGGTGCATGCCGCCGTCTGCGCCGAGATCGCCGCCTGGATTGACGCTTTGCCCGGCTGGCAGGGGCTCGGTGTGACGCCGAGTCCCATCGAGGGGCCGGAGGGAAATAAGGAATTCCTCATCGGGGCGGTGCGTGCGGCATGAAAGTTCGGCTATACCGCGTGCCATGACTCGCCTGACTGTCTCCTACCTGGCTGCCCGCGGCGACGGCGTTGCGCTGCGCGACGGCCAGAACCCGGTGTTCGTGCCGGAAAGTGCGCCCGGCGACACCGTGCTGCTGAACGAGGCGGGGCGCGTGGCAGCCATAGAGCCGGGGCCGAACCGGGCGCAGCCGGTCTGCCCGCACTTCGGGGCTTGTGGCGGCTGTACGCTGCAGCACATCGCCGAGCCGCTCTATCGTACCTGGCTCGCCGAGCGGATTGTCGCGGCACTCGATCAGCATGGGGTGACCACGGGAGAAGTCATGCCGGCGCATCTCTCGCCGCCCGGTGCGCGCCGCCGGGCCTCCCTTCGTGCCGTCAAAAAAGGCGGGGTGGTCGGGATCGGGTTCAATGCCGAGCGCAGCCACACGCTGGTCGACATCCGCGCTTGCCCGGTGCTGCACCCGCGCTTGTATCGTGTGGCGGATGCGGTGCGCGGTTTCCTGCCGCCGCGCATGCGCGAGAGCCAGGCGGTCGGCGTGCAGATGACGCTGACGGATAGCGGCGTTGACCTGCTGCTGACCAATCTGTCCGTCGACAAGCTGCCGGAGATCGAGGCGCTGACCGCCTTTGCCGAGGCGCAAGACCTGGCACGGCTGTCGATTGAAGGGCCGCTTGGCGTCGATATCATTGCCGAGCGCCGGTCGCCGATCCTGCACTTTGACGGCGTGCCGGTGCGGCTGCCTCCCGCCAGCTTCACGCAGGCGACAGCAGATGGCGAGGCCGCGCTGATCGCCGCGACCGTGGCGGCAGCAGGACAGCGTGGCCCGATCGCCGATCTGTTTGCCGGGCTCGGTACCTTCAGCCTGCCCTTGAGCCGCCTGGCACCGATTGAGGCGATTGATGCCGCCAAGCCCGCGCTGGATGCGCTGGAGCGGGCTGCCCGCGCGCACCACAGGCCGGTGACGGCCGCACACCGGGACCTGTTCCGCCGGCCACTGCAACCCAGCGAACTCAAGCGCTATGCGACGGTGGTGGTCGATCCGCCGCGTGCGGGTGCCGAGGCGCAATCCGCAGCGCTCGCGAGCTCGACTGTTGAGCGGGTGGTCATGGTCTCCTGCAACCCGAACAGCTTTGCCCGCGACGCGCGCCTGCTCGCTGATGGCGGCTTCCGGCTGGAGCGGCTATGGCCGGTCGGCCAGTTCCTGTGGTCGACGCATGTGGAGCTGGTCGCGCAGTTCTGCCGCTGAGTTACTGTAGCGGAACGATGCCGCCGCGCGCCATCACGAAGCGCACCTGGGTCAGTGCCTTGGGGTCGGCCAGCGGGTCGCCGTCCACCGCGATGATGTCGGCGGACTTGCCGGGGGCCAGCGTGCCCACCTCATCCTGAAGGCCGATGACGCTGGCGGCGGTTACCGTCGCGGACGTCAGGGCGGCGCGTGGCGTCATGCCGCCGTAGCGGACCATGAGTGCGAATTCTTCGCCGTTGCGGCCGTGCTCGAACACGCCGGAGTCGGTGCCGAACGCGATGGTGATGCCCATGGCGACGGCCTTGCCGAGCGCCTGGCCACGCTGTGTGAGCACCTGACGGACCTTGGCGTCGACCTGCGGGGTATAGATGCCCTTGCCGACCCGCTCCTCGATGCCGGTAAACGCCATCAGGGTCGGTACGTAGGCGACATTGTTGGCCTTCATGGCCTTGAGCGCTGCATCGTCCGCGAAGGTGCCGTGCTCGATAGTGTCGATGCCGGCCCTGGCGGCGGACTCGATCCCGCGCGGGCCATGCGCGTGTGCTGCGACTTTGAGGCCAAGGCCGTGGGCGGTACTGACGATCGACTGGACCTCGGTGTCGGTGAAGTGCTTGTCCAGCCCGCGCGCCTGCTGGGAGAGCACGCCGCCGGTCGCGGTGATCTTGATGACATCGGCACCCGCGCGGCTAGCCTCGCGGATGCGCGCGGCACATTCATCGACCCCGGTGCAGGTGTTCTTGGCCGAGAGGGCCTCGATCACCTCGCGGCGGAAGTTGCTCACGTCGCCATGCCCGCCGATGATGGAGATGGCAGGGCCGGACGCCTGCACCCGCGGGCCGGCAAACAGGCCATCGCGGATACCGTCGCGAAGCGCAAAGCCGACATCGGCCGCCGAGCCGACGTCGCGCACGGTCGTGAAACCGGCGCGCACGGTCAGCAGCGCGTTCTTGACACCGACGGCGGTCGAATATTCGTCCGTGAGGACTGCGTCCTTCCAGTAGGGCGTGCCGGGATCGAAGCTCAGGTGGACATGCAGGTCGATCAGGCCCGGCAGCACGGTTTTGTCGCCGAGGTCTAACGTCTCGACGCTTTCCCGTTCGTTGATCTCCGGGAAGGCACCGCGCTCAACCCGGCCCGGCTTGATGGCGAGGATGCGCCCGGCCCGCACGGCAATGGTTGCAGGGACAGCGGTGTCCTTGCTGGGGTCGAGGATGACCTTGTTGGCGCCAATGAGCATCACCTGCGCGTGCGCGCCACCCGCCAGCAGGGACATGCCCAGCACCAGCCCAGTCACAATTTTCATGCTCGCCCTCCCGGAAATTTTGTTCCGCGAGAGTGGCGAGAGATTACCCGTTTGGCAAGGGGAAGGCGACGTAGCAGAGCCCGCTCGCCCTGAGCCTGTCGAAGGGGAGCGGCGCAGCGCTCATGGTTCGTCCAGCGCACCATGAGCGAGCACACTCACACCGTGAAGCTCTCGCCGCAGCCGCAGCGGCCCTTTTCGTTCGGATTGCGGAACACGAAGCCTTCCGCGAAGTCGTCCTCCTGCCAGTCCATCTCGGAGCCGATCAGGTAAAGGATCGACATCGGATCGATGAACAGTACCCCGGCCGGGGTCTCGACCCGCTCGTCCATCGGGTTCGGCACATCGACATAATCGACCTTGTAGGAGAGGCCGGAGCAGCCTTTCTGCGGTGTCGACAGGCGCACCCCGGCGGCTGGTATTTCCCGGCTGGCGAGGATTGCGCGGATCTTCTCGGCGGCGCTATCGGTGACGGTCAGGATCGGCTTTGCCATGGCTACAGCATTCCCAGTTCAAGCTTGGCTTCGTCGGACATGCTTTGCGGGTTCCAGGGTGGATCCCACACCAGGTTGACAGTCGCGACGCTGACGCCCGGCACGGCACTGACGCGGATTTCCACTTCTGCCGGCATGGACTCGGCGACCGGACAGTGCGGTGTGGTCAGCGTCATGGCGACGTCGACTTCGCCGTCCTCGCTCACCTCTATGCCATAGATCAGCCCGAGGTCGTAGATGTTGACCGGGATTTCCGGATCGTAGATCTCGCGCAGCGCTGCGACCACCTGGTCATGCAGGGATGGTGCGGGCTCGGGGGCCGGGTTCAAAAACCCGTCCAGGAAGTCCGGTTGCCGTGCGGCAGTGTCGGTTTCGTGGCTCATTGGAAGATCCTCACAACGGTGTGGAGCGCTTTTTCCAGCCGGGCCACATCCTCGAGGCTGTTATAGACCCCGAAGCTGACCCGCGCGGTCGACGGCACGTTCAGCGCCTGCATCAGGGGCTGGGCGCAGTGGTGGCCGGCACGAATGTTGATACCCGCCTCATCCAGGATCGTGCCGATATCATGCGGGTGGATGCCGTCCATCACGAAGGAGAGAATGCCGGTAGCCTCCTTGGGGCCAAGCACGCGCAGGCTGTTGAACCGGCGCATGACCGCCCGCGCCGCCTCGGTCAGGGTGGCTTCATGAGCGTGGATCGCCGCCAGCCCGATGGCGCTGACATAGTCGATGGCGGCATGCAGGCCGAGCACGCCGACGATATCCGGGGTCCCGGCCTCGAAGCGTTGCGGCGCAGGTGCATAGGTTGTCTGCGCAAACGTCACCGTCTCGATCATCGCGCCGCCACCGTGCCAGGGGGGCATAGCATCCAGGATATCGGCCTTTGCCCACAGCACGCCAATCCCGGTCGGGCCGTAGAGCTTGTGGGCGGACCAGACATAGAAATCGCAGCCCAGCGCCGACACGTCGACCGGGCGGTGCGGGGCCGCCTGGCAGCCGTCCACCAGCAGCCTGGCGCCGACCGCATGGGCGAGAGTTGCCAGATGCGCGATATCGACATGGGTTCCGAGCACGTTCGAGACATGGGTGACGGCAACCAGCTTGACCGCCCCGTCGATCAGCCGCGCGGCGGCGGCGTAATCGAGGTCGCCGTCCGGCGTGATCGGGATGACCCGGATGGCAAAGCCCAGCCGGTCGCGCAGCAGTTGCCAGGGCACGATATTGCTGTGGTGCTCCAGTTCGCTCAGCACCACGACGTCTTGCGGCCCGAGGTTGGCCGGCCCCCAGCTGTTGGCGACCAGATTGATGCCCTCGGTCGCGCCGCGCACGAAGACGATCTCCTGCGGGCTGGCTGCCCCCATGAAGCGGGCCGTGGCGGCGCGTGCGGCCTCATAGCGCTCGGTCATCTCCTGCGAGCGCGCGTAGACGCCGCGGTGGACGCTGGCATAATCCGCGCCATACCCGGCAGACGTCGCTGCGATCACCGCATGCGGCTTCATCGCCGAGACCGCGCTGTCGAGATAGGTGAGGCCGGGGTGCGCGGCAAAGACCGGGAAGTCAGCCCGGTAATCGAACACATGGTCTTTCAGGGCAAGAGCGGTCATGCGCGGCCTCCCGGATTTCCCGCCATCCAGTGCGCGACGGGGGTCTGCAGTTCCTCCCGCAGCGACCCCTCCGGCAGGGCCTCCAGCACGTCGGCGAGGAATGCCTGCAGCAGCAGGGCGCGCGCCGCATCCGGTGTCAGGCCCCGGCTGGTGAGGTAGAACAGGGCGGCCTTGTCCAGTTCGCCGACGGTTGCACCATGGGCGCACTTGACGTCGTCAGCGTAGATTTCCAGCTCCGGCTTGGTGTTGGCGGTTGCGGTCCGCGTCAGCAGCATGGCTTTCAGCGACTGCTCGGCATCCGTGCCTTGCGCATCCCGGGCGACGAATGTTTTGCTGAGCGTATTGCCGGTTGCGCGCTCAGTCAGCACGGTGCGCACGGTCTGGCGGCTCAGGCAGCCCGGCACCTGGTGCGCGATGTGACTGACGATCTCCAGCGTCTGGCTCGTCCGGCCCAGTTGGCCAGCGTACAGATGCGCCTGCGCCTCAGCCGCGTCCAGGCTAACCCTGAACGCCAGCCGGCTGAAGTCACCGCCCAGATTGAGTGCCACGCCTTCGTAACGTGCGCCGGCTGCGACCGAGACGGCGAACGCTGCCGTGGTGACTCCGGCGCGGGTCTGCGGGACGATGTGCAGCAGCCGTGCCCCCGGCTCCAGCGTGATCTCTACGCTCAGGTCGCACCAGTCGCCGGGCGCCGCGAAGGCCTCGACCAGAGTTGCATGCGCGCCCGCCGGGACCGTGATGCGGCGGGTCTGGCGCTGCCCGGTGGCGGCAAGCGTCACGGTTGCACCATCGGCAAGGATGTGCTGGTCATCGTGGATCGGGGCCTGCCAGTCGGCCACCTTGCCCAGCGCTTTCAAGTCGCTGTAGCGCCAGGCCTCGTCATGCCGGGTTGGAAGGGTGCTCATCATCACGCAGCCTGGCTCCCGTAGCCGTCGCGTTCCAGCTCGAGGGCAAGTTCCGGCCCGCCCGAGCGCACGATACGTCCGGCCGCCAGCACATGGACAAAGTCCGGGCGCACATAATCGAGCAGCCGCTGGTAGTGGGTGATCAGCAGGGTCGCCTTGTCCGGTGCGCGCAGGGCGTTGATCCCGTCGGCGACGACCTTGAGCGCATCGATGTCGAGGCCGGAGTCGGTTTCATCCAGAATCATCAGCTTGGGGTCGAGCACGGCCATCTGCACCATTTCATTGCGCTTTTTCTCGCCACCGGAGAAACCGACGTTCACCGGCCGCTTCAGCATGTCCATGTCCACGCCCAGGCTTGCCGCCTTCTCGCGCAACAGCTTGAGGAAGGCGGCGCCAGAGAGTTCTTCCTCCCCGCGCTGGCGACGCTGGGCATTCAGAGCCGTACGCAGGAAGTTGACGTTGGAGACGCCGGGAATCTCGACCGGATATTGAAAGCCGAGGAACAGGCCGCGCGCCGCGCGCTCGTGCGGCTCCAGCGCCAGCAGGTCCTCGCCGAGGTAGGTGACCGAGCCTTCCGTTACGTCATAGCCCTCACGTCCGGCCAGCGTGTAGCCGAGCGTCGACTTGCCGGCCCCGTTCGGGCCCATGATCGCATGGACCTCGCCGGCCTGGATGGTCAGCGACAGCCCGTTGAGGATCTGCTTGTCCGCGATCGCGGTGTGGAGATTATTGATTTGAAGCATGGTCAAGCCTGTACTAGCCCCTCCCCTTCAGGGGAGGGGACGGGGTGGGGTAGGTGCCGAGAAGACCGCCCGGCGGCTGCCTGACGGATTGCCGCGACAACGCCCTCGATATTGCACATGACATCTGCATTGGTCACCCGCAGGACGAGAAACCCGAGCGCGGCCAACGCATCGTCGCGCCGTCTGTCGACTTCCGCATCATGGGTATCACCATCGATTTCGATGATCAGTGCCCGCGACGGGCACATGAAATCGGCGATGAAGCGGCCAATGACTTCCTGTCGGCGAAATTTCAGCCCATCGATCTGACTGGCGGAAAGCTGTTTCCACAGCCGCTTCTCCGGTTCGGTCGGATTACGGCGCATCTCTGAGGCGCGATCGTGCATCCAAGCAATTTGTTCGGCGGACAAACCCCACCCCTTGCCCCTCCCCTGAAGGGGAGGGGTTTTCCTGCGTTCCTGCGGCAGCCGCTTCCTTTCAGGGGAGGGGTTGCGGTGGAGATAATCGTCACGCATCATCCCACACTCCCTTCCAGCGAAATCCCCAGCAGTTTCTGTGCCTCGACCGCGAATTCCATCGGCAGCTGCTGCAGCACTTCGCGACAAAAACCATTCACGATCAGGCCGACCGCATCTTCCTCCGACAGGCCGCGCTGGAGCGCGTAGAACAACTGGTCCTCGCTGATCCGCGAGGTGGTCGCTTCATGCTCGATCTGCGCGCTGGGGTTCTTCACCTCGATATAGGGGACCGTGTGCGCCGCCGACGTGGACGACAGCAGCAGCGAGTCGCACTGGGTGAAGTTGCGCACATTCTCGGCCGACGCCGCCACCTTGACCAGCCCGCGATAGGTCTGCTGGCCGCGCCCGGTGGTAATGCCCTTGGAGATGATTGTGGAGGAGGTGTTACGCCCCAGGTGGATCATCTTGGTGCCGGTATCGGCCTGCTGGGCGTTGTTGGTGACCGCGACCGAATAGAACTCTCCCACCGAGCCTTCGCCCGCCAGCACGCAGCTCGGGTACTTCCAGGTGATGGCCGAGCCGGTCTCGACCTGGGTCCAGCTGATCTTCGAGCGCGCGCCGCGGCACAGTCCGCGCTTGGTGACGAAGTTGTAGATGCCGCCCTTGCCGTCCTTGTCGCCGGGGTACCAGTTCTGGACGGTTGAGTATTTGATCTCGGCATCGTCCAGCGCCACCAGCTCAACCACGGCGGCGTGCAACTGGTTCTCGTCGCGCTGCGGGGCGGTGCAGCCTTCCAGGTAGGACACATAGGATCCGGCATCGGCGACGATCAGCGTGCGCTCGAACTGGCCGGTGTTCTCGGCGTTGATGCGGAAATAGGTGGACAGCTCCATCGGGCAGCGCACCCCCTTGGGGATGTAGACGAAGGTGCCGTCCGAGAACACCGCGCTGTTGAGCGTCGCGAAGTAATTGTCGTGGATCGGCACGACCGAGCCCAGATGCTGGCGTACCAGATCCGGGTATTCGCGCACTGCCTCCGAGATCGACAGGAAGATCACACCGGCGCGCAGCAGTTCCTCGCGGAAGGTGGTCGCAACCGAAACGCTGTCGAACACGGCGTCAACGGCGATTTTGCGCGCGCCCTCGACGTTGGCCAGCACCTTCTGCTCCTCGATCGGAATGCCGAGCTTCTCGTAGGTACGGCGGATTTCCGGGTCGAGTGCATCGAGCGAGGCCAGCGTCGGCTTGGTTTTCGGTGCAGCGTAGTAATAGGCATCCTGGTAGTCGATGGCGGGATAATCAACCATCGCCCAGGTCGGTTCCTGCATGGTCTGCCACTGGCGGAAGGCCTTCAGCCGCCAGTCCAGCAGCCATTCCGGCTCCCCCTTCTTGGCGGAGATGTAGCGCACCGTGTCCTCGCTCAAGCCCTTGGGCGCGAACTCGGTTTCGATATCGGTGGAGAAGCCCCATTTGTAGGCACCGGTCACCGCGTCGATGGTCTGTGCGGTCTCAAGAGTTCCGGCCATGGCTTACAGGCTCCTTACAGTCGTATCGTCAGACGGGCCGTCCGGCACCGTCAGAAAATTGAATGCCGGGCGGGCAAGCTCGGCCAGCGTGATCCGGTCCAGCGCATCCCGTACGGCACGGTTGATGACCGGCCAGTGCGGCTTCATGCAGCAGACGGTCTCGAAACCGCAATCGCTGTCATGGGTGTCAACGCAGGCGGTCATGGCAATCGGCCCGTCCACCGCCTCGGTAATGGCCGCAACGCTGATCTGCTCGGCCGGGCGTGCCAGCAGGAACCCGCCGCTCGGGCCGCGCCGCGACTCCAGCAGGCCGGCACGCGAGAGCTGGCCCATGATCTTGGCGACCGTCGGGGCCGGCAATCCGGTGCTGGCCGCGATGCCCTGCGCGCTGATCCGCGTGTCACGGCTCTGGGCGGCGTGGATCATCACCACAACGGCATAATCGGCAAGGTTTGAGAGCCGCACGGCTATATCCTAATTCGGACTGATTTCGTCTGCTTTAGATGGGCAAGGCGGAGGCGATGTCAACCCAAAACTCTCCGTCATGTCTTTGAGTTTTGTCGAAGTCGCTGGCACGGTCCAATCTGTTAGACGTGCGGTCTGTCGCGCATAGCATGATCTGGCATGAGGATGCGATGTTCGATATCGATGAGGTGGAGGCGCTGCTGCAGGCCTCGGCGCGGGCCGGGCGGGCGATCAGCTACGCCGAGGCGCTGATGGCGCTCGGCCTTGGCTTCTCGCGCCCGAAGATGCGGGCGTTGTGCAAGGTGCTCGATGCGATCGATGCGCGCGCCAGGGCGCTGGATCAGCCGGAACTCGCCGTGCTGGTGGTGCGGGAGAGCGACCGGCTGCCCGGTCAGGGCTGGTGGGTTGGCCGGCGCGATTACACCGGCCCATGGATTGGCCCGCCGGCCCGCGCCTTCATCGCTACGGTCCAGCGCCGTGCGTTCGACTACTGGGGCGCATCACCAGATGCGGATGATACCGAATGCATCGAACAGTGACTCATTGGATATCAGCGCCATCTGCTCAAGCTCTGCCTGGGCGATCAGCATGCGGTCGAAAGGATCGCGGTGGTCGGCCCGCAGGCTGCCGGCGCGTGCGGCGTGACCAATCGATAGCGGCAACTCCAGAAAGCCGTTCTGCATCACGATTTGCGCGAAATTGAGCGCCAGTTCGGCGGCATCCGCCGATTTTCCCAGGCGAAACTTGGTCGCGACCTCCATCGCGGAGACGGCACTGACAAAGACAGGGTTATCCGGGTTTTCCATGGCTGATCGCGCGGCTGCCCCCAGCCTGTCATCACCGGCCAGCCACCAGATCAGGGCATGCGTATCGAGCAGCAGCCTCACCCGTTGTCCCAGTGCCGCAACTCATCCTCCGGCAACGGCTCAAAGAACGCCTCGCCCGCAGCGATACGCCCCTTCAGGGCACCGAACACCCGCTTCGGCTTGTCTTTCACAGCAACCAGGCGAACCACCGGTTCTGTCCCGCGCGCAATCACCACGTCCTCACCGTCCAGGGCTTGCTGGATCAAACGCGACAGCTGGGTCTTGGCTTCATGTACGGTGAAAATGGCCATGCGCACTCCTTAGCTAAGCATCTAGCTAAGTTGGAGGCGAAAATCAACAGCCCTACTCGGTCAGGTCTTCCCAGAAGCTTTTGAGGCGGGAGAAGAAGCCGGTCGACTCCGGAGATTGCTCGCCGGTCTCGATTTTCTGGAACTCTTCCAGCAATTCGCGCTGGCGTTTGCTGAGGTTGATCGGCGTTTCCACCCGCACCTGGATGACCATGTCGCCAAAGCCCGCCCCGTTGAGCGCGGGCATGCCTTTGCCGCGCAGGCGGAACTGCTTGCCACCCTGGGTTCCGGCGGGGATTTTGACCTGCGTGCGCTGGCCGTCCAGCGACGGCACTTCAATCTCGCCACCAAGCGCCGCCGTGGTGATCGGCAGCGGGACCGAGCAATAGAGCATGGTCGCCTCGCGCTGGAACACCCGGTGCGGCTTCAGGGAGATGAAGATGTAGAGGTCGCCGGCCGGGCCACCGCGCATGCCCGCCTCGCCCTCGCCCGCCAGCCGGATACGCGTGCCTTCGTCGACGCCGGAAGGCACCTTGACCTGCAGGGTCTTGTCCTTCTCCACCCGGCCGGCCCCCGAACAGGTGCGGCATGGCTTCGAGATCACCTTTCCGGTGCCGCGGCAGACGCCACACGCCCGCTCCACCATGAAGAAGCCCTGGGTGGTGCGAATCTTGCCCATGCCGTTGCAGGTGGAGCAGGTCTCCGGCTTGCTGCCCGGCTCGGCCCCGGATCCTGAGCAGGACTCGCAGGTCATGGTGGTCGGGATAGTGATGGACGTCTGCTTGCCGCGATAGGCTTCTTCCAGCGAGATTTCGAGGTTGTAGCGCAGGTCCGCGCCCCGGCTGGCAGACGCGCGCTGGCCGCCGCGCGGGCTGGCCCCCATGAATTCCTCGAAGATGTTCTCGAAGATGTCGGAAAAGCTGCTGAAGCCTTCAGCACCGGCGTTCGCGCCACTGCCGCCGTTCTGGAAAGCTGCATGGCCGAACCGGTCATAGGCGGCGCGCTTCTGCGGGTCCTTCAGCACGTCATAGGCTTCGTTGACCTGCTTGAACTTGGCCTCGGCCCCCTTGTCGCCGGCGTTGCGGTCGGGGTGATATTGCATGGCGAGTTTGCGGAAGGCCGATTTTATGGCCTTGTCGTCCGCGCTGCGCTCTACTTCCAGGATATCGTAATAGTCCAACTCACCCGCCATCATGACTCGCGAACCGTCCGTCGCCGTTCAAAGAGCGGCGGGCCTGAGTGCCCCCAGACCCGCCAATCCGACATCATATGCCGCGTTTACTTCTTGTCGTCGACTTCCGAGAACTCGGCATCCACCACATCGTCGCCGCCAGGCTGGCCAGCACCCCCCGGGGCCGTCGTCGCGTCGGCTGCGTCCCCGGTCTTGTAGATTTCCTCGCCCAGTTTCATCGACAACTGGCCGAGGGTCTGGGTCTTGGCCTGAATCGCGGTAATGTCCTCGCCGGTCAGCGCGCCCTTCAGGTCGGAGATGGCGGTCTCGATCTGGGTCTTGAGGCCTGCCGAGACCTTGTCGGCGCTCTCGGTCAGGCTGCGCTCGGTGGCATGAATCAGGCTGTCGCCCTGGTTGCGGGCCTCGGCCAGCGCCCGGCGCTTCTTGTCTTCCTCGGCAAACAGTTCGGCATCCTTGACCATGCGGTCGATATCGGAGTCGGTCAGGCCGCCGGACGCCTGGATGCGGATCTGGTGCTCCTTGCCGGTCCCCTTGTCCTTGGCCGAGACCGAGACAATGCCGTTGGCGTCGATATCGAAGGCTACTTCAATCTGCGGTACGCCGCGCTGAGCCGGCGGGATGCCGACGAGATCGAACTGGCCCAGCAGCTTGTTGTCTGCCGCCATTTCGCGCTCGCCCTGGAACACCCGGATGGTCACGGCGTTCTGGTTGTCCTCGGCGGTCGAGAACACCTGGCTCTTCTTGGTCGGGATCGTGGTGTTGCGGTCGATCAGGCGGGTGAAGACGCCGCCC
>CAYOMD010000030.1:0-28673 GCA_964404985.1 uncultured Sphingomonadaceae bacterium
GAGAAGGCGCCGGAGGCGGCGCAGGGTGCACATGGTTCCTAACCGGTTCTGTCGCAAGGGTCGAGAGGACGATCAGATTTGTCAGAGCATCCGACCACTGCAGGCTTGCGCCCGCCGCGACGACCCAGCATTTTAGCGTCATGATCGATTATCCCTCGCTCAGTGGCCAACTTCTGCTCGCCATGCCCGGTATTGGCGATGGCCGGTTCGAGCGCAGCGTGATTTATATCTGCCAGCATTCCGCCGAAGGGGCGATGGGTCTCATCATCAACAAGCGCTTTCAGTCGCTCAAATTGCCGGACTTGATGGCGCAACTGGACATAGAGATGACCTCACAGCGCACCGAGGATGTGCTGGCCGGCGGCCCTGTGGAGCCTGGTCGCGGATTCGTTCTGCACTCGACGGATTACCGCGCGCCCGGCACGCTGGTGGTCTCGGACACCACAGGGCTCACACATACGGTCGACATCCTGCGGGCCATCGCCGAGGGTACCGGCCCCAACGACTCGCTGATCGCGCTGGGTTATTCCGGCTGGTCACCCGGCCAACTGGAGCGTGAACTGGGCCAACATGGCTGGCTGACTGCACCGGCCAAGTCAGATGTCCTCTTTCACATACCGCTGGAGGAGCGATGGGCTGCAGCAATTGCGTCGATCGGCATCGATCCGAGGCTCATGACGGCGGAAACCGGCAACGCTTAACCCGTCTATCGATAAAAATACGGTGAAACGCTGTGCTCTGCGGCAGACAAACACAATAATTTAACCCTGCTCTGCTAAAATTTGGTATAACAACTACGATAAATAATGAGGCGGCGACACGATGATACATCCGAACCGTAACAAGTGCGTCACGTTGGCAGCGGCAGCTGTTTCAATGATCGCCATGATTTCATCGGCAGGGGGAGCACAGGCATCCAACACCTGCTGGTCCAAGACTGAAATGGTGTCCTCGCAGGTCCGCGAGTTGCAGACCAAAATGATGGTGGCGGCCTTGCAGTGCCGCGCGGTGCAGGGTTCGAGCATCCTCGCCAACTACAACACCTTCGTGCGCCGGTTCCGCACCGATATTTCCAAGCACAACGATGTCCTGAAAAAGCGCTTCGTAAGACTATTCGGCGCACGCGGGGAGCGGGCGTTTGACAGCTACACGACGCAGCTTGCCAACAGCTATGGTGCCGAAGCCGCACAGGCCGATTTCTGCTCGCGCATGGAGCAGAACGCGCAGGAAGTGGCATCGATTTCCGACACCGACCTGGCCAACGTCGCCCAGCGCGCGATCGCGGTGCCGGACAACGTCTGCGTCAACTAATCCCTGACAGGCCTGATCATTCTGGAATCAAGTCCGGTGCCAGCCAGATTCTGCGTGCCTCAAGCGAAAACAGCCGTTCAGGCGTGTAGTAGCGCAAGGGGTAGTTTCTGCTGCCGATAGGGCCGGACAGCAGGCGGTTGACGCAGTCCACCAGAGACTCGCCTTCCGGGGACTCCGCTGCATAGCGCCGCAGCCTTTCGAGATAAAAGCGCGTGATCGTCTCGTGATAGCCTGCTGTGTCGGAGTTTTCGCCACCCGCGGCCACGTTGTAGCGGCGGATGATGCCACCCAGTTCCGAATCCAGATCGATATCCCGGTGCTCAAGAACAAGGCACAGGGTTGCTGCCAGATGCGCTTCGTGCGTCCAGGCTGGGCGGGGCAGAGTCGCGCTCAGTAATCCCTGGGTCACGGCGCGGACAGCGTTGCAGTCACCGAATAGTCTTGGCGCATGCGGGCAGGCAAAATCCATCATGTGTCACCTGTCGCGCCCATCCTCAGGGAAACCGCGCCGGGTAGGGCGCAGATCCCCGGCGAGGTTGGTCAGGCAGACTTGGGTGCCGCCTGCCGGACACTGGCGTCCACGTGCATCTCGAACTGCGCAAAGTTGTCGATGAACAACTGGACCAGCTTTTTCGCCTGCGCGTCGTAGGCCGCAGGGTCCGACCAGGTCCCACGCGGCGTCAGGATCGCGCTGTCGACTCCGGCAACGGCGGTCGGCACTTCAAACCCGAAGTTGGAGTCCACAACCATCGGCGCCGCGTTCAGCGAGCCGTCCAGCGCTGCATTGAGCAGCGCGCGGGTCGCCTTGATCGGCATGCGGCTGCCGACGCCGTACGGTCCGCCGGTCCATCCGGTGTTGACCAGCCAGCAGGTGACGCCGCCCTTGGCAATGCGCTCTTTCAGCAGGTTGCCGTAGACCGAGGGGTGACGCGGCATGAACGGTGCGCCAAAGCAGGTCGAGAAGGTCGCCTGCGGCTCTTTCACCCCGATCTCGGTGCCCGCAACCTTGGCGGTATAGCCCGAGAGGAAGTGATACATCGCCTGATCCGGGGTCAGGCGCGCAATCGGCGGCAGCACGCCGAACGCGTCCGCCGTCAGCATGATGATGTTTTTCGGGACCGGGCCGAGGTTCTTCTCAGATGTGTTGGGGATGAAGTCGATCGGGTAGGCCCCGCGCGAATTCTCCGCCAGCGCATTGTCGTTGAGATCGAGCGCACGGGTCACCGGATCGATGACCACATTTTCCAGCACCGTGCCGAAGCGCTTGGTGGTCGCGAAGATCTCGGGCTCGGCTTCGGCCGAGAGGCGAATCATCTTGGCGTAGCACCCGCCTTCGAAGTTGAAGACGGCGGTGTCGGACCAGCCATGCTCGTCATCTCCGATCAGGGTGCGGGACGCATCCGCCGACAGGGTGGTCTTGCCGGTGCCGGACAGGCCGAAGAATACCGCCGTGTCCCCGTTCGGGCCGATGTTGGCAGAGCAGTGCATGGGCATCACGCTGCGCTCCGGCAGCAGGAAGTTCAGCAGTGAGAACACCGACTTCTTCATCTCACCCGCATAGGCCGTGCCGCCGATGAGGATCAGCTTGCGGGTGAGGTTTACCGCCACCACCGTCTCGGACAAACAGCCGTGACGCGCCGGATCAGCCTTGAAGCTGGGCAGGTCAATGATCGTGTATTCCGGAGCATATGCGGCGAGTTCGGCAAGTTCCGGGCGGACCAGCAGGGTGCGAATGAACAGCGAGTGCCAAGCATATTCGGTAATGACGCGCACATTGATCCGGTGCTCCGGCTGCGAGCCGCCATAGAGATCCTGCACAAACAGGTCGCGTTTGCCGAGGTGGGCCATGAAATCCGTGGCCAGCGCCTCGAAATGCGCCGGTGCCAGCGGCTTGTTGCCGTTGTTGAACCAGACTGTGCCTTCGGTCAGTGCATCCTGAACCGTGAACTTGTCAGATGCCGATCGACCGGTGTGCTTGCCGGTCGCAACGACGAACGGGCCGTCCTTGGCCAGCAGGCCTTCGTTGCGGCGCACGGCTTCTTCCACCAGGGGCGCGGTACCAAGGTTCCAGAACTGGCGGCCGGTAGTCGCAGCGCCGATGAAATCCAGACCATGCTTTGACTGCGTTCCAATCACTGCCACAATCCACCTCCAAATCGTTTTTTTTTAATCAAGCCGTCATGCGTTCGTATCGAACGAAAATGTGTCAGCCACACTGACCATTCTTGACCCAAGACTCGCAGCCGATCAAGAAAATCCACGCAGGACATTCGTCGAAGTGGCGGCGTGTGTTACGCGCCTGCATCGCACAAGGCCAATGCTCACGCTAACAAAATGAGCCGAACGCCAGATACACGCCATAATTGCTGTGCAAACATGCAAAAAACCCGGCGGAAATGCTCCGCCGGGCTTGAATTGCAGCCATGCACTCCGGCTACTTTGATGCAGGCGCCTCAGCCGGTGCATCCGTGGCAGGCGCAGACTCGGCCGTTGCAGCGGCGTCAGCCGGAGCCTCGGCGGTGGCAACAGGCGGGGCGGGCAGTGCTGTCGGGCTATCCGCATTCTGGTTGAGGTAGATCAGGACGGCGGCGCGATCTTCCGGCTTGGATAGACCAGCGAACGACATCTTGTTGCCGGCAGCATAAGTCTTGGGTGATTCCAGCCAGGCGTCTAGGTCTTCCCAGGTCCAGGCTTTGTCCTTCATGCCAACCAACACAGAAGAATAGGCAAACCCGGCGGCATGGGCGTGCGGTGCGCCGACAATTCCCCACAGATTGGGACCGATCTTGTTTGCGCCGCCCTTCTCGATGGTGTGACAGGCTGCACACTTCTTGAACTGGGCTGCCCCCTTTTCCGCCGAGGCCGAGGCAAGGAGCACGGCGAGCGGCGGGCCTTCTTCTTTGGCCGGGCCGGCAGCAGCGCTGGCTTGCTCAACACCTTCGATTTCCGGGAAGGCGCGCGCTTCAAGCGGCTTCGGCTGGTAGATATGGCCAGAGATGATGTAAGCGCCCAACACGACGATGAAGGCGGTCAGCACCGCGCCGGCGATCTTGTTCCACTCAAAACTGTCCACCTGCAGCTCCTGTAAGCCGGCGTGCACATGCTACGCCATAAAATACCACATCCGCGATGCCTTAGCGGCGCGCCTGTCGTCAGGCAAGTCACAGATCGTCGCAAGACGTTGTGTGCGCTGCATTGCCCGTTGGATCGTGATGGTGTTTAAGGCTCGGCCCAGATGGGGAGCATGAGGGGGACTAAGGAATGGACAATTATCCGCCAATGGCCCGCGACCGGGTCGCTGCACTCGCTGCTGCCGCACGCGCCGCGCCGGAGCGTGCCGTCGCATTCCAGGGGGCACCGGGCGCTTACTCGCATCTGGCAACCCGGGCATTGTTCCCAGACGCCATTGCCCTGCCCTGTTTTGCCTTTGAGGATGCCCTGGATGCTGTCCGCACAGGGCTTGCCCGCTACGGCGTCATTCCCATCGAGAACAGCCTGCATGGCCGGGTGACCGATATCCATTTTCTGCTGCCCAATGCCGGCCTCTTCATTGTGGGCGAGCATTTCATGCCGATCAGCCACTGCCTGCTCGCGCCGGCCGGTCAGGCGTTCGAGGCTATCCGGGAGGCCGTGAGCCACCCGCAGGCCCTCGGCCAGTGCCGCAACACCTTGCGTGGTTGGGGCATTCAGCCGGTGCAGTATGCTGATACTGCAGCAGCAGCCGCACTGGTCGCAAGCGAACAGCAGCCAGGCATCGCGGCTATCGCCTCCAGACTGGCGGCAGAGGTCTATGGCCTCGATATTCTGAGGGCTGCGGTCGAGGATGAACCGGACAATACGACCCGCTTCATCATCCTCTCCCGGGAAGCTGGTGCAGAGCCGGTGTCAGGCCCGGCCATCACCAGCCTGCTGTTCGAGACCCGCTCGGTGCCCGCTGCCCTGTTCAAGGCACTGGGCGGTTTTGCCACCAACGGCGTCAACATGGTCAAACTGGAGAGCTATCTGAGCGGCGCGAGCTTCCAGGTCGCGCAATTCTACTGCGAGATCGAGGGCAGACTGAGCGATGCGAACGTAGCCCTGGCGCTGGAGGAACTGCGGTTTCACACGAAATGGGTGAAAGTGCTGGGCTGCTATCCGGCGCGCCGCGACACCATCACAGGCGGCGAGACTCAGAAATAGCGTTCAACCGTCAGGTCGACGCGGTGTCGGTCGAAATCATAAAGCGGGATGGACGAGTCGACCCGGGTGTAGCGGTATTCAAGCGCCGGCGAGAAGCCCCACCAGCGCAAACTGCGCAAACCCGCATAAATGCGCCCGTCCACGCGCCAATCCTTGCGTCGCTCGCCGAAGGCATCCTGTGCCTCACCGAACCAGCTCCGGGAGGCCTGCACCGATACCCCGGCGTTGACCCCCCAGGGCAGCTCGCCGCCGATGCCGAGGCTGACCCCGGTCTCGGTACTGCTGAGTGCGCGGGAGGCCACCGGCTCGTAGCGCCCAAACAGGCCGCCGCTGACGAGCAGACTCCCGGAGACCACCCGGTCGTAGGATGCCGCCGCCGAATACTGCCAGCCGTCATAATCATCGGAGACGCGGTTATCGACCCGGCGCACGGCAACCTCGATGCCGGCCTGTGCGCCATCCTTGAACACGCGCTCCAGCTTCAAGCGTGGGCCATAAAGCTGGCTGGTCAATCGTGCGCCATAAACCCGTTGTGTGGTGCTGGCCGCCAGGCCGATGCGCCAGGGCCCGCGTGTCAGGCTCGGCCCGGCAGAGACTGCGGCGATGACATCATCGTTGGCGGTCCCGCGATAGTTGGTGGCCTGGCTCTGGGCATCGATATTGATTGCCCACGCTGGCGACAGGGCAATCCGCCCGCCGGCCTGCACGGAGACGGTCTGGCCCAGACCGGTGCGCCGGCGCGCATCATCGCTCAAGGTGAAGGGCAAACCGAACAGCTCGACCGAGCGGTCGTCGGTGGCCGAGTTCACGTTGGTATCAGGGGCAAGCCCAAGCCGGAAACTGCCGTAGAAGCTCTTCTTGCTGCTGATCGAGCGCCGGATCAGCCGCACCGTCTGGCGGATATCCTCCGGCAGATCGGCATCCTCCGCCAGGCGAAAGTGATAGTCGGCAGCGCGTGGCTGACCGTCGAGGTAAAGCGCGCGGGCCAGCTCCAGCCGCACGCGCGGCTCGTTGGGTTTTGCAACCAGCAAGCTGCGGAAATGGCTGATCGCACCCTTGTTGTCGCCTTCCTGCGCGGCGATGTAGCCAAGCAGGAAACGCCGCTCGAAATCCAGTGAAGGGTCTTGCTCCAGGGCCTTGAGCAGGGGTTTGGCATCGGCAAACCTGCCATCCATCACCAGATGCTCGACCAGCCTGAGCACATCGCGCCCCTTGAGGCCGGTCATGCATTGCGTGCCAGCCGGGCATGCGTCCTCGGCGCGCGCTGCTTGTACCGCTATTAAGGTTAACAGCAGGACCGGGACGGCCCGGAGGGCACGCTGCTTGCGCATGGGCGATTGTTACTGGCCGGGGCGCAAGCCGGTGAAGCTGCCGTGGATGTCGACCCGCTCATCCGGCGTACCGCCGACGATGCGCAGCGCGCCGCCGATCTCGACCGCCTTCGGCCCGAAGAAGTTCCCCTCGACACTGCTGGCGATAATGTTGGCTGAGATACCGCGAATGGTCGCCGTATCGATCGTGCCGCGGAAACCGCCAAGATCGCGGTTGATATTGGAGGTGCCCGATGCGCTGAAGCCAACCGGTGAGGCGGCATCGCTGGCGAACCGGGTGGTCAGGCTGCCGGTCGCGAAGTTCACATCGATCGCAGACGTGCCGGTAATGTTGGACAGGGTGAAGTTCGCGTTGACATCATTCGGCTGGCCGACAACCCACGCGAAGAAGCCGCCGTCATAGCGCGCTGAGCCCGAGGTCGGGATGTCGCCCCGCGACGTGGTGTAGCCGTAAACGAAGGTCGAGCGCAGGTTCTCGTCCGTAATCGCGTTCACCAGAGTGTTGTTGGCATCCGTGGTGTTAGCGGCATTGTAGGTGCGGCGATAAAAGCCGGCAAAGGTCACGTAGCGGGTTCTGCGACCCGGCGTCTCAAAGAAGAACGTGTTGCGGATGTAATTTGTCTGGTCGAGGTTGCCGGTCTCGACACGGCCGGAGCCGCTTTCATAGTATTCCGCGCCGCTGATGCGCGGTACCCAGTTGGCTGGAAAGTTCGTGCGGTGCGCAGGATCCTGATACCGGCCATCGTGGGACAGCCCGGCCGTATTGATCGTCAGGTCGAACGTGGCATCACGCGGATCGTAGCGCACCTGGACATCGGGCGAGAGCCCCAGCGGCTGATTGGCGACGTAGAGCGAGCTGCCGCCGATAGACGTTCCATTGAGCGGCGGGTTGGGATCGCCGGGAACGACTGTCGGCACCAGGATTTCGTCGTTCAGAGTCAGCGACTGCGTGGCCGAGTAGGTCGAGAAGGTCACCGCCTGGGTTGGTGCCACCAGGCTTGGCGGCGTGCTGCTGTTCGAGCCGTCGAGACCCGAACCAAGGCCGACACCACTTAAGGTCTCGAGGCCATTTCCACCGCCGCCGCAGGCAGCAAGGGTAAGCAGACTGGCCGCAGCAGTAAATTTGCGAATCATGGGACACCATCGCCAAACAGAATTTGCGACAGTGATACCCGTGACAGCCTTAAAAAGTGTTTAGGCTGGCGTACGTTTGCTGATCCTCCCCTGGCACGGGACAGATCATGTGATTGTCATAAAGTGGTTGTCGCTCAATAGCCCTGGGCTTGGCCGTCCTTGCGGAATTCGGATGCCGCCCGGTAGACTCCGAATGCGCTATCCCACTGGATCGCCTGATAGCCGCCATAAGGCCCGCTCACCACCCTCACCTTATGTCCGCGCCGCCTGAGCGCCTCGATGGTCGTGGGGTCAACTCCGGACTCCAGCTCCAGCCGTCCGCCATCGGTCATGCGGCCCTCGGCGGTCGGTTCGGTCGAGCCGTCGTGGTGGAAGCGCGCGGCGTCCCCCGCCTGCTGCACACCCATGCCGAGATCGATCATGTTCACCAGAATCTGCACATGGCCTTGCGGCTGCATGGCACCGCCCATCACCCCGAAGCTCAGCCAGGGCTGACCATCCTTGACCACGAAGGCCGGGATGATGGTGTGGAATGGCCGCTTGCCGGGCGCATAGGCGTTGGCATGGGCCGGGTCGAGCGCAAACTGGGCCCCCCGGTCCTGCAGCATGAAGCCGAGCGGCTTGCCTTTCTCGTCTGCCGGGGCCAGCCCGGAGCCCATCCCGCGATAGTTGGACTGGATGAGGCTGACCATCATGCCGTCCTTGTCGGCGACCGTCAGATAGATGGTGTCGCCGGTTGCCAGGACGGTGGGGTCCGGCGCGATCTCCTGCGCCGCCTTGCCCATGTCGATGCGCTGGCGCTGGGCGGTGCCGTATGCCTTGGAGAGCAACCTATCCAGCGGCGGCTTGGCGTAGGCCGGATCGGCATAGAAGCGGGCGCGATCCTCGAAGGCCAGCTTCTTGGCTTCGATCATCGCATGCAGGCGGTCCGCCGCACTCATGGCCTTCAGGTCGAAGCCTTCCAGGATGTTCAGCATCTGGAGCGCCGCGATGCCCTGGCCGTTGGGCGGTAACTCGAAGACGTCGTAACCCCGGTACCGGACCGAGACCGGGTCAACCCACTCTGAGTGATGTGCTGCAAGATCCGCCTTGGTCAGCGGTCCCTTGATGCGCTTGAAATAGCCGTCGATGACATCAGCGATGCGGCCCGTGTAGAAAGCGTCGCGCCCGCCCTCGGCAATCTCCCGGTAGGTCTGTGCCAGCGCCGGGTTATGGAAGAGCTCGCCCTCCACCGGCGTTCGGCCAGCCGGCGCATAGACGCTGCGGGCATTCTCGATCTCTTCGATGATACCGGCGCGGTGCAGCCGCTCGAACAGCAACATGTTGTTGGCCCAATAGCGGGCAATCAACTCTGTCACCGGAAAGCCATTATCCGCGTAGGTGATCGCGGGTGCCAGGATGTCCTTCATCGGCAGCTTGCCGAATTTGCCATGCAGCGTGAACCAGCCGTCTACGGCACCGGGCACGGTCACCGACAGGCTGCCCCAATCAGGGATGCCCTTGTCATCGCCAACCAGCTTCAGAGCCTTCGCCCTGGCCTGCAGTTGCTCCAGGGTCTGGCCGCGTGGCGATCTGCCCGAGGCGTTGAGACCATGGAGCTTCTGGGTCTTGGGGTCCCAGACCATGGCAAACAGGTCCCCGCCGATGCCGTTGCCGGTCGGCTCCATCAGGCCGAGGGCCGCGTTGGCCGCGATAGCGGCGTCCACCGCCGAGCCGCCTGCCTTCAATATGTCGAGTGCGATCTGGGTTGCCAGCGGCTGGGATGTTGCCGCGATGCCGTTGCGGGCAATGACCGCCGACCGGCTGGCCCACGGCGCGCCGGAATAGCGGTCACCCTGGCCCTTGAACGGGTTCGGAGCGGCAGGGGCTGGCGGCGGCGCGGGCCGGTCCAGGGGCGGCGGCGGCCTCTCGCCAGGGCGGACTGGCGGTCTCTGGGCGTAGGCCGCAGTTGCCATGCAGATCAGGGCTGCCGCCATCACCAATACGCCGCGTTTAATCATGTGTCAGCCTCCCGTATGAATATGCAGCCGGATTAGAACCGGTCTTTGGCGGCCCGTCGAGCAGCGAATTCTGCAACCGTCGCAGCGCGCAGGAACGGGTTGGTCGCAAGCTCAAGCGCCAGGGTCGTCGGCACGGTCGGGATGCCCTCAGCCCGCGCCACCTCCACCGCCGACATCCGCGATGTCAGCGCCGGATTCTCCGGCTCGATGCTGAGCGCAAAGCGCCCATTGCTGAGTGTGTATTCGTGGGCGCAGTACACCTCGGTCTCCGGCGGCAGGGCGGCCAGCTTGGCCAGCGAGGCAAACATCTGCTCAGGGCTTCCCTCAAACAGACGACCGCAGCCCATGGCGAACAGGGTGTCGCCGCAGAACAGCACGCCGGCATCCCCAAAGTGATAGGCGATGTGCCCGGCGGTATGGCCCGGCACGTCGAGCACCTGGCCGATCTGCGTCCCGACCGCCACTGTGTCGCCCTGCCCAACGGCGCGGCTGAGCCCCGGGATTTTCCCCGCCTCGCCAGCCGGGCCGATGACCTTGCAGCCGGTTGCCGCCTGGATCGCCTGGTTTCCGCCGACATGGTCGCCATGCCAGTGGGTGTTCAGGATCAGGCTGATCCGCCAGCCGCGTGCGTCAGCCGCCGCGAGGACCGGATCGGCAACCGCCGGGTCGACTACGGCAGTAGCAGCGGATTGCGGATCGTGCGCCAGCCAGACGTAATTGTCCGCCAGCACCGGGATGCGGACAACCTCCAGCGCCATTACCAGGCGCCGACGTTCGGCATCGAGGCCCAGGGTTCTGCCGGGGCTTGCGCGCCGCCTTTGTTGAGCAACTCGATCGAGATACCGTCCGGCGAGCGCACGAACGCCATGCGGCCGCAGCGGGGCGGGCGGTTGATGGTCACGCCCTGGTCCATCAGGTGCTGGCACGTCGCGTACACATCATCCACCTCGTAGGCGAGGTGCCCGAAGTTACGCCCGCCGTCGTAGTCCTGGGGGTCCCAGTTGTAGGTGAGTTCCACCTGCGCCGACTCGTCGCCGGGCGCTGCCAGGAATACCAGGGTGAAACGCCCGTCCTCGTTCTCGATCCGGCGCAGTTCCTTCAGGCCAAGGCCGTCGCAGTAGAACCGCAGCGACTCATCAATGTCCGTCACGCGGACCATGGTGTGCAGATATTTCATGCCGAGACCCTCGCAGAATATGTTTCTTTGCGCACAGTTATGCGCGCAGGCGGCGGTTTTCAAAAGTCTCCAGCGTGGAAACAATGGGTTCGGGCAGTGGTGCGGGTCGCCCGCCGACGCCATCCAGATGAACCGATGTCAATTCGATCTCCGCGCGCAGATCCTCCTGCCCGATGCCATGCAGTTCAAACACTGTGGTCATGCTGGTGCGCCCGATCCGGCTGCACCGCACGCAGATGTCGATGCCCTCGTCCAGCCGCATCGGCTTGCGGTAATCGACCGTCGTCCGCACGATGTTGAACACCGGCGCATCCGGCGCCGGCTCGTTGGGAACGCCGAGGGCACGCCAATATTCCATCCATCCGATGTTGGCGTATTGAAGGTAGCGTGGAAAGAACACGATCGCCTGCGCGTCGATCTCGGCGTAGCGCACGCGCCAGGGAAACAGGAAACGGAAGTCGCCGCGCGCCATCAGTTGACCCCTGAGCCGATGCCGGTCGCATAGCCGCCGGCCCGCGCGACACCGCTGGGCAGCGGTCGCCCCATCACGCCTGCGAACCAGCGGTTGAGCGCAATCGCCTTGTCGAGGTCGATGCCGGTGGTGACGCCGGAGCGCGCGAACAGGTACACAAGGTCCTCGGTCGCCACATTGCCGGTGGCACCGGGCGCGAACGGACAGCCGCCCAGCCCGCCCAGACTCGAGTCCAGCACATCGGCACCGGCCTCGAATGCCGCCCAGGCGTTGGCAACACCGGTGTTGCGGGTGTCATGAAAATGCGCACGCAGGCGAATGTGTGCCGGCAACACATCCCGCAAGGCGCCCACCAGATCGCGCACCTGCCCCGGCACGGCGACACCGATAGTATCCGCGATTGCGATCTCCACCGGTTCAGCCTCAGCGATCCGGCATGCGAGATCGATCACCCGCTCAGGCGGCACCGCGCCGTCGAACGGGCAGCCAAAACTGGTGGAGATCGTGACCTGCGCAATGAGGCCCTCGGTATGGCAGAACCGGACCATCCTGTCCGTCTCGGCCAGTGCTTCTTCGGCGGTCTGGCCCTGGTTGCGCTGCCCGAACCCGTCGCTCGCCACCATCACGCAGCCGATTTCGTCGACCCCGCGCTTGTTGCCCTCCCGCGTGGCGAGCGCACGCACGACACCGCGCTGGTTGAGACATAACCCGATGTAGGAAAGGTCTTGCCGGCCGGGCAGGCCGGCGACCACGGCTTCGGCGTCGGCCATCTGCGGGACCTTGCCGGGGTGGACGAAGCTTGCGACCTCGATGCGCCTTGCGCCCATCTCGATCAGCCCGGCGATCAGCGTCAGCTTGTCTTCGGTCGAGACGACCATCTTCTCGTTCTGCAGGCCATCGCGCGGCCCGACTTCGACGATCTGCACTCCATGCGGCGACGTCCGTGTCATGGATCGACCTCCCACCCTATTCTGCCTGCTTGGCGGCACGGGCGCGCCTTGTCAAACCGGGGTGCAGGCGTCTATGGCTCTTGGATGACAGTTCATCTTCACGAGGGCGATCTGCCCGGCGACGTGTTCGCCCCCGGTGCCATTGCCGTCGATACCGAGACCCTGGGCCTCAACCCCCTGCGCGACCGCCTGTGCGTGGTCCAGCTCTCCGATGGCCACGGCGACGAGCATCTTGTGCGGTTTCGCGCTGGCCACTACGCTGCCCCCAACCTGGTGCGCCTGCTGGGTGACCCGGCACGCCTGAAGATCTTCCACTTCGGCCGCTTCGATATCGCGGTGCTGAAGCACTATCTCGCTGTGGATGTGGCGCCGGTCTACTGCACCAAGATCGCCTCTCGCCTGATACGCACCTACACCGACCGGCACGGCCTCAAGGACCTGGCCAAGGAGACGATCGGTGTTGACTTGTCCAAACAGCAGCAATCCTCGGACTGGGGGAGCGAGACCCTGAGCGACGCCCAGAAGGACTATGCCGCTTCCGACGTGCGCTACCTGCACCAGATCAAGGCCGTGCTGGACGAGCGTCTGGCGCGCGAGAACCGCACCGCCCTTGCGCAATCCCTCTTCGACTTCCTGCCGACCCGCGCCCAGCTTGACCTGCTGGGCTGGCCGGAGGTCGATCTCTTCGCGCACAGTTGAGGGCCGTGGTCGGGTCGCGCATGAGCGAGCGGGAGACCGGTGCTGTCGGCAGCTCCGGCTTTGACCGCTTCGTGGCGATCATGCGCGAGGCCCTGCCGACCGCGGCGGTCGCACTGCTGCTGGCGATCATCGCCTATCCGCTGGTGAACCCCAAGGAGCTCTCCTTCCTGCTCTCGAAGGATCAGGCCCCGTCCAGCCCGGACCGCATGCTGATGGAAAGCCCGCGCTATCGCGGGTTCGACGCCAAGGGCCGCCCGTTCGAGTTGCGCGCCGCGCGCGCGCGCCAGCGCACCTCCACCTCACCGGATGTCGAGCTGACGACCATCGCCGCCCGGCTGACGCTTGCCCAAGGCCCGGCCGAAATCCGCGCTGACTCCGGCATCTACAACCTGGAAAGCCAGGAGCTGCGCGCCAACGGCCGCGTGGTCTTCCAGGCACCGCAAGGCTACATGATTGCCGCCCGCGACGTGACCGCGCAGGTCGACACCCAGCAGGTGGCCGGGCGCAACAGCATCGAGGGCACCGGCCCGCTGGGGCGCTTTTCCGCCCAGCAGTTCAGCCTGGATTTGCCGGCCGAGAAACTGGTGCTGACGGGACGCGCCCGGATGCGTATAACGCCGCAGAGGCGTCCATGAGGAACAGAATGATGATCAAGCGCGGCCTGTGCGTATCGCTTGCCGGTGCGGTGCTGGTGCTGGCGGCAGCGCCACTGGCAGCGCAGAGTTTTTCCAGCCTGAAGAACCACGACACCAACGCACCGCTCGACGTCGACGCCGAGCGCATCGAGGTGCGGGACCGGGAGCAGATCGCGGTGTTCAGCGGCAATGTGAAGGTCGTGCAGGGCGACCTGACCCTGACCGCCGACGAGATCCGCGTCTATTATCAGCGCAGCGGGGACAGCAACCCGACCATCGAGCGGCTGGACGCGACCGGCGACGTCCGGCTGGTCTCGCCGACCGACAAGGCCCGCGCACAAAACGGCGTCTATGACGTCGAGGAGCGCACCATCACCATGACCGGAGCCGTGGAACTCCAGCGCCGCGCAGACACGCTGAAGGGCCAGCGGCTGCAGGTGAACCTGACCTCCGGTGCAGCCACCCTGGATGGTGCGCCGCCGCGCGGCACCGAGCCGGCAATTCGCGTGACCGGCCGCTTCACCGTGCCGCCCAAGCAGAGCGAGCCGCAAAGCCGCTGAGCCCCCTTCTCTCCCCTCCCGTACGCGGGAGGGGTGGTGCGGAGCACGGGGGTGGGCACCCTGTCGTTCCCGGCTTCACCGGCTGCCCCTGCCGGTATATGCTACGGGCAGAACCAAAGAGGAGGGAACCATGGCCTACGTAGACGGATTTGTCGTGCCAGTGCCGAAGGACAAGCGGGAGTTATACGCACAAAAGGCCGCTGAGGCCGCCCAGGTCTGGAAGGACCATGGCGCACTGCAGGTGGTCGAGTGTTTCAGCGAGGATGTGCCCCACGGCAAGCTGACCGACTTCTACCGTGCCGTGCAGGCGGAGGAACACGAAGGCGTGGTGTTTTCCTGGGTGGTCTGGCCCTCGAAAGAGGCGCGCGACACCGGCAACAAGAAGATCATGGAAGACCCGCGCATGCAGAACACCGCAGACATGCCGTTCGACGGCAAACGCCTCATCTGGGGCGGCTTCGACGTCATCAGCACCACCGATGACCTGGGGTGACAGGGCGGGGTAACCACGTGGGTACACGGGCCAAAATCAATACCATTAAGGGGTTATCGCACCTGGCACTGAAATTCTAAAGACGCAGCACTGGCCGCCAAGAGTGACTAATGTGCGTGTCACCGTAATTCGCACCGTAATTCGTGTCCCGTAATTCGTAATTGCCGAGGAACTGACGATGGCTCAAGAAAAACGCCTTAGCCGCCGATGGAAACGGACAGTTTGGCACCTTATACTTGTGGATATCGTGGCTGCAGGTGTTGTAATTAGCTTGGCCATCAAGCGATTTCAGGAAAACAATGGCCCCAGTTTTTTTGTACTATTTTTAATTTTTATTGCACTGATCGCAGTAAACATCGCATTTTACACGATCTCTCGATCAATAAGAGATAATATTAGTAGGAGATATGGCGAATTACGGTGACACGAATTACGGTGACACGCGAATTACGGCCGAATTACGGTGATACGCACATGAATTACGGTGACACGAATTACGGTGAGAATTACGGTGGAATTACGGTGCGAATTACGGTGACACGGAATTACGGGAATTACGGTGACACGCACATTATTCACTTATTATAGACACCTTGCTGCATGATGCCTATGCCCTTGCGATAGCTCGCCTTCCTCGCATTGTACTTCCCGGACACCCGCATCACATCACGCAGCGCGGCAACCGGCGGGAGCGAACCTTCTTCGAAGACGGGGACTATGCGCTTTATCTCGATCTACTAAAAGACGTAGCACTGGCCGTGAAGAGTGAATAATGTGCGTGTCACCGTAATTCCATTAAGGGGTTATCGCACCTATCACGGTAATTCCCAAAGCTAGCAGATACGTGAACAATGTGCCTGTCACCGTAATTCCAGACACGTGAATAATGTGCCTGTCACCGTAATTTTGTCACCGTAATTTCGCGTAATTTCGTAATTCTCGTGTCCACCGTAATTGCATGTAGGCGTGCTTTTATCTTGCTCTCAAGGCCATTCTCGCCTCGCATCCGAAGCTTCCAAAAAACTTGATGCTTCCATCAGAACTTTCTTAGCTACTTCTTTAAAGAAAACGCCCGGGGTTTCCTTCCTCCATTCATCTATCTCGGGCGCATGCTCCCGCCAATCAGATGATGAAGGATAGAGCTGGATCAAGTAATTTTTATCTCCGACCTGTTCGCATGATAAAGCAATGGATTTTATCGCTTTTTCAGAGATGCCGTGCCGTTCCAATAGAGATTTCGGAATGAGGTTCAGCCAATAGAGCCCTGGCAAATATCGATTATAATCGCGCCCAACCCACATTTCTTCGGTGCCGTATGTTTTCTTGGCTGTGATACGGTTTTGATGTTCTCGCTCTTCAAACTGACCCGCATAGCTATAGATTATAGGAAATTTCGCCAGCAGTCGCATAAGGTCAAACGCAGCTTCATCGGAGGCACAACTGATAAACAACTCTGCTTCATGCTTGAAAAAACCCACGCTGTATAGCGCATCCGGTGCGTGCAGGAAGTAGCCGCCGTCAGTGTTCACCGGAACGTTTTTGCCGTACGTCAAATCTTCGAACGTCACCGGATATCGTGGGTCGTCTTCACCATCGCTCATCTTAACCAAGCTGAGATTTTTAGGAAGTCTGGCCAATGCCAGGTAGACGGCACCAATATGCTGACTCTTAAGAACTACGCTGACCACCAGGCACATCACTCAGGTCCTAAATCATCGCGGCGGAGGATGCGATCAAACGCTTTTTTGGCATTATCATTTACCTCGGTAAATTACGGTACAAATTACGGTGACACGCAAATTACGAAATTACGTGAAATTACGGAAATTGAAATTACGGTGGAAATTACGGTGACACGCACATTATTCACTTATTATAGACACCTTGCTGCATGATGCCTATGCCCTTGCGATAGCTCGTCTTCCTCGCATTGTGCTTCCCGGACACCCGCTTCATATCACGCAACGCAGCAACCGGCGGGAGTGAACCTCCTTCGAGGACGGGGACTATGCGCTTTATCTCGATCTGCTGAAAGACGCAGCACTGGCCACGCAGAGTGAATAATGTGCGTGTCACCGTAATTCCACCGTAATTCGAGAGAGTTGGCGGGTTAGCTTCGCGATTAACCCGCCAATCACCCATCCAGCGTACGCGCGTTCCAAAGGCGGTGCTGAACAAGCTTGCCAATCTCGTCTAGCTTGGTTTTGCCATCTTCCGAAAGGAAGTCAGACTTTTTATAGCCGCCTGTACGCGGCAGGCCATTTTTTTCCTCAAACTCCCTTTCTTCCAAAGCTTCAAACATCATATCGCGCATTATATCGAAATGGGTTTTCAAATCGGATTGAATGAAAATGCCATTTTTGACGTAAAAATTATTGAACTCAATAACAGCATTATTTGCTTTGTTTAGCTTTTGCCAAAATATCATCTTAAAATATTCATCATTCTTGTGCTGCATGGTCTTTAGCCTGTCTTTTTGCCATTTGGCCAACTCGCAAGCGTTAATAAATTCCTCTAGTTGGGCAGGCTCCATCCTATCAAGGTCAGGATAGAATTGCATCCGCGATACCAACCGGATTGAGTGTCCGAATGCGTCATTCAGCAAGCCCCATAGTTGAGGTAAAACATCAAATTCATATTGATGAAGTTTAGTGGTGCGATCCATCAGCGCATTGATATTGAACTTTAGCCGTTCAAGTTCCGTTTGTTGGGCGTGTTTATAGGCTTCAAGCCGTTCGCTGAACTTCGCAGAAAGCCATTTTTCGCCAAGCTGCTTGAAGATAGCAACTGCTAGGGTTGTAGCTGCGATCGCGGTGCTACTTGTCCACAAGAGCCAGGACGCTATGTCGCCCATGCTAAATCACCCTCTCTAGATGCGGATACGGTTGGATACGGTGACAGCCCTGGAATTACGGTGACAGCGGAATTACGGTGGCACGCCCGACAACCCCTAAATAGATAGGGTGCTATCCGTCCGGCTATAGCGTGCAGGCTGTCCGTCGTCACAGTATTTGGCGCAACGCGTGGCCACACCGCCTAGTGGATTTCCACTTCGACCCGGCGCAGGGCCGGGCTGCTCTCCAGAACCAGCACACCTTGGGAGTCCTGCTCGCGGTAGGGTTTTCCTGTAACAATGGCAGCCTCCGGCACACCGCGGGCGACGAGGTAATCGCGTACAATGCGTTCATAGGCCTGTGCTTCGGCTTTCGGGTCTGCCTTGGTCTTGTCTTCCGCAAAGCCGACCAGGTTGATCTGTTTGCCGCCGAACTGGATGAAATTCTGCGCAATCCGGTCCAGCGTGGCTTTGGCGGGTCCACCCATAGTATCGTTATCTTTGGGGAAGAAAATCGGCACGACGCCCTGGTGCATGCCGTGAGTGGCGACCTGGAACGAGGGCTTGGTCTGGCAGGCTTGCAGGGCAAGCACTGAGGTTAACGCCACAAGGATGAATGTATATCGCAGCATGCTGACACTCCCCGTGCAATGACCAGTGGCGCTACCTATAGCCCAGCCGGTGCCGCGCGGCCAGCGGTCAGATCGTGTCGTAGCCCTGGACGCGCAAATGCCCGAGCCGCTTGGCGATCCAGCGGCGGCGGCGCGCCCGGTAGCCGATCTCCTGCGCGAAATTGGCCGCATAGATCAGGCTCAGTCCGGATGCGCCGTTCAGGTCCAGCGAATAGTCGAGTGCCAGCCAGTCGGACTCAGCGCGGGTTTGCACAGCGCGGTAGTCCGCGACTGCTGCCTTGGTGTCAGGCCCAAGCGGATCCAGGGACCAGACGTCGGGGCTGCTATTCACCAGCACATCGCCGAACAAGTCCTCGCCCTGGGTCTCGACATAGAGGTAAATCATGCGCCAGGGCGGCAGAGTTTCTGCTGCCAACCGGTGCGCAAGAGCACGAAGAGTGACGCCTGCCGGATTTGACTTGGGCTTGGACCAGAATTGCATGTGACTCCCCACGACTCAGGCGCGCCTAGCCTTGCATAGCATATTCGTGACACATGCGTGATAAAATCCCGCAGTCATTCACGCGCACCGGGAGTGGGCCTCAGCGCAGGGCAATCAGGGATATCTGCCGCCCATAGTCCGGCTCGGCCCGGTGAGTTGCCCGACGATAGCTGTACCAGGCCTGGTCATCCGCATAGGTATCAACCCCGAGCAGATCGATGCGGGCGACCCCGGCTCCGGCCAGCCGGCTGGCGGCGTAGCCCTCCAGATCGAACTGCGCGTGGCCCTCACGCGCGCCGCTGCTGAAGAACCGCTCGGTCTGCGGGTCCTCTGTCAGAAACCGGTCGACAAAGGCGGCATTCACCTCATAGGAGCGCCGGGCGATGCACGGCCCGATGGCCGCCACGATGTCTGTTGCACCCAGCCGGCGCATGGCATCGACCGTGCGGTCGAGGATGCCGGCCAGCGCCCCTTTCCAGCCGGCATGGGCCGCACCGATGACGCCTGCCGCCGGGTCCGCCAGCAGCACCGGCGCGCAGTCGGCGGTCAAGACACCCAGCGCCAGCCCCGGTACGCGCGTCACTAGTGCGTCGGCTTCCGGTCGCGCATCGTCTGGCCAGGCTGTCTGCGCTACCACGACCGCATCGCCATGCACCTGGCGCACGCTCACCAGCTGCGCACCCGGTGCCACCATGGCAGCAGCGCGGCGGCGGTTCTCTGCCACATGCGCCGGATCGTCACCGGACCCCAGCCCGACGTTGAGGCTGGCATAGCCCCCGCGCGAGACACCGCCGCGCCGCCCGAGGAAGCCATGCGGCACGCTGCCCAGCAGAGTGGAGGTCAGGGGAAGATTTTGCACATCAGATACTCGGCATCGATCACGCGCCCGACATGGAATTCGTAGTCCGCATATTTCTCGAACCCGTAGCGCTGGTAGAACCGCTGGGCACGGAAATTCTCGCTGTAGACGCTGAGGACCATGCTGCGTGCCCCGCCCATCTGTGCTTTATCCAGCGCCCAGTCCATCAGCGCCGGGCCGACACCCGCCCCCAGCCAGTCCGGCAGCACATAGAGCTGGCCCAGTTCAAGTGCGGGCTGCGGCCGGTCGTGCAGCGGCAGTTTGGCCGGCGTGACCGTGGCATAGCCAACCAGACGCCCCCCGACCTCGGCGACCTGATAGCAGCGCGCCGGGTCCGCCAGACGCGCGCTGATCCGCGCGGGATTATGCGTCTCGTCCAGGAAAGCCTGCAGGTCTTCAGGCGGGTACATGTGCCCGAAGGTCACGCTGAACGTCTCCCGCCCGAGGGCCACGAGGGCATCGGTGTCGTCGAGGGTCGGTGCGCGGTACTGCGGAGTCATGCAAAACCTGCCGGTGTAGGGGTGGATGGTGCGGTCGCGGCAAGCACCTTGAACAGGTCGCCCATCCGGTCCGGGTCAGCGAGCCGGCGCGCAGCGGCCATGATGCTGTCGGTCGCATCGGCATTGGCACGCACCAGCGTTGCCGCCCGCACATCCAGCCCGAGCGCGCGCAGGAACTGCCCCTGGCTCACCGGCCCATGACGCAGCAGCCCGCCCCGGGCCAGCGCTGCCCCCAGCGCCCGGAAGTTGACATGTGCAGTCAGGTCCGCGTCACCCGGCTGCGTCAGCGGGTCAACATGCGTATGCCCGGCCAGAGCCTGCAGGGTCGTGCCGACACCCGGCCGGTCATAGCCATAATCGATCGCCAGCAGCGCCCCGCCCTGGGCGGCGATACGGGTTGCCAGGTCCTGCGCTATCGCATCGGCTGCCGGGCACTGCTCCACAATCACCGTGCCCGCCGGAACCTGCGCGGGGTGCCACACCAGCCGGTCGCCCTCCAGCCCGATCAGCCGCTCCTGCAGCCCCTCGGGCGCGCCCGGCCGCAGCAGCCAGTGGCGCACCGGCAAGGCATCGAAGAATTCGTTGGCGATGATGAACAGCGGCGCATCGTCCGGCAGGGATGCGATACTCTCGTGGTGGGTCGCCTGCGGCACCCGGGCTGATTGTTCGGCACGCAAGACCGGGCTGATCTCGACGAAGTGCACCCGCACAGCCGCTGCAAAGCCCGGCGCACCCCCTGCGGCACGCAGTGCATCCGCCATCAGCGTGCCGCGCCCCGGCCCCAGCTCGACCAGATGAAACGGGCCGGCCCCGCTGCGCTGCCACAGGTCCACCAGCCACAGGCCGATCAGCTCCCCGAACATCTGGCTGACTTCCGGTGCCGTGATGAAATCTCCCCGCGCGCCCAGCGGATCGCGGGTCGTGTAATAGCCATGGCTCGGATGGGAGAGACACAGCGCCATGTACCGGTCAACGCGCATGGGCCCGGTCGCCGCGATCTCCGCGCGGATCAGGTCGAGGAGTGCGCTCATGCTGCGGCGCGCGTGCGCCGGCCGGTGGCGGTCGCCATCATGTAGATGCCAAGCAGGATCATCGGCACGCTGAGGGTCTGGCCCATGCTGAGGCCCCAGGACAGGATGCCGAGCTGCGCATCCGGTTCGCGGAAATACTCCGCGATGAACCGCAACGCGCCGTATCCGGCGAGGTAGACGCCGACCAGCATGCCCGGCCTGGTCCGTGCGTCTGTCTTGGTGAAGACCCACAGGAGGATCGCGAACAGCAGCGCGCCCTCCAGCAGCGCCTGATAGAGCTGGCTCGGGTGGCGCGGGATCTGCTCGGGGTCACGCGGGAACACCATCGCCCAGGGGACACTTGCTGCACGGCCATAAAGCTCGCCGTTGATGAAGTTCGCGAGCCTGCCGAAGAAGGAGCCAATCGGCACGACGACAGCCACATAATCGTTCACGCGCAGCCATTTCAGCTTGTTGACCCGGCTGAACAGCACAATGGCGATGAGCACGCCGACCACACCGCCATGGTAGGCCATGCCGCCTTCCCACAGGTAGAACATCCGGATCGGATCGGCAGCGAACTGCGGGAAATCATAGAACAGCACGTAGGCGGCCCGCCCGCCGAGGATCACGCCCAGGGTCGCCCAGGTCACGAAGTCGTCAACGTGGCGCTTGGCCATCGGCGCGCCTGGTGTCTCCACCATGCGCGCCAGTTGCCACCAGCCGAGCAGGATGCCGGCGAGATAGGCGAGCGCATACCAGCGCACGACCAGCGGCCCCAGGTGCAGGGCCACAGGGTCGAAGGCGGGGAGAATGATGGCAGACGCGGCGGCGTCAACAGGCATGGCAGGGTAACCTCAATCTTTGTTGCCCTTTACGCCGGAGCGCGCCGCCTTGACCAGCCTTCATCAATACATGTGCTGCCCACCGTTGATGGAGAGCGTCGAACCGGTGATGAAGCCTGCGTCTTCCCCGCACAGGAAGGCAACACCGCGGGCGATCTCTTCTGCATGGCCCAGTCGCCCGACCGGGATTTTCGCGACGATCTTCTCCAGCACGTCCGGCGGCACGGCCGCGACCATATCGGTATCGATGTAGCCCGGTGCGATTGCATTCACCGTCACGCCGGCGCGCGCGCCTTCCTGGGCCAGTGCCTTGGTGAACCCGTGGATGCCCGACTTGGCGGCGGCATAGTTCACCTGGCCGTATTGCCCGGACTGGCCGTTGATCGAGCCAATATTGACGATGCGACCCCACTTGCGCTCCCGCATGCCGGGGAAGGTCGCCTTCGCCATGTTGAAGCAGCCGCCGAGGTTCACCTCGATCACGTCCTTCCACATGTCGTAGCTCATCTTGAGGATTGTCGCATCGCGGGTGATGCCGGCGTTGTTGACCACGATATCGATCGGGCCGACGTCTGCCTCGATCTGCTTGCAGGCCGCCTGCACCGCCTCGAAATCACCGACGTTGAACTTGGCCACATGGATACCAGTCCGCTCCTTGAAAGCGTTGGCCTTTTCATCGTTCCCGGCGTAGTTCGCCACCACCGTGCACCCTTGCGCCTTGAGCGCCAGGCTGATCGCCTCGCCGATCCCGCGCGTTCCACCCGTCACCACTGCTACGCGTGCCATTTATACCTCCCCGTTTTTTTGTGCTCTGCTGGACCAGCATCATCCTCACCAAAAAATGATCGCGGTCAATTCGTTGCGCAAAATTCGGCGACGGATTGTGTGGCTACTGCCCGAGGCCCGGCACCCACCCGGCCAGTTCCCGGCGCACCAGCGTCTCCAGCATTGTCATGCCGTTGTCGCTGGCATTCAGGCACGGGACGTAGGTGTATCGCTCGCCACCGGCCTCGTGGAAGGTCTCGGCCCCTGCGATGCCAATCTCCTCCAGCGTCTCGATACAGTCGACCGCGAACCCCGGCGAGACCACGGCGACCGATTTGACGCCCTCGCCCGGCAGCGCCTCCAGCGTCTTGTCCGTGTAGGGCTGCAGCCACGCCGCCGGCCCGAAGCGGGATTGGAAGGTCACGCGGAATCGCTCCGCCGGCCAGTCAAGCGCCGCGCGCAGCAGGCGGCCGGTCTTCTGGCAGTGGCAGTGGTAGGGGTCGCCGAGGTCCAGGGTGCGCTTTGGCATCCCGTGGAAGGAGGCGATCAAAACGTCCGGCGTCCAGTCGAGGCTGGCCAGATGGGCGCGCACGCCTGCGGCCAGCGCAGCGATATGAGCGGGGTCGTCATAATAGGGCGGCAGGCTGCGCAGGGCCGGTTGCCAGCGCATCCCGGCCAGGGCGCGCCCGGCGGCATCCACCACCGTTGCCGTCGTCGCACCGGAATATTGCGGATAGAGCGGTGCCACGAGTATACGCTGGCAACCGGCAGCCTGCAGTGCCTTCAGCTTTGCCATGATAGAGGGCTGGCCGTAGCGCATCGCCCAGTCCACCTGCACACCGGGCAGCCGGGTGGCCAGTGCCTGCGCCTGGTCCATGGTGAAGGCGGCCAGCGGCGAGAGGTTGCGCACCTTGTCCCAGATCTTGGCATAGGCCTTGGCGGTCCTGGGTGGCCGGGTGTTGAGGATGATCCCTTTCAAAATCGGCTGCCACAGCAGCGGCGGCAGCTCGACCACCCGGCGGTCAGAGAGGAATTCGTCCAGATAGCGGCGGATCGCCGACACCGCGAGCGACTCCGGGGTGCCAAGGTTGACCAGCAGCACGCCGACCTGCGCCGGTAGGACTGCCGGATGCTCCACAGGCAGCGGCCCGATGGCGGTATGGTCGTTCATGCTGTGCCCTTCATGCGCCGATTGTTCTACCGGTTGGAGATAGGCCAAGGGCCAACGCAAGCCAAGGCGCACCTGCGACCACGCTGCGGTTGTCGATTGGCGGAGCAGACCACCATAGCCCATGCCTGTCGCGCCGCGACCTGACCAAAACCTGCGCCGAACAGAGCTATTAGGGTCCGATGATATTTGATGGAACCGTCATTGCGAGGAGCGACAAGCGACGTGGCAATCCAGAGACTGTGATTCTGTTGGCTGGATCGCCGCGGCTGCTATGCAGCCTCGCGATGACGAGCGGATCAGTGCAAAGTCATTCTGCCCTCTAAGGTCTACCTTACTCCGCGCGCGGGAGGGGAGAACGCGGCTGAACTGGCGGGAGGTTGGCGCGCGGTGGGGACTCCCACACCCCCCACATTGCGCTCGATGGCCCGGAAGCCAACTGCTACGGCTGGGAGATTCACCGTGTCGCACGCGCCACTACGGCCAATAGCAGATTTGACTTGAACACGCCACTCTCCCCGCCCTCGCTGAGGGAGGGGTGGCCGGCAGGCCGGGGTGGGTGCCTGACACTCCTGCCCACCCCGGTGCTTCGCACCACCCCTCCCGCACGCGGGAGGGGAGAGCCGGTTAAGTCCTGCTGCCCGTTACAAGTCCAGCGCAGCCTGCCGGTCCGCGTCGCCCTTGGCGGCGGCGGACTTCACCGCATCGGTGCGCGCCATCGGCAGGTCGAGCCGCTTGCCGGGCGTCCCGTCATAGTCGAACAGTTCGGCGACGGTGATCACCTGCAACCGGTCATCCTCGCGGTTGAGCAGCGGGTGGCGGAACTTGCCGGCCGCCGCAATCTCGTCGCGCATCGGTTTGGTCGGCAGCGCGGTGCAGATGAGGAAGCCGAACTCCGCCTTCTCGCGCAGCCGGTCGCTGTTGAGCGTTGCCAAGTCGCCACGAGTGCCCGTTCGCGTTTGTCATTTGAAACCGCATGCCCTCGCGACGCTTACCGCAATGACGAACGGCTTCCATTCGTTGGGTTGCAGGACATAGCATGGAATGAGAGGGTTAAGATTGAACTTGGCCGATCCCGCGCACATCGCAACAAAACGGTGAGCACCATCTACGATCTGGTCGCCGCCAACTAGCCCTTGGCATACGATGATCGGTTTGAGTTCAGTGTGAATTGTATGATCTCGAATATGATTCGGCTCGACTGCTCCGCTCTCTATCAGGCGCGACGCTCGATCGAAATCGACGGGCATGGCGAAGGTTTCACAATTCTGTTCCGCCCATTTGCGCATAGCCGAGATATTGAAAAACATCGGATTGCCGGTGCCGTCATCGTCAAGGCGATAGACTTCAGTCTCCGTGCCGCGCTCGATTTCGTCCTTCAGGATTTTGCGGACTAGAGGGTTACGAAGCTTTTTTTTGATCTTCGTCTTTTCCTGCCGCCTCTCGTTTCTCGTGATCATGCTGCCCCCGTGCTGATAGGTAATATAGGTGACTGAACCGCAGGGCTGAAGACAGGGAAGTGCCAATAATGGTGAACACACTTGGGCTCGAACCAAGGACCCGCCGATTAAGAGCGGAGCTTTGGACCCTTTTCGTTCCTTTCCAATACTACGCCAAACTACGCTCAAGGGCTTGAAACGGTTGGAATAAATCCGCCGTGGATTACCCTTCGCTACGCCATCGTAATCCCGACATCTGATTACGTGGCGATTACGTGGACGAGCGCCAGATCATGCCGAATCAGTCAATCACACTGCGAACCATCCAGTCAGTCACACCGGACCCGCACCGCGACATTTACGTGTGGGACCCCCGGCTGAAGGGCTTCGGACTTCGCATCACGCCAAAAGGAGCACAGTCCTTTGTGTTCCAGTATCGGGTCGACGGCGGGCCTGCGCGCCGCAAGACAATCGGGCCGGTCGGCAGTCCTTGGACGCCTGCCACGGCGCGCAAGGAAGCCGAGCGGCTGCTGGTGCAGGTCTATCAGGGGATCGACCCGGTCGAAGCCAAGCGCGAAGCGAAGCGCAAAAAGCAGACGCTGAACTTTCGGACCTACAGCGAGAGGTTCGTCGAGCTCTATCTCAAGCCGAATTGGCGGGGGACGTGGGGCTCGGCGAATTGCACGATCAACAACGTGTTTATTCCGCGCTGGGGCAACCGACCCGTCCATGAGATCACCCGCGCCGATATCGTGAAGGTGCTGGACGAGTATTCCGATCGCCCGGCGCGGCGCAAGGAGATCCACTCGCTGCTTCGCAAGCTGTTCAACTGGGCGACCGACCGGCAGGATATCGACGTCTCTCCGCTGGCCGGGATGAAGGCGCCAAAGGCTGTCCCGTCGCGCCGCCGGGTGCTAAGCGACGAGGAGATTGTCGCCTTGTGGAAGGCGACCGAGAACTCCGGATGGCCGTGGGGGCCGTTTGTCCGGATGCTGATCCTGACGATGCAACGCCGACAGGAAGTTGCCGAAATGGACTGGTCCGAAATCGACCTCGTTGCGCGTCGATGGACACTTCCGGCCGATCGGGCGAAGAATGATCAGGAACACGTCATTCCGCTGACGAGCCTTGCGCTCGCAGAGCTGCAGCTGCTGGGTCCGAAGCGCAAGGGCCTGGTGTTCACCACGACAGGGACCACTCCCGTCTCGGGCTTCTTCAAAGGACGAGCGGCGCTCCACAAGGATATGATCGCTTACCTGAAAGCCAAGCAGATCGAGGAAGGAGGAGACCCCGACCAGGTCGAGGTTCCGAACTGGCGGCTGCATGATATCCGCCGAACCGGGGCAACCCATCTTCAATCGCTGAGAGTCCCTGTCGAGGTGACCGAAAGCGTGCTCAATCACATCAGTGGAACCAGGGCGGGGGTCGCGGGGATCTATAATCGCTACAAGTATGACGACGAGAAGCGGACCGCCCTGGATGCTTGGGATACAAAGCTGCGGTCTCTCCTGTCGGCCTAAGGCCGTTGTGGGGCGCGATCAGTTCCAGACCATTGCGAGCGATGCCTCATTGCCCACGGCGTCATCCGATGGTCCGGTCTTCAGCTTGAAGCAATCCCCGCCTTTTCTACCGGGGTTGCGACCGGCAGATCGCGCTCGACCCGCTCGGAATAGCGATCGACCAGCAGCTCGGCGTGGGGGCGTAGCAGCACGGTGAAGCGCACCAGTTCCTCCATAACGTCGACGATGCGGTCGTAATAGGCGGATGGCTTCATGCGCCCCGCCTCGTCGAACTCGTCATAGGCCTTGGCGACCGACGATTGGTTTGGGATCGTGACCATCCGCATCCAGCGCCCAAGAATGCGCAGGGTGTTGACCGTGTTGAAGCTCTGCGAGCCTGCACACACCTGCATCACTGCCAGCGTGCGGCCTTGCGTCGGGCGCAGGCCCTTGTAGGCGAGCGGCAAGTGATCGATCTGCGCCTTCATAATCCCGGTGATCGTGCCGTGGCGTTCGGGGCTGCACCACACCTGCGCCTCGGACCACAGCGAATGTTCGCGCAGTTCATGCACCGCCGGATGATCGTCGCCAGCGACCTGATCGGGCAAAGGCAGATCAGACGGATCGAAAATGCGCGTTTCGCAGCCGAACAGTTGCAGCAGCCGCGCGGCCTCCTCCACTGCGAGCCGCGAAAACGACCGCTCCCGCAGCGACCCGTAAAGCAGCAGGATGCGCGGCGGCTCATCGATCGCGCCCAGACCGCTCGCCGGATTGCGGTGCAGGTATTCAGGGCGCAGCGCGGGCAGGTGGTCAGGATCGGGCAAAGCGCGCAGGCGGGCCATGAGGGTGCTTTCGGTCATGCAGCGGGAAAACGGTCGCGGGTGCGGTTGGCGAATGCGACCAGCGACAGCATCACCGGCACTTCCACCAGCACGCCGACTACGGTCGCCAGTGCCGCCCCGCTCGACAGGCCAAACAGGCCGATGGCCACCGCCACCGCAAGCTCGAAGAAATTGGACGTGCCGATCAGTGCGCAAGGAGCCGCAATGTTGTGCGGCACCTTCCACGCCATCGCGGCGGCATAGGCGACCGCGAAAATGCCGTAAGACTGGATGATGATCGGGATCGCGATCAGCACGATCAGCAGCGGATTGGAGACAATCGTGCCAGCCTGAAAGGCGAACAACAGCACCACCGTGGCCAGCAGGCCAATGATCGACCATGGCTTCAGCCGGGCGGTGAAGGCATCGACCGCAGCTTCATCGCCGCCATGCGAGGCGATCACCCGGCTCCGCGTGATAGCCCCAGCCACCAGTGGCACGACAACATACAGCACCACCGACAGCAGCAGCGTGTCCCACGGCACCACAATATCGGTCACGCCGAGCAGCAGGGCGACGATCGGCGCAAAGGCGACGATCATCACCAGATCGTTCACCGACACCTGCACAAGCGTGTAGGCTGGATCGCCCTTGGTCATCTGCGACCAGACAAACACCATCGCGGTGCATGGCGCCGTGCCGAGCAGGATCAGGCCCGCGATGTATTGATCGGCGTCGCCTTCGCTCATCAGCCCGGCGTAAAGGTAATCGAAGAACAACACCGCCAACGCTGCCATGGTGAAGGGCTTGACCAGCCAATTAATGACCAGCGTGATGACGAGCCCCTTGGGCTTGCGGCCGATGTCCTTGATGCTGCCGA
>CAYOMD010000031.1:0-23766 GCA_964404985.1 uncultured Sphingomonadaceae bacterium
GAGCCCTCGTCAGGCTCGCCGACGACTGTGCGTCGGAACAATCCGGCCCCTGTCCCATCATCGATGCTTTCAGCTTTCCGCAGGAAAATGCAGGATCGAGGGTGGCATCATGAGGGGTTTTTGCCGCGCCCGCGTATACAACGTCGAAGGAGCTTCATGATGGACCTCGACACAAATCTCGCCCGACTGGCCAGCCTTCCCGTGCCGGCCCTTTCCGCCATTGATGGCGGAAGGCTGGCGGCGCGCGCGCAGAACGAGGTCCGGCAGACGCGGGCGATGCTCGGATTGGGGCTCGTGGTGTCGCTGGGGATGGGGGTCGTTGGCGGGCTCCAGGTGCCTGCACGCGCCCAAGTGCCCCTGGCTGCCTTCGGCCCGCCGGCTTCGCTTACGCCCTTGATTGCACTGGGTCAGGAATGAACCTTCGTCGTATCGCCTTGGCGGCGGGGCTGATCATTGCGCTCGCGCTGGTTGGGGTTTGGCTTGGGCGCATGCTTCAACCGGCACCGCACCATGGCGGGGCTGAACTCCACGCCTTGATTCATGGTGAGCTCGACCTCGATCCGGCCCAGGAACAAGAACTGACCGCATTGGAGCGCCAGTTTGCAGCGCGACGCGAGGCGCTCGAAGACCGGCTGAGGCGCAGCAATGCACTGCTTGGCGACGCTATTGCCGCTGAACATGAATATGGTCCCCGTGTTTCTGCGGCGGTGGACGATACGCATAATGCGATGGGGGATCTCCAGAAGGCGACGCTCGAGCATGTTTTCGCGATGCGGGCCATTCTTCGTCCCGATCAACAGGCGCGGTTCGATGCAGTGGTTAGCAAGAGCCTCGCTGCACAACCGCAGTGACCTCTGACAATCTGGACGCGGCGCTTATACGCGACGCGCGGGCTGGCCTGTCGGGCGCGCAACGTGCGCTCGTCGAGCGCTACCGTGAGACCGTGTACCGGCTTGCGCGCTCCGCGACGGGTGATCCTGAGGAAGCCTTCGATATTGCGCAGGAAACGTTCGTCGCCGCATTTGGCGCGCTGAACCGTTATGATCCCGAGCGGCCTTTTAAGGCCTGGATCAGTGCCATCACGCTCAACAAATGCCGGGACTGGGCTCGTCGCCGCGCGGTCAGGCGGTTCATCGGTCTGCCGATGCCCGATCACACGGCAGACTGGATTGCCGATGATGCGCCTTCAGCGGAAACACTTGCCGCTGACCGTGCTGAGCTCGCCGCGGCCGCCCGCGCGATCGCCAAGCTACCGGCCAGCCTGAAAGACGTTTTGATCCTGTGCACAATCGAGGGTCTGAGTCAGCAGGAGACCGCAATGACGCTGGGCATTAGCCTCAAGGCGGTCGAGACGCGGCTTTACCGTGCGCGTCAAAAATTGATGGTTTTTTTGAGGGGTGACACCGACCCGCGCGTATAGAGGTGTATGAACAGTCCTCACCTTACTCGACGTCACCTCATAGCCGCGCTCGGCGCGGGATCCGCCTTCGCTGCAATGCCGGCCTGGGCGCAGGGTCACAGCGTCCACCGCAGTGGCAGCCATGGGCGCGGCGGCCCGCATATTCCTGCAGGCTTTGGCGAGCTATCAGGCGATGTCATCGACCTGACCGTTGGCAGCGGCCACCGCATTGTCGAAGGGCGGCGCGGCCCGGGCATCGCGGTCAACGGCAGTGTGCCCGGCCCGTTGATCCGGCTGCGCGAAGGGCAGAATGTCCGCCTTAATGTCACCAATAACCTTGAGACGGACACATCGGTCCACTGGCACGGCTTCCTTTTGCCGTTTCACATGGATGGGGTGCCCGGCATCAGCTTTCCCGGTATCAAACCGGGCCAGACCTTCACCTACGAGTTCCCCATCCGCCAGTCGGGGACCTATTGGTATCACAGCCATTCGGGTCTGCAGGAGCAATCGGGCCATTACGGCCCGATGATCATTGATCCCGCTGGTGCAGAACCGGTGCAGTTTGATCGCGATTACATCCTGCTGCTGAGCGACTTCACCGTGCTCGATCCGCATTTCATCATGAGCCGGTTGCGCACCGGTGAGGGCTATTTCAATCGGCAGCTGAGCACTTGGACCGACCAATATCCGATGTCGGGCGAAGAACGGCGGATGTGGGCTGAAATGCGGATGATGCCGACCGACATCATGGATATTGGCGCGCCGACCTACACCTTCCTAGCCAATGGGCGTGGGCCAACCGAGGGGATGGAATATCTGTTCCGCGCCGGAGAACGCGTGCGGCTGCGCATCATCAACGGATCGGCGCAGAGCTTCTTCAATGTTCGCATTCCGGGCCTGCCAATGACGGTCATCGCCGCCGATGGCCAGAACGTGCGGCCAGTCGAGGTTGATGAGTTCGTTGCCCATGATTGCCCGCAATCTGCTGTCCGCTGCACCATAGCCGCCGACGGGGCCAGCGCAACCGGCGATGCAATGCGCGGGAAGTCTGCCGGATACTACATCTGCAAGACACTCGCCCCTGCCGGATCGCGCGGGGAGACGGCAACAGAAACCTCAACCTTGCGGTTGAGCCGGTCGAGGATGGTCATCAGGCGGTCGATGGTGAAGCCCTTCAGTCGTGCCTGCCGGATGCGTGAGAAGTCGGCGGCGGCAACGCCGGTCAGCGTCTCGGCGGCGCGCACGGTCAGCTTGTCGGCAGCCAGCGTCTTGCCGATTTCAGCGGCAAGGATGGCGCGGAACTGTTCCAGTTCAGCATCGGGCAAGCCCAGATCGGCAAACACGTTGCCGGAGCCGCGCACCAGTGAGAAATCGTCCGCTTGGTCCGTCATGCCAACGCCTCCTTCAAGCGTTTAAGTCGTTCTTTCACCACGTCGATCTCATGCCTCGGCGTGGCGACGCCGCTCGTTGATTTCTTCTGGAAGGCGTGAACCACCCAGACGCCATCATCGAGCTGGAGCGCATAGATCACGCGGAATGCGTCCCCGCGCTCCCGGATAGCCAGTTCCCACACGCCTGCACCAAGGCCGGTCATTGGCTTAGCAATCTCTGGCGTGTCGCCCTCGGCAATCTGCGTCAGGCCGCGCGCCGCCTTCTGCTGTACGGGCAAGGGAAATGCCTTGAAGTCCTTCAATGCCCCCTTGAGCCATGAAATCTCGCGCAGCGCCATTCGAGCCATGTCGATTTGTAGTGAAATTCAACTACAAATGCAAGGGCTGACTGCCACATGACGCTGCAGCGTTCCTGGAAAGGGTGGTGGAGGGGGTTGGATTCGAACCAACGTAGACGTGAAGTCGGCAGATTTACAGTCTGCTGCCATTGACCGCTCGGCCACCCCTCCACACGGGGCATGTTTCACCGAAAAGTGAAAGGCAGCCGCTAGTGATGGATTCGCTCTTTCCTGTCAACGCCGAACGAGTCAAATGGCTGCATGACTCGAAGAAACGCAACTGACTCTGGCCGCAGCGGTGGCCGCACCAGCGCCCGGACCCGGCTCGCCCGGACCGGCAAGCCCACCGGCACGGACGCTGTACGCCTCTATGGGCGCCACGCGGTGCACGCCGCCCTCGACAACCCTGCCCGCATCAAGAAGCGCCTGCACGGCACCAAGGACGCGCTGGACGAGATCGTGCTCGATCCCGCCTGGCCGGTTACATTCTGCGATGCCGCTGACCTGAAGCGTCTGGTGCCGGACGGCGCGCCCACCCAGGGCCTGGTGCTCGATACTGCGCCGCTGGAGCCGGTGTGGCTCGGCGACGTGCTGGCCGGGGCCGGGCCGACCCAGAGCCTCATGGTGCTCGACCAGGTGACCGACCCGCACAATGTCGGCGCGATCCTGCGCTCGGCCGCAGCCCTTGATGCCGCAGCCGTCATCACCCAGGACCGGCACAGCCCGCCCGAGACCGGCGCGCTTGCCAAGGCCGCGTCCGGCTGTCTGGAGCTGATCCCCTGGGTGCGGGTGACCAACATCGCCCGCGCACTGGAGGAGATCGCCGAGGCCGGGTTCTGGCGGCTGGGGCTGGACGGCGAGGCAGGGGCGACGCTTGAGGAGGCCCTGGGGGACTCCCGCGCCTGCCTGGTGCTGGGGGCAGAAGGTGAGGGCCTGCGCCGCAATGTCGCCGAACATTGCGACCAGCTTGCCCGCCTGCCCATGCGTGTGGGTATCGAGAGCCTCAACGTCTCCAACGCAGCGGCCATCGCGCTGTATGCGGCCCGAAGGCGGTTTTAGCAGGCTGCTGACTTTACATTGAACCGTTCGCCCCGAGCCTGGTCGAGGGGCGGCTCCAGCATCGTCTGCCAGTATCATCTGCCAGTATCATCTGGACGTGTCTCGACTTGGCTCGACACGAACGGTGAGCGGCGCACCGGGTGAGGGGTGTACCGGAATTGCTTGATGCGTTATGCCCCTCTCCCTGTTGTGCGGGCGGCACGACATCCCCCTCCCGCAAGGGGAGAGGGAATTAGTGTAAGAGGGCACAGATGCTGCAACGCTGGTTGACCGACAGGCGGTTCCTGCCGCTGTGCCTTGTGCTCTTCGTCGTGCTGCGGCTGGCCGTCGCGCTGCTGTTCCCGGTGACCCCGGTCTCCGACAGCGCCTTCTATGTGGACCGCGCGCGCGAGCTTGCGGCGGGCCTTGGCTATCAGGAGCAGGGCCACCCCACCGCTTACTGGCCGGTCGGCTACCCGGCGTTGCTGGCCGGCGGCTACTGGCTGAGCGGCTCCATGACGCTCACCATCATCGCGCTGAACCTGGCCGCCGGGCTGGCGACGTTCTGGCTGCTCGGCGTCATCGGGCGGCGCATCGGCGTGCCGGAGGCCGGGGTCCGGCTCGCGCAACTGGCACTGACGCTCTACCCCAACCACATCGTCTACACCGGGCAAGCCCTGTCAGAGATTGTCTACACCGCGCTGATCATGGGCGGCATGGCGCTGATGCTGCGCGGGCCGAGGCTCGCCAGCCTGGCACTCGCCGGGCTGGTGCTGGGGGTTGCCACCTATGTGAAGGCGCAGACCACGGCCTTTCCGTTCGGCGTGCTGGTCGCCATGGCCCTGCTGGAGCGCACGAACCGGCGCTGGTCGCTTCTGGCGGGTGGTGTGCTGCTCTATGCGGTGCTGTTCGCCACCGTGCTGCCATGGTCGCTGCGCAATGCGGAACAGCTTGGCCATTTCGTCCTGGTCTCGACCAACGGTGGCCCGACCCTGCTGGACGGCAACAACGATGCCGCCGACGGTGGCTCGACCAACATGTATGCCAACCCGGCGCTCAAGCCGTTGATCGACAGTCTGCCGATCCCGTATGAAGACCGGATCGCGCGGCAGGTGGAATGGGACCAGGCGACCCGTGCTGCTGCCCGCGCCTGGATTGCGGACAACCCCGGCCAGTTCGCAGCGCTGCTGCCGAGGAAAGCCCTGAAGCTCTGGTTGGTCGACGGGGAAGGCTTCTGGGCACACGAAGCGCAGTATACGGCGCACGCGAGCCTGCTGAAGGGCCTGCGCGTGCTGAACCAGGGTGCTTACGGCCTGATCCTGCTGCTGGCGCTGCCGGGGCTGTGGGCCGGGCTGGCCGGGTGGTTGCGCGGTGACCCTAGCCGTGCACCGCTGCTCTATCTCAGCCTGTTCGCGGTCTTCACAACGCTGGTGTGCATGGCCTTCTCCGGCCAGATCCGCTATCACTTCCCGGCGATGCCGTTCCTGATGCTTGCAGGCGGCTGGACGCTGACGCGCAGAGCAAAAGGGCTTGCGGGCACCTGAGTCCGCCCCATATCACGGTCTCTTTGCAGGAGCCGCTACGTGACCAATCCCTTCGATGCCTCCCAGTGGCACGGCACCACCATCCTCAGCGTGCGCAAGGGCGGGCGCGTCGTGGTGGCCGGCGACGGCCAGGTGAGTCTGGGCCAGACCGTCATCAAGGCCAACGCCCGCAAGGTGCGCCGGCTGGGCGGCGGCGGGGTGATCGCCGGGTTTGCCGGTGCGACCGCCGACGCCTTCACCCTGTTCGAGCGGCTGGAGGCCAAGCTGGAGCGTTACCCCGGCCAGTTGACCCGCGCCTGCGTCGAGCTGGCCAAGGACTGGCGCACCGACCGGTATCTGCGCCGTCTGGAGGCGATGATGGCAGTTGCCGACAAGACGGCCTCCCTGGTGCTGACCGGTACCGGCGACGTGCTGGAGCCGGAGGACGGGCTGATCGCCATCGGCTCCGGCGGCAACTTCGCGCTCGCCGCCGCCCGTGCGCTGATCGATACTGACCAGGACGCCGAGGCCATCGCCCGCAAGGCCATGAAGATCGCCGCTGACATCTGCGTCTACACCAACGGCAACCTGACGATTGAGAGTATCGATGCTGAATCCTGACACCGCCGACCACACACTCGCCGCTCTCACGCCGCGCGTCATCGTCGCGGAACTGGATCGCTTCATCGTCGGCCAGGCGGACGCCAAGAAGGCGGTGGCGATTGCCCTGCGCAACCGCTGGCGCCGCCAGCAACTGCCAGAGGCCCTGCGCGAGGAAGTCACGCCGAAGAACATCCTGATGATCGGGCCGACCGGCTGCGGCAAGACTGAGATAAGTCGCCGGCTGGCCCGGCTGGTCGGCGCACCATTCCTGAAGATCGAGGCGACCAAGTTCACCGAGGTCGGCTATGTCGGCCGTGACGTGGACTCGATCATCCGCGACCTGGTGGAGGAAGCCATCCGGCTGGTGCGCGAGGCCCGGCGGGTGCAGGTGCGCGAGCCCGCGGAGGCTGCCGCCGAGGCACGCCTGCTCGAGGCGCTGGTTGGCAAGGATGCGTCCGACGCAACACGCGCAAAGTTCCAGGCCATGCTGCAGGACGGATCGCTCGACGCGCGCGAAATCGAGATCGAGGTGGCGGACACCAGCTCCCCGTTCCCGGCCATGGACATCCCCGGCATGCCTGGCGGCTCGGTCGGCATGATCAACCTCGGCGACATGTTCGGCAAGGCGCTGGGCCAACGCACCAAACGGCGCAAGATGCCGGTGGCGCAGGCCCGCGAGTTGCTGATCGCCGAGGAGTCCGACAAGCGGCTCGACCAGGAGGCGATCCAGCGCGAGGCGATCCTGTCGGCTGAGCAGAACGGCATCGTGTTCCTTGACGAAATCGACAAGATCGCGGTCTCGGATGTGCGGGGTGGCTCGGTCAGCCGCGAGGGTGTGCAGCGCGACCTGTTGCCGCTGATCGAGGGCACAACCGTCGCCACCAAATACGGCCCGGTGAAGACCGATCATATCCTGTTCATTGCGTCCGGCGCGTTCCATATCGCCAAGCCCTCCGACCTGCTGCCGGAGTTGCAGGGGCGGCTGCCGATCCGGGTGGAGCTTAAGGGCCTCACCCGCGAGGATTTCATCGCCATCCTGAGCGATACCGAGGTCTCGCTGATCCGTCAGTATCGCGAACTGCTCGCAACCGAGGGCGTGACCCTCGACTTCGCCAGCAACGGCATCGAGGCGATTGCGACCACCGCCGCCCTGGTGAACGACACCGTGGAGAACATCGGTGCGCGGCGGCTGCAGACCATTATGGAAAAGCTGCTGGAGGAGATCAGCTTCGAGGCGAGCGAGCGCACCGGCGCGCAGATCGTCATCGACGACGCCTATGTCAACGACCGCCTGAGCGGCCTGGCCGGCGACACGGACCTCAGCCGCTTCATCTTGTAGCGCATGCAGAGACCGCCGTCCGGCTGTGTACTTCCGGGCACAGCACGCAACAGGAATGTAGTTGTGTGCGGCTGACCTTACTGTGACGCGTTGACGTAGCGAACCCCGGGAATAGTCTCCCTGATTGAGACGGCAAAGCCGCGCGTTTTACTCAGGGAGACAAGAATGCTGCACAAGGTCCTGTCGCGCCTCTGCTATGGCGCATCCATCCTGGCACTGACGAATGTTGGCGCACACGCCCAGTCATCACCGGCAGAGCCAGAACTGGTTCTGGAGGAGATCATCGTCACCGCCACCAAACGCGCATCGACCATTCAGGATGTGCCGTTCTCGATCAACGCTCTGACCTCCCGGGACCTCGAACGGCTCAACGCAACGAGTATCGAGGATCTCTCCCGCAATGTCGCCGGCCTGACCATCCAGAACCTTGGGCCGGGCCAGAGCCAGGTCTCGATCCGCGGAACCTCGGCCGGCCAGATCGTCCGCGATCAGCCCGGTGTCAAAGAACAAGTCGGCATATACATTGATGAATCGGTGATCTCGCTGTCGCTGTTTACCCCGGACCTTGACTTCTACGACCTGGCCCGTGTCGAGACACTGCGCGGCCCGCAAGGCACTCTGTTCGGCTCCGGCTCGATTGGCGGCACGCTGCGCTACATCACCAACCAGCCCAAACTCGACAAACTAGAGGGGTCCGCCGAGGGCAATGTGAATGTGATTAGCGGTGGTGGCGTCGGCGGGCACATAAAAGGGGCAGTCAACGTGCCGATCGTGACCGACAAGGTCGCCGTTCGCGCCGTCGGCTATTACACGCGGTACGGTGGCTTCATTGACGCCCTGCGCGAGGACGGGAGCACCGACAGCGATGTCAACTCTGGCGAACGCTACGGTGGGCGGCTCGCGATCACCCTGAAGCCAACCGAAAATCTCACCATTACGCCACGGGTGATCTATCAGAAGCAGACCTATGACGGCTTCAACCGGGAGGAGGTCTATAACCTCTACGCCAATCCCTTCACCACGACCCGCCCGCCGGTGCAACTCGGCGAGCGCGAACAGTTCCTGTTGCTCGATGAAGGGTTCAGTGACCGCACGGTGATTGCCGACGCCGTGATCAACCTGGCGCTTGAGAACTTCGAGGTTGTCTCCGTCTCAAGCTACACCAACCGCGATATTCTGGTCAGCCGTGATGCCAGTGCGTTGACCGGCAGCGTCTCAGTTGACCTAGGTTTCCCGGATGCTGGCGTGCTTCTGCCATCCAACCTGCGCGATGCGACCAGGCTATATCAATACACGCAGGAACTGCGCTTCGGCTCGACGGGCAGTGGCCCGTTCCAGTGGGTGTTCGGTGCCTTCTACTCGACAGTTGATCGCAATTACGGCCAGACTCTGCCGACACCCGGATATGACAGCTTCACCGATGCGACATTGGGGGCGGGTGTCGCCGCCAGTACCTATGCCGGGACGAATTTCGGCCCGGACTCACCGTTCAACTCGGCGCTGACCTACGACATCCGCCAGGTGGCAGGCTTTGGCGAAGCAAGCTACCAATTCACGGACAAGCTGAAAGTAACAGCGGGCGGGCGCTATTACGACTTCCAGGAGGAGCGCACGATCACGTTTGCCGGCCTGTTCGCGGACTCGGTGAATAACCAGCGCGACACCACGACATCCAACGGTTTTACCCCCCGCTTCCTTGTCAGTTATGACCTGACTGACCGGGTGACGGTTAATGCGCAGGCTGCGCGCGGCTTCCGCCTGGGAGGTGTGAACGATCCGCTTAACGTGCCGCTCTGCACCGGCAGCGACTTGCAAACCTTCGGCGGCTTCCAGACATACCGCGACGAAAAGCAGTGGAACTACGAAGTCGGCCTGAAAAGCTCCGGACGTGGCTTCACCTTCAACACAGCCGCCTACTACTCCGACATCCGTGACCTGCAGGTCACGGTGGATGCTGGCAGTTGCTCCTCGCGGATCAGCTTCAACGTACCCAGCGCGCACGCCTTCGGTGTCGAGTTTGAATTGACAACATCACCGCTCAACGGCCTTGACCTGAGCGTTTCCGGCAACCTGCAGCAGGCGGAGTTTGACTCGACCATTCGCGGCGGCCCGAACAACGACATTATCGGCGGTATCGCCAACGGCAATCGCCTGGCATCGGTGCCGAAGTTCCAGATTTCGGCCAGCGTCAACTACGAGTTCGAGGTCGCACCGGAAACGGACGCTTATGTAAACGCCTCGGTTCAACACGTCGGAACGCGCTTCACCCAACCCGGTGACCAGGTGGATCCGCTTCGGACCTTTGTCCACGGTCTGCCGTTCGGAGGTGCGCCAGCCAATGCGGCCACAACGATCGATCTGGAGCTGAACAGCTACCAGCTGGTCAACATCAGTGCCGGTGTCAACTTCCCGAATAACATCGGATTGACATTTTATATCAACAACCTGACCGACGAGAACGCACAGCTTGGCTTCGACCGGGAACGCGGCGGCCGCGCCCGTCTTGCCTTCAACACCAACCAGCCGAGAACATTCGGCGTGACTGGCCGGATAAAATTCTAGCAGGCTGATGCTATCTCGACATGAGGGCTTCACGTCCTCAGGCTGAACGGGGTGAAGTTGGTGGTGCGGTCGAAGAAGTCTTCCTGCTCGGCGCGCTTGAGCCAGCCGACCACGCGGTAGGTCACCGGTGTCAGAACCACCTCCCAGCCCACTTTCAGGGCATAGTTTGCGAGCATGACGGCGCCGAGGTCGCTGGTCGACCAGACGCCGTAGAAAGCCAGCGGGTAGAAGAGCAGCGTGTCGACCGCCTCCCCGGCAACCGTCGAGCCAATGGTGCGGCTCCAGAGGTGGCGGCCCGCGGTCCATAGCTTCATCTTGGCGAGCACGAAGGAATTGACGAACTCGCCGCAGAAGAAGGCGACGAGCGAGGCCGCGACGATCCGCCAGGTCGAGCCAAACACCGCTTGGTACGCTGCCTGGCCGGTCCAGTCCGCGCTCGGCGGCATCGCCACTACGACGCCTGCCATTACGGACATGTAGAGCTGCGCGGCAAACCCGGCCCACACGACCCGGCGCGCACGGGCATAGCCGTACACCTCGGTCAGGATGTCGCCGAACACATAGGCCAGCGGGAAGAACAGGATGCCTGCCCCGAAGCGGAAGCCTGCAACCTCCGCCACCTTGCCGGCACCGATCAGGTTCGAGCAGATGACGATGGTCACGAACCCCGCCATCACCAGGTCATAGTAGCGGTATGTTCTCTGCTCTGCCATGCGCGCGCCTCGGATAGTAGGCTTACCGTGCCGGGCGCGGTCGCCGCTGGCAAGTAGCTGGGATGTGCGGCAAGGGCGCACACGAGCCGCCAGCGCGATGGGGTGGCGGGCGGCATCGCGTCTGTGAAGATGGTGCCGCAGAAGGGATTCGAACCCCCGACCTACGCATTACGAATGCGTTGCTCTACCAGCTGAGCTACTGCGGCGCTTCGGAAAGCGACGGTGTGCCTTATCAACCCTGAAGTCTGAAAACAAGATTGATGCGCGGCTCTGTAACCGGACATAAATGCAGTATTTACGGTCCCATAAATCGGAACTGAGTGAAACTGGGTGGAACGTATTGAAACAAGGGCAAAAAATAGGCCGATTGAACGTGCATTTTTGAGGGCATTTATGTCCGATGTTTTTTGAATTCTACCGGACAAAAATACCAAAAATCGGCTGTGCCAAGCCCATGCAAAACACTTGCAATCGATAAAAAACGCCAGAAAACAGCCAAAAATAGCAATTGTCCCAATGTTGCCGATTTGGAAACGCCTTTTCGACCATTTTTGATTTATGTCCGATTTTCAGTTTTCCAAAATGGCATCTAGCGGACAAAAATACCAAAAGTCGGCGCAGCTTTGACACCTAATAATGCTGGGGCAGGCGGTCTGCGTCGGCGAGGTCGGCGAGTTGAAAATTAACCGGGAGTGGGCTATGCCTGCAGGGGCGGAGCGCGCCGCCGTGAAATCGGCCCGACCGGCATGCCTCCGGGCAGAGAGTGGATGGGGCGCAATTGCGTCAGTGGCCGTCTCCACCGTGCTCCGCATCATGGTGCTCCGAATAGATTGGCCAAAAGCGCAGCCAAACCTGTGGCATTGTAGAGTAGGGTTGCGCCTCGGCTTAATCGATATTCTTCGCGGGTCAGCAGTTTGTTGGCGTCGGCACCATCTGTGAGGCGGATGCTCTTCAGATAAAGCCCACCGGCTGGCGTCTGGTTCAAAACAATCTCAAAAAATCGCGCTTCGCTAAAGGGTGCCTGGGCGAAAATCTTAAGAGTCGGACGCCCTGTGCGTCTGTCTATTTCACTTACGGCCAATCCGGCTGAATCAATCAGTTGCGGAATCAGCGCCAGATCCTCGATCCGCAAGCTCGAACCGATGTGTTTATCAGCGATCTTGGCAATGTCTTCACCCGCAGCCTGCAATCCGCCCTCGACCAGCTGCAGTTTGGCGGCGCATCACCGCTCTCGGCGCGCGAGCGGCTTGAGGGGCAATTGGGCACGTTTCGCACGACGCTGGCAGCGGCACAGGGCGGAGATCAGGCGAAGATCGACGAGGCGGCGTCTCTGGGCGTCGACCTCAGCCGTCTCGCGCAGGACGTGTTTGCAACCGGGCCAGAGTTCGCGCGGGTTTACGCGGAGATTTCCGCCGGACTGGAGGGCCTCAAGGCCCGTACTGTCGAGAGCCTGGCACCCTTCCAGCCGCAGGCCCCGGTTGATTCCAGCAGTCAGGCACTGGTCGCGGTCAATGCAGAAGGGTTTGCAGACGTTGTGCAAGAGCTGCGCACCCTGCAGGGCAGCGTCAACGCGCTTGCGGGTGCCGTGAACAGCCAGGCGAGCGCTGCGCGGCTCTCCGGTGTGCGCGAGGCCTACACCGGCGCGCGCGGGCTGCAAATCGCATGAGGGTGTTTCTGCTCGATGCATCCGTCTGGGACCCGGTTGCCGGTGCGCTGCGGGCCGTGCAGATTACTGACGCCGCCCTGAAGACTGTCTGGGGCGGCGCGCTTTATGAGCAGCTGCTGGTGCGCCCGCCGAGCATCCGGGTCGAAGTGCCCTGGGACGGCGATTTCAGCGGCGGCAGCCGCACCAGTGTGGATGAGATCGAAATTCTCATGCCATCCGATTTCGACTGGCTGGCGCGCCTGGACTGGGTCGAGGCTACAATCCGGCTGCGCTCTGCCGAAGACGGCGCTGCGGATGCGGCGCTCGCCGATTATGGCGCGTTCACCGTCGCGCGCATGAGCGCCGATGAGAGGGCGTTGCGCCTGATCCTTAAAGACTGGCAGGCGGAACTCACTAAGCCGTTCCTCGGCCAGTATGATGGCACCGGCGGCCTGAATGGCGAGCCGGCGGACAAAGGCAGCTATATCCCGGCCGGCTGGGGGCGTGTGCTGTTGGCGCCGGCCCAATTCATCGATCGCGCCAATCTTGTCATGCGGTTCGATCGTGGTCCGGTGGCGCAGGTTGATGCTGTGCGCCAGCGCGGTATTCTTATTCCGATCGCCGCCGACCTGCCTGATCTTGCCGCGCTCAATGCAGCTGTCATACCGCCCGGTAAATGCGTGACGTGCCGGGCGCTTGGCCTCGTGCGGTTCCGCTTTACGCCGGGTGAGCCGGTCACGATTGATTACAGGGGGTCCACGAGGGGCGGCTACGTCGAGCGGCTACCGGAGATTGTGACACGGGTCGCCGCAGAGGCAGGTCTGAGCGTCGACGCGGCCAGTGTCAGTGCATTGTCAGCCGCCATCCCGCAGCCAGGCGGCTTGATTGCCAGCGGACCGATGACGCCAGCGCAGGCGTTTGATCTTCTTTTGGCCGGGGTTCGCGGGGCCTGGGCGATCCGCTGGGACGGGGCACTCGTGCTCGGGCGGATCGATTTCAGCAACCCTGTTGATCTGGACGCAGATATCCTGAGCGTCGAGGTGTCAAAGGGGTCTGCGCCCAGCTGGGAGCACACGCTCGGTTATGCGCGAAACTGGCGACCGCTCGCTGACGGCGAGCTGGCCGAGGGGATTACCTCAGCTGATATTGTCGGCCTGGGAGCGTTGGCGACACAGAGCACGGTTGATTACGCCACGCAAGTTGGGGGGGCAGAGAAGCCGGAGAACAACGCGACGGTTGGCGCGCCGGCTGGGACTCTAGTGGGAGGAATTCCCTCTGAGCATGTGCATCTAGGCACGTCGGCGGAGCGGCTCTACGACGATTTTAGCACATACGCGACCGCTACTGAAGTTGTTCCCGCTGTCTGGCTCAATCGTCAGGGTGGCGGCGAACTTGCTATATATAATAGCGCTATCTCTACAGGCGGGCGCGCCTTGCGTGTTGGGAGCAATGGTGGCAACGACGAATCTTGGCTCGTCGCCCGCCGCGATTTGCCGTTTGACCCTGCAGCGCTGTATCGGGTTTCTGCTCGAATATATCAAGAGTCAGGTGTTGGTCGCGTTTATGTAGGTGTGGAAGGCCGGGCGCTTGATGGGGGTTTGGTCAATAGTATCGGGGAGGACTCATATGGTGGTCAACACTACGTTGCCGCCTCGGACGCAGCCCCCCCTGTCGGGCAATACATAACCTACACTGGTTGGATTCGCGGCTTCGGTGCGGTATTTCCTGCGCCGGACAGCGGCAACCCGTCCGGGCTGCACCCGAACGTTCGCCGCATTGCACCGTTGGTCTTGGTTAATTATTCTCAACAAGCGGGTGTTTGCTACATAGACTATATCAGCCTGGAGCGGTTTGACGCGCTGCCCTGGTCAAAGGTTGTCGGTGCTGACGCTCTTGTCTCCCAAGCACAAAGCGCGGCTACAAATAGTCAAACCGCGCTCGACGCAATTGCCAGCTACTCCGCTGACGGGATCCTGTCCCCGCTAGAGAAGGCGGTTCTGATCACTACGATGGCGCAGATCGACCAGGAATACGTCCGGCTCGATGCGCAGGCTGCTGTCTCTGGGGCCACGGTGAGCACCTCTGCGCAGCGGGCTGCGTTTCAAAATGCCTACACCGCGCTGAAAGCCTACCTTGGCAGCCTGTCGCCTGCATGGAACAACCGCGCGCTCGATACGCTGATCGTGCGGTCGACCTATGACGGGCGGTTCGGGGACTATCGGTTCGCCGTGCAGAACCTGGCCAACCTGATTGCTTACGACGCAACACAGCGCGCGACCTGGTCAAGTGTCACTGGTACCGGCCGCCCGGAGGACGGCGCCACCAACGACCGAGGTGAGGACACGAGAAATGACGATTTTTCGCCCACATACTATCGCCAGAATTGGCTGAGGCGTTATCGGACGGAATTCAAGAACCGATCTACCGTTGGTGCGCCGGGCAGTGTTGCCCATGGGATCACGTTAACCTACGCCGCCTGGCAGGACGACAGTGGCGGCCCAGTTGTCCAGGAGTTCCGCAGTGAAAACGGGGTTTATGTAAGGCGTGGAACATCTTCAGGTTGGGGAACTTGGGCGACTTCTTTCGACGAGGTCAACGTTCCAAACTGGAATAATCATGTTTCCGGCCGCCCGGCTGAATTAACCGATGGCACAGTTGTAGACACGCGCAACAGAGCAAGCCGCTTGCGAACCAACGGTCGCGCACAAGGCAATCTGCTACCAACCGGGAATAATAGCGGCGTAACGTCAGGCCTGACCACAACACCAATATCAGGACTAACATCTACGAGCGTCACTATCGCGCCCCACACGCGATACATTCTCGGACGGGCGGTGACTTACAATGGCGGGACAATCTCTGGCCTTAATCCGTCAACGCGATACCATATTTACGCCGACGACCCGGACGAGCTGGGCGGCTCCGTGGGGTATCTGGCGACAACGGACTTTTCGATTATTTCGGGCGAAAACCGCATTTACTTTGGCCCTGTTACCACGGCGGCGGTGGGCAATCCCGGTGGCGGCGGCGGTGGGGGCGGTGGCGATCTTCCGCCCGATGAGTTCTGTGTCGATGTTGCAATGTTCGTAGGCCCGGACAAAAGGGCGGGCAGTGTTGAGCCTGGGGATCTGCTCTGGTGCATGGACGATGCCGGTACGCCCCAGGGGCTGCGACCCGTATGTTCGGCGGCAGCTGATCTGGCCTTGTGTCAGTGCCTTGAAGCTGAAAATGGCGCATCCGTTGTTGTCTCGTGGAGCGCCCCTCTGTGGACCCTGAACAGGGGCATTATCCGTGCTGTACAGGCAGCGCCCGGCGACGTGGTGATGACGCGGGTTTGCAATGCTGATCTTCTTTCGCCGCTTGCCGGTGTGGAGAAACTGGGCTGGCGCGCCGTGCGCAAAATACACATTCAGGGCATATCCTACGCGGCGGGAACCACCCCGGATGCCATGATCTACACCCACAACCCGACATATAAGCCGTGAGGTTCTGATGCCGCTGACATTGACACGAGTGCCGCTGCCCGACGAGCCGACAACCGACAGGGCCTATCAGGTGGCCGAGTCCGGCAGGGTGTGGCGCGTGCGTGTGACCGAGCGGGAAATCCCAAGCGCGGTCGGCGCACTCATGAACGGTGCAGACCCGGTTGCGCCTATTTTCCGGGAGTTTGCCCTCCAGCTCTCTGCCGCCCTTCTCAACCAAAACGGGCAAGTGGCCGCTGATCCAACCGGGCGGCTCATCATCATGGAGGCGGAGACCTGGTCCGTGCCGCTCGTGTCGCTGCAGAGCTTGAATTACAATCCCGATGAAATGGCCGCGAATGCCATTCGGAATTTGATTGAAAAAGGCGAGGTCTGGGCGAGCAATATTGCAGCGACTGCCGAGTTTCTGGGCCGCTGGAAATCCGGCGCGCCTGCAGGCCCGGAGCTGACCAATGGCGATTGATCCTGCAATATCTGCGGTCGTGCAAGCCGAACAGCAGACTGCTGTCAGCGCTGACCCGGCCTTCAAAGCTGCACGCTCGAACGCGCGCTCGAGCCAGGCTTCGTCTTTGCTGGCTTTAGCCGCATCTGCGGAGAGCGAAGCCTTGGCCCAGCGCCAGCTGCTTTCCGCACCAATTGTCGATGCGACACTGCGTGTCTCCGGCGATCAACGCTCGCTCTTATTCAAGTCTTTGCGCGTGCCGAGCACGGCCCGATTGATCGGCGGCCACCTCGGCTGGGTAAGAGGGATCGCTTATGATCCCGTAGATGATCAAACTGACCTACAATTGATCGTGAAAATCACATGAGCGACATCCTGGTCCTGCCTGGACCCATTCAGTCCATCGCACCTTCGAGCCAGCTTGGTTCCGCGCCTGCGACCAATCTGCTTGACCCGAGACCAGGGCGGCCATGGCAATCGCTTGGGACTGCCGATAACCTGACAATCGATCTCGGCCAGGATCGCTCTGTCGATACGATATGGCTGGGCTACACAAACCTGACTGCCGCCGCCACTTGGGAAATTCGCGGTGCATCAGCTGCTCAGGGTGCTGCTTATCTCAATAACGCCGGTTCGGTCTTGCAGGCCGATACTCAGGCATGGGCTTCAGCCGACGCTCTAGGCCCTCTATATCATGCGCTTTGGTGGCGCGATTCCGGGCCTCAAGTGCTGCGGCATCTTCGCATTTCCCTGTTCGATGCCGCAAACCCTGACGGCGTTCTGCGCGCTGGCCGATTGTACGTTTCTCAGGCATTCCGCCCAGCCTGGCCACGCGAAGCCGGATCTGAGCGCGGAGTCGTCGATCTATCCATCAAACAGCGTCTCCGGTCTGGCCCTCTTGTGATTACCAAGGGGGCTAAAGTGAAAACCAGAAGCGTGAGCTTTACGGGAGCGTCTGCTGAAGATGTGCGCAAGTTCTTCTGGCCCTTGCTGCTTCAACGCGGCGAGAGCGAGGACCTGCTGACTGTCATAGACCCGACCCCGGCGCTGGGCCGCCACGAGCTGATCGTCTACGGCGTCCTGGCGCGAACCCGCGCGATCGAGGTGGCCCAGGCTAACTATCAAAGTGTGCGACTGGAGATTGAAGAGATGCCCTGATCCGCTGCACCAGCCCCGCCTGGTGTAACGGCGGGGGTTGAGGGTTGCAGCCCTCAGCTCGCAGGTGTGAGGACCTGCACGACAGATGTCGTCCCGCCGACTCGACGCCGAGCAGGGCGAAAATGGATGAAGCCTGTCATGGAGTCCATCCGATGCCTGAAATGTTCCAAACTACTGGCGCGCGCCACCTATCTGGTGCTAGAAATCAAATGTTCGCGATGTCATGCGATCAATTCGCTGAGAGCCCCGAGCTCCTCTCAAGAACGCCAGAGAGCGTCTGCAAAGGATGCTCGCTATGTCCGTTCAGATTGAACCACTGCTGCCTTGGGTCGGGGGTAAGCGACTGCTGGCCAAGAGAATTGCCGGCATGATCTCGCAGGTTGATCATGGCTGTTACGTCGAGCCCTGTGTCGGCATGGGCGGTGTGTTTTTTCGCCGCCCGACTCGTGCAAAGGCTGAAGTGATCAACGACGCCAATGAAGATGTGATCACGCTGTTTTGATCAACTGCAGAGCATCCGGATGAGCTCATTCGACATGTGGCGCGACTGCTTCATTCAAGAGCAGAATTCGAGCGTATGGCACTCGTACCTGCAAACACTCTAACCGACATTCAGCGCGCCGCCAGATTCATCTTGCTCCAAGCTGTCTCTTTTGGAGGTAAAGTGGTCTCGCGCAGTTTCGGTTACAGCACCCTCGACCGTGGCCGAATGCATGCCGACAGACTCATCGAGCGCCTCAAGCTTATTCATAAACGCCTTCAGGGTGTCGTGATCGAGAAGCTGGATTTGTTTGATTGTCTCCAGCGCTATGACAGGCCTCACACGCTGTTCTATATCGATCCGCCCTATATCGGCACCGAAGGATACTACGGAACAGGATGGTGCAGAGACGATTTCACAAGGCTTGCAGAAGCATTGCATCGCCTTCGCGGGCGCTTCATCCTCTCAATCAATGATTGCCCAGAGGCAAGGCACCTTTTTGGGGCGTGGCACTCCATACCTTTAGCTGTTTCATGGTCAGTTGGTGGCGGATCAACGCAAGCCAACGAGTTGATCGTGTCAAATCACCCCTAACTGATTGTATTATAACACTATAATGTCATTGTTCTTGAAACGAGAACGAATAATTAGGCTTTTTTGATTTATTGCATTTTTGTCCGGCTACAGGCTCCATTTGCAAAGGATCGCCGCACGGCTGGTCACATTTTCTTACCGCTTGATTTTAATTAAGGGTTTACGTTAACGTTTTCTTAACGACTGCACAGGGTCCAACAGATGCCAGATTACGACTCAGCCAAGCCTGAGCCTGCGGTAGACAGCCGCCTGGCGGATCTTGCTGCGGTCTCCGATGCGCGCTTTCACTCGCTGGCCTACATGGTCGAGCAGGCTGTGATCGTCACCGATGCGAGCAATATCGTGCGCTTTGCCAACCCGGCAGCCGACCAGTTGTTCGAATGCGCGCCCGGCCGGATGAGCGGCCTGTTTCTGTTGCCGATGCGCTCCACCAAGTCCGGTGTGGTCGAGATTGTGCTGCCGTCCGGTCGGCTGGCGCGGCTCAGCGCACAGATTAGCGCGACCGTGTGGGATGGCGGCATCGGCTGGCTCGGCACGTTCCGGGAGGTGACCAAGGAACTGCCGGACGCGCGGGCGATCGAGGACACCCTGCAATCGATGCGGGCCCGCTTCCTCGCGCACCTCAGCCACGAGATGCGGACCCCGCTCAACAGCATCATCGGTTTTTCCGAGGCCATGGCGGTCGAACTGTTCGGCCCGCTTGGCTCGGAGCGCTACGGCGACTACGTCCGCACCGTGCTTGGCGAGGCTGAGCGGCTGCTGCAACTCACCAACGACCTGCTCGATCTCTCGCGCGCCGAAAGCGCAGACTTGCGGATAGACGAAAGCGTGTTCGACCTGGCCGAGGTGATCCTGGAGCTCGCCCCGCATGCGCGCACCCTGAGCCGGGGCGGCAAGGCCCGCATCTCGTTCGGCGCGGTCGAGCCTGTTCTGCTGCGGGCCGACCGGGACAAGATCCGCGCAGTTCTGGCGCATCTGGTCGGCAACGGGCTAGCCTTCACGCCGGCGAGCGGCACGGTGACAGTCTCGGCAGAGTTGACTAGCGAGCGCCGCCTGGTGATCCGGGTGATCGATACCGGGCGCGGCTTCGATGCCGACCAGTTGGCGCAAGCGTTCCGCCCGTTCCCGCGCGTGCTCTCGGCCGAGCTTGCCGACCCGCAGTCCGGCATCGGCGTGGGGCTGGCGTTGGTTCGGCGCTACATCGAGCTACACGGCGGCGCGGTGCGCATCGAATCCGAACCGGGGCATGGCACCACCGTCACCTGCATGCTGCCCTCCGACCGGGTTGCGCTCGACGTCAAAGCACCACCGACCGCGCATTGAGGTCAACTCCAGCGGCTCCACACTGCTGTCGACTCCGCCCTCAGAAAATCGATCATCGCGCGCACCTTCTGCGGCAGGTACGCGCGCTTAGGGTAGACCAGCCAAACTCCCGTCTCGAGAGTTGTCGCAGTTACTCGCCAATCTGGAAATAAATCGACGAGCCGCCCCGTTTTTATATCATCATCGCTCAGCCAGTTCGCTAACAACGCTGGGCCAACGCCTGCGAGGGCCAGCGCATGCAGGGCCAGCGCCCCTGACGCCAGTACCCCGCCTGTGACAGCAACCTCGCAGGTTTCACCTGCTGCATCGCGGAATAACCATCGGCTGCGATACCCAGGCAAAGAGAAGCGCAGGCAATCCCTCTCGGCCAACTCCTGCGGTATGCTTGGCGAACCGTGGCGCAAGAGATAATCGGGAGACGCACAGACTCGGTAGCGGGTGCTCTGCAGTTTGGCGACGACAACGTCGCCGTGAATGTTTGCGGCGAGCCGTATTGCGAGGTCAATACCTTCAGCGACAAGGTCTAGGTTTGTGTCATCTGATATCAACTCGATCCTGACCCCCGGATAGGCAGCGCGAAAGCGCGGAAGCAGCGGGACCAGAACATGCTGCGCAAATGACACTGCTGCTGTCATCCTCAGAGTTCCACTCGGCCCGTTGGCGATCGACAGTGCCTCATCACGGGCCTGGTCGAACGCGTCACGCACCGTGCTGACTCGGCGCAGGTAGATATCCCCAGCTTCCGTGAGCGTCAGGTGCCGCGTAGTACGCTGGAAAACTCTGAAGCCAAGTTCTGCCTCGATCGCGGTAACAATGCGCGAGACCGAGGAGGGATCAATGCCCCGCTGCCGCGCAGCACCTGCCAAGGAGCCGCAGCGCGCAATTTCTAACAACAGGCCGGCATCATCGAAAGTCATTCATGTGAATTTTACATGAATGTATTGATGAACAAAGCCTTTTTTTGTGCCCGGTACAATTCTCAAAATAGCCCCAGATCAAGCCTGTCTCGTATGCTGCCTGCAAGGACACTCCCCCAAGTTGCTGCATACGACACACCACGGAAAATGGAGTCTAAAGATGGCGAATATTGCATTTCTGGGCCTTGGCGCGATGGGCTCTCGCATGGCGCGACATCTGGTTGCCGCCGGGCACGCTGTAACGGTCTGGAATCGAACGCCAGAGCCAATTTCTGCGCTGGTTGCGATCGGTGCGCGTGCAGCCGAAACACCCCGTTCCGCCGTCGCACAGGCTGACTTTGCCCTAGCCATGGTGCGCGATGATACGGCGTCTCGTGCAGTTTGGCTTGATGGACAGGCCGGGGCGCTTTCTGCCCTTCAAGACCATGCAATCGCTATTGAATGCTCTACCCTCAGCCTGGACTGGGTGCGCTCTCTGGCCGGCAAGTTCGCAAACGCTGGTCGTGCTTTCTTGGATGCACCGGTTGCTGGTTCCCGCCCGCAGGCAGAGCAGAAACAGTTGATTTTTATGGCTGGCGGCACCGCCGCTACTCTTGCTGCTGCATCGCCAGTGCTGGAGCTGATGGGGGCAGCGATACACCACGCAGGTCACATCGGCGCAGGCACGGCCGTCAAACTTGCCGTCAACGCTCTGTTTGGCATTCAGCTATGCGCCATGGCGGAATTGCTTGAATGGCTACGCCAGCAGAACGTTGACCCGTCGCGGGCACTGGAGGTTATTAGTGCCACGCCGGTGTGCAGCCCAGCGGCGAAGGTGGCAGGTGGCAACATGCTTGCGGGCGCATTCTCGCCTATGTTCCCGATATCTCTCGTGGAGAAGGATTTTGGCTATGCGTGTGCTGCCGCTGCAGGAGATGCTCCGATGACCACAGCCGCGCACAAAGTCTTCACGCGCGCATTGACCGCAGGATTGGGAGCAGACAACATTACGGCAGTTGTACAACTCTATCGCGAGATATGAGCTTTAAGCGAGTGTCAGACGGCCTGCACGGGCACGACGTTTAAATCAGAATAATGTCGGCGACCCGTATTCGTAACTTGAGGAAAAGGCATGGGTGCGAGATATTGACGACCATTACTTCGCAATTAAAGTCGCGGGGCCAGAGGCAGCGAGGGGCCGTCGGTCGTCTCGACATATCCGCTAATCGCCGAAATTCTGCCTCCCCGTTCAGGAACGCTGTCAGCATCGCGCTATAGGCTAGAACCAGCGTGCCCCAAGCGGATCGCTTACCCCAGCGGGTAGGCGCACACCAGCAATCACAGGGATTCCCGTAGCATAAGATCATCGCAAATACGGAGGCACTGCACCCATAGCAGGCGCTTTTCCTGTTATACCGTGTCCTGTTGACCGTGACGTGCTTGCCCTCCACTGTCACGCAGACACGGAAAACTATGCGCCATGAGCCTGAGCCTTGCACCGCCCCTGCTGACCACGGACTGGCTGAACAGCGCCAAGTCACTTGGTATTCCGGATTTCCGGGGACGGATTCTCGTGATCGAGGCTTTCCAGATGCTCTGTCCGGGATGCGTCTCGCACGGCCTGCCGCAAGTGCAAAGGATTGCAGAGACATTCCCCAGCGATCAGGTGGCTGTGATCGGCCTGCATTGCGTGTTCGAACACCACAGAGCACAAGGCACACGCGAGGCGCTGGCGGCCTTCGTCCATGAATATCGCCTGACCTTCCCGATCGGGATCGACCGCCAGGACGGCAGTCTGCCCGCGACCATGGCCGCCTACAACATGCAAGGCACGCCGACCCTTATCCTCGTTGATCGCCGAGGATATCGCCGCTTCCAGCGCTTTGGCCATGTGGACGATCTATACCTCGGCAGCATCATCGGTTCCTTGCTGGCGGAACCGGTACAGTTCACAACGCAGGCGACACCCAAGACGGGATGTGACGACAACGGCTGCCCTATCCCCGATGAGTCCTGAACGGACTGCACATCGCTAGACCTTCAACTGTAGCCCTGAGCCCGATCGGGGGGGGATTGTGAACCATTTCGCGTGAGGCTTGGACAATGGTGGTTGCGGGGGCTGGATTTGAACCAACGACCTTCAGGTTATGAGCCTGACGAGCTACCGGGCTGCTCCACCCCGCGTCACCTCGGGCGACATGCGCCACGAATACTTCCAGCCCGGAAAAGACGGCCTCGACGGCGGAACGGGGCTGGCAAAGACGACCGGAAACCGGCGGCCAGAACACAGGAAAGTTCTGGCATCGTGAATGAGTTTTATTGCATCCGCCACTAAGACTGGCAGCGACCTACTCTCCCAACGCTTAAGCGGTAGTACCATCGGCGCTGTCCGGTTTCACGGCCGAGTTCGGGATGGGATCGGGTGGGGCACGGACGCTAAGGCCACCAGCCTAAGAAGCGGATGCTAGAAATGCTGTGCTGAGCGAAATAGCAACTGCCTGATTGGCAGTGCTGGCGTTGGTCGTGTGGACTCAAGCGCGAAAAGAGCAATTAGGACCAGTTAGCTGAATGGATCACTCCACTTACACATCTGGCCTATCAACGTGGTGGTCTTCCACGGCTCGATGAAACCTTATCTTGAGGCGAGCTTCCCGCTTAGATGCTTTCAGCGGTTATCTCTTCCGTACATAGCTACCCGGCTGCGCGGCTGGCGCCACGACCGGTGCACCAGAGGTACGTTCACCCCGGTCCTCTCGTACTAAGGGCAAGTCCTCTCAAGTTTCGACGCCCACGGCAGATAGGGACCAAACTGTCTCGCGACGTTCTGAACCCAGCT
>CAYOMD010000032.1:0-22864 GCA_964404985.1 uncultured Sphingomonadaceae bacterium
TGTAGATGTAGCCCACCGTCACCCGGCGGTCGAAGCGCTCGCCGGTACGACCATCATACAGGTCGACCTGGCCGGAGACGTCGAGGCCGGCCAGTGTCAGCATGTTGGCCACATCCTGCTCGCGCGCACCGTCGAACACCGGGGTTGCCATCGGCACGCCGGAGGTCAGGTTGCCCGCCATCTCGAGCATCTGGTCGTCGGTCAGGGCGTCGATCTCGGCCAGGTGCTGCGGGCCATAGACCAGCTTCAGCCGCTCGCGCAGGTCAGTCGGCGTGATCTTGCTGGCGCTGATCTGCTCGAGCATCTGGCGGATCTGCACGCCAAGACCGCGCGCGGCCCAGCCGAGGTGCGTCTCGAAGATCTGCCCGACGTTCATGCGGCTCGGCACCCCAAGCGGGTTCAGCACGATGTCGACTGGCGTTCCGTCTTCCAGGAACGGCATGTCTTCCTGCGGCAGGATGCGGCTGATGACCCCCTTGTTGCCGTGACGGCCGGCCATCTTGTCGCCCGGTTGCAGCTTGCGCTTCACCGCGACGAACACCTTGACCATCTTCAGCACGCCCGGCGGCAGTTCGTCACCGCGCTGCAGCTTCTCGACCTTCTCCTCGAAGCGCTTCTCCAGCGCCTTGCGGGCGTCTTCCCACTGCGCTTTCAGCGCTTCCAGGTCAGCCTGGCGGACATCGTCGCTGCTGGCAAACTTCCACCACTCGTGACGCGGTGTCTCGCCCAGCAGCTCGAGGGTGATGTCACTGCCCTTCTTGACGCCCTTGGGCGCAGAGGCTGCGACCTGGCCGACCAGCATGTCGCGCAGGCGGTTGTAGGTCGAGCGGTCGAGGATGGCGCGTTCGTCGTCCCGATCCTTGTAGAGACGGTCGATTTCGTCGCGCTCGATCGAAAGCGCGCGCTCGTCCTTCTCGATCCCGTGGCGGTTGAAGACGCGCACTTCGACGATGGTGCCGGCCACACCCGGCGGCAGGCGCAGGGAGGTGTCGCGCACATCCGAGGCCTTCTCGCCGAAGATCGCCCGCAGCAGCTTTTCTTCCGCCGTCATCGGGCTTTCGCCCTTCGGTGTGATCTTGCCGACCAGAATGTCGCCCGGCTGCACTTCCGCGCCGATGTAGACAATGCCCGCTTCATCGAGGTTGCGCAGGGCTTCCTCGCCGACGTTCGGGATATCGCGGGTGATGTCCTCCGGCCCGAGCTTGGTGTCGCGGGCCATGACTTCGAATTCCTCGATGTGGATCGAGGTGAAGATGTCGTCCGACACGATCCGTTCCGAAATCAGGATCGAGTCCTCGAAGTTGTAGCCGTTCCACGGCATGAACGCGACCAGCACGTTCCGGCCGAGCGCCAGCTCGCCGAGCTGGGTCGACGGGCCATCGGCGATGATATCGCCCTTGGTCACGATGTCGCCCACCTTCACCAGCGGGCGCTGGTTGATGCAGGTGTTCTGGTTGGAGCGCTGGAACTTGTGCAGGCGGTAGATGTCGACGCCGGATTTGCCGGCTTCCACGTCCTGCGTCGCCCGGATCACGATCCGGGTGGCGTCCACCTGGTCGATGATGCCCGAACGGCGCGCGCCGATGGCAGCACCCGAGTCGCGGGCAACCGTTGCTTCCATGCCGGTGCCGACGAACGGCGCCTCAGCGCGCACCAACGGCACGGCCTGGCGTTGCATGTTCGAGCCCATGAGCGCGCGGTTGGCGTCGTCGTTCTCCAGGAACGGGATCAGCGAGGCTGCAACCGAGACGAGCTGCTTGGGGCTGACGTCCATGAGGGTGATCTGGTCACGCGGGGCGATGAGGAATTCACCGGCCCGACGCGCCGTCACCAGTTCGTCGGCAAAGCGGCGCTCGCCATCCAGGGCCACGTTGGCCTGGGCGATCGTGTGCTTGGCTTCTTCCATCGCCGAGAGGTAAACCACCTCGTCGGTCACGCGGCCATCGGTCACGCGGCGGTACGGCGTCTCGATGAAGCCGTACTTGTTGACCCGGCTGTAGGTGGCCAGCGAGTTGATGAGGCCGATGTTCGGGCCTTCCGGCGTCTCGATCGGGCAGATCCGGCCATAGTGGGTCGGGTGCACGTCGCGCACTTCGAAGCCGGCGCGCTCCCGGGTGAGACCACCCGGCCCAAGGGCCGAGACGCGGCGCTTGTGGGTGACTTCCGACAGCGGGTTGGTCTGGTCCATGAACTGGCTGAGCTGTGACGAGCCGAAGAACTCGCGCACGGCCGCCACCGCCGGCTTGGCGTTGATCAGGTCGTTGGGCATCACGGTGTCGATATCGACGGACGACATGCGCTCCTTGACCGCCCGCTCCATGCGCAGCAGGCCGACGCGGTACTGGTTCTCCAGCAGCTCGCCGACCGAGCGCACCCGGCGGTTGCCCAGGTTGTCGATGTCGTCGATCTCGCCCTTGCCGTCCTTGAGGTCGAGCAGGGTGCGCAGGATCGACAGGATGTCTTCCGAGCGCAGCACGGTCACGTCGTCCGGGCAGTCCAGGTCGAGGCGCATGTTCATCTTGACCCGGCCGACAGCCGAGAGATCGTAGCGCTCGGGGTCGAAGAACAGGCCGGCGAACAGGGTCTCCGCCGTCTCGCGCGTCGGCGGCTCGCCCGGGCGCATGACGCGGTAGATTTCCGAGAGCGCGTGGTCACGGCTCTCGACCTTGTCGACCTTCAGGGTGTTGCGCAGCCATGGGCCGACGTTCACATGGTCGATATCGAGCACGTTGATGCGGTCGACGCCGGCGCTATCCAGCTTGTCGAGCTGGGCTTTGGCGATCTCGTGCCCGGCCTCGATGTAGATGGCCCCAGTGGTCTCGTTGATCATGTCCTCGGCGACATAGCGGCCGAAGATTTCCTCGGTCGGGATAAGCAGTTCGGTGACACCGTCGGTCGCCGCCTTGCGCGCCGCACGCGGCGTGATCTTGGTGCCGCCGGGGAAGACCACCTCACCGGAGTTGGCGTCGATCACGTCGAAGCCCGGCTTCTGCCCGCGCCATTGCTCGGAGACGAACGGCACGCGCCAGCCACTGGCTTCCCGTACCCAGGTCACACGGCCGTAGAAGTGGTTGAGGATTTGCTCGGCGTGCATGCCGAGCGCCTGCAGCAGCACGGTAGAGGGCAGCTTGCGCTTGCGGTCGATGCGGACGTTCAGGATGTCCTTGGCGTCGAACTCGAAGTCCAGCCAGGACCCGCGGTACGGGATGACCCGTGAGGCGAACAGGAACTTGCCGCTGGAGTGGGTCTTGCCGCGGTCATGGTCGAAGAACACGCCCGGCGAGCGGTGCATCTGGCTGACGATCACGCGCTCGGTGCCGTTGACGATGAACGTGCCGTTCTCGGTCATCAGCGGCATGTCGCCCATGTAGACGTCCTGCTCCTTGATATCGAGCACGGAGCGGGCTTCGGTGTCCGGATCGACTTCGAACACGATCAGTCGCAGGGTCACGCGCATCGGGGCGGCATAGGTCATGCCACGCTGGCGGCACTCATCCACGTCGTACTTCGGGTCTTCCAGCTCGTAGCGGACGAAGTCCAGCTCGGCGGTGCCGGCGAAGTCGCGGATCGGGAATACCGACCGCAGGGTCTTTTCCAGGCCGGACACGTAGCCCGGGCTCGAGCGCAGAAACTGCTCGTAGGACTCGCGCTGAACCTCGATGAGGTTCGGCATGTCGACGGCCTCGCGGATGTGGCCGAAGTTCTTGCGTATGCGCTTGCGCCCGGTGAAAGACGATGCGGGTGTTGCCATGTGCTCGTCGCCTCGCTGCTGTAAGCTGATGTTCAAGCAATAATCTGGCACCGCAATGTCCCCTCGCGGGGCCGCCCGAAGACGGGGAGGACGGCGGCGCACGCCCTCGCGGATGCGGCGGCTCCTTTCGGAGCCGCCACCACGTTACTTGACTTCGACGGTCGCGCCGGCGTCTTCGAGCTGCTTCTTGAGCTTGGCAGCTTCTTCCTTGTTGACGCCTTCCTTGACCGGCTTGGGCGCACCTTCAACCAGCGCCTTGGCTTCTGCCAGGCCGAGGTTGGTGATGGTGCGGACTTCCTTGATCACGTTGATCTTCTTGCCGCCATCCGACACCAGGATGACGTCGAATTCGGTCTGCTCTTCTGCCGGAGCAGCCGCAGCGCCACCGCCCGCACCCGGCACTGCGGCAACAGCCACAGCGGCGGCGGCGGACACGCCCCACTTTTCTTCCAGCATCTTTGCGAGTTCTGCCGCTTCCAGAACGGTCAGGCTCGACAGGTCATCAACGATCTTTGCGAGATCAGCCATGTTCAGTCTCCAATGATATGGGCGCTTGGGCCCGGTTTTTCACGTGTTGTCAGGCAGCTTCTTTTTCGCTGTCGCCATAGGCGGCGAAAACGCGGGCCAGCTTGGCGGCCGGCGCGGTAACGACCTGGGCGATCTTGGTCGCCGGCGCGTTGATCAGGCCGATCAACTTCGCACGCATTTCGTCAAGCGACGGCAGTTCCGCCAAGGCTTTCACGCCTTCAGCGTTCAGAACGGAGGCCCCAAGGCCACCGCCCACGATTTCCAACTTGTCGTTGGTCTTCGCGTAAGCGACGATTACCTTCGCTGCTGCGACTGGATCGACCGAGGTGCTGATCGCCGTGGGACCGATCAGCAGGTCGCTGATTCCGGTGTAGGGCGTGCCCTCGAGCGCCAGCCTGGTCAGCCGGTTCTTCGACACTTTGAACTGAGCACCCGCTTCGCGCATCTTGCGACGGAGGTCTGTCACCTGAGCGACCGTCAACCCGTGGTTCCGGGTGATGACGACCGCGCCGGTCTCCGTGAAGGTGCGGTTGAGCGTAGCGACCAGTTCCCGTTTTTGGACTCGGTCCATGCTCTTTTCTCCACTTTGAACACTGCAGACCATCCGCAGCGTCCGGTTGAGCCCGACTGCATCACCAGCCAGCGGCCGGCAGGGCAGTCGTAAAGCCCGTCCGTGGGGTCACACCCACTCAGAGTCTCCGCGCAGACAAAGGCAGGATGCCTAAGGTCCAACACGATTATTCCAAGCGCCCTGTTGCGCCATCGCACGGCGGCCAGGGACTTGTGCTGCTCCCCGTCTATGCAGGCCGGTGGTTTAAACGGCGCTGGCCAAAAATGGCCAAAGCCGCACCTGCAGTCTCGGACGGCGCCTTGATCCGGGTTACCCCATCTCAAGGCTGCGCCGCCGCCGGCTCAGGCGCATGCCCGGGCCGACAGCGGAATTCGGTTCGCGGCCTAAATGGCCTGCGATGCCAGGGTCGCCAGATCGACCTTGAGGCCCGGCCCCATGGTCGACGACACGGCGATCTTGGTCAGATACTTGCCTTTGGCACCCGACGGCTTCGCCTTGATGATGGCGTCGACGAACGCGTCGAAATTCGCGCGCAGGTCCTCAACCGGGAAGCTTGCCTTGCCGATGCCGGCGTGAACGATGCCAGCCTTCTCGACGCGGAACTGCACCTGGCCGCCCTTGGCGTCCTTGATCGCCTGGGTCACGTTCGGGGTCACGGTGCCGAGCTTGGGGTTCGGCATCAGGCCCTTGGGACCGAGGATCTTGGCGACGCGCCCGACCAGGCCCATCATGTCCGGGGTGGCGATGGCGCGATCAAACTCGATCTTGCCGTCCTGGATCTGCGCGATCAGCTCGTCCGCCCCGACGAGGTCCGCGCCGGCAGCGCGGGCTTCGTCCGCCTTGGCGTCCTTGGCGAACACGGCGACCCGCACGGTCTTGCCGGTACCCTTGGGCAGGCCGACAACGCCGCGGACCATCTGGTCGGCGTGACGCGGGTCAACGTTCAGGTTGATCGCAACTTCCACGGTCTCGTCGAACTTGGTGGTGGCGTTGCTTTTGATGAGATGCAGCGCATCATCAACCGCATAGTCTTTCAGGCGGTCGATGGTGGCGGCGATTGCTTGTGCGCGCTTGGGTTGCTTTGCCATTGTCGCTTACTCCACCACCTGAAGGCCCATCGCGCGGGCCGAGCCGGCAATCGAGCGCATGGCGGCTTCGACGTCCGTCGTATTGAGATCCTTGAGCTTCACTTCGGCGATCTTGCGCAGGTCGTCCTGCGTGACCTTGCCGATGAACGTGCCCTTGCCGGTGGTTGCCGAGCCCTTCGGCACGCCGCAGGCCTTCTGAAGCAGATAGGTGGCCGGTGCCGTCTTGGTCTCGAAGGTGAACGACTTGTCGGAAAACACGGTGATCACCACCGGAATCGGCATGCCGGTTTCCAGCTCCTGCGTTCTGGCGTTGAACGCCTTGCAGAATTCCATGATGTTCACGCCGCGCTGACCCAGCGCCGGACCGATCGGCGGGCTGGGATTGGCTTTTCCAGCGGGCACCTGGAGCTTGATATAGCCCGTAATCTTCTTTGCCATCTCTCCAACTCTTTCCTGTTGCGCCTTTGGGGTATTTCACCCTCGGGCCGGTTGGCCGTGGTGCGGGGTGGCGCCCCTCCCACGGGTTTTGCCGGACTGATGCTCGTCGCGGTGCGCCCGGCGGCACTGCAACCCGTCCCCCCGCAGGGCGACGGCAAAACCCTTACTTGTTCTTCTCGACCTGCTCGAAGTCGAGCTCGACCGGCGTGGCCCGGCCAAAGATCGAGACCGAAACCTTGACCCGCGAGCGATCGTAATCGATCTCCTCGACCAGCCCGTTGAACGAGGCGAACGGACCATCGAGCACCCGCACGTTGTCGCCGATCTCGAAGTTGGCGCGCGGCTTGGCCTTGGGCGCCAGAACATCGGTCTGCGTATGCAGGATGCGGGTTGCCTCGGCCTCGGTGATCGCCTGCGGCTTGCCTTGCGGCCCCAGGAAACCGGTCACCTTCGGCGTGTTGCGCACCAGGTGATAGACGTCATCGTTCATGCTCAGCTTCGCCAGCACATAGCCGGGGAAATATTTGCGGTCGGCCTGCACCTTTTTGCCGCGGCGCACTTCGGTCACCGTCTCGGTCGGCACTTCGATCTGCTCGATGAACGGGGCCAGGCCAAGGCGTGTCGCCTCAGACATGATCTGATCGCGCACTTTGTTCTCGAAGCCCGAGTAGGCGTGGATGATGTACCAGCGTGGGGTCATGGTCTGCGTTGCGTTCTTCCGATCATCACGCCAGCGAACCGCTGGCCGGCTGCATGCTCAAAGCGGATTCAGCTGCCCAGCGACAGCAGGAACTTCACCCCCGAGCCAAGGACCCAGTCCACGCCGAGAAAAAACACGGAGAGAACGCCGGTCATCAGGAACACCATCATCGTGGTGTACATGGTCTCCTTGCGGGTCGGCCAGGCGACCTTGCGCAATTCCTGCCGGACCTGCCGGACATATTCACCGGGCGTAACTTTCGCCATGATCTCTGCTCAGCAAGCCTCTCTCAGACTGGACCGTGATTGCTTCAGACTGAATCCCTCTGCAACAATCAGGCTCTTGCGCCCCTCGATGCGCGCACTTTGCGAATCATGGAGGGCCGCCTTAAAAAAACAAAACACTCCCGCTGCCATGAACCATGGCGGCCGGAGCACAATCCTTATACCATCCGTCCTTCACCCAAGCCCGCAGCCAATCTCTTGAAATCCCAAGAGAAAATGGCAGGAGTGGAGGGACTCGAACCCACGGCCCTCGGTTTTGGAGACCGATGCTCTACCAACTGAGCTACACTCCTCCGCAGGCCCAGAGCCCGCCCGTATACGGAGCAAGCCCGCCGTTGCCAAGCAGATTCTTGTCTGTAGGCGGGTGAAGTGACTCCAGCGTTGGCAGAGTGGCTTAAAGTGGCCGTCTAACGCAACCTTCGCCTACTTCGAAAGGCGATTTAGCTGGGTCGGGATCGAAAGCGTCTGATCGAAGGCCCAGTCAGGCTGGACCCCACGAAAGCCGTCCAAGGATTGCGAGGACGGAAGAGAATATTCTTTAGGCGTGGCCGACCTCAAGCTCTTTGCAAGCAGGAGTGCTTTTTGCGCGGCGTCGGACAAGTGAGCGCTACGCCCATTGGCAAGAGTTCTGACGGCTTCTGCAAGCGGTGTTTCTGCCATGGTCAAACTCCATCAATCAGATGACTATGTAGATAAAACTGGAATTGGTTACGATCTACATGAGCGGTTAATAAGTCGTTATACTGACGGATCGCATCTCGGACACCGTCCGCAGTCGAGTAGTCGTCGATCTCCAGCCGAATCTCCTTGAGACGGGCAATGTTCAGGGCACGACCATGGGATCGCCAAAGCTTGTGATCTGAGAGTTGGCGCGCAACTTCTCGTGCGCGCTCGCGCTTCTCATCGTCGGTCACTGCCTGGCCGGGTTGATTGGTGCGGTGCACATTCCAGTCCTTGAACTTGAAACTGACCAGCCATCTCTCGAGCAGGTCAACGGACAGGTTTCGAGCTTGTTCGAACAGTGCCAGTTTGCCCAAATCGATCCCATTGAGCAACACTACATCGCCGGGATTCAAATCAGGCTTAGCGGTCAGTTCCTCAACCTTGTCGAGATATCCCATGGCAGGAATATACGCCGAACCATCGGGGGACATGATCTGCGGGTCAATTGGACCAAGCGAGGACGCATAGTCCATGTAAATTTTATCACCGGACATGCACAGGATGGTTCCAGCGGACATCGCATAGTCAGGAACGACGAAATAAACGGACTGGTAGTGGTGTCGCAAAACGTCAACCATCCGCTCGACGGTCTCCGCCGATCCGCCGCCAGTCCGAAGAACGACTGCTATGGCCTGATCCGTCCGGGTCGACTTGTCCTTAACGGTTTCGACAAAATTCCGAAAAACCCGGAAAAATGCTGGGTGGATCGCTCCATGGTAGAACATGACATCAGCATTGAGCGTATTCTCAAGCTTTTTAGCAGAACAATTGATTAGCGCCAGAATACTTTGATCAAGGTCCGCGCCGTTCATACTAGCACCCACATACGCCACCTGAATCAAACTAAAGCCAACAAGTCAATACCAACATGCACATTACCATCGATCACCGAAGCGTTTGTGGAAATGCCATACGCAAATGCCAAAGTATGGTAATGATGGAGCGGGTGATGGGAATCGAACCCACATAGCCAGCTTGGAAGGCTGGTGCTTTACCACTAAGCTACACCCGCATCTCGCCATACTCTTAGCCCGGCGCATCCCGCTTGTGAAGCGGGGATGAAACGGCGCTCAGTCGGTCCACTCCAGGCCCATGTCGCGGTAGATTTCGCGGTCGTCTGCCCAGTCCGGCTTCACCTTGACGAACAGGAACAGGTGGATGCGCCGCCCGAGCAGCTTTTCCAGCTCCAGCCGGGCCGTGCCGCCCAGTTGCTTGATGCGGCTGCCGCCCTTGCCGAGCACGATGGCCTTCTGGGTATCCCGCTCCACATAGACCACCTGGTGCAGCGCGGCCGAGCCGTCCTTGCGGTCCTCCCACTTCTCGGTCTCGACGGTTGCGGCATAGGGCAGTTCCTCGTGCAGCTGCAGGTACAGTTGCTCGCGGGTGATCTCGGAGGCCAGCAGGCGCTGCGAGATGTCGGAGAGCTGGTCCTCCGGGAAGTGCCAGGGGCCGGCCGGCATGCGTTCCGCCAGCGCGGTCCTGAAGCGGGCAACGCCGTCCCCGCTCTCGGCCGAGACCATGAAGGTATCCTCGAACGCCTGCAGCGCATGGATCTGCACGGTCAGCGGCAGCAGTTTCTCCTTCGCGCACAGGTCGACCTTGTTCAGCACCAGCAGCTTCGGCTCCGGGCGCTGCGCCAGCGATTCGATCAGGGCGCGCACTTCCTCGCGCAGGCCACGTTTGGCATCGACCACGACCACGATCACGTCGGCGTCGCTGGCACCCTGCCAGGCCGCCTTGACCATCGCCCGGTCCAGCCGCCGGCGCGGCGCAAAGATTCCCGGCGTATCCACCAGCATCAGTTGCGCCGGGCCTTCGATCGCGATCCCCATTAGGCGGGTGCGGGTGGTCTGCACTTTCGGGCTGACGATGGCGACCTTGGCCCCGACCAGCGCGTTGGTGAGCGTCGATTTGCCAGCGTTGGGCGCGCCGATGATGGCAACCACGCCGCAGCGGGTGGCTGCAGCCTGCATGCCCGCGTCCGCAGATGTGGTGTCGTCGGTCATTGCGCCCCTGCTTTCATCTGGTCGAGGAAGGCGGCGGCCACCGTGCGCTCCGCCTCCTGCTTGGAGGGGCCGCTGGCGCGCAGCGGCGGCAGGCCGCGCACGCTGAGTTCCACCGTAAAGGTCGGCAGATGGTCCGGGCCCGCCCGCTCGACCAATGTGTAGCTCGGGATCGGCAGGCCACGCCCCTGCGCCCATTCCTGCAGGGCGGATTTTGGATGACGCGGTGCCTGCGGGGCAGCCTCCAGCATCGGCAGCCAGAGCTGCTCGATGAAGCGGCGCGCCGGCTCCAGCCCACCATCCCGGTACAGTGCCCCGATCAGCGCCTCGCAGACATCGGCCAGCACATTGTCCAGATGCTGGACCCGCGACTGTGCCGCGCTTGCCGCCATGCGGATGTGGCGATACGCCTCGATCGCGCGCGCAACCTCGGCGCAGGTCTCGGTGCACACCAGATCGGCATAGCGTTTGGCCAGATCGCCCTCCGGCTCGCCGGGGTAGCGGCGGTAGAGCCAGTCCGCCATCGCACAGCCGAGCACCCGGTCGCCGAGGAACTCCAGCCGCTGGTAGGATCGGCCCGGCGCACTCGGGTGGGTCAGCGCGGTCAGGATGAGGGTCCGGTCGGTGAAGCTATGGCCGAGCGCGGCCTCGGCCCAGGCGACGGCATCGGCTTCGTTCACTGGATCAGGGTAGCCAGGCGGTTCCAGCGCGTTGCCTGGAACCAGCGCCACGGCGTGAACAGGCTGGTCGCGCCGTCGGTCGAGAAGAACAGGATTTCCGCCTTGCCGACCACATTTTCCATCGGGATGTAGCCGACACCGCCAGCGTTCACCGGCACCCGGCTGTCCAGGCTGTTGTCCCGGTTGTCGCCCATGCCGAAATAGTGGCCGGCCGGCACCACGAAAGCCTGCGTGTCATCGCGCGGCGCATTCGGCATCATGTCGAGCGTTGTGAAGCTTCTGCCGCCCGGCAAGGTCTCGCGGTACTGCGGATAGACGCAAACGGCCGAGCCATCCGGCTCTGCGCGGCGGAAGCCCGGCAGCGGCGGGCACAGGGTATTCGGGGTTTCCTTGACCTCGAAGTCCGCGATGCGGGTCTTCTCGACCTTCTGGCCATTAATATAGAGCACACCGCCGCGCATCTGGATGATGTCGCCGGGCATGCCGATGATGCGCTTGATGAAATCGGTGCGGTTGTCGCCCGGCCACTTGAACACCACCACGTCCCCGGGCTTGACCGTGCCGCTGGGGATGCGACCGTCGATCGGCACGATGCTGAACGGGAAGGAGTGGCGACTGTAGCCATAGGTGAACTTCGAGACGAACAGATAGTCGCCGACCAGCAGGCCGGGCAGCATCGACTCGGAGGGGATGTTGAACGGCTCATAGGCGAGCGAACGGAAGCCGACAGCCAGCAGCACCGCATAGAAGATGGTCTTGAACATCTCATTGGCCGACTCAACCCAGCCCGGCTTGGCCGGTTTGGCGAGGGGCGGGGTCGCGCTGGCCGGAGCGCTGGTCGAGGAATCATTCTGCATGGCGAAAGGCCATCGCGTGGAGAGCGTGCGCGTGTCAAGCAAAAGCCGGGTTCTGCCGCCGGACCGGGCGCGGTGTGCGGCATGACGGGGGCATTGCCGCGTGCCCGTCCTGACGCCATAGTCGCGGGGGGGAGACCATGAATGCCGCCAGGACTGACACCCGACGAGGCGCTCGACCAGCTGGGCACACTCTATACCGAGGCGGTGACAACGGGTGCGCGTACCCTGCGGGCCTTCATCGCGGAGGGACGCCCCCCCACCCCGGAGGAACGCCGCCGCATGTGCTATCCGGTGCTGAGCGTCCAGCACCGCGGCGTCTCCCCCGACGTGCCGGCCGGGCGCGCCTACGCCAAGTTTCAGGATCTGGGGGACTATCGCACCAGTATTACCCAGCCGCAGGCCCTGCGCGCCTACCTGCACGAACAGTTGACCCTGCTGGTGGCAGATTATGACGCGCGGATTGCCGTCTGCCCCGGCGAGCAGGAAATCCCCTACCCGTTTCTGCTCGACGGGGCGGACGACTCGTTGCTGAGCACGGGCAATGCGCTGGGGCTGGCGCAGGTGTTTGCGACGCCACGGCTCAACCTGGTGTCGGACGATATCGCCGACGGTCTGGCGACCGGCCAGGTGCCGCGCCCGCTGGCGCTGTTCGATGCCCCCAGGGTCGACTATTCGCTCAAGCGCCTGGTGCACTACACGGGGACCGACTGGCGCGACGTGCAGCCCTGGATTCTGTTCACCAACTATCACCGCTATGTTGACGTGTTCGTGCGCTGGGCGGCCGAGCAGGTGGCGGCCGGCGGGCGCTATACCGAGCTGCGGGCAGCAGGCGGCGTGACCATCCATGCCGACGACCGCATGTGCACGGATGCGGCGTCCGCGCGGGTGGCATCTGCCACCTGGGCGCGCCACCAGATGCCAGCCTATCACCTGAAGGCGCGCGATGGACAGGGCATCACGCTGGTCAACATCGGCGTCGGCCCGTCCAACGCCAAGACCATCACCGACCATCTGGCGGTGCTGCGCCCGCACTGCTGGCTGATGATCGGCCACTGCGGCGGTCTGCGGCAGTCCCAGCGCATCGGCGACTATGTGCTGGCCCATGCCTACCTGCGGGAGGACCATGTGCTGGACGACGTGGTGCCACCGCGCATTCCCATCCCGGCGCTGGCGGAGGTGCAGCAGGCGCTGCAGCAAGCCGCCGCGGACGTGACCGGCGAGAGCGGTGCGGACCTGAAGGCGCGCCTGCGCACCGGCACGGTGGTGACCGAGGACGACCGCAACTGGGAGCTGCGCTGGCGGCAGGAGCAACGGATGTTCAACCTCTCGCGCGCCATCGCCATCGACATGGAGAGCGGCACCATCGCCGCCCAGGGGTATCGCTTCCGAGTCCCCTACGGCACCTTGCTCTGCGTGTCCGACAAGCCGCTGCACGGCGAGATCAAGCTGCCCGGTGCTGCCAACGCCTTTTACGCTAAGGCGATCTCCCAGCATCTGGCCATCGGCATCGCTGCCATCGAACTGCTGCAGCGCAACAAGCTCAGCCTGCATTCCCGCAAGCTCCGCAGCTTCGACGAGCCACCCTTCCGGTAAGCGGGCACAGTGCCGTGGGGCTGGACAGCAGGGGAGGTTCCGATAGAAGCTTGGTGGCGCACTGAGCGCTTGACGACAATGACACAGGGGATGCAGGCGCTTGAACCGGCTCTATTACGGCGACAACCTGGATGTCCTGCGCGCCCACATCCGGGACGAGAGCGTCGATCTCATCTATCTCGATCCGCCGTTCAATTCGAACGCCAACTACAATATCCTGTTCAAGACCCCGGCCGGCGCTGGCGCGGACAGCCAGATCGAGGCGTTCGAGGATAGCTGGCACTGGAACGACAAAGCGGAGGATGCCTTCGACCAGGTTATGCGCAGCGGCAACACCAAGGCATTCGACCTGCTGAATGCCATGCGCAGCTTCCTCGGCGAGAACGACATGATGGCGTATCTCAGCATGATGGCGATCCGCCTCATCGAGTTGCACCGGGTCCTGAAGCCGACCGGCAGCTTGTACCTGCACTGTGACACTGTAGCGGGTCACTATCTAAAGCTATTGCTAGACGGTGTATTTGGCCCAGAGCGATTTCAGAACGAAGTCACTTGGAAACGGACTACTGCCCACAATGACCCGCAAAGATATGGTCGCGTGCAGGATTGCATCTTTTTTTACTCGAAAACTGCCAAGAAAATTTTTCATCCACAAGGTAGGGATTATTCACCTGAACAACTTTCACGCTACAAATACGAGGATGAGCGCGGTCGTTACAAAGCAGAACAGCTTACTGCCCCACATATTTCTCCTACACGCTCATATGAGTGGCGAGGAACTCATCCTGGCGCAAAGCGTCAATGGCGCTTCAAACTCGACGAGCTTGAACGTCTCTACAAGGAGGGGCGAATACTGCTCAGAAAAGATGGTTGCCCCAGAAAAGACGGCCTTAAAGAGTATATCCACGAAGTCGAGGCCCCAGTAGTTCAGGACCTTTGGACCGATATTTCTATGGGTCCAACATCGGGAGAACGCCTCGGCTATCCGACCCAGAAACCGCTGGCGTTGCTTGAGCGCATCATCGCGGCATCGTCCAACGAGGGTGACGTCGTGCTGGATCCCTTCTGTGGTTGCGGCACGGCCGTACACGCCGCGCAGAAACTCGACCGGCAATGGATCGGCATCGACATCACCCACCTCGCCATCGGACTGATCGAAAAGCGCCTGCAGGCCGCTTTCCCCGGCCTTGGCTATTCTGTCGAGGGCACGCCCAAGGACCTGGCGTCTGCCGAAGACTTAGCCGCGCGCGACAAATACCAGTTCCAGTGGTGGGCCGTCAGCAAGGTCGACGCCATGCCCTTTAACGACAAGAAGAAGGGCGCAGACGGCGGTATCGACGGGATCATCTATTTCCGGCCGGACGGCAAACGGACCGAAAAGGCGATTGTCTCAGTCAAGGGTGGCGATTCTGTCGGCGTCCAGATGATCCGCGACCTGCATTCAACCATGGAGCGCGAAAAAGCCCCCATCGGCGTGTTCATTACCAAAGCACTGCCGACGACCGCCATGGAGCGCGAAGCGGCCTCAGTCGGCCGCTTTCATGCCGAGGCGACTGGCAAGAGCTATGCCCGTCTGCAGATCATCACATTGGCCGAACTGTTCGACGGCAAAAAGCCGGATATCCCTTACGTCGACCCGACCGCCTGGACCAGGAAAGCCGCACGCGAGGACACGACCAAACAGGGCAACCTGCTGTGAAAACTATCGCTGCGTAATACTCCCGGGTGTTTGTTTACAGTCGCCCAAGTCAAGGAGCCTCGCAGGGCCAGGCGGCCGGCGCTGCGGCACACTGGGCGGGTGCGCCGCGATAGACCTGGCCCGCCTTCATCACGAAGTTCACCTGCTCCAGCGCCCGGATATCGGCCAGCGGGTCCCGGCTGACTGCCACGATGTCGGCGGCCTTGCCGGGCGCGATGTGACCCAGGGTCCGGTCCCCGATTGCCTCCGCTGCGACGGACGTCGCCGCCTGGATCGCCTGCGCAGGGGTCATGCCATATTTGACCATGTAGAAGAAATGCTTCGGGTTGTCGCCATTGGGATAGACGCCGGCATCGGACGCGAAGGCGAGCTTCACGCCCATTTTGACCGCCTTGGCGAAATTCTCGCGCTGCACGTCGGCGGTGTCACGGTCCTTCTGCATGCTTTCTTCCGGCACGCCGTTCTTCTTGCCCTCGGACTGGGTATATTCCGTGTTGTAGATGTCCATGTTGAGAACGGTGCCGGCGGCCTTCGCCATCTTCAGCCCTTCCTCGTCGATGATGCTGGCATGCTCCACCGTATCCACCCCGGCGCGGATCGCCCGTTTGATCCCTTCCGCGCCATGGGCATGGGCGGCGACGCGGCGGTTGTGGTCGTGCGCCTCGCTCACCAGCACGTTCATTTCTTCCTGCGAATATTGCGGCGCGCCGGGGATGGTGCCCTTGGAGAAGACGCCGCCGGTCGCGCAATATTTGATGTGGTCGACGCCATATTTGACGTTGCGGCGCACCATGGCGCGCACCGCGTCGGCTCCGTCGGCGACAGCTTCCGCGCGATAATCCAGCTCGGGTGCCAGATTATTCTCGTCGCAATGGCCGCCGGTGATGCCGAGTGCCGGGCCGGAGGCAAAGATGCGCGGGCCGGGCACGTCGCCCCGGGCGATGCCGTCGCGCAGCGCCACGTCGCTGAAACCGCCCGAGCCGACGTCGCGGATGGCGGTGAAGCCGGCCAGCAGCGTCTTGTAGGCATTGCCGGCACCGATGATCGCGGCGCGGGCATTGCTTATATTGTAGCTTTCATAGGGGGTGATGGTCGGGTCGCCGGTGATGTGGGTGTGCATGTCGATGAAGCCGGGCATCACCCACTGGGCACTCAGGTCGACCACGTTGGCACCCGCCGGTACGGCAAAGCTGCGCCAGGGGCGGACCGCCGTCACCGTCCCGCCCTCGATCACCACCGCCTGATCGGCGACAAACCGGCCGGTCGCGCCGTCGAAGAGCTGGCCGGCGCGCAGGACAATCTGCGGCCCGGCGGCCAGTGCCGGGATTGATGGTAACGCAGCGAGCGCGGCGCAAGCGAGCAAACGACGATACATAATCACTCCCGGATCGAGGCGACCACTATAGGGCCGGACGGATGTTATGGTGTCGTATCCTGATCACGATTCCAAGGGGTGTGTTCACCCGTGTTTACCGCTTTGCTTCAGGCGGACGTAACCCGCCTGCGGCTATGGAGATGGCTGGCGCGCTGCGCGTGCCGATTTGGCTTTCCCCTGCGTGAGGATTGAGGCATGGCGCTGGCACTGAGACACCCGGACGACGAGGCTCTCTTGCTGCTCCCCGATACGATCACCCAGCTTGCCGAGCGTCTTGCCGACGCCAGCGGCGCCGTGCTGCGCCGCTATTACCGTACCGGCGTCACTGTTGACGACAAGGCGGATGAAAGCCCGGTCACGCAGGCCGACCGCGAGGCAGAGGCACTGCTGCGCCAATTGATCCGCGCGATCCGGCCTGAGGATGTCATCATAGGGGAGGAGTACGGCACCGACGGCCGGGACCCGACCTGGACCTGGGTGCTCGACCCCATCGACGGCACCCGCGCCTTCATCACCGGCCGGCCGTTGTTCGGCACGCTCATCAGCGTCCTCTTCGAGGGCCGCCCCGTCATCGGGGTGATCGACCTGCCGATCACCGGCGACCGCTGGGTCGGCGTCACCGATCGCCCGACCCTGTTCAACGGCAAGCCCTGCAAAACCCGCACCTGCGCAACTCTCGGGCAGGCGTATTTCGCCACCACATCCCCGGACCTGTTCCCGGATGCCGACGCGCTTGTGTTCGAGCAACTGCGCGACACCACCCGCCAGACCATCTATGGCGGCGATTGCTGCAACTATGGCTATCTGGCGTCCGGCTACCTTGATGTCGTCGCCGAGTCTGGCCTGAAGCTCTACGATTACGCGGCCCTTGCCCCTGTAATCGTGGGTGCAGGCGGTGCCATCGTCGACTGGTCCGGCCAGCCCCTGACCGCCGAGAGTGACGGCCGGGTGCTCGCAGTCGGTGACGCGCGCCTGCTCAAGGCTATCCTGGGCTGACTTTGGATTGACGTAAGACGGCAGCACCCCCTCCCTTCAGGGGAGGGGATAGGGGTGGGGCATCACCGCAGGCCATTCAAGGTGCCAGCTGCTCGACCTTGACCCCCTCGGCCGTCAGCAGCGCGACCAGTCCGTCCGGCCCGACCAGGTGTCCGGCACCGACGGCAACGAAGGTCGTGCCCGGCTCCAGAAGCCGCTGCCGGAGCCTGGGCAGCCAGGCTCGGTTGCGCGCAATCAGCAGCGCATCGTTGACCACGGGCGATTCCTCGGCGATCCGGTCCAGAAGTTCGGTCTCCAGCAGCGCGGGGTCGCCGCTCGCCCACGCGATCAGCAGGCGATTGAACAGGGTGCGGGCGTCGCGCAGATCCGTGACCGTCTGCCGCACCAGCGATTTTCCGGCCTCGCCGTCCAGGCGGGAGAGATATGCGAACTGCTCGTCCGCCGTCTCCAGACCCTCGACTGCCAAGCCGAGCGTCTTTGCTTGCGTGAGGATCGCCCGGTCGACGCCGGCTTCCGGATTGAGGCCCATGCGGGTGGCGGCGATGGCGCTGAGGCTGACCGCCGCCAGCCAGGGGCGCATCCGGCGCAGAGTCACTTCCGGCACGCCAACCTGCGTGCCCGCATCGACAACCTTGGCATAGAGTTCGTCGCCGAGTTCGCTGCGCAGCGACTGATCCTCCGGCAGCAGGCCAAGGCGCAGGATCGTCGGCTGCAGAACAGCGGGATCAAGGTTGCGCTCGTCCAGTTCAAGCATCAGCCGGTTTGAGTTGCTGAGCGCCTGTTCGTAAGCTGGGGTGCGCCAGGCCAGCGCCGGTGGCAGAAGGTGGATGGTCCCGAAGAGGTAGAGCGTGCCGGCAGGGCCGGTTGCACGCCACAGTGCTGGTGTCGCCTGGGTCGGGGTTGCGAGGCTGTCTGCGGTTTGCGCCTGGACGGTCGAAAGACCCAGCAGCAATACCAGCCAGAGGCGGCTTAAGAGTCGGAGCATGGAGACCTCATGGTGTGTTCCGCAGGATTATGACGTGAAGGGCTTAACAGTCCGCATAGACCCTTTGCGACAGTGTTGCGCTTTTCATACAGCCTGTGTATAGCCTCGCGCCTTCTGGATGAGTCGGCCGGCCAGTACGGGCTGCCGAGTTGGCTCTTAATGCGTGGCGCGGGCTAACCCCAAAGCGCCTCTTTCATATCTGAAAGGATAAGCAAAATGCCCAAGATGAAGACCAAGAGCGGGGTCAAGAAACGCTTCCGGGCCACCGCATCCGGCAAGGTCAAGCATGCCCAGGTCGGGAAAAGACACTGCATGATCAAGCGGACCGCCAAACAGGTTCGCCAGAATCGTGGTATGGCTCTGATGTCAGAGTCGGATGCCACCAAGATGAAAGTCTGGGCACCCTACGGCCTGTAAGGCTGCCCGACTCCCATCGATCTGCACCTGTGATCTCCCACTGATCTGCCCAATTGACCTTCAAGGAAGACTGAAATGGCACGTGTAAAACGGGGCGTTACCGCCCGTGCTCGTCACAAGCGGCTGCTCGACCAAGCCAAAGGCTATTATGGCCGCCGCAAGAATACCATCCGCGTTGGCCGCCAGGCGGTCGAGAAAGCCGGACAATACGCCTACCGCGACCGCAAGGTGAAGAAGCGGAACTTCCGCGCCCTGTGGATCCAGCGGATCAACGCCGGTGCACGCGAAATGGGCCTGACCTATGGCCGGTTCATGCATGGCCTCAAACTCGCCGGGATCGAGCTGGACCGCCGCGTCATCTCCGATCTGGCATCGCTGGAGCCGGAGGGCTTTGCCGCCCTCGTCGCCAAGTCGCGTGAAGCGCTGCTGGCCGCCGGTGTCGAAGGCGTCGAAGCCGCAGCGTAACCGCAGCGCCGTCTGAAACGTTTCGCAGACAGCGGAGGCCGGCATGGACGATACAGCAAGCCTGGAGCGTGCGCTCATTGATGCGATAGCGCAGGCCGAAACCCTGGATGCTGTCGAGGACGTGCGCGTGCGCGCGCTGGGCAAATCCGGGACCATCACCCAGCTTCTCAAAACCCTGGGGACCCTGTCGCCGGACGAGCGGCAGGTGAAGGGACCGTTGTTCAACGGCCTGCGCGAGCGTATCTCCAGGCTGATCTCCGAACGCAAGGACGATCTCGAATCGGCGGTACTCAACGCCCGGCTGGCGACCGAGCGGGTCGATGTGTCCCTGCCGGCCTTGTCGATGGCGCCCGGCGCGGTCCACCCGATTTCGCAGGTGATGGACGAGCTGGCCGAGATCTTCGCCGATCTGGGGTTCGCGGTCGCCGAGGGGCCGGAGATCGAGAGCGACTGGCATAATTTCACAGCACTCAACATCCCGCCCGAGCATCCGGCGCGGGCGATGCACGACACCTTTTATTTCCCCGCCAATACGGCAGGAGAGCGCATGCTGCTGCGCACCCACACCAGCCCGGTGCAGGTGCGTACCATGCTCGAGCAGAAACCACCGATCCGCATCGTCGCCCCCGGTCGGGTCTATCGCTGCGATTCGGATGCGACCCACACGCCGATGTTCCACCAGATCGAGGGGCTGGTGATCGACCGCGATACCCACATGGGGCATCTGCGCTGGTGTCTTGAGACCTTCATCAAGGCATTCTTCGAGGTCGATACGATCACGACCCGTTTCCGCCCGAGCTTTTTCCCGTTCACGGAGCCTTCGGCAGAGCTGGACGTGCAGTGCTCGTGGGAGGGTGGCAAGCTGACCGTCGGCCAGGGCGAGAGCTGGCTGGAGATTCTGGGGTGCGGCATGGTCCACCCGAAGGTCATCGCGGCGTGCGGCCTGGACCCGGCCGAGTATCAGGGCTTCGCGTTCGGCTGTGGCATCGACCGTCTGGCCATGCTGAAGTACGGCATGACCGATCTGCGCGCCTTTTTCGATGCCGATCTGCGCTGGCTTAGGCATTACGGCTTCTCGTTCCTCGACGTCCCGACCCTGTCGGGCGGCATCGGAGCCTGAGCTATGAAATTCACCCTGTCCTGGCTGAAAGACCATCTGGAAACCGACGCCTCGCCGGTCGAGATTGGTCGCAAGCTGACCGAACTGGGCCTTGAGCTGGAAGGTATCGAGAACCCGGCGGAGAAACTCAAGCCGCTGAAGATTGCGCATGTGATCGAGGCGGTCACCCACCCGAACGCCGACAAGCTGCGCGTCTGCACGGTTGACACGGGCGACGGCGCGCCGGTGCAGGTGGTCTGTGGTGCCCCCAACGCGCGTGCCGGCATGAAGGTCGCCTACGCGCCGCCGGGCGCATTCATCCCCGGCAGCGGGATCACCCTGAAGGTGGCGGCGATCCGCGGTGTCGAGAGTTGCGGCATGCTGTGTTCGGCGCGTGAGCTGGAACTCGGCGAGGATCATGACGGCATTCTCGATCTGGCGGCCGATGCCCCGGTCGGTACGCCGTTTGCGGCCTGGATGGGTCTGGATGACCCGGTGTTCGACATCGCCATCACCCCGGACCGGGCGGATTGCCTGGGCGTTGCCGGCGTTGCGCGCGATCTCGCAGCCGCCGGGCTCGGGGCGCTGAAGACTCCGCCCGCGCCGCAGATTGCAGGCGATTTCCCTTGCCCGGTCGCGATCCACACCCATGACCCGGAAGGCTGCCCCGCCTTCCTTGGCCGTGTCGTGCGCGGCGTGAAGAACGGGCCGTCGCCGGACTGGCTGCAGCGCCGCCTGAAGGCCATCGGTCTGCGACCGATCTCGGCACTGGTCGATGTCACGCAATACATCATGATCGACCGGGCGCGTCCGCTCCACGTCTATGACCTCGCCAAGCTGTCCGGGGCGATCACCGCCCGGCGCGGCCGTGCGGGTGACAGCGTCGAGGCGCTCAACGGCAAGACCTATGCACCGACCGAAGCCATGGTTGTGATCGCGGATGATACCCGCGTGCTCGGCCTCGGCGGGATCATGGGCGGGGACTATTCCGGCTGCACCGAGGCGACGAAGGACGTGCTCATCGAGTGCGCGCTGTTTGAAAGCGTGCGCATCGGCGAGACTGGCCGGGCGTTCAACCTCAATAGCGATGCGCGCGCCCGGTTCGAGCGCGGCGTCGACCCGGCAGGACTGGACGACGGGCTGGCACTGGCGAGCGCCATGATCCTCGATCTGTGTGGCGGCGAACCAAGCGAAGTGCAGATGGCCGGCACGCCGCCGACGTTTGAACGCAGCATCGCTTATCGTCCGGCGCGCACGGTATCGCTGGGCGGTCTCGCGGTGGCGGAGGCTGACCAGCGTGCCATCCTGGAGCGGCTGGGCTTCACGGTTATGGCGGAGGCCGTGCCGTGGACTGTCCGGGTGCCATCCTGGCGTAAGGACGTCGAGGGCGAGGCCGACCTCGTGGAAGAAGTCCTGCGGCTTGTGGGCTATGACCATATTCCCGCCGCTGCCATGCCGCGCGCAGACGGCGTCGCCAAGCCGACGGCAACTCCGGTGCAGGCGCGTTTGAAGCGGGTACGGCGCACCATGGCCGCGCGCGGCTTCTCCGAGGCGATTACCTGGAGCTTTGTCGCACCAGATGACGCAGCACCCTTCGGGGGCGGTGCCTGGACGCTGGATAACCCGATCTCGGCAGACCTTGCGGTCATGCGCCCGACCCTGCTCGCAGGGCTGGCGCGTGCGGCGCAGCGCAACCGCGACCGGGGGGCCGACAGCGTGCGGCTGTTCGAGCTGGGAAAACGCTATTTCGCGCAAGAGGATGGCTTCGAGCGGCTGACCCTGGGCCTACTGGCCGCCGGCGACAAGCAGGGTCGCCACTGGACCAGCCCGAAAGCGAAGGCCTTTGATGTGTTTGACGCCAAGGCAGAAGCGCTGGCCGTGCTCGATGCCGCAGGCTTTGCCGCCGAGCGGGCACAGACCACCCTGGATGCCCCCGGCTGGTTCCACCCGGGTCGCTCCGGGGTGTTGCGGCTCGGCCCGACCCTGCCGCTGGCCGCATTCGGCGAACTGCACCCCAACATCCTGAAGGCATTCGACCTTGACGGCACCGTGATCGCCGCCGAGGTCTATCTCGACGCCGTACCGCACCCCAAGGCCGGTGGCCGGGCACGACCACCCTACACGCCGCCGGCCCTGCAGGCAGTCACCCGGGACTATGCGTTCGTGGTGCCTGCGGACACTGTGGCGGCCAAGCTGGTCACTGCCATCAAGGGAGCGGACAAGCTGGCAATCACGCAGGTCACCCTGTTCGACCGCTTCGCCGGCCCCGGTGTCGAGGATGGGCATGTGTCGCTCGCCATCGCCGTGACCTTGCAACCCAAAGACGCCAGCTTCACCGAGGCTGAGCTGACGGCCTTGTCCGCGAAGATTGTCGAGGCCGCTGCCAAGGCGACCGGCGCGCGCTTGAGGGGCTAGACTCGTTTGCGTTGAGATTGAATTGATTTGGGATTCCCAAGGCGGCTGATTTCTGATTCACCCTATGGGCTGGATTGGAGGTCAGCATGAAAGGCCGAGGCCCTATTCGAATGATCTTCGGGAACGCGTTAAAGGCAGCCTAGTGTGACACCGTCATGACACGTCGTCATCCCGGACTTGATCCGGGATCCAGGATA
>CAYOMD010000033.1:0-21173 GCA_964404985.1 uncultured Sphingomonadaceae bacterium
CCGCTCGTTGACGAAGCGGCTTTTCTGATCGTCGACATATTCGCCGGGCCACGCGCACAGCAGGTAGTAATTGAGCGCTGGGCGGCACTTGGAGCAGCCATCCGGGGTCGACCAGTGGAGTTCCTGCATGACCTGCGGGATCGACCGGAATCCGCGCTCCACGATCGCGGGGCGCACGTCATCGTGGCCGAAGCTGGTGCAGCCGCACAGCGTCTTGGCGCTTTCCTCGACCCCGTCGCCCAGCGTCAGCGCGAGCAGGCGTTCGACGAGGTCCGTGCACGATCCGCAGCTGGCTGACGCCTTGCACCCGGCGCGCACCGCATCGAGGCTCGCCGCGCCGCCGGTGATGCAGGCGACCACCTTGCCCTTGGACACGCCGTTGCAGCCGCAGATTTCTGCGTCGTCCGAAAGTGCTGCAACGGCGGCGTTAGGGTCCGCGAGCGCGCCCCCGGCGGCGAAGGCCTGCCCGAAGATCAGCGCCTCGCGGATGTCGGAGACGTCCTGCTGCTGCCGGAGCAGATCGAAATACCAGTTGCCGTCCTGCGTATCGCCATACAGCACCGCGCCGACGACGCGGTCGTCCTTCACCACCACGCGCTTGTAAATCCCACGCGCTGCATCGCGCAGGACAATGTCCTCGCATCCCTCGCCACCGCTGAAGTCGCCGGCGGAGAAGACATCGACGCCCGAGACCTTGAGCTTGGTCGAGGTGACCGAGCCTTCATAGCCCTTGGGGCTGGCGGCCAGCCCTGCGGCGAGCGCGCGGCACATCTCCCAGATCGGCGCGACAAGGCCGTAGCACGCCCCGCGATGCTGCACGCATTCGCCCACGGCAAGGATCGCCGGATCGCTGGTGACCATGTCGTCATCGACGATGATCCCGCGCTCGACCGCCAGCCCGCTGGCCTTGGCGAGAGTGCCGTTGGGCCGGATGCCGACCGCCATGACCACCAGATCGGCGGGGATTTCGGTGCCGTCCTTCAATCGGACGCCGCCCACGCGCCCGTCCTGTTCGATGATTTCGGCGGTGTCCGCACCGGTCAGGATCGTCATCCCCCGGCCTTCCAGCTCGGACTTGAGGAGATAGCCCGCCGCCTCGTCGAGCTGGCGTTCCATCAGGGTGGGCATCAGGTGAACGACCGTCACTGCCATGCCGCGCAAGCTGAGACCGTGCGCCGCTTCGAGCCCGAGCAATCCGCCGCCGATCACCACCGCCCTGCTGCTGGTCTCGGCCGCGGCGAGCATCGTCTCGACATCGTCAAGATCGCGGAAGGTGACGACGCCGGGCAGATCCTTGCCCGGCACCGGGATCACAAACGGATCAGACCCCGTGGCGATCAGCAGCCGATCATAGCTTTCGATCCGCCCGCCGCGCGAGACCACCTGCTGTGCGGCGCGATCAATATGCACCACCGGATCGCCGCTGACGAGAGTGATGCCATTGTCGGCATACCATTCGGCGGTGTTGATCACGATCTCATCGAAGCTCTTCTCTCCCGCCAGCACGGGGGAGAGCATGATGCGATTGTAATTGACCCTTGGCTCTGCCCCGAAGATCGTGATCGCCCAGCGGTCCGGTTCGAGCGCGAGGATTTCCTCCACCGCGCGGCACCCGGCCATGCCGTTGCCGATCACGACAAGCCGTTCCTTGGCGTCAGCGTGGCGGGGTGCCGGGATGCTGGTTTGCAGGTTCACTTGGGTTCTCCGTTGATGCGGGGCAGAGCGCCGGGCTCAGAAGCTGACTTCGGCCTGGAGGGTGAAGCGGGTGGTGTCGGGGCCGAAGCCTTGGGTCTGGTAGTTGCCGTATTTCGCCAGCAGGCCGACATCGCCGATCTTGAAGCTCACCACACCGTCGACTTCGGTGCCGTAATCCAGCCCGCCGAAGTCGCTGTCGAATTCGTGATAGGTCGCCTCTACGGTCAAGCCGCTGGGCAAGCCCTTGATCGCGAACTTCTTCGAAAGGCGGACGTTGCTGTCGCGCACGCCACCCGCCGGGGTGATGAGGAACAGGTCGGCATAGCCTTGGAAGGCGTGGGCCGTGGCGAGCGGGGTCTGGAACGCGGCGCGCCCGCCATCGCTGCCCAGCTCTTCATACTGGGCGCGCAAGGTGAAGCCCGCGTAGGCCACGCTGCCTTCGGCGAGGAAGTAATCCGCGCTGAAATTGACCGGGTTACGCCCGGTATCGCGCTCGTTGGCGTAGCCGCCCTTCAGGCCGATCTTGGCCTTGCCGGCCGGGATCGTCGCGGTGACGGTCGCGCCATAGGTCTGGCTCGAAAAGGCAAGGCGGGTGTCGTAATCATACTCGTAGCGGAAGGCGACGATGCGCACCGGATCGAACACGGCGGCGACCTTGGTTAACAGGAAATCGCCTTCGAATTCCTGGTTCGGGCTCTTCGATCCGAAGATCGTGCGCTGGCTGATGGCATAGGTCTGGTCGATCTCGACCGGGCCGAGCTTGCCGATCGCGCGCACTGCATCGAAGGTCTGCTCGTTCTGCCGCCAGATGACGTTGCCGATGAAGCGCGCGTTCTCGTGGATGATCCGCTGGCGGCCCACGGTGGCGGAGAAATCCTTGGCGGCATAGCCGATGCTGAGCCGGTTGAGCTCGGTCGTGTCGGGATCGGCGATGACGGGGAAGGGCTCCACCCCGTTGCCGGGGATGGTGTCGTTGAAATCATCCTCCAGTGCGCGGGTGAACTCGCCCTCGGCAATCAGCGAGAAGCCTTTTGCCTTCAGCTCCGCCCCCAGGCGGGTGTGGACCGTGATCGAGGTGGCGGTGTCCGGGAAGTTCGACTGGTCATTGGTTTCCAGCCGCAGCCGCGCATCGACAATCGGGTCCAGAGTAACATCCTCGCCGATCTTCTGCGGGGCAAGTGGCCCGGCCAGCGCGGGCGTGGAAGTGACGGCAAGGACAGCGGCACAGGCGAGAAATTTCGAACGCATCAAGACCCCCTTTGCGCCGCCGTTGAGCGGTCGCATCGTGCTAACGGGAAGCCGAGCATCGTTGCCCGAACAGTGGTGACCCATGCGGGCCGCCGGAGAGGCGTGGCTGACAGAGCGCGGCGCCATTGCCGCAACTCACCACGTGGAAGCGGTGGGCCCGGTCAGGCAGCTTTGGTCGCCGGGCCGTGGTCATATTCGGCAAGGAATTGCAGCACCTCCTGCCGGTATTGGTAGAACTGCGGGTGTTCGAGCAGCTCCTTGCGATTGCGCGGGCGAGGCAGGTCGACCGTCAGGATCTTGCCGATCGTGGCGCGCGGCCCGTTGGTCATCATCACCACCCGGTCAGCCAGCAGAATCGCCTCGTCCACGTCATGGGTCACCATGATCGCGGTCACCTTGGTGCGGTTCCAGGTTTCGACCAGCACGTCCTGCAAATCCCAGCGCGTAAGGCTGTCGAGCATCCCGAAGGGCTCATCAAGCAGCAGCAGCCGCGGTGAAAGCGCGAAGGCGCGCGCGATGCCAACCCGCTGGCGCATCCCGTTCGACATTTCGGCGGCCATCTTGTCCGTGGCATCGCCAAGGCCGACCCGGTCGAGATAGTAATCGATGATGTCGGCCCGCTCGGCCTTGGCGGCGTGGGGGTAAACCCGCTCCACCCCCAGCGCGACATTCTCGCGCGCGGTCAGCCAGGGCATCAGGCTGGGGGCCTGGAACACCACCGCCTTGTCGGGCCCTGCGGCGGTGATCTCGCGGTTGTCGAGCACGATCCCGCCGCCGCTGATCGCATTGAGGCCTGCCGCCATCGACAGCACAGTCGATTTGCCGCAGCCCGAATGGCCGATCAGCGAGATGAACTCGCCCCGGTCCATCAGCAGGTTGAAATCCTCGACCACCTTCAGCGGGCCCTTGGGGGTGGGGTAGACCTTGTCGAGCCGGAAAAACTCCAGATAGCGCTTGTCGACCGCACTGCGGGCCGCATCGCGATAGGCCTGCGGCGGGGGCGCAAGGTCGAGCGGGGTGACATTGGGCAGGGCAACCGTGCTTTCGCCCACGCTGCCGCTCTGCTCATTCAGCGCGCCGAGATAGTCGACGATCTCCTTGCGCAGCCGCTGGTAGGTGGCATCGGCGTTGACCCCTTCGCGGTCGCGCGGGCGCGCCACATCGACTTGCCAGATCTGACCGATCCGCGCGGCCGGTGCCGGAGTCAGCACCGCCACCCTGTCTGCCAGCAACAAGGCCTCGTCCACATCATTGGTGACAAGCAGGATGGTGCGGCCCTCCTCCTTGCGAATACGCTCGATCTCGTCCTGCAGTTTTGCGCGGGTGAGCGCGTCGAGCGCCGAGAGCGGCTCGTCCAGCAGCAGGATTTCGGGCTCCATCGCCAGTGCGCGCGCCACCGCGACCCGTTGACGCATCCCGCCCGAAAGCTGCGCGGGCTTGCGGTCCATTGCGTGGCCGAGCCCGACCAGCTCGACCTTCTGGCGCACCAGCGCGCGGCGTTCGGCCTTGCTGCGGGTCTTGTGGACCGCATCGACCGCGAGTGTCACGTTGCCTTCGACCGTAAGCCAAGGGAACAGCGAATAGGACTGGAAGACGAGGCCCCGTTCCCGGTCAGGCCCGTCAATCGGCTTGCCCCGCAAGGTCATGGTGCCGCCGTCCGGCTCCACCAGCCCGGCGAGCGCGCTGATCAGCGTGGTTTTGCCTGCCCCGGAAAAGCCGAGGATCGCCACGAACTCGCCCTCGGCCACATCAAGGTCGATGCCGCCCAGCACCTCGGTGACGCCGCCGGTCTTGCCGACATAGGACTTGGTAAGGCCGCGCAGGGAAAGGAATGGAGTGTCGCTCATGCCCGCCTCCTCAGACCGTGCGGTTCTTGGAGACGAGGCCTTGCAGCGCCATCATCACCCGGTCGAGCAGGAAGCCGATCAGCCCGATCACGATCACCGCGAACATGATCCGCGCGAGGCTCTGCGAAGAACCGTTCTGGAACTCGTCCCACACGAACTTGCCAAGGCCCGGGTTCTGCGCGAGCATTTCCGCCGCGATCAGCACCATCCAGCCCACGCCCAGCGACAGGCGCATACCGGTGAAGATATAGGGCAGCGATGCCGGCAGAACGAGCTTGGTCAGCTTGTCGAACCAGCCCAGCCGCAGCACCTTGCCGACATTGAGCAGGTCCTTGTCGATCGAACTGGTGCCGACCGCCGTGTTGATCAGTGTCGGCCACAGCGAACACAGCATCACCACCAGCGCCGAGATCACAAACGCCTTGGGCAGCAGCGGATCGGCGCTGGTGATCATCGCCGAAATCACCATCGTGACAATCGGCAGCCAGGCGAGCGGGCTGACCGGTTTCATGATCTGCACCAGCGGGTTGATCGCCGCGTTGAACCGCTTGCTCAGCCCCGCCATCAACCCGATCGGCACCGCCAGCAGCGTTGCCAGCGCAAAGCCAAGGGCAACGGTCTTCAGCGAGGTCAGGATCTGGTCGAGGAAGGTCGGCGATCCCGAATATTCGAAATCGCTGATCGCCGCGACATTGCCCGATGCTCTTGCTGCGGCATTGCTGGCTTCCTGCTGGGCATAGAAGGCTGCTTCGGCATCGTTGGCTGCGGCATATTCGCCGTAGAGGCCCGCGCCTGCCTTGGCGACCTCGAACGGCCCGGGAAGCGTGCCGAGCGAGGTATCGACCTGCGGAGCGAGCAGCGCCCATGCGCCGAGGAACGCCAGAATCCCGATCACCGGCCACAGCAGGGCAAGTGCCTGCTCCTTGACCTTGGCCGCAAGCGGGTTGCCAGCGGGTGCCTTTTCCGCAGGCATTCCGGCAGCTTCGTCATCGGTCGGAGCGGTCATTGATGCCGCGCCGGTCTTGTCCGCGGGTTCTGAGGCATCGGACAGGGGTTGTGCATATGCGGTGGCCATGATGGGGATCCTCGAGAGGGAAGGATGTCGGGCAAAATCAGCCGCCGGTGACACCGGCTGCGGTGACCTTCTGGCCCTGCTTCAGGCCGATCGGGAACTTGGCGAGATAGGCATTGGGCTTGGAGCCATCGAAGGTGACGCCATCAATGAAGCCGCCCTGTTCGCCGCGAAAGCCGTTGGTTTCGGGGACGCTGTCCGCAGGGATCTTGCCATCGGCCACCAGTTTCTTGGCAGCGGCAAGGTAAAGGTCAGGGCGATAGACCGCCTTGGCGGTATCGAAATACCACTGGTCGTCCTTGTCGCTGGCGATCTGCCCCCAGCGGCGCATCTGAGTGAGATACCAGACCGCGTCCGAATAGAACGGGTAGCCCGCATACTTGTCGAAGAAGATGTTGAAGCCCTTGGCTTCGCGGGTATCGCCCGGCGCGAAGGTGAATACCCCGGTCATCGATGCCGCGATCACCGCTGCATCGGCGCCCACGTAGTTCGGGCGGCTGAGGATTTCGACCGCTTCCTTGCGGTTCTTGCCCCCGTCAGCATCAAGCCAAGCTTGCGCCTTGATGATCGCGCGCAACAGCGCAGCAGTGGTCGCGGGGTTCTTTTCGGCAAAGTCCTTGCGCAGACCCAGCACCTTCTCCGGGTTGTTGTTCCAGATTTCGTTATCGGTGATAATCGGCACGCCGATCTTCTTGGCGACCGCCGCCTGGTTCCACGGCTCGCCCACGCTGTAACCCTCGATCGTGCCCGCTTCGAGGGTTGCTGGCATCTGCGGCGGCGGGGTGACCGACAGCTTGACGTCCGCCCCGACCACGCCCTGCACATCACCTTCGGTGTAGTAGCCGGGGTTGAGGCCCCCGGCGGCGAGCCAGTAGCGGATTTCGTAATTGTGGGTGCTGACCGGGAAGACCATGCCCATGTTGAAGGGCTTGCCCTCGGCCTTAAACTTGGCGACGACCGGCTTGAGCACGCTGGCCGGGATCGGGTGGGTGGGCTTGCCGCCCGCATCCTTGGGCAGGCCCGGTTCGATCATGCCCCAGACCTTGTTCGACACCGTGATGGCATTGCCGTTGAGATCGAGGCTGAGCGGCGCGATCAGATCGGCCTTGGTCCCGTAACCAATGGTCGCGGCAATCGGCTGCCCGGCGAGCATGTGCGCCCCGTCCAACTGTCCCGCGATCACCCCATCGAGCAGCACCTTCCAGTTCGCCTGCGGCTCAAGCGTGACGTTGAGGCCTTCCTCGGCAAAGAAGCCTTTCTCCTTGGCGATGGCGAGCGGCGCCATGTCGGTGAGCTTGATGAAGCCGAGCTTGAGGTTGGGCTTCTCGATTGCGCCATCGACCGTTGCGGCCACGACATTCTCGCCCGAACCATCCGCCGATGCCCCGCATCCGGCGAGCGCCACACTGGCTAGGACCGCAGCGATCAGCCCGCGCCGGTCGAATGAGAAGTGCCCCTTGATGTGCCGGGTGGGTGTCATTGTCATTGGTCCTTTCGCCCCGAAATCGAACGCAAAAAAGCCGCCTCGTCGCATCCCCGGACAGGGACAAAACGGGCGGCGTCGTTGCCACAAATTTTTCGCATCACGCGAGGGAGAGTACGATTCCTACGTCGGAGCCGTGTCTCGCGTACGAATCGAATAACCCAAGTTGATGGAAATCGCAAACCCCCTTTTGCGCCGCAGCATCATTTTTGCGATGCAATATATTCCGGGAGGCGGTCGGGATCGAAACTGATGCCGTCGAAAAAGGTGTTGTTTTCCATAAGCATCGTGCCCGCGTGGGTGTGGGCTTCGAGCGCCTGCGACAGGCTCCCTTCGACCTTCGAGCTCGACGTCGGCAATTGTCCCGGCATGTCGCGCAGAGCGCTGCGATAAACATCCGGGCGGAACACCCGCGCGGCGGCGTTCGCCTGCCCGGCATCATATTCCAGCCCGTCCCAGCGCACCAGCTGGCTGTAGAGCCATTCCGATTGGCTGACCCATGGGAAATTCGCTGCTTCCCGGTGCTGGAACATGAAATCGGGATAGTGCCGCGCCGCCTCGCCCTGCTTAAGCACAAGCCGATCGGAGATCGCGCGAAGCAGCAGCGTGGCGGAGGCATCGCAATATTCTGGCCGGGCGAGGATCGCGGCATTGGTTTCCCAGTTGGCCGGATCGACAAAATGCTCGCCCGCCCGGTGCATGGCGCGGATCAGCCCTTCGACCGACGGGCGGATTTCCTCCAGCCGCTCGGTCCGCAGCGCCAGCACCTTCTCCACCCCGCGCCGCCAGATTTGCGCCGTGGCGAGCACGATTTGCCCCACGCCCTTGTCCACTGCGATCGAATTCCACGGCTCGCCCACGCACGACCCATCGATCTCGCCCGCCGCCAGCGCGTCGGCGCTGAAGGGCGGGGCGACGGTGACGATCTCGATATCGACATCGGGCCGGATGCCGCATCCGGCCAGCCAATACCGCAGCATGTAATTGTGGCTGGAATAGCGATGGACGACCCCGAAGCGCAGCCGCTCCCCCGCATCGCGCCGCCGGGCCGCAAGCGCCCTCAGCCGCCCACCAAGTTCGGTGGGATCGGACAGCGTGCCATCGCACCCAAGTTCCTGCGCAAGCCGGTTCGAGACCGTAATGGCATTGCCATTGAGCCCCAGCACAAACGGCGCGGCAATGCTTTGCGCCGGCCGGCCGCGGCCCAGCGTCGTGGCGATCGCCAAAGGAGCCAGCATGTGCGCCGCATCGCTGTGCCCGTAGAGCAGCCGGTCCAACACCGTCGCCCACGAAACATCGCGCACGAAGCTCAGCTCAAGGCCCTCTTCTGCGGCAAAGCCATGTTCCTGCGCCAGGATCGGTAGGCACGCATCGATCAGCGGCAGAAACCCGATTGTCAGCCGCTCGGTCATTGCCCGTCTCCCATCAGCTCATGCGCGGTCACGACGGCTTCAGCGATGTCGATGATGCGCCGGTTGGTCGACATCGCCTTCTTGCGCAGTTCGGCATAGGCCGCCGGCTCACCGATGTTCCTGGTTTTCATCAGGATGCGCTTCGCCTTGTCGATCGTATCGCGCTCGGCGAGCTTGCCTTGCGCTTCGGCCAATTCATGCTGAAGCCGCGCGAAGGCATGAAACCGCTGGATCGTCATCTTGAGCAGGGGCGCGATCCGGTGGGCCGACAGCCCGTCCACCACATAGGTCGATACGCCTGCGTCGATCGAAGCGGCAATCTGGTCGTCATCGCTGCGATCGACGAACATGGCGATCGGATGATCGAGCGCACGGCTGACGGCGAAGTATTCCTCAAGCACATCGCGAGAGGGGTTCCCGAGATCCATGAAGATGACATCGGGTGCGATCTCAGCGATGCGTGCGACCAGCCCGGTGCGCGAGGTGAGGGTGAAGATCTCGCATCCCTCGAGCGCGGACAGCCCTTCCTCGATAATCGAGGCCCGGGGGGCGCTTTCATCGACAATCGCAATCCGCATGGCGCTTGTGTGCAATGCAGCATGGAGTGATGGCAAGCCTTTAGTGCGGTAGAGGATTGCCTTGCCGCCTTTGGCGATCTTGCGGCCTGCCCCGATGCAACCGAGGCAGGCCTACAGGGCCGCAAATCCTTGCCCCCGGTTTCCGATACGCTTCCCCAGGATTTGGCGGATGCAAAGCTGCCATTCCGAATTCCACCCACAAGTTGCCATAAGCCGGGTCGGCGTGCGATCCCGAAAGCGGCACGGCGGCTTGACCCCGGTCGCGAAAAATTCCTGCCTTTCAGCAACCGACCCCGAAGTGGTCGTGGCTGTAGAATGTGTGTGCCGGGTTATCGGACAGCCGAAGTGCAACTATGCTTCTTTGCCCCAGTTCGGATTCTCAAGATCGCCGTACAGACAGTAGTCGAAAGCATGAAGTGCTTGGGCGGCAGAGCGACCTTCCCAAAATGCTCGCGGAAGGTTTGCGATCAGTACAACCCGGCCCCGCCCCTCTTCAGCCGGCAGACCAAGGATCGGCGAACCGTCTTTGCGCTCCCGCAGCCACTTCTCGATGTTTACCCCCAACTCACGCTTGTTCTTCGCGCTGCCGCCCATGGTCAAATCGGTTTCGAGCGCCGCACTCGATGAATTGGGCCACAAGGGTGCTAAGGCAAGCTCTTTCAATGTCATCACATTATTCTGAAAGACGGCACAATCTGCGCCGATCGCGGCTCCTTGTGCCGCCCGCCAACGCGCCCTGTTATCGCGCCCGTCAGGCCCGAAGAAGCAAAGCGTATCGAGAAAATCCCGATATCTGAGCCCGGCATCGAAGGGCAGAGTTTGAAACTGGAGGCTTCCGATCGCCTCGACCAACGATGCAGCCCTTCGGGCAGCCTCGACATTTTCCTGCCAGGCAGCGACGGCATAATCGCTTGAGATGATGTTACGATTGTAAAAATCCGGAAGTGCCTCATCAAGCTTCGCCAATGCCGCCGCGAAAGCTTCGAGGGCTTCCCTCCGGGCATCAGGCCGAACGCCGCCAAAGACAAATTCGCTCCATGTCACGAACATCGCCCGAACAGCGTGAAGGCGGATCGGCAGGTCTACCTCACGTCCAAGAGCCCATGGTCCATCACCAATGTTCGCTAGGCCCGGAAAAGCCCGCATCGCAGATCGCAATGCGACGAGACGTTTCGGGTACTCATCCCGGACCTCCGACAACTTAATGCGGGGCGATAGCTCGTCAGGCCGTCGATTGCTCCAGAACTCGAACCATTTCGAAGCACGCATTGAGACGTTCTCGCTCCTTTTCCGAGTAATGCAGGATCCCGAGTTATTCGATAAATGCTAACGATCAGCGCAGCAATCCACTGCCCCGGCGCGATTCCGATGCGAAGGCTTGATGTGGTGGTGGCCCTCCGATGATTGGAATGCCGACAAAGCAGCCCTTCACCTTCCCACCCACAACCGGCCATGAGCGGGGCTGGCGCGCGTTCCTGAAAGCGGTCTTGCGACTTTGCCGCGTTTTTGGAAAGTTCGAGCCCTGCCGCAATCGATCCCGAAGCGGTCATTTAATCCAAAAGATAGCTAGCCCGGAGCAGAAGCTCGCTTCAGTCGTTGAAGAATCTTCACAAAGGTCGGCTTCTGCCCGGTTGCGAGCAGGCTGGCACGGAACAGGCGCCCCACCAATACCAGCTCGGCGATGATCGCCAGCACCAGCAGGACCCCCGCCCCGAAGAGTTCCCATGTCTCAATCCCAGACCCCAGGCGTGCCAGCACCGCGAACGGCGTCCACAACGGAACCCAGGTGAAGATGTGCAGGGCGATCCCGTCGCTGTCTGCAAGCACCGCTTGCAGCAAGAAGGTGATCGGCAGCAGGATCAGCAGGATGACCGGCATCATGTAACCTTGCGCCTCGCTCATTGAATCCGCCATTGAGCCGATCGCCACAAACATTGCGGAGATCATGATGTAGCCCGCAACAAAAAAGAAGATGATTGCGGCGATGATCCCAGGGGACGAGATCGGCTCCAGCGCCGGGCGGATCAGGTCGGAAATCGTCCCTTGGGTCGCATAGGCGGCAACCGCGGCACAGCCTGCCCATACCGAAATCATCATCAGCCCCACGACAAGGCCGCCCACCAGCTTGCCATACATCAGTTCTTCGGGGCTGATGCATGCCAGCAGGCTTTCGATCAGCTTGTTCGAGCGTTCCTCGACCGAACCCTGGAGCATCCAGCTGCCCGACAGCATCAGGCTCATCATCAGCACATAGGCGAGCGCTATCGGCACGATCGAGCGCACCAGCAGCACCTCGCGCGCGCCGCCCCCGGGCGGGGGCGTGTCGATGGCGATGGCCGGCGCGATGTTCTGCACCAACACAGCGCGCTCGCCAGTGACCCCGGCTTCGGCCAGGAGTCGCGTGCGCAGATCGCTCGTCAACACCTCCTGAAGCTTAGTGATGAAACTGGTGCGCACATCGTCTCCGGAATAGAGCCCGATCCGGGTGTCGCCGGGATAGCCTTCAGGAATAAGCACGACGATTTCGGGGTTAGTGCCCTTTGGATCCTCGGCAAACATACCACGAGCGGCGGTTTCGAAAGCATCGCCGCTGGCCGATGTCAGCGCAGCGGGCGGGGCGTTGAAGATGTAATCGCGTGACGGCACTTCGAATTGCGGCACGCCTACGGGACGCACAGATTCGATCTTCCCGACCGCGGCATCGATGCCGCCACTTGTCTCGAACGCGGCCAGTTCCTGAGCGGTGAACCATCGCCCCTGCCGCGCCCACACGGCCTCGCGGTCGGCAGCCTCCAGCCCGTAGCGTTGCACATAGCGCGACAGATCGCGCAGCAGAAACTGAGTCTCGTCCGCATCGAAACGCGCTTTGAGCGCCTCGGCCAGACCCGCGCCCGACCGGTCGATCACAGTGACCCGCGTGGGATCGGTGTCTGCGAGTGTTTCCCCGAGCAACGGCCCCACCGCCAGTGCGACAGGCAAGACCAGAAGCGTCAGCCAGAAGCTGCGCATCTTGAGGATCTGCAGCATCTCGCGCTGGGCGACCAGCCAGATATTAGCCGTGTTCATGGCTTGACCTCCTCAGGGCCCACAAGCTGGACGAAGACATCGTGCAGGCTCGCCTGATGATGGTCCCATCGCCTGAGGGCGATCCCGCGTGACGAGCAATCTTCAAGCACCGTGCCGGGATCAACCCCGGGGGCGAGCGTCAGCGCCCATTCGTGCCATTCCCCATCTGCTATAGGCGAACCGGCCGCCGCGCTCACCCCCGGGAGGCCCGACAGGTCGACCCTCGCCAACGCGGTGAGGGTCGCAGGCAATTGCGCGCGCGCCTCGGCGATGGTGCCTTCAAACCGCTTGCGGCCTTTCTTGAGCAGCAGCAGGCGGTCGCACAGTCTCTCGGCATGCTGCATCACATGGGTCGAAAAGATCACCGCCGCGCCACGGCGGGCGGCGCGAAGGATTTCATTCTCCAGAAGACCCTGATTGACCGGATCAAGGCCTGAAAACGGCTCGTCCAGCATCAGCAGCTCCGGCTCGTTCACCAGTGCGGTGGCCAGCTGCACCTTCTGCGCCATGCCCTTCGACATGTCGCCGATATGGCTTTTGGCACGTTCTGCAAGATCGAAGCGTTCGAGCAATTCCAGCCCCCGGCGGCGGGCAAGCGGCTCGTCCAGACCCTTAAGCCTGCCGAAATAGACGATAGTGTCGATCGCGCTCATGCCGGCATAGAGCCCGCGCTCCTCGGGCAGAAAGCCGATCGCCGCGGCGGCACGCCGGTCGGGCGTCGCACCCAGAACCCTGATCATACCCGAGGTGGGGCGGATGATGTCGAGCACCATGCGCAAGGTGGTGGTCTTGCCCGCGCCGTTGCCTCCCAGAAACCCGAAGATTTCGCCCGGCGCGACCGAAAAGGACAGATCGTCAACCGCCAGCACCGCATCGAAGCGCTTCACGAGATTGCGTATTTCAAGGACGGCCATACGATGCGGATTCCCTTGCCAAAACAGTTCTAACGCCCACATGCACAAGGCGCGCGGCTAACGGGTAACAATCAGGAATTCTTCTAATTTTGTTCGATCTCATGGCAAGCGGCAATCGTAACAGCCACAGTGGTCGTCGCTGAAAATGCGAGGCGCGTCGACACCGAGATCGGCACGCTTAATAGCGACGAACGAATTCGGCGAGGAGCCGCTATCGCGTTTACCATCCACGAGCTGACATGCGCGAACACGACGTTCGGGCTCGAAAAACCGCCGGACAGCTTGAGTGAATTTTTCGGCAGCAGCCGACATTCTGAAAGTGTCCCAATGCCAGATGACAGCGCTTCAACGGCATGGGCGTCAAACTAACCGTCGGCCTCAACCGAGGAGCTAATTGGATAGGGAAGCGAAATTCCTTCCATCAACAGACAACGGCGTTAATGACACGCTGCATACTCTCTTTGTGAAAGACTACTCTGAATGATTAGGATTTGGATTGCTCTAGCTGCGTCGACCTTGTCGCTCGCCGCTTGCAGTGCACATACGGTAAGTATGACGCCAAGCAGCGCCGCCGCCGCCATGCCTGTCGTCGAAAAGCTCACTGTTTCCGTCCAAGGGAGAGAATTGCTTATTTCTGTGTTCCGCCCCGCGGAGCCAGCACGGGGTGTTCTTTTTCTTTCGCACGGTGCCGGCGGCTCGCCCGATCTAATGCGGCCCTTAATCGACCGGTTGCTAAACGAGGGCTTCGCCGTCGTCGCTCCTCTTCATCGCGATTCCATGACTTACTCGCCAGATGAACGAGACGATTTACAAACCGCTTTCGGGACAAGAATTGCCGATCTCCAAGCTACATCTGCCGTCGCAGAAAGGCTGTTTTCCGGTCTGCCATATGGTGCCGTTGGATACAGCTACGGTTCGCTCACCGCCCTAATCGGGGGCGGTGCCCTGAAAGACATGGTGGGCGCTCGCGTTCCCGCAATGAAGGCCGTCGCCAGTTTCTCCTCACCCGGATTGATTCCTGGGGTGGTCACCGATGAAGGGCTACAAAGCGTAGCGGTGCCGACCCTAATGGTCACTGGTAATAAGGACGTCGTCGCTGGCTTCATTCCCGATCCTGCGCAACATGTTCACTATTTCGAGAACGAACCCTCCGGGAACCGTTATCTCGCATTAGTGGACGGCGCATCGCACGACTTCGTCTACGGTCGCGAGCCCGGTTATGATGCGGCGATCAATATCACCGTGAAGTTCCTGAAGGCCTTTGTTCTGGGCGACAAACCTGCCTTGCGGGCACTCAATGCGACAGAGGATCGTGAACCGGTAGAGTTTCGCCGACGGTGACTTGAGACACATTTGCCAGCCCCTCCCCCAAAGGGGAGGGAGCGAAAGCTTCAAGCTGCAGTCGAGGCTAGCCACCGCGAAAAGGGGACAGTGCAATGGCAGTTGTCCACCCACCAGTTGACATAAGCCGGGTCGGCGCGCGATCCCTAAAGCGGTCTTGCGGCTTTGCTTCGATTCTGAAAAATTCTTGCCCTTCTGAAATCGACCCCATATGCGACATCGGGTTTGTGGAGTAAGCCGTCAATCCACCGGGGGGGGGAATTCAGATGCTTCGTATCTTGTTAAGTGGCATTCTCGCTTGCACGTCGTTGGGCGCGATCGCCCAAGCTCCGCCGGCTGACAGGCATGGTCATTACCTCTTCGTTTGGACCGCCGACCAGGTGAAGCAGGGCAACGACTTCCTAGCAGTGATTGATGCCGATCCGGCTTCACCCACCTACGGCGAGCTCGTCGCCAGCGCGGACACTGACATAAAGTCTGTGCGCATCCACCATACAGAATATGAAATGCCCGCGGGCGGCATGCTATTTGCCAACGATCACGACGCTAATCAGTCGGTAATCTTCGACCTCCGCGATCCGCTCAAGCCCAAGGTAGCGGTGCGTTTTCAAAGCATGGGCGGTTACGGCATGCCTCACAGCTTCTTGCGCCTACCCAACGGAAACGTGCTCGCCTCTTTCCAATTCGTCGATCATGGCAGTCATGCCGATCATGCGGCGATGATGAATGGTCAGACCGGCGGACTGGTCGAGATCAATGACAGTGGGATGGTTGTCCGGTCGGTCAGCAACGCAGATCCGACGCTGCCCGACGATGGCCTCTTGCCTTACAGTCTTGCCATCCTGCCTGAAATCGACCGTGTCTTGGTCACCAACAGTCCGATGCAGGATCCCTACTTGCTGTCTAGCAACACCTACCAGGTGTTCCGCTTGTCGGACCTCAAGTTGCTCGGCACCCATCGTCTTGATCCAGGCCCGACCGGCAACGGAAATGTCGCACCTGAGGAAGCACGTGTTGCGGCCGACGGCTCGGTCTATGTCCAGACGTTATCGTGCGGTATCCAGCGGATCACCGCTCTCGACACGGAAAACCCCAAGGCCAAACTGGTCCACAAGTTTCCCGGCGATTTCTGCGGCGTTCCAACAATCGTGGGTCGTTACCTTGTCCAAAGCGTGCCCAATTTCCATGGCTTTGCAGTGCTGGATATTGGCGACCCGGAGAACGTCCGCGAAGTCTCACGCCTGAGCATCAGTAACGAGTTCAGCCCGCATTGGACCGGGTGGGACAAGAAGACAAAACGCCTCGTCGTTACCTCGGGCAAGAAAGGGGATCGCCTCTATTTGCTCAAGCTCGACGATAAGACCGGACAGCTTACCATCGACGAGACCTTCCGCGACACCGATGACAAGGTCGGCTTCAGCTTCGCCAGTCGGCAGTGGCCGCATGGCTGGTCCGGGGAAGGGACCCCCCATGGCGCAGTCTTCTCGCGCTAATGTTCGGCCTCCGGTAGGCGCAGTGGCGAATGACGGTTTTCCACCCACCAGCAGTCATCCCGGATGGCAAGCGGCATGCCCGAAAGCTGTCGTAGCCGATTATTTTCGCCCTGATCGGCGCGCGCACCCCGGCAATAAGGCCAGAGCCCTCCCAGCCAGTGTTTTCGTATAAAAACGGGCAGCATCTGCCCGACCAGGCGCGTTTATGCAGCCAGCAGCAGCTCGATCCGCTCGACTTCCCTGGCGAACTCGAACCTCAACTGATCGCGCTCGTCCTCGGGCAACCAATTGGCCATCTGCGGGAAAACCACCTTGTGGTACTTGAACGTTTGCCTGTCCCACGGACATTCGGCCTGAGCGTTACGAGCCTCGGCAAGAATGTCGTGCAGCTCCCGGCGGACTTCGTCACGATCCGGCTCATATGCTGGCGCAGGCACATCCTCGCCGAGGTCGAAGCCCAATTGGGCCGACCCGCCAAACAGATTGCCAGAATCTTCCGCCATTTACTTGTCCAAAGCCGTTGCGGGCACAGCGCGCCCTGTGCCACAGAATATGCACGGGAGGCATCGGGTGACGCAAGCCAAAACCATCGAAAAGGCTGTGGGGGAATTCGGCGCTTCGGCCAAGGCCAAGCTCGCGGGCGGTGACGGGCAGCCCGAGGATCAGCTTCGCGCGCCACTCGAAACGCTCTTCGCCGAGGTTGCGGCAATCCTGCATCCGGCAGTGCAGAACCTTGTATTGACCGGCGAAACCTCGCTTGCCGAGATGCGCACGCGACCCGACTATGCAGTCAAGGTCAAGAACGCCCTCGTCGGCTTCATCGAGGTAAAAGCCCCCGGCAAAGGGGCCGATCCGCGCAAGTGGAAGACCGGCCACGACAAGGAGCAATGGGACAAGCTCAAGGCACTGCCCAACCTGCTCTACACCGATGGCGACAGCTTCTCGCTGTGGCGCGATGGCGTGCTGGTCGGGCAAATCGTCCACCTCGATGGCGGGATCGAACATGCAGGCGCGAAGCTCGCCGCGCCGCCGACTTTCCTCCCGCTGCTCAGCGATTTCCTCACCTGGAACCCCATTCCCCCCAGAAGCGCGACCGAACTGGCCCGCGTTTCCGCGCGGCTGTGCCGGTTCCTGCGTGACGAGGTACTGGAACAGCTCGGCGCATCGGAAAAGAACGCGCGGCTGACCGACCTGAAGGATGACTGGAAGGCGCTGCTCTTCCCCGATGCCGATGACGAGAAGTTCGCCGATGGCTATGCTCAGGCCGTCACCTTCGGGCTGCTCATGGCCAAGTCGAAAGACATGGCGCTGACCGGCGGTCTCGACCATGTCGCGCGCGAACTCGGCAAGGCCAATACGCTGATCGGCACAGCGCTGCGTCTGCTGACCGAACAGGACCTCAACCTTGGCCCCGCGCTCGATACGCTGACCCGCGTGCTGGACGAGGTTTCGTGGGCCAAGGTGTCCAAGGGCGATCCCGAAGCCTGGCTCTATTTCTACGAGGATTTCCTTGAGGTCTACGACAACAAGCTGCGCAAGCTGACAGGCAGCTATTACACGCCGCCCGAAGTCGTGCGCACCATGGTGCGATTGTGCGACGAGGCACTGAAAAGCCCGCGCTTCGGCATCGCCGACGGGCTGGCCGGCAAGGACGTGCACATCGTCGATCCTGCGACCGGATCGGGCACGTTTTTGCTCGGCCTGATCGAGCGGATCAAGGCCACGATTGCCGCGCGCGATGGCGAGGGCAATGTCGCGGCATCGATGAACGAAATCGCGGGCCGCTTGGTTGGCTTCGAACTGCAATTCGGGGCCTTTGCGGTGGCGCAGCTCAGGCTGCTGGCGGAGATGCTGGAGATCGGCGCAGATGCCACCCCGCGCCTGTTCGTCACCGATACGCTGGGCGATCCCTTTGAAACTTTCGAACGCGCACCTGGCGTTTACGGTGCCATCTCCAGATCAAGGGCCGAAGCAAACGAGGTCAAGCAGAGCGAACCAATCACAGTCGTTATCGGCAACCCGCCCTACAAGGAGAAGGCGAAAGGGAAGGGCGCGTGGATCGAGTCCGGCAGCGGCAACAAGGCCGCCCCTTACAAGGACTGGCTACCGCCAAAGTCATATGGCCGTGGTGCTACAGCAAACGCAAAGCACCTTCGTAATCTCTACGTCTATTTCTGGCGTTGGGCCGCGTGGAAAGTTTTCGAGCAAGGCATCGGTGGACGTGATAAACAACCGCCGGTTGAGGAAAAGCTCGCAGGGATGGTCTGCTACATCACCGTAGCGGGATTTCTGAACGGCCCCGGCTTTCAAAAGATGAGGGCCGATCTTCGTCGTGATTGCGACGATATTTGGGTGATTGACTGCTCACCTGAAGGCTTGCTGCCGCCAGTTCCGAGCAGGATATTCCAAGGCGTAAAGCACCCGGTCTGTATAGTTCTTGCATTGCGGACACCTGCCAATGATCCAGCGAAACCGGCGAGAGTGCGATATCGCGCTCTCGGCAAAGCCCACCGGAACGAGAAGTTTGTCGAACTGAGCACAATAAGTCTTGCAGGCTCGGAATGGAGCACATGCGGGAAAGATTGGAGAGATCCATTTTTGCCGCAGCACGCAGGAGGCTGGGCTGATTTTGTCGCAATCGAAGAAGTTTTCGGCGACATGGGTCTTGGCGTTATGCCGGGACGCGTTTGGCCCATTGCCCCCGATCAGGTCACCCTGAAGAAGCGGTGGACTACACTCATCTCCGAACAAAAGGTTGATGCAAGGACCAAGCTCTTCCATCCGCACCTGAGCGGGGGGCCTTCATTGGACCGAGGGGCTAAGGCATTGGCCGGATATCATTCGCAAATTCAGTCCATCAATGGCGCACTGAAGGACGTAAATCACGCGGACCCGAAGATCGCTTCAACGGCCACCGCAGCATTGGAAATTCAGGGTATCCAAGGCTACTCTGTCAGATCGTTTGACCGGCAGTGGATCATTGCCGACAACCGACTGGTCAATCGCGAAAACGCGTCTCTGTGGAACACAAATAGTTCTCGTCAGGTGTTCCTAACAGCACTGAGCCAGACATCGCCGAAAGCGGGGCCAGGGATTACCCTGACATCGAACATTCCTGACCACGACCATTTCAACGGTCGCGGCGGCCGCGTTTTCGCCCTCTGGAAGAACGCCGCTGCAACCGAATCCAACATTTCCCCCACCGTCATCGCGCTGCTATCCAAGGCATTCGGCGCGCCGGTCGATCCGGTCGATGTCTTTGCCTATGTCGCGGCGCTGCTGGCGCATCCGGCCTACACCGCCAGCTTCGCCGAAGACCTCGTGCGCCCCGGCCTGCGTGTGCCGTTGACTGCCGATGCGGCGCTGTTCGCCGAAGCCGCAAAGCTGGGCTGCGAAGTGATCCGGCTGCACACCTTCGGGGAACGCTTCGCCACCGAAGACCCGCCCCGTCCGCCGCGCGTTGCCGAAGGCGGCCCGACGCTGCCCAAGGACGGCGCGATCCCCTCGACGCCCGAGGGCTTCCCCGACACGCTCGAATACGATGCCGCCAAGCGCCGCCTGCTCGTCGGCACCGGCTTTATCGACAATGTCCCGCCCGCCGTCTGGGCCTATGAAGTGTCGGGCAAACAGGTGCTGCGCCAGTGGTTCAGCTATCGTCGCAAGAACCGCGAACGCCCCCTGATCGGCGACAAGCGCCCGCCCTCTCCGCTCGGCGATATCCAGCCCGATCGGTGGTTGCCCGAATACACCAGCGAGCTCATCAACGTGCTCAATGTCCTGGCGCTGCTGGTCGAGCTGGAGCCGAAGCAGGCCGACCTTATGAAGAGCATCTGCGACGGCCCTCTGATCCCCGCCAGCAAGCTGACGGCATGAGCCCGTCCACCATGGCTGACCGCGCATCTTGGGCCCCGAATCCGCAGGCGAAATCCTGCGCCCAATGCGCGGTATGGACCTCACGAAATCAATGCCGCGAGCATATCTGCCAATGATGGCTATTTGGTCCCCATTCCGGAACAAACCAAGATCCTGGCTAGGGCATCGCAGCAATCTCACGGCCGCATAGCCCCGCTTATCCCCACCGGAAGCCCGAAAAATCATGCACTTCCAAAAGCCGCTACAGTCTCAGGATCGCGGCCAAAGTCCCTCTTGACGGAAGCACACCCTACGCGAAGCTTCGCAGGTGCAAGGTGTTGATGTTGTTAGGGAAAGCGGTGCTTTTGGGGTGTGGCAGCATCTCAATCAAATCTGACTTGCGACCCGGTACTGACCCGCACGCAATTACGGTGACACGCACATTATTCACTCTTCGCGGCCATTGCTACGTCTTTTAGTAGATCGAGATAAAGCGCATAGTCGCCGTCTTCGAAGAAGGTTCGCTCCCGCCGGTTGCTGCGTTGCGTGATGTGATGCGGGTGTCCGGGAAGCACAATGCGAGGAAGGCGAGCCATCGCAAGGTCTATAGACACCAGGCAGCAGGGTGTCTATAATAAGTGAATTATGTGCGTGTCACCGTAATTGGAAGAAAATGTTCCCGATGTGAGGGTATGCCGATGACGTGGCGGCAACGGGGCGCTCTGCTCACCAAGACCGGCATGGTCCTTATAGGATGTGCAGTTTTGATCGCTGTGATAGCTCCCAGAGACAGCCTTTCACTTGCTGGAGGCATCATGTTCGGAACTGGGTCATTGTCGATAATGGTTGGGGGAGCGCTTTATTGGTTTTCGAAGCCGACACGTTGATAATACTCGCCGCAAAGTGGGCAGGTCCACGCGGCGAAAATGAGCGAAGAGGAGCAAGAGCGCGCGGCTGAGGAAGATGATAAAATTTGAATTACGGTGACACGCACATTATTCACTCTTCGCGGCCAGTGCTGCGTCTTTCAGTAGATCGAGATAAAGCGCATAGTCCCCGTCTTCGAAGAAGGTTCGCTCCCGCCGGTTGCCGCGTTGCGTGATGTGATGCGGGTGTCCGCAATTACGGTGACAGGTGCAATAACCCCCACTCTCGAAGGATACGCGTTTCAC
>CAYOMD010000034.1:0-20544 GCA_964404985.1 uncultured Sphingomonadaceae bacterium
CCCTTCTCCATCCACTTGACGAACTTGTCGGAGCCTTCCTCCGGCTTCTTCTGGCCGTGGTAATACTCCTCGCGGTAGACGAACAGCACGATGTCGGCGTCCTGCTCGATCGAGCCGGACTCACGCAGGTCGGCCAGTTGCGGGCGCTTGTCCTCGCGCTGCTCGACCGCCCGGCTGAGCTGGGACAAGGCGAGCACCGGCACGCTCAGTTCCTTGGCGAGCGTTTTCAAGCCGCGGGTGATCTCGGAGAGTTCCTGAACCCGGTTTGCCTCGTTGGCGCGGCCCGAGCCCTGCAGCAGTTGCAGGTAATCGACCACGATCAGCCCGATATGGCGCTGGCGCTTGAGCCGGCGCGCGCGGGTGCGCAGCGCCGCGATGGTCAGGCCGGGCGTATCGTCGATATAGAGCGGAATTTCCTCGATCTCGCGCGAGGCATCGACCAGCCGGTCGAACTGGCGGGAGTCGATCTTGCCCTTGCGCAAATCCTCGCCCGAGATCTGGCTCTGCTCCGCCAGCACCCGCCCGGCAAGCTGATCGGCGGACATTTCCAGGCTGAAGAAGGCGACGCCTGCGCCCACTCTTTCGTGATCCGCGACATTCTGCCGGCGCTCCAGCAGGGCGCGTTGGGCAGCGGCAAAGGCGATGTTGGTGGCCAGCGCCGTCTTGCCCATGCCGGGGCGGCCGGCAAGGATGACGAGGTCGGACGTGTGCAGCCCGCCGATCTGGTTGTTGAGGGCGGACAAACCCGTGGTGATGCCGGAGAGGCCCCCGCCGGAGCGCCGCGCGCGGTCAATCGACTCGACCGCCTTGGCCAGGGCATCGCCGAACACCACCGCTCCGCCGCCGACCTGCCCCTGCTCGGCGACCTTGTAGAGCGCGATCTCCGCCTCCTGCACCTGTGCCTCGGGCGAGAGGTCGTGGCTGGTATCGACCGCCTGTTCGACCATGGTGCGCCCGACGCGGATCAGCTCGCGCAGGCACGCCAGATCGTAAATCTGCCGGGCGAAGTCACGCGCCCCGATGAGCGCTGCCGAGTTTGCGCTGAGCGTCACCAGATAGCCAATACCGCCAAGCGTCGCCAGCGCCGGGTCGGCCTCGAACTTCGGCTTCAGGGTAATCGCGTTGGCGACCATGTTGCGGTCGACTGTCAGCAGGATAGCGGCGTAGATGCGAGCGTGAATATCCTCGGAGAAGTGCGCCGGCTTCAGCAGCAGTTGCACATCCTCGACCAGCCGGTTGTCAATCAGCAGCGCGCCCAGCAGCGCCTGCTCCGCCTCCACATTACGCGGCAGGGTGAGGGTCGACGGGCTATCGGTGGACGAAGAGAAGGAGCGCGTGGCCATTATGCAGCTGTTGTGCCTGAACTGGAGGCACGACACTATGCAAAATCATCCGCCTCAGGTCTGTGTATAACGGGGATCAGGGGTATGGTTAGCAAGCAGTCTATGGCGTGATCGTCATCGCGAGGCTGCACAGCAGCCGTGGCGATCCAATAATATTAAAGACTTCGGCGTGCTGCATCACCTGCCGTTTATCGGTCGCCCCAAAAACAAACGCCGCCCCGGAGCCGGAGCGGCGTTTGTTGTGCGCGCTTTTAGAGGTTAAGCGGCGGCGTCTTCCAGTGCGTCCTCGGCAGGGCCGGCATCGGCTTCGGCCTGAGCTTCGGCGTCAGCCTGGGCTTCCGCATCTTCGGCCGCCTGCATGTCGGCCAGCGTCACGCCCTTGGCTTGCAGGACCGCTTCTTCCGCCGAGCGTGCAACATTGGCATCAATCGCCAGCGAGACTTCCGGGTGCAGCACCAGGCGGACCTTGTGCAGACCGAGTGTCTTGATTGGCTTGTCGAGCACGACCTGGGTCTTGCTCACCTTGATTTCGCCTTCACACAGGGCGTCGGCGACGTCGCGCGATGAGACCGAACCATAGAGCTGGCCGAGTTCCGAGGCCTGACGGATCAGGACCACGGTCTTGCCCTCCAGTGCCTTGGCGTCCTGTTCGGCGACCGTGCGGCGCTTGGCATTGTCTGCCTCGATCTGCGCGCGCTGGGCGGCAAACAGCTTGCGGTTGGCATCATTGGCGCGCAGCGCCTTCTTCTGCGGCAGCAAATAATTGCGGGCAAAGCCGGTCTTGACCGATACTTCGTCCCCAATTGTGCCGAGGCGCTCAATACGTTCCAGCAGGATAACTTGCATGGGGGTCGCCTCCGTTAGCGCACGAGGTAGGGCAGCAGCCCAAGGTGGCGGGCGCGCTTGATGGCCTGGGCCAGCTCACGCTGCTTTTTGTTCGAGACCGCGGTGATGCGGGCCGGGACGATCTTGCCACGCTCAGACACGAAGCCGGAGAGCAGGCGGATATCCTTGTAGTCGATGATCGGCGCATTCGGGCCCGAGAACGGGCAGCTCTTACGCCGGCGGAAAAATGGACGTGCCATGGTCGAGTGGTCCTTGCGCGAGAGTTAGAAACGGGGGCGGCGTTCGCCGCCACCAGGACGCTCCGTGCGCGCCGGGCGGTCGCCACGATCACCGCGGTCGCCGCGATCCCCGCCGGGGCGATCAAAACCGCGTTCCGGACGGTCGCTGCGCTCAGCGCGCTCGCGGTCCCGGCGCATCATCGCCGAGGGCTCAGCGTCGAGGGCCTCGACCCGCACGGTCAGGAAACGGATGATATCTTCGCTCAGGTTCGCATTGCGCTCGACTTCCTGCACGGCGGCAGCCGGCGCGTCGACGTTCAGCAGCACATAGTGCGCCTTGCGATTTTTGCGGATACGGTAGTTCAGCGTGCGCAGACCCCAGTATTCGGTCTTGGTGACCTGCCCGCCGAGATCTGTAACGATCTGGGTGAACTGGGCGGCAATCGCGTCAACCTGCGACGTGCCAAGATCCTGGCGCGCCAGGAAGACATGCTCGTACAACGGCATGGATGGTCTCTCCTCAGTGCCGATCGAACGGGGTCCCAAGCGGGGCCGCACTCCGGCTGGCTACAAAAAATTCCGGCGGCAGGATTGCGGCCCACCGCCGGAAGCGCGTCCTATGACTCAAAACGCTCGGGCTTGCAAGGTCTAGGCGCCAACGGCTCCGTAAAGTGCCCACAGCGAGGCCACGCCGGCGAACGGTGTTTCGGTTGCCGCAACCTTCTTGAGCGTCGCCGTGCCTTGCGGACGCTGGCCCGCACGGATCTGGGCGATGCCGAGCTGGGTCAGGGCCTCCGGGTCATTGTTGGCAGCCGCCTTGGTCAATGCCGGGATGGCACGCGCAAAGTCGCCATTGCCGAGCAGCAGCTTGCCGGCTTTCAACTGGTCTGCCGGGGCGGCGCTTGCGAGCAGCTTGGCGGCCTCCGACGAGGATGCCGCCGCCCGTGCCGTTGCGGCCTCCAGCAGCTTGCGGCTCATGTCGTCGTCAGCCAGCTTCCCGGCGTCCCGGGCTTTCTGCAGTGCATTGGCCGCCAAGCCGGGCTGACCGCCGAGGATCGAAAGCTTGGCAAAATTCTGGAAATCGTCCGCGCCGAGCGTGCCGGTCTCGTTCATCAGCATCATCAGGGCGAGTTGCGGCGCTGGCGGCAGGCCGGCCTTCTTCAGTTCGGACAGCAGGCGCTGCCAGTTTTCTCTCGATGGATCGAGGCGGATCAGGCGCTCGACAGTCGCAAGATAACCCTTCTTGTCGCCCATCTTGTACTGGATGCCGGAGAGGTTCACCAGCCAGCCCTTGTCCACCCTGCCGGACTTCAGCATCTGTTCGTACATCTTGCCCGCATCCGCCAGCTTGCCTTGCTGGTAATAGGACTGAGCGATGATTTCCTGCATTTGCGGGTTGTTGGGGGCCCGCTTGGCGGCGGCGATGGCGTTGCCGTATTGCCCGGCGCGGTAATAGAGCGGCGCGAGCTGCGCCGGCGTCCCGCCGACGGCCTGCAATTCATTGGCGGCCTTTGCCCATTGGCCAGTCGCGGTGTAGACATAGGCGGCAGTCTCGCCGACTTTCTTGCGCTGCGCTGCGTCCGACGCCTTGCTGCGGGCTTCCGCCAGCTTGCTTTCGGCAAGCGGCAGATTGCGCTTCTTGGCGGCGTCAACAGCCGCCTGCAGCGGCTTGCCGACGGCGGGCGGCAGGCCCTGGGCCAGCGCCGGTGACGGCGCAAGGGCTACGATCCCTGCGGGTGCTGCGACACCCAGCAGAACTGCCGTCATAAACGAATGATATGCCTTCACGTTTTCAATCTCCCGATCATCTCAAGATTTGGCCGCGTCGCTCGGTCACGCCGCGTCCTGTTCTTTGAACTATCGCCCGCGCAATCTGACCCGCTGCAGTATCGCGAGCGGTGTGGCATTTATGCAAGACTCAAAAAATCATGTAGCGCGCCGCGTCGCGCGGGCCAAGCCTGCATTGCCGTCCTTGTACTTGCAAAGTTTGATCCTTGATGAATGTCCGGTGATGCGCCTGCGCTGCGGGCTGGTGTCCCGAATCTGAAATCCGCTACCTTGATATTAGGCGCAGGACGGATTTCAGGTTCGATTAGGACACTAGCAACGCATAGTTTCTCGTGTCGTATTGGATACGAAGTTCGCCTGCGCGCACGATATAGCAATCAAGCGAACTTCGAATCCACGACACTCGGTGGTGCTGCGCCTGCGGTCAACGGCTTGCGTGGCCGCGAATCGACGCATAGACCGAACCTCACGACATCTTGCAAGGAGTCTGCATGCACACTGCTTTTGTATTTCCGGGACAAGGCAGCCAGGCTGTCGGCATGGGGGCTGCCCTGGCTGCGGCCAGCCGCACGGCGCACGATGTGCTCGCGGAAGTCGATGAGGCGCTGGGCCAGAAGCTCTCCGCCCTGATGGCGGAAGGGCCGGCAGAGACCCTGACCCTGACGGAGAACGCCCAGCCTGCGATCATGGCGACTTCGCTTGCCGTGGTGCGCACGCTGGAGGGGGAGTTCGGTGTGCGTCTTGAGGCTGTGGGCCACTTCGTTGCCGGGCACAGCCTGGGTGAGTATTCCGCCTTGTGTGCGGTTGGCGGGTTTGAGCTTGCGGTCGCAGCGCGACTGCTCAAGCTGCGCGGTCAGGCGATGCAGGCGGCCGTGCCCGTCGGCGAGGGCGCAATGGCAGCCGTGCTGGGTCTGGATTTGGAGACCGTGAAGGCGGTCGCCGCAGAAGCCTCGGCCTATGGCGTCTGCGCACCGGCCAACGACAATGCGCCGGGTCAGGTGGTGATCTCTGGCCACAGGGTCGCCGTCGAGGCGGCAATCGAACTGGCCAAGGCGCGCGGCGGCAAGCGCGCGCTGCTGCTGCCGGTCTCCGCCCCGTTCCATTGCCCGCTGATGCGCCCCGCAGCGGAGCGCATGGCAGAAGCACTGGCAGAAAATCCGCCCGCTGCCCCCAGGCTGCCGGTGGTCTGCAACGTGACCGCCGCACCCACGCAGGACCCGGAGGTCATCCGCGATCTGCTGGTCGAGCAGGTGACCGGCATGGTGCGCTGGCGCGAGAGCATCGAGACTCTGGCAGGGCTGGGGGTTGGCCGTATCGTCGAATGTGGTGCCGGCAAGGTGCTGACCGGGCTGGTCAAGCGCATTGCGCCGGACATCGAGATCGTGAACCTCGAGTCGATCACCGACCTGGAAGCCTTCGCCAAAAGCCTTTGACCACTCTTTGGGGTCTTTGCTTTCAATTGTGACGGCTCTCCCCTCCCTCCGCGAGGGAGGGGATAAAGTATCCGCTCAATCCCCTCAGGCACAGACATTGTAAGGACCGACCATGACCCTGTTTTCCCTCGACGGCATGACTGCCCTGGTGACCGGCGCGACCGGTGGCATCGGCGGCGCAATCGCCCGCACCTTGCATGCGCAGGGTGCCTGCGTTGCCCTGTCCGGCACCCGCGCCGATGCGCTGGCGGCGCTGAGCGCGGAGTTGCCCGGCTCTGTCGTGCTGCCCTGCAACCTTGGCGATGCAGCCGCCGTCGACGCGCTGGTCCCGCAAGCGCTGGAGCGCCTCGGCAAGCTCGATATCCTGGTCAACAACGCCGGGATCACCCGCGACCAGCTCGCCATGCGCATGAAGGATGAAGACTGGCAGGCGGTGCTCAGCATCAATCTCGAGGCGGCGTTCCGCCTGTGCCGGGCCGCGCTCAAGCCGATGATGAAGGCGCGATTCGGTCGCATCATCACCATCACCTCGGTGGTCGGGGTCACCGGCAATCCCGGCCAGGCCAATTATGCCGCCGCCAAGGCCGGGCTGATCGGGATGTCGAAGGCACTGGCGCAGGAAGTCGCCAGCCGCAGCATCACCGTCAACTGCGTGGCGCCAGGCTTCATCGCCTCGCCGATGACCGACGCACTGACCGAGGAGCAGAAGGCCCGCATGCTGGAGCGTATTCCGGTCGGCGCGCTCGGCACCGGCTTGGATGTCGCCGCTGCTGTTGCCTTCACGGCCTCGCGGGAGGCCGGCTACATGACCGGCCAGACCCTGCACATCAACGGCGGGATGGCGATGATCTGAGGGGCGGCCCTAGAGCTTACTGCGGGGGAATGGCCTCGGACGAATAGGCCCGGTTTTCGGTGTCGCTGCGGATGCCTTCGCCCACGTCCTTCTGAACCTGCTTCATGACGACCTTCGGGGTCTCGATGCCGGGGACTGGCTTGCCCTCGCCGCCGAACAGGCCGCACCCGGCGAGCGGGGCCAGCGCGAGAACACAGGCGAGTAACAAAAGCGGGCGGCGAATGGATGCAGGCATGAATGGTCCTGTTGTGGTTGTGTCGTCACCGTGGCGCGTCAGCCCGCGCTTGGCAAGCCGTGCGCGCCGGAATAGAGTGTGTGCGCGTCAGAGGGCCGGATGGCCGCTGTCCCGGTGACGGGGGGGAGGAAAGTCCGGGCTCCACGGGTCCACGGTGCCGGGTAACGCCCGGCGGAGGCGACTCCAGGGACAGTGCCACAGAGAGCAGACCGCCGCCATTGAGCGGTAAGGGTGAAAGGGTGCGGTAAGAGCGCACCGCCCGGCCGGTAACGGTTCGGGGCATGGCAAACCCCACCGGGAGCAAGACCGAATAGGGGCGATGAGAACCGGCTTGCCGGTTCAGCGGCTGGACCCGCCGCCGGTCGCCCGGGTTGGTTGCTTGAGGCGCGCGGCAACGCGCGTCCTAGAGGAATGGTCATCGGCGCGGGGCAACCCGCGACCACAGAACCCGGCTTACAGGCCCTCTGACGCCCATTTTGTGCCGCCTCCCTTGAGCGTGATGACTATTGATTGGACTGTCATTGCGAGGAGCCGCAGGCGACGCGGCAATCCAGAGACTATGAAATTGTTTGCTGGATCGCCACGGCCACTGCGTGGCCTCGCGATGACGGCGCCGAACACGTCATTGCGAGCATAGCGAAGCAATCCAGTCAGAAAAGATCATAGAACAGGTCGCGCCAGTCTGGGTTCATCGACTCGATAAGTGCAAGCTTCTTATGCCGCGACCCCGCTTTAATCTGCTTCTCGCGAGTTATTGCGGCCTCCATCGTCTCGTGCGCCTCAAACCATACCAGAGATTGGCACCGGTAGCGCGCAGTGAAGCCCGGGAGCATGCCGGTGCGATGTTGATGTGCCCGTCCGGGAAGATCGGAGGTTACGCCCGTGTACAAGGCCCCGTTGCGACGGTTTGCCATGATGTACACGAAGGGGTGCTTCATCCTGCTGTCGCTTAGCGCAGTTTTAGCTGGATCGCTACGACTAGGTCGCCCCCTCCCATGCGTCGTTGCGAAACTGGCGCGCGGCTGTATAGTCCCGCGCCAGACACGACCCCCGGAATGGATCAGATACCCGCATGCTCATCTCGACCGCTTACGCCCAGACCGCCGCACCCGGTGCCGCACCCTCACCGCTGTTTCAGATCGTGCCGTTCATTGCGATCTTCGCGATCTTCTACTTTCTGCTCATCCGCCCGCAGCAGAAGCGCATGAAGGCGCACCGCGAAATGATCGGCAGCGTCAAGCGCGGCGACACCGTCGTCACCGCCGGCGGGCTGATCGGCAAGGTCACCCGCGTTCAGGACGACGAGGTCCAGGTCGAACTGGCCGAGAATGTGCGCGTGCGTGCCGTCAAGTCGACCCTGACCGACATTCGCACCAAGGGCGACGCGCCAGCCAACGACACCGACAAGAAATAAGCGGTCGCCGCCCGGCGGCTGTTTTTTTGGGAATTCCGAATGCTCGATTTTCCGCCCTGGAAAAGCCTGTTGATCATCCTCACGCTGCTGTTGAGCGCTGTGTTTGCAGCGCCCAATCTGCTGAGCGAGCAGCAGGCCCTGTCGTTGCCATCCTGGGCTCCAAAGCAGCAGTTGAACCTGGGGCTGGACCTGCGCGGCGGCTCGCACCTGCTGCTGGAAGTCGACCGCACGTCCGTGATCGAACAGCAGGTGGAAGCGATCGAGCGCGATGTCCGCACGACGCTGCGCGACCTGCGCGAGAGCAAGGGCAGTGGCTTCGGCTACGGCGACACCCAGGTCTCCGCGCGCAGTGTCAGCGTGCTGATGCGCAACCAGACCGATGTTGACGCCGCGGTTGAGGCGCTGCGCCAGCTGGCGGTGCCGATTGCCGGCAGCGGGGTCTATACTCTGGATGTCTCGGTGGTGGATGGCGCGCGTATCGTGGTCAGCATCACCGATGGCGGCATCCGGCAGCGGGTCGACCAGTCGGTGCAGCAATCGATCGAGACGGTGCGCCGGCGCATCGACGAGCTGGGCACGCGGGAGCCGACGATCATCCGTCAGGGCACAGACCGTATCGTCATTCAGGTGCCGGGCCTGCAGAATCCGCGCCAGCTCAAGGAGCTGCTCGGCAAGACCGCAAAGCTCGAATTCAAGCTTGTCGATACCGAGGTCAGCCAGGAGGATCTGGACCGGGACCGCGCGCCGCCGGGCGCACAGATCCTGCCGCTCATCGATGACAACAACCCGGATGCTCCGCCCCAGAGGATCGCGGTCAAGCGCCGCACCGAACTCTCGGGCGAAGCGCTGGTGGATGCCCAGCCGAGCTTTCAGGAGGGGCAGCCGGTGGTCTCGTTCCGATTCGACTCAGCCGGTGCCCGCCGCTTCGCCGACCTGACCCGCACCCACACCGGCAAGCCGTTCGCCATCGTGCTCGACGACGAAGTGATCTCCGCACCGCGCATCAACGAGCCGATTCTCGGTGGCTCCGGGATCATCTCCGGCTCGTTCACGGTCGAGTCCGCCAACAATCTCTCCATCCTGCTGCGCTCCGGTGCCCTGCCGGCCAAGCTCAACATTCTGGAAGAGCGCACGGTCGGCCCGGACCTCGGAGCCGACTCGATCCGCGCCGGCCAGATCGCCTCGATCATCGGTACGGCGCTGGTCGTGGTGCTGATGATCATCACCTACGGGCGTTTCGGCGTCTATTCGGTGATCGCCCTGATCTTCAACCTGGTGATGCTGCTCGCGATCCTGACGGTGACCGGGGCCACCCTGACCCTGCCGGGTATCGCCGGCCTGGTGCTGACCATGGGAGCGGCAGTTGACGCCAACGTGCTGATTTTCGAGCGCATCCGCGAGGAATTGCGCGCCGGCCGAACCGTGGTGAGTGCGGTCGAGACCGGCTACCGTGAAGCCAGCCGTGCAATCTGGGATGCGAACATCACCAACGTCATTGCTGCAGCGCTGATGTTCTGGTTCGGCTCCGGCCCGATCAAGGGCTTTGCGGTCGTGCTGACCATCGGCATCGTCACCTCGGTCTATACCGGCGTCACGGTCTGCCGCTGGATGACCGTGCTGTGGATGCGCAGCGCGCGTCCGCAAAAACTGATCATATAACGGGGACGTCCCATGCGCCTGCTCAAGCTCGTACCCGAGAATACCAACTTCCAGTTCCAGAACTTGCGGTTCATCGCCGCCGGCATCTCCGTGCTTCTGGTGGTGGCCTCGATTGCCCTGGTCGGCATCCGCGGCCTGAATTTCGGGATTGATTTTACCGGCGGCATTGTCGTGGAAGTCGGCTTCAACCAGGCCCCCAACCTCGACCAGATGCGCAGCCGTCTGAACACCCTCAACCTCGGGGACGTCTCGCTCCAGCAGTTCGGCGGCCCGACTGAAGTCGCCATCCGCCTGCAGCAGCAACCGGGCGGAGAAGCCGGCCAGCAAACCGCCGTGCACAAGGTCGAGGATGCGCTGCACGCCGAATACGGCAAGGACAAGGTGACGGTACGCCGGGTCGAGACGGTCGGCGGCAAGGTCTCTGCCGAGCTGGTGCGCACCGGCGCGCTGTCCATCGGTCTGGCGATGCTGGCGATCTCGCTCTACATCTGGTTGCGCTTCGAGTGGCAGTTCGGGGTCGGCGCACTGCTGTCGCTCATCCACGACGTTGCCATCACCATGGGCTTTTTCGCGCTGACCCAGCTGGAGTTCAACCTGAACATCGTGGCCGCGATCCTCACCATCGTCGGCTACTCGCTGAACGACACCATCGTGACCTACGACCGTATCCGGGAAAATCTGCGCAAATACCGCAAGATGGACATTATCCCGCTGCTTGACCTCTCGGTGAACGAAACCCTGTCGCGCACTATCATGACCTCGCTGACCGTGACGCTGGCGCTGCTGGCGCTGGTGGTGTTTGGTGGCGAGGTGATTCGCGGCTTCACCATCGCCATGACGCTCGGCGTGCTGATCGGCACCTACTCATCGATCTACATTGCGGCCCCGATGCTGATCTGGATGAAGGTCGGCCCGGACAGCTTCATCCAGAAGGATGATGGCTCGAAGGCGGAGAAGGTCGGCGCCTGATGGCGGTCGCGTTCGTGCCCGCCGCGCCGCGCAAGGCCCTGGTGATCCAGGGCTATGCGCCGGGCGGATACCGGGTCGGCGGCACCGTGTACCCCGGCGGTATCCTCATCGCGGGGGAAGCTATCCACCCATGGCCAGTGGTCGATCTGGCAGCGGCAAGCCCGGATGACTTTGCCCCGGTTTTGGGGGCCGAAGTCCTGCTGATCGGTACCGGCCCGGCCATGCGCCGTCCGCCCGCTGCCCTGCTGGAGGCGCTGGCTGCACGCGGCCTCGGCGTTGACTTCATGGACAGCAAGGCCGCCGCACGCACCTATAATGTGCTGATCGTCGAGGGCCGGCAGGCATCAGCGGCGCTGTTGCCCCTGTGACGGTCGAGGTGCCTGCGGCGCTCATGGCGCGGATCGCGGTCGCCCTTGAGCGCCTGGCCCCGCCGGCCGCGCCCGTACCGGACCTGAATGCCTTCCCCGGCTATGTGTGGGATGCGGGCACGCTGCATCCGGTCGAGACCATCGATACAATCCCCCTCGACCTTCTGGTGGGGCTCGACTCCCAGCGGGACCGGTTGCTGGCCAACACCCGGCGCTTTGCCGCCGGTCAGCCCGCGAACAACGCCCTGCTCTGGGGCGCGCGCGGCACCGGCAAGAGTGCGTTGGTCAAGGCGGTGCATGCCCATGTCGGCGGCTTGGCTTTGGTCGAACTGCACCGGGATGACCTGCCGGGCCTGCCGCACCTGCTGCGTCTGCTGAAGGCGTCTGCGCGCCGCTTCCTGCTGTTCTGTGACGACCTGTCGTTCGAGGCCGGCGAGGCGCACTACAAGGCGCTGAAATCGGTGCTGGAGGGCGGCATCGAGGGCCGTCCGGCCAACTGCCTGTTCTATGCGACCTCGAACCAGCGTCACCTGATGCCGCGCCTGCTGATCGAGAACGACCAGCATGAGGCCATCAACCCGCGCGACCTCGCCGACGACAAGCTGGCACTGTCTGATCGTTTCGGCCTGTGGCTGGGGTTTCACGCCCTGGGGCAGGCGGAGTATCTGGCGATCGTGCAGCGCTATGCCGCCCATTACGGGCTTGCCATCGCGACGGAGACGCTGGAGGCGCAAGCCCTGGCCTGGAGTGTCACACGCGGTGCGCGCTCCGGCCGGGTCGCCTGGCAGTTCATCCAGAGTGTTGCAAGTCGAGAGTCCTAGAGTCTGATGACTTTACGCAGAATCAAGACCCTCACCGTTCGTGTCGAGCCCCTCAACGCCGCCTGGGGGCGTCGCTCGGGGTAAACTCCGTCGAGACACGTCCAGTGAGTGCTGGCAGATTATACTGGGGCCGCCCCTCGACCGGGCTCGGGGCGAACAGCTCAATCTAAAGTCATCGCGCTTTAGCACTACTTTGGCAGATTTATGATTTTTGGGGATTTTTTTGATGGATCGGTGATTCATGGGGAGCCAGTTTATGGAGGCTGGCGATGGTTGATGACTGGCGGAACGATTTGGGGGAGTGGCTGAAGCCTTTTGTTGGCGCGTAGGCACAAGACTCGGGGGCGGATGTGTCCGGCTTATGTTGCCGGGTTGATCGGCCCCGGCGATCGCAAGAGCGTCCAGCCGATGGCCGCCCGCGATGGGGCGGTCAGCTTTGACCCGCTTCATCATTTTGTGGCAAGCGGTGCATGGGATGCAGCACCGGTAGGGTTCTTTATCTGTGCCGTCATGCCCGCCTAAGTGGCGGGTGCGGGACCTGTACGCTAGGTGGTTTTGGGCGGCGGCGGAAAGTCCATGCCGGGCACCTGCTCGCCCGGATAGCCCGCCACGACCGCACGGTAGACGGTGTCGCCGATTGGCGAATGGGCCAACAGCTGAGCGCCGATCAAATTTATCGCAAGGCCAGCAAAGCCGAACCACCAGGCAGGATGGATCGCCCGGCGCACCCGCAAGTCCCGGAACATCCCGACAAACAGAAAGATAGACGAGGCGATCCCGGCCGCTTCGAACGCGTAGGGGATCAGGAAAGGCATCGGCAGCAAGCGGCCAAATGCCGGGGCGCACAGCAAAGTCGTAGCGCAAATTTGCAGGCGCGCATGCCAGTCTGTTTCGCGCCGCTTGCGGACTGCCAGCGCGGTGAGCGCGGTGAAGCTGAACAGCGTCAGCGGATCGGCGAACAGGAAGTGCTGCGGCTGGAAGAAGAAAGGCACCGTGCCGTTGCGCGTCATGGCCACGATCACTACCATCGCGGTGGCCAGCATTGCCGCGATCCAGCCCAGCGCCAGCCAGCCAATTCGCCGGTGCAATACAATCGGCCCGCGTGTGCCAAGATTTGCCTGAACAACAAAGATCCCAATCCAGCCCATGAACAGCACGGCGTGCACGTGAACGCGCAAAGGCGAGGCAAAGGTCGACCGGCCCATCAGTAACTGGTTGGAAAAGCCCGCCACCACCACCAGCGCCATGATGATAGCCAGAGTGCCAAAAAACCGTTCGCCCCGGTGGTCCTCTTGGTAAGGTGTCGCTATAGTCGCCATGGTATCTTCTCACCCACGTCGCGCTGCGCAAAAGTTGCGATGCGATTATTCTTATGTCGCTAATCCAAAATATTTTTACATGAAAAGCTTTGCCTCGCAACCGTGACGCGATAGGACGCGGTCAGTTGGTGCGCCACACCCCGCCATCGCGCCGCGCGCTCCCGCGCTTTTCCAGATCGATCAGATGCGCGGTCACGCTCATTTCCGCCGCCGGAATCAGGCGCTCGTCGAGGCCCTTGTCCATCTCTGGGATGAAGCCGCTGATCGGGCGCGGGGCTTCGCTGAGCAGGCGCAGGATCTGCGTCTATATGAATCAGAAAGACTTTAGCAGGCTGCTGAAAAACAGCATTCACTGTCACGACGTGTCGTCATCCCGGATTTGATCCGGGATCCAGGATAAAAGTATTCAGCGTTATCAATGGCATGGTTCCAGCCTTCGCTGGAATGACCACGATTATGGGTCGTTGCCGACTTTTTCATCAGCCTGCTGGAGACCTGAGACTCCAGCATAGCCTACCCGGGTGCTACTTCTTGCCGAGGCTCATGCTGCCGAAACGCTTGTTGAAGCGCGAGATGCGACCGGCGTTATCGAGGATACGACCGCTGTTGCCGGTCCAGGCCGGGTGCGCCAGCGGGTCGATTTCCAGCAACATGGTCTGGCCCTCAGTGCCCCAGGTCGAACGCGACTGGTACACCGTGCCGTCGGTCATCTGCACATTGATGATATGATAGTCCGGGTGAATGCCTTGCTTCATGGCGCAATCCTTGGGTGTGCTGGTACCGACCAGCACGCAATAACAAAGCGGGTTCGCTAGCAGAAACCTTGACCCCTGACAAGCGGCTTGGCTGGCGGGTCGTAGGTCAATCTGAAAACAATCCCGCTCACCCTGAGCCTGACGAAGGGCGGAGCGGCTCGTGGTTCGTCAAGCTCACCACGAGCGGATTTTTCAAACTGAGACACCATCCGCTGATGGCTATTCGCCTTCGTCGAAGCGGTTGTTGACCAGCGCGACGAGTGCCGCCAGCGCCTCTGCCGCATCCGCGCCGTGCGCGCTGATGTGGATTTCGTCGCCCAGTGCTGCCGCCAGCATCATCAGCCCCATGATCGAGGTGCCGGCGACTTCCGAGCCATCCTTCAGGACCGAGATTTTGGCTGTGAACCGTGCGGCCAGGGTGACAAACTTCGCCGACGCCCGTGCATGCAGGCCCCGCTTGTTGATGATCTGGACAACTGCCTGGACCGACGAATCGGTCACGAAGTGCCTGCCAGGATTTGCGAGGCGACCGAGATGTACTTGCGCCCCGCCTCCTGTGCCGCGGCCACCGCATCGTGGACGCTGGCCTGCCGGCGCACAGTGGCCAGCCGGATCAGCATCGGCAGATTGATCCCGGCGATAACCTCCAGATTCGGCTCTTCCATCAGGGAGATCGCCAGGTTGGATGGGGTGCCGCCGAACATGTCGGTCAGCACGATAACCCCGTTGCCACTATCGACGGCATGGGCCGCATCGCGGATATCGAGCCGACGCTTCTCCATGTCGTCATCCGGCCCGATGCAAACGGCGCGCACCGCCTCCTGCAGCCCCACCACATGCTCCATCGCCGCGATGAACTCTTCGGCCAGACGGCCATGGGTAACAAGAACCAGTCCGATCATAGTTTCATCAACTCAACTTGCGCCTCGTCGGCGTTCTGCGCGTGGACTTTCAGGTCGCGGTGATTCACCGTGAGATCGTATCCTGCCGCACGCAGGGTTAATGCCGCCTGTTCGGCCAGGTAGACCGAGCGGTGTTTGCCGCCCGTGCAGCCGAACGCGATCGTGAGGTACGCCTTGCCCTCCTGCTGATAGCGGGGCAGCAGCAGCTGCAACAGGTCCAGGATGCGGGCGTAGGCGTCGTGGTAGGCCGGGTCGGCGGCGATATAATCGCCCACGGACGGATCGAGGCCGGTCATCGGTCGCAGTGCCTCATCCCAGTGCGGATTGCGCAGGAAGCGCATGTCGAACACCATATCGGCATCGCGTGGCACGCCGCGGGCAAAGCCGAAGCTCATCAGCGTCAGCGTCAGGCGCGCGGACCGGCTGAGCGCGAACAGCTGGCTGAGTCGATGGCGCAACTGGTGGACGGAATCGTCCGTCGTATCCAGCACCACCTGCGCCCAGCGGCGCAGTGGGGCGAGCATTTCCCGCTCGCGTGCAATGCCGTCCTTCACCGGGCGATCCTGCGCGATCGGATGCCGGCGGCGGGTCTCCGAGAAGCGGCGCGCCAGCTCGTCGCCCGCGCAGTCGAGGAACACCACCACCGCCTCCATCGCGACGGCGCTTTCCAGTTCTTTGAGTTGCTCGACGATCCTCTGGGCGTTGAAGGCCCGGGTGCGGGCGTCGACCCCCACAGCCAGCGGCCGGTCCGCATCATGGGTCGGGTTGTCGTCGGTCACAGCCAGCAGCCGGCTCAGCAGGCCGACCGGCATATTGTCGACCGCCTCGTACCCCAAATCCTCAAGCGCTTTCAGGGCCGTCGATTTGCCGGCCCCCGACATCCCCGTTACAATGAGAATGCGGCGCGCGGGATTCGACTGATCGGGTTTGAGGTCACTCATGCGGGGGAGTTTACCGAAAGACCGTATGCACTCAAGGCGCGTTCGACCTTTTGTGCAGCATCTGTTGCGTTTGCAGCAACATGTACCAGTGGCAGCATCTGGTTGCCCCAGCGCCAGTGCTCCGTCACAGGCAAGCGTTCCGACCCGGCAAGCACAACCGCCAGCGCCAATGGGGCTTTGCGCCGGAACGGCAGGCTGAATATGCCAAGCCCCCGCACTTCGATCAGCCCGGCAAGCACACCAGGCGCATATGCGACTAAAGCATCGCGCCTTGAATGCGACCTTTGTGCTGGATCGAGCGGGTTGTCGCATTCAAGGGGCAAAGATGCTTTAGATCTATAGGTTTCTAGAGCAACTTTGGACTTAAAATCCGCGCTGAGCATGCCACCCGTCTGATGCGGATTTAAAGTCCGTTGCTCTAGCCCGTCATCGGCGTGCAGGCAAATCCGGTCGTCCCCGACCAGCATCGCCCCCCGGTCGATCAGCCGCAACGCCAGGCTCGACTTGCCGGACCCGGACTCGCCGAGCAGCAGTACACCGCGCCCGAGAATGGCAACACAGGTGGCATGCACCGTCTCCATCAGGCGTCCCGGCGCAGCCGCACGATCAGCCGGGCACCGCAGATCGTGTTACCATCCAGACGATTCTGCGCCACGATGACACCGCCGTGCCCTTCGACAATCTGCCGGGTGATGGCGAGGCCCAGCCCGGAGTGCTGGCCGAACGTCTCGTCTGCCGGCCGCTGGGAATAAAAGCGCTTGAAGATGTCCGCCATGTTCTCGGCCGGTATGCCGGGGCCATCGTCCTCGACCGTCATCTGCCAGCTGTCACCACCGCTTGGCTCCAGGGTCACGCGCACCGTGCCGCCATCCGGGGAGAAGGAGAGCGCGTTATCGATCAGGTTGCGCAGCACCTGCCCCAGCCGCAACTCCAGCCCGCGTACCAGAGCGATACCGGGGGCCGGACGCCGGTCGATCAGGTGGATTCCGCGCGGCAGCCTGCCGCTCCGGTAATAGTCGCAGACCGCGCCGATCAGCGCGCTGAAATCCAGGCACTCGAACTGCCCGCGCGACAACTCGGCATCCAGCCGCGAGGCGTTGGAGATATCCGAGATCAGCCGGTCCAGCCGGTTGACGTCATCCTGGATGACCGCGTGCAACTGGCGCTGCAGGTCAGGGTCATTGGTCCGGCCCAGGCTCTCGGCGGCGCTGCGCAGGGAGCTCAGCGGGTTCTTGATCTCGTGGGCGACATCGGCGGCAAACGCTTCGGTCGCGTCCATGCGCGCGTGCAGCGCTGCGGTCATGTCGCTCAGCGCGCGGGCCAGGTGGCCGATCTCATCGGTACGGCCGGCAAAGCGTGGCAGGGTGACGCCTCTGGCGCGCCCCATGCGTACGCGCTGTGCCGCCGCCGCCAGCAGGCGAATCGGCCGAACGATGGTGCGCGCCTGAAACAGGGAAGTCAGCAGAGTCAGCCCCAGGACAAACAGGAAGATGTGGAAGGAGCTCAACCGTTCGTCGCGCACCACCTGGGTGATGTCGCGGGTGCCGGCAATCATCACGATGGCTCCGTGGTCGCCGTCCGCCAGCCTTAACGGTGCCGCGACGCTGACCACCACAATGGTATCAGGCAGGCGGCGCAGGCGGCTTGCTGCAACCCCTGCCAGTGCCTCGCGCGTCTCCGGCCAGCGGCCGACGGTTTGGGCCGTCGGCGGCGCATACGCCTCAAGCGCCGGGAAGGAGCCGACCGTCTCGATCAGCCGGTCAAGAAATTCTGCCGAGACCGGGCCGAACGTGCGTCGCCGGTCCTGCACAGCCAGGGGGTCCGCATTGCCCGCGTCGGCCACGCTGTCGAGAACCAGCCGGCCGTCATGCGCCACCAGCAGGATATGCGCCTTGCTGGTCTGCGCAAACGAGCGCACCAGCCGGATCGCTTCTGCCCGCTGCATCGGCGGGCCGACCTGGGCTGCCGAGAGTTCTGCCAGCGCGGTTGCGGTCAGTTGCGCGTGGGTCATCAGTTCCTGGCGGCGCTGGTCGATCAGCCGGCTGCGGAACTGGTCCAGGTACAGCACGCCGCCTGCCAGCATGACCAGCGCCAGTGCGTTGACCGCGAGGATCCGCAGGCTCAGCGGCGAGTAGAAAGGCCGGGGAAGCCGCTCCAGACGCTGCACCTCAATCTTCGTTGAAGCGGTAGCCGACGCCATACAATGTCTCGATCCCCTTGAACTCGCCATCGGCCTGCCGAAACTTCTTGCGCAGCCGCTTGATGTGGCTGTCGATGGTGCGGTCATCGACATAGACGTCGTCGCTGTAGGCGGCATCCATGAGCTGGTCGCGGGACTTCACGAAGCCGGGATGCTGCGCCAGCGCCTCCAGGATCATGAACTCGGTGACGGTCAGGGAGACGTCGTGACCGTTCCATGTGACCTTGTGGCGTGCCGGGTCCATGTTCAGCCGGCCGCGCACGACAGCAGGGCGTGGTGGCTCGGACGGCGCGTCGGCAGGTTCGGCACGGGCAGCGGCACGACGCAGCACGGCGCGGATGCGCTCCAGCAGCAGACGCTGGGAGAATGGCTTGCCGATATAGTCGTCGGCTCCCATGGCAAGACCCAGTGCCTCGTCGATCTCGTCGTCCTTGGAGGTGAGGAAGATCACCGGCAGCTGGGACTTCTCCCGCACCCGCCGCAGCAGCTCGATGCCATCCATGCGCGGCATCTTGATGTCGAGCACCGCGAGGTCCGGCGGATTGTCGAGCAGCGCCTTCAGCGCCGAGGCCCCATCTGAGTAGATGCGCACCAGATAGCCCTCGGTCTGCAATGCAATGCTGACCGAAGTCAGTATGTTGCGGTCGTCATCGACCAGGGCGATGGTCTCGTTCATGCCGTAGCAACAGGACTGCTCAGCACCCGCGCCAGCAGGGCATCAATGGCGGCGATGCTTTCCGGTTCATCCAGGGTCGGCGCATGGCCGACGTCCGGGACCACCAGGGTTGCCATGTCCGGGTTGCGCCGGGCCATCTCGGCCTGGGTTTGCGCAGTGAACAGGTCAGAGAGGGCGCCGCGGATCGACAGGCTCGGCACGCCGGCGAGCGCCTCGTACGCCGGCCAGAGGTCCGCCACGCCGGCCGCACCATTGGGCAGGCGGAACGGCTCGGCGATGCGGGGGTCATAGTCCAGCACGATCCTCCCCGAGGGCTGCACGCAGGCGACCCGCTTGGCGAACACCAGCCATTGGGACAGGTCAAACTTGGGGAACACATCGCCGCCATTAGCCGCCAGATGGCGCGCCAGATGCACCCAGGTCGGCCATGGCCCGACCTTGCCGACATAGCCGGCGATCCGCTGCAGGCCGGCGGGCTCGATCACCGGCCCGATATCGTTGAGGATGGCGCCGGCAATCCGCGCCTTCAGCGGCCCGGCAAGGAACATGGTGAGCAGACCGCCAAGCGAGGTGCCGAGAAACACGATCCGCTTGAGTGCCAGCGCCTCCACCATGGCCTCGATGTCCTGCATGTAGACCAGCGGCGCATAGGAGAGCGGGTCCGGCGCATAGCCCGAGTCGCCGCGCCCGCGCATGTCCGGGCACACCAGCCGCCATTGGCCGGCCAGCCGCTCCGCTACACCCTCGAAGTCGCGGCAATTCCGGGTCAGCCCGGGCAGGCAGACCAGGACCGGCCGGTCGGCGGGGCCGGCATAGTCGCGGTAATGCAGGCGGATACCGTCCCGCGACCAGAAGAAGCCGTCGTCAAATCGCACCATGGTGCGACCCTAGTGCGTGTTCGGCTGAAGTTGAAGCGTTATTGCGGCAGCCACTGCCCCCCCCGGCGCTGCACACCACCCCTCCCGCTTGCGGGAGGGGATGGGGGTGGGCATCGAAGGGTGCAAGGATAGTATCAGTGAGAAGCAATACAGCCCGGTTCAAGCCCGCGGTGCGATGACCATCAACATCTGCCGCCCGTCCATCTTGGCCGATTGCTCGACCTTGGCGTACTCGGCAGTGTCCGTGGCGATACGGTCCATCAGCTTGAGGCCGAACACGTTGTGTGCAACCTCCCGGCCACGGAAACGCAAGGTAACCTTCACCTTGTCGCCCTCTTCGATGAATCGGCCGATCGCTTTCAGTTTGGTGTTGTAGTCGTGGTCGTCGATGCTGGGGCGCATCTTGACTTCCTTGACTTCCTGCACCTTCTGGTTCTTGCGGGCAGCCGCCGCTTTCTTCTGCGACTCGTACTTGTACTTGCCGATATCGAGGAATTTGCAGACTGGCGGGTCGGAGTTCGGAGAAATTTCCACGAGGTCAAGGCCGACGTCGGCGGCCATTTCGCGCGCGTCCCACGTGGAGAGAACGCCAAGGTTCTCGCCGTTCTCGTCGATGACGCGGACTTGCGGAGCGCGGATGAATTCGTTGTAAGCAGGGCCGCTCTGCGGCGGCGGGGGCGCCATGGGGCGCCGGGACATGGGCGGACGGATGTTGGTTTCTCCTTGGTTGTTTCAAAAAGGCGTCTGCGTCAGGCCGTGCATCTGACACGGCGATCTACACCATACGCCAGCAACAATACTAACAGAAGCCGAGTTCTTCGTAAACGCGCGATTATCAGGCACCACGCCTAGTGTCGTGGATTCGAAGTTCGCTAGGGTCAGGACTCATTGCGGTAGCCAGAAGATGACGGTTGCGGCGATGCAGA
>CAYOMD010000035.1:0-18237 GCA_964404985.1 uncultured Sphingomonadaceae bacterium
CCATTGAATCAAGCCATCGCCGCCGGCGCAAGCGATTTAATGGGTCCTGAGCCTAAGTAATGGTTTTTCCGCAACCGGAGAGGTGCGCCTGCTGGGGGCAAGGGTTGAGGTAATTTTGGCCTGCTCGGGCGGCACATTCCGGAATGAGAACGGGATTGCCTTGTCGGCTGATGGTCTCTCGGTCGGCGGTACACTGTTTCTGAACGATGGCTTTTCCGCAACCGGTCAAGTGCGCCTGCTGGGGGCGAGGGTTAATGGGGATTTGTCGTGTTCGGACGGCAAATTCGAGAATGAAAACGGGTTTGCGCTCAATGCAGAGTCCCTCACTGTAACAGGGAGTGCACAGTTCAAAGGGGCCACCGTCTCCAGCGGCGTAAATCTCGCTACGGCCCGGGTCGGCACGCTCGCGGATGATCCGACATTCTGGAAAGAAGGAGGCCATATTCTGGATGGGTTCCACTATGATCGGATCATCGACGAGACGGACCATACCCGCCGCATCGCCTGGCTGAACCAGCAGCACCCCGATCATCTAGCGAAAGCGGAATTCAAGCCGCAGCCGTGGGAGCAGCTCATCACCGTGCTGCGCGCGATGGGCCACCGGGAGGATGCCGCCCGCGTCGCCATTTACAAGAGCCGCATCACCTGGCTGAACAAGCAGCGCCCTGATCAGTTGAAAACGGATTTCAAGCCGCAGCCTTGGGAGCAGCTCATCACGGTGCTGCGCGCGATGGGCCACCGGGAGGATGCCGCCCGCGTCGCCATCGCCAAGCAGCAGCACATGCGCAAGATCGGCCTCATCAGGGGCAGGGTGCAGTCTCGCCTGCACTGGGTCTATGGCTGGCTCGCCGGCTATGGCCACCGCCCGCTGCGTGCCGTGTTCGCCATGCTCTGTGTGTGGGCGGTGTGTAGTGGGGTTTTTTACTTGGGGCGCGATGCCGGCTACTTCGGCCCTGCCAACCCGATCATCCATGCCGACCCGCAGTTCGCGCACTGCGGCGCACCGGGTGAAGTCAATGGCGCGAAAGAGGAGCCCAAGAAGCCCAAGGTGAATTGGACGGCGACCGAGTGCAACCTGCCCGCCGAATACACCACGCTCCAGCCCGCGCTCTATTCGCTCGACCTGATCCTGCCGCTGGTGAACTTGCAGCAGGACAGCGACTGGGCACCGATGGTCGCGACCGAGACCGGCACGCCGCTATTGTGGGGCCACCTGCTGCGCGGTCTGATGTGGCTTGAAATCCTGTTCGGCTGGGGGGCCAGCTTGATGCTCGTCGCCGTCCTCAGCCGGCTGGTGGAGAAGGATTAGCGCATGATGACATTACGTTGATCCGTTCGTCATCGCGAGGCTGCCCTGCAGCCGCGGCGATCCAGCGAACAAAGTTAAATTCTCTGGATTGCCACGTCGCCTGCGGCTCCTCGCAATGACGATTCTATCAAATGTCATCATGCTCTTGCGTATCAGGCCGAGGTGTCGAGGTTTCCGCCCGGGGTCGGGCTGGCGGGCGGGGTATCGGCCGCTTTGGCGACGATCACCATCGCCGGGCGCAGCAGGCGATCCTTGATCATGTAGCCATCCTGCAGGACCTGCATGATCGTGCCGGGGGCGGCCTCCGCCGTCGGGACCTCAACCATGGCCTGGTGGCGGTTGGGGTCCAGCTTTTCGCCGACCGCCTCGATCCTGACGATCCCGGCTTTGGCGAAGATGTTCTGCAGCTCCTTCTCGGTCATCTCGACGCCGATAAGCACCGGGTTGGCAGGCGCTGCCGGGTCCGCGGTTTCGGGAGCCGCACTCAGCGCCCGGCGCAGGTTGTCCGCCACGCCGAGCATCTCGCGAGCAAAGCTGGTGATGGCGTAGGTGCCGGCATCCTGCTTCTCGCGCTCCAGCCGGCGACGCATATTCTCGGTCTCTGCCACCTGGCGCAGCAACCGGTCCTGCAAGTCGGCGATTTGCATCTGGGCATCCGCCAGGGCATCGGCGGGAGGCGGGGCAGGGGCATCCTCAGTCTGGGTGTCGGGCGTCTGGGAATCTTGGGTTTCGTCGATCATCGCGATATCATTCGGCCTAATATTTTAGCAGTGTAGTCTACCATGGGGACGACGCGGGCGTAGTTCAACCGGGTCGGGCCAATCACGCCGACCACACCGACCACCCGCCCGTGCATGTCCCGGTAAGGCGCTGCGATAACCGACGAGCCGGACAAAGAAAAGAGCCGGTTTTCCGAACCGATGAAGATCCGCACGGCGTCTGCGTCGCCGGCCAGTTCCAGAACACGCACCATGTCGTGCTTGGACTCGATATCCTCCAGCAGCCGGCGCAGCCGCTCGAGGTCCTGCTGCAGGGTGCCGTCCGCCAGCAGGTGCGACTGGCCACGCACGATCAGTATATCGCGGTCAGCATCATCGGCGGACCAGACGCCGAGGCCTGCCTCGACAACCGACTGGCTGAGCAGGTCCAGCTCCGCGCGCCGCTCTGCGATTTCGCGGGCCAGTTCGGTGCGCGCGCTCGCCAGCGACAGACCGACAAGCCGGGCGTTGATGTAATTGGCCGCCTGCACCAGCGCGGAGACCGGCATGCCCGGCGGCAGGCTGAGCACGCGGTTCTCGACCGAACCATCCTCCTGCACCAGGATCGCCAGCGCCCGCCCCGGCGACAAGGGCACGAAGTCGACATGGCGGATGGTCAGGTCCGCCTTGGCCGACAGTACCAGCCCGGCGCAGGACGACAGGCCGGACAAGGTGGCGATGGCCTGCGCCAGTGCATCCTCCAGCCCCCTGCCGTCGATCCGCACCTGTGCCTCGATCCGGGCGCGCTCGTCCGGTGCCAGTTCGCCCACCTGCATCATGCCGTCCACGAACAGGCGCAAGCCGATCTCGGTCGGCATGCGCCCGGCCGACGTGTGCGGGGCGGACAGCAGGCCGACTTCTTCCAGGTCCTGCATGACATTGCGGATGGATGCGGGCGACAGGTTCACGCCAGGTACCCGCGAGACCGTGCGGGACCCGACCGGCTCACCGGTATCCAGATACGCCTCGACGATGGTGCGGAACACGTCGCGCGCGCGATCATTCAGGTCCGAGACGGTCAATGCGGTCATGGCACTAGCCCTGCACCAGCCGGATCGACAGCGTCGGCACGCCCTCGATGGTGACGGTCAGGCGATCCTCGATGCCGACCCGGCCGACACCTGCCGGGGTGCCGGTGAAAATAAGGTCGCCGGCCTTCAGGGTGTCGTACCGGCTGAGATCGCTGACGATCTGGCGCGGGTTGTAGATCATGTCGCCGAGCGGCGCGGACTGACGCACAGAACCGTTAACCGTGGTCTGCAACAGCCGCTGCTCGAAGCCCTGCGCCAGCGCGGCAGCCGGCACGATCGTGCCGACCGGTGCGGCACCGGCAAAGCTCTTGCCCATGTCCCAGGGGGCACCGGCTGCCTTGGCCTGTGCCTGCAGGTCACGCCGGGTCAGGTCAAGACCGGCAGCAAAGCCGTAAATCATCCGTTCGGCTGCACCTTCCGACACGGCAAAACCCTGCGCGCCGATGGCGATCACCAGTTCGCCCTCAAAATGGAGGTCCTCGGTCATGGACGGGTAGGGGACCGGACCACCGCCGGGCACCAGGGCCTCCAGCGCCTTGGTGAAGTAGATCGGCGGTTGCCGGGCCGGGTCGCCGCCCATCTCGCGGGTATGTTCTGCATAGTTGCGCCCGACACAGAAAATGCGCCCCAGCGGGAAGCGCGCGCTCGTCCCCTCAACGGCCAGTGACGGACGGGGAATGTCAAAAAGCAGGCTGGTCATGAATGTTGCCCCTCTATGCGGCGCTGCGGCCAAGGCGTCTGGCCACGCGCCGGTTCAGCCATTCGGACACAGCGAGCCCTGCAAGCGCAAGCAGAATCGATAGCCCGGCCATCCGAGCGGCGGCCGCATCGCCCCCTGGCGTTTGCAGGGCGGCATAGATCGCCAGCGGCAGGGTCTGGGTCTCGCCCGGGACATTGGCGGCAAAGGTGATGACCGCACCGAACTCACCAAGCCCCGCCGAAAAAGCGATCACGGCACCGGACACCAGCCCCGGCAGCATCTGCGGCAGGGCAATGGTCAGGAAGCGGTCGAGCGGCCCCGCACCTAGCGTGCGGGCAGCGGCATCCAATCCGGGATCGAGTGCCTCAACTGATAGGCGAATGGCGCGCACCATGAGGGGAAAGCTCATGATGGCGGTGGCAAGGGTTGCCCCGAAGGTTGTGAAGGCAAGTCGCACGCCGAATGTCGCATCCAGCCACTGGCCGAGTGGCCCCTGGACGCCGAACAGCAGCAGCAAAAGGGTCCCAACCACGACTGGCGGCAGGACCAGCGGCAGATGAACCATCAGGTCGAGCAGGAAGCGACCACGCCAGCGCCCGCGCGCCAGTGCCCAGGCAACCAATATCGCCAGCGGCAGACCGAACAGAACCGCGCGCAATGCAATGGTGAGGCTGAGGCGCAAGGCCTCCAGCGCCTCCGGGGGCATTACTGGCCGGGGCGCAGGCTGGCGACTGCCGGGTCGGTGTCGCCTGCCGGTGCATCGAGCACTTGCTTCAGGAAGGCACCCTTGTCGGTGACCTGGGTGCCGTTGTCCGCGACGGTGGCGCGAATGCGGGCGGTGGCCCGATTGGCACCCGCGGCGTTCAGCAGCGCCTGCTCACCGGGGGTCCGTGGCGGCAGTTGCACGCCGGGGCCGAACAGCGCGTCGATCGCCTGACTCTGGGCGTCGATCTCCTGCGGGCGGGGATCACCCGGCCGCGGCGGCCGCAGGTTGAAGTCCGGCGGCACGACCAGCGGGGCCTGGCGGCTGATTGCCAGCTCATTGGGGGTTCGGCTGCCACCGCAGGCGGCGAGCGCGGGGGCCAGCATCAGGAGCGGAAGGAGTTTGCGCATCGTTGTTCCTTTGGAAATCTGGCCTTCAGGCGTCTGGCTGTTGTTTGGCCGGCAACGGGTCGGGTTTGTCCGCGCGTTGCAGGCTGGTCAGCAACAGCAGGGCGACACCGACCGTGATGCCAGCATCCGCGATATTGAATACGTAAAACGACCAGCCACCTGCATGCAAGTGAATGAAGTCCGCGACTGCGCCAAAGCGGACACGGTCCACGATGTTCCCGAGTGCGCCGCCGAGAACCAAGGCCAGTGCCAGGCCCTGCCAGCGGTTGGTCTCCCGCCACATCCAGACGGCGACGGCAAGGCTGATCAGCGCGGTCAGCCCGGTCAGCAGCCAGCGTGACGTCTCGCCGTCTGCCTGCAGCAGCCCCATGGAGACCCCGCGATTCCAGACCATGGTCAGGCTGAACACCGGCAATACCTCGACCGAGATGCGGCGCGGCAGATCATAGATCTCCAGCACCCAGAATTTGCTGAGCTGGTCGATGACAAAAACCAGAGCCGACAGGAGGAAGAGCTGGGCGCGTCTAGCCACGCACAACCTCCGTGCAGCGCAGGCAAAGGGTCGGGTGGTCGGACTGCTGGCCGACATCGGGCAGGAACCGCCAGCAGCGATCACATTTCGCATGGCTGCACACCTGCGCGGTCGCCAAAGCCTCCGGACCTTCTGTGGTGGCAACGGAGGACACGATGCAGATATCCGCGAAATCGACAGACTCAACCAGCGCCAGGTCGGCGGCCGGCGCGGTCAGATGAACGGCGGCTTGCGCGCTGGAGCCCAGCTCCTTGGCCCGACGCATCGGCTCGATCGCAGCGGTGACCAGCGTACGCAAGGCCCGCAGCCGGTCCCATGTGGTGCCGAGGGTGTCATCCCGCCATTCGCCCGGCACATCCGGCCAGAGTTGCAGGTGGACGCTGTCGTCGTCCGAGGGGAAGCGGGTCAGCCAGACTTCCTCCATGGTGAACACCAGGATCGGCGCGAGCCAGGTGGTCAGGCAGTAGAAGACCTTGTCCAGAACCGTGCGGCACGCGCGCCGCTTGAGGCTCGTCGCGGCATCGCAATACAGGCTGTCCTTGCGGATATCGAAGTAGAAAGCGGACAGATCGTTGACGCAGAACTCGAACAGTGCCCGGGTAAAGGGGTTGAAGCTGAAATCGCGGGCGTTGGCGCGCAGCTGCTCGTCCAGCACCGCCAGACGGTGGAGCACCCAGCGCTCCAGCTCCGGCATGTCGGCCGGTGTCACGCGCTCGCTCTCCTCGAAGCCGTCGAGCGCGCCGAGCAGGAAGCGCAAGGTGTTACGCAGCTTGCGATAGGCCTCGGTCTGTGCGGCCAGAATATCCTTGCCGATGCGCTGGTCCTCGAAATAGTCGGTCGAGACCACCCACAGGCGCAGGATGTCTGCCCCGGCCTCGCCCACGACCTTCAGCGGGTCGATAGTGTTGCCCAGACTTTTGGACATCTTGCGACCGTCTGCATCCAGCGTGAAGCCATGGGTCATCACCGCTTTGTAGGGTGCCCGGCCCCTGGTCCCGCTGCTCTCCAGCAGCGACGACTGGAACCAGCCGCGATGCTGGTCCGAGCCTTCGATGTAAAGGTCGGCGGGCCAGCGCTGGTCCGGCCAGGTGCCATTTTCCAGGGTGAACACATGGGTGCAGCCGCTGTCGAACCACACATCGAGGATGTCGCTGACCTTTTCATAGTCGGCGGCGTTATACTGGTCGCCCAGCAGGTCCTGAGCCGGGGTCGTGAACCAGCCTTCGACGCCGCTCTGCTTCACCGCCGCGACGATGCGGGCGTTGACCGCCGGGTCGGTCAGGTACTGGCCGGTGCGGATGTCAACGAACAGGGTGATGGGCACCCCCCAGGCGCGCTGGCGACTGAGCACCCAGTCCGGCCGGCCCTCGACCATCGCGCGGATGCGGTTGCGGCCCGTCGCCGGCACGAAGCGCGTGTCGTCGATAGCGGCCAGCGCGGTCTGGCGAAGCGGTTGCGGCGCGCGGTCCATCGGTACGAACCACTGGGGCGTACAGCGGAAGATCAGCTTGGCCTTGGAGCGCCAGGAGTGCGGGTAGCTGTGCGGGTAGTCGCTGGCCGCCAGCAGCGCGCCCGATGCAGCCAGCGCCTCGCAGACCATGGCCTTCTTGTCACCCGGCTTGCCGTTGACGTCATAGACGTGGCGGCTGCCGACCAGCGGCCAGTCGGCGCGGTACTTGCCGTCCGGCTGCACGATGAACACCGGTTCGATCCCGTGCTGCTTGCACAGCCAGAAGTCATCCTCCCCGTGGTCGGGCGCCATGTGCACGAAGCCGGTGCCCTGGTCGGTGGTCACGAAGTCGCCGGGCAGCAGGGGCCGGGGGGCGGCGAAAAAGGCGCGGATGTCGTCGCTGACAGGCCCACCCCGGCCTTCGGCCACCCCTCCCGCAAGCGGGAAGGGAGAGGTGGCGTCTATCTCCCCTCCCTTCCCAAGGGAGGGGTCGGCGGAGCCGGGGGTGGGTGTACGGTCTTCATCGGGCGCACGTGCGCATGACGACAGGTCCGCCCACGGGTGCGCGCAGGTGGTCCCTTCGAGGTCAGTGCCGGCAAAGCGAGACCCTATAGCTGTAAGGGCGCCGATGCGTGCCGCTGCGGCTTCCACCAGCGGGGTTGCCACGATCACCCGGCGACCGTCCGTCTGCGTCAGAAGCTGGTACTCCACCTCCGGGCCATAGGCGATGGCGCGGTTGACCGGGATGGTCCAGGGCGTGGTGGTCCAGATGACCACATACGCGCCGACCAGGTCCGGGCGCTTCGGGCATGCGAGGATCGGGAACGCCACATCGATCTGGGTCGATACGATGTCGTGGTATTCGACCTCGGCCTCGGCGAGCGCAGTCTTCTCGACCGGCGACCACATGACCGGCTTGGCACCCCGGTACAACTGCCCGCTCTCGGCAAACTTCAGCAGTTCGGCGACGATGGTTGCCTCGGCGTCATAGGCCATCGTCAGGTAAGGGTTGTCCCAGTCCGCGCTGATGCCCAGCCGCTTGAACTGTTCGCGCTGGGTATCAACCCAGTGCCGGGCGTAGGCGCGGCATTCGGCGCGGAAGGCGGCACCCTCCACCTCGTCCTTGTTTTTGCCCTGCTTGCGGTATTGCTCCTCGATCTTCCACTCGATCGGCAGGCCATGGCAGTCCCAGCCGGGCACATAGGGGGCATCCTTGCCCATCATCTGCTGCGAGCGGACTATGATGTCTTTCAGCGTCTTGTTCAGCGCATGGCCGATATGGATGTCGCCGTTCGCATAGGGCGGGCCATCGTGGAGGATGAATTTCTCCCGCCCCGCTCCGGCCGCACGGAGCCGCTGATACAGGCCCATCGCCTGCCAGCGCGCCAGCCATTGCGGCTCTGCCTGCGCCAGCCCGGCCTTCATCGGCAGGTCGGTCTTGGGCAGGAACACGGTGTCGCGGTAATCGGGGGTATCGGTCATGGCAATCAATCTGGTATGGCAATCTTGGAGACGTGAACCCGCGCTTGTAGCCAAGGCATGCGCCCCAAGTCGAGCACTGACATCGTCACCCCTTGTTCTTGGCCGGCAGGCGTGGCAGCGTCCCGGCAATAATACATCACGGGAGAGCATGATGCGGGCATGGATAGCGCTGGCGGCGCTGGCGTGGGCAGGGGTTGCCCATGCGGCGGACGACAAGAAGGCGGACGCACCCAAAGAGGTAGATGCCGCCATCCCGGCCCCGGTCGTCTCGGTGACGAAGCACAGCGGGCGCTTCAACAACCAGGTGGTGAACTACAAGGCGGTCGCCGGTGAGACCTACCTGAAGGACAAGGACGGCAAGCCCCTCGCGGCGATCTTCTCGACCGCCTATGTGAAAGAGGGCGTGGCCGATGCGACCAGCAGGCCGGTCACCTTTCTGTTCAACGGCGGGCCGGGTTCCGGCTCGCTGTGGCTGCACATGGGCGCATTCGGGCCCAAGCGTGTCGTGCTGCCGAGCGACGGCAAGGACGATGGCGCGCCGCCGTTCCGGATTGCTGACAATCCCGCAAGCCTGCTCGATGTAACCGACATCGTGTTCATCGATCCGGTCGGCACCGGGTTCAGCCGCGCGCTCGGCAAGACCGACCCGAAGGACTATTGGGGCGTAAGCAAGGACGCCCGCTCGATCGCCGCGTTCATCCGCATCTGGCTGAGCGAAAACGGCCGCTGGAACAGCCCAAAATATCTGGGCGGGGAAAGCTATGGCACCACCCGTTCGGCAGCGGTCGCCAACGAACTGGAAGGGCGCTACAACGACGTGGCGCTTAACGGCATCATCCTGATCTCGACCATCCTCGATTTCGGCCTGCAGGCGGAAGTGCCGGGCAACGAGATGGCCTATATCGTCAATGTACCGTCCATGGCGGCGACGGCGCTCTACCACGGCAAGGTTGCCGGCAAGCCGGAGACGGAAGGCTTCATCGAAGAAGCCCGCCAGTTCGCGCTTGGCCCCTACGCCGCTGCGCTGCTCAAAGGTAACAAGCTGAAGGGTGATGAACGGGCACAGGTCCGCGCCCAGCTTGCCCGCTTCACCGGCCTGTCGGAGCAGTATCTGGAAAATACCGACCTGCGGGTGACACCGGGGCGTTTCTACAAGGAACTGCTGCGCGACCGCGGACTGACCGTCGGACGGCTGGATGCGCGCTACACCGGCAAGGATTACGACAACGCCGGCGAGGAACCGGATAACGACCCAAGCTTCTATGGCATCGACGCCGGCTACACGGCTGCCGTCAACGCCCACATCCGCGATACGCTCAAATTCTCCCCCGAGCGCCAGTACGTCACCATCGGCGGCGTGCGCGACTGGGACTGGAAGCTGGAGGGTGCCGGGCGCGACCAGGAAGTCTACATGAACGTTACGCCCTATCTCGCGCGGGCGATGCGGGAGAACAGCGGGCTGCGCACCTTCGTGGCGCAAGGCTATTATGATTTCGCAACGCCGTTCTTTGCGGCTGAGTATTCGCTCTCCCGTACCGGCGTGCCGGCGGACCGTGTGCAGTTTGAATATTACGGCTCTGGCCACATGATGTATGTGCGCGACGCGGACCTGACCAAGCTGTGCAACGACGTCCGGGCGTTCATCCAGTCACGGTAAGGACATCAGGGGCGCACGAGCCGCTGCTCCAATAGCTGGCGCATGTTTCTGCGACCATCCGCGATCAGGACGATGTAAGCCGTATCGTCTATGACGCGGTAGACGAGGCGGTATGGCGCGATGATGAGCTGGCGATAGTCCCTGATGCCGAGTGCGGCCAGCTCAGGCGGAACAGGGCCACGCTCCGGGTAAGTCTCCAGGGATTGGGCGGCATCCAGCACGCGCGCAAGCAGTGCATCCGCGTCAAGTTCGCTGCGAGGTTGCAGCAGATAGCGATGGATCAGGCTTAAGTCCTGCTCTGCCCCGAGTGTCAGTTCAACGCGCAGGCGAGCGGGCACCTTGGCGCAGCCTTTCTACCACGTCGGACACAGAGCTGGTCCGGCCGGTCTCGATATCCTTCATGCCGAGCGCCAGCAGTTTCAGCAGTGCCAGCGTTTCAGCCGTTTCTTCGTAGGATGCGATATCCTGCAGCACGGCCCTGGCCTCGCCGTTTTGCGTGATGATCATGGGCTCGCCGCCAGCCGCCAGATCACTCAGGACCTCGGCAGCATTCGCTTTCAGGTAGCTGATGGGTCGAATTTGGGTCATCGGCACCCTTGCTTGGCCAAGACTGATAATGGACTGAATATAGTCCGCTTGGTCTGGCGCGTCTAGACTGCCACCAGGCCCAGGCGCTCGAACAGCGCGGCATCACGACCCTGCGAGGGGTTAGGCGTGGTCAGCAGCTGTTCGCCGTAAAAAATCGAGTTGGCCCCGGCGAGGAAACACAATGCCTGCGTGGAGTCCGACATGGTCTCGCGGCCGGCGGACAGCCGCACGACCGACGCCGGCATGGCAATACGCGCAACCGCGATGGTGCGCACGAACTCCAGCGCGTCCAGTTCCGGCGTGTCGCCGAGCGGGGTGCCTTTCACGGCCACCAGCTGGTTGATCGGCACCGAGCGCGGGTGTTCGGGAAGCGTTGCCAGCGCCAGAATCATGCCGACCCGGTCAGCGCGGGTCTCGCCCATGCCAACGATGCCGCCGCAGCAGACGTGGATACCGGCATCCCGCACATGGCCGAGTGTCTCCAGCCGCTCCTCGAAAGTCCGGGTGGTGATGATGTCGCGGTAATAGTCCGGCGAGGTGTCGATGTTGTGGTTGTAATAGTCGAGCCCGGCGTCCGCGAGGCGCTGCGCCTGGCGTGCCTCCAGCATGCCGAGCGTCACGCAGGTCTCAAGCCCCAGCGCCTTCACGCCTGTCACCATGTCCGCGACGGTCTCCAGGTCCTTGTCCTTCGGGCGGGTCCAGGCCGCACCCATGCAGAAGCGGGTGGCACCGTTCGCCTTGGCGGCGCGGGCCCGCTCCAGCACGGTGTCGAGGTCCATCAGCTTGGTGGCATCCAGCCCGACGTCTTTGGCGTATTTGGCCGACTGCGGACAATAGGCGCAGTCCTCCGCGCAGCCGCCGGTCTTGATGGACAGCAACTGGGAGCGCTGCACCGCGTTCGGCTGGTGGTGCTCGCGGTGGATCGTCTGCGCGGTGTGCAGCAGGTCGAGGAATGGCAGGTCGAAGAGGGCTGCCAGTTCGGCGGCGGTCCAGTCATGGCGAATCATCGGGTCAATCCTGAGAAGTGTTGGCCGGGAAACGGTCTGCAGCATGGCTCGGTTGGGCCAGCATGGCACGGGCCTCCTGGGCATCGGCAGCAATCTGCACCTGCAGCTCGGCAAGCCCGGCAAAGCGACGCTCCGGCCGGATAAAGGCAACCAGTTCGACCGTAATTGCCTGGTTGTATAGATCCCCGGCAAAATCGAACAGGTGCGCCTCCAGCAGTTCGCGCGCCGGCTGGATTGTCGGGCGCAGGCCGATATTGGCGACACCGTCATAACGGCGACCATCGGCGAGCCGCACGCGAACGGCGTAAACACCGTAACGCGGGCGCAGAACATCCTGGAGTGCGACATTCGCAGTCGGGAAGGCGAGCTTATGCCCGCGCTGGTCTCCCGGTTCGACCTGGCCGCGAATCGACCACCAACGCCCGAGCATGAGTGCCGCCTGTTCCGGTGCACCAGTCTCCAGGCAGGCGCGCACCCGCGTGGAGGAGATAATCTGCCCATCATCGCCACACACAGGAGGCACGACGCCGGACGATATGCCATAGCGTGCACCGAGGTCAGCCAGAACGACCGCGTTGCCCATGCGGGCACGCCCGAAAGTGAAATCGTCCCCCGTCACCACACCGCGCAGACCCAGTTGCCGGGCCAGGACCTCGGACACGAAAGCCTCTGGCGCAAGCGGCGAGACGTCAGCAAAATTCAGCACGAGTACCGCGTCGGCGCCCAGTGCCCGGATCGCCTCTGCCTTGTGTGCGACCGGAGTGAGCAGGAACGGTGCGGAGTCGGGCCGGAAAAAACGGGAGGGATGCGGGTCAAACGTCAGCACCAGCCATGGCACGCCTGCAGCCCTTGCCCGCTGGCCGGCGGCGCGGATTACCGCCTGATGCCCTTTGTGGACACCATCGAAATTGCCCAGTGCTGCCACCCCGCCACGCAGCGGGGCGGGCAGGGCCTCTGCGCCGCCGAGGTGAAGGACGTCAGAAAGTGCCGGGAAAGATTGGGAGAGCGTCATCGCGCGGACTATACGCACGCCTGGATGCGCCGCCAAGAGTCCGTACACCGCAAATGGCTTCTGCAGCTTAACCGATTTTTTAGCCGCGCGCTCTAGGTTGGCCCCTGTGCTGTGCGGGTGACCGGGCAGTTGTTGGGTTTCAATCGAGAAAGCGGGTGTCACGATGGCCGTTGATATGAACATGCCGATCCTGATCGTCGACGACTACAAGACGATGTTGCGGATCGTGCACAACCTTCTGAAGCAGGTTGGCTTTGATAACATCGACGAGGCGACGGACGGCGCGATGGCGCTGACCAAGCTGCGCCGAAAGAAATATTCTCTGGTCATCTCCGACTGGAACATGGAGCCGATGACTGGCTATGAACTGCTGAAAGAAGTCCGCGCCGACGCGGAACTGAAAGACACGCCGTTCATCATGGTGACCGCCGAGTCGAAGACTGACAACGTGATCGCCGCCAAGAAGGCCGGCGTGAACAACTACATCGTCAAGCCGTTCAACGCCCAGACCCTGAAGCAGAAACTGACCGCCGTTCTCGGCGAGTTCTAAAGCATTCGACACCCGTCGAGGCGTACAACGCCGCGCTGCCACTGGCAGGCGCGGCGTTTGGCTTTTTCCGGCGCTGTGATAGGGCGAGCGCATGGTGCCAGGTGAAATTCCCTTGCGAGAATTCATGCTCACCTGGTTGCGGGTCGGGGTGCTGGGCTTTGGCGGCCCTGCCGGCCAGATTGCCCTGATGCATCGTATCGTGATCGATGAGAAACGCTGGGTCGACGAGCGTGCGTATCTGGCGGCCCTCAACCTGTGCATGGTGTTGCCCGGGCCGGAGGCGCAGCAACTCGCCACCTGGTGCGGCTGGCGTCTACGCGGGACGCGCGGTGGTATCATCGCCGGCGGCCTGTTCGTGCTGCCCGGTGCGATCCTGATGATGCTGCTCGCCGGGCTGTATATCAGCTACGGCAAGACGACGCTCGGCGAGGGGCTTTTCTTTGGAATCAAGGCAGTTGTGGTCGCCATCGTCCTGCAAGCGCTGCACAAGCTTGCCAGGCGCGCGCTCAAACACCGTCTGGATTGGGTGCTGGCCGCTGCCGGGTTTCTGGCGCTGTTCTGCTTCGATGTGCCGTATCCTTATGTGGTGCTCGCAGCAGGCTTGCTCGGAGCGATACTGGCGCGCGGCACGGCACCGGACGTGGCGAGTATTCCACCGGCACCAACATCGCTCGGGCGCGGACTGGTCGTGCTGCTCGGCTGGGCAGGGGTGTGGCTGGCCCCGGTCGCCGGTGCCGCGCTGCTGCTGGGGCCAGACCATGTGCTGGTACAGGCCGGTGCATTTTTCGCGCGTATGGCCGTGGTGACGTTCGGCGGGGCCTACGCCGTGCTGGGGTATGTCGCGCAGCAGGCCGTCGAGACCTACCAATGGCTGAGCCCGGCCGAGATGCTGGATGGCCTGGGGCTGGCGGAGACCACGCCGGGACCGCTGGTGTTGGTGCTCCAGTTCGTGGGGTTTCTGGCCGGCGCGCGGGAGTTTTCCGGCCTGTCGCCGCTCGTCGGCGGGGTGCTGGTCGCCATGATGACCCTGTGGTGTACCTTCGTGCCGTCTTTCATGTGGATTTTCGCGCTGGCCCCGCAACTGGACCGGCTAACCCGCATGCCGCGCCTGCAGGGTGCGCTCGCCGGGGTGACAGCGGCTGTGGTCGGGGTGGTGCTGAACCTCAGTCTATGGTTCGCCCTGCACGTGCTGTTCCAGCGCGTTGAGACCCTGTCGGTCGGCCCGTTACGGCTGGCGGTACCTGAGTGGGCAAGCCTGGATATGACCGCCGCCCTGATGATGCTGGCTGCTGCTCTGGCCCTGTTGCGCTTCAAGGCTGGCATGCTGGTGACGCTTGGCGCCGGCGCACTCGCCGGCATCGCGCTACGCTTGCTGAGCTAGCGCGGTGAGATACGCCCAGGAATAGAGGCCCGTATCGTGGCCGTCGTCGAAAATCAGCCGCACCGCATAGTTGCCGACCAGCTCCATGCGCTCGATCGCGACCGCCTCTTTGCCCGTGACCGTGCGCTTCTGGCCCGGCCCATGGCCCTGAACCTCGGCGGACGGACTCTCGACCCGCAGCAGGGTCGCGGCCAACGTGAACGGTGCGCCCTCATGCGGCACCACGGTCAATGTGCGCGCCGAGCGGCTGTAGACGAGTTCGCGCGGGGTCAATTCAATCCTCCAGCGTGCGGGCGTCATCCGGCAGCATGATCGGCACGCCGTTGCGGATCGGGTAGGCAAGGCCCGCCGCCTTGCTGATCAGTTCCTGTGCCTCGGCATCATACACCAGTGTCGTCTTGGTGAGCGGGCAGACCAGAATTTCCAGGATACGGGGATCGAGTGTCGTCATCAGTGGCGCGCCGGGCTTTGGTCTTCGCCGCCGGTGTCGGCTGCGAATTCGAAGAGCAGGCTGAGGGCGTCCAGTCGCGCAGCCAGGGTCGGTGCCTCCAGCAGTGCCTGGCGCTCGGCCGCAGTGAACGGGCAGATCATGCACAGCGCCGAGACAAGGGTTTCATCGGGTGCCGCCGCGATCGTGTCCCATGCAGCTTGCAGGTTGTGCGCGGCCAGAAAGCGCTTCAGCCGCTCGATCATCAGCAGCCGTGACGGCGGCTCAATTGCCGAGGGTTCGTGCACGTCTGCGGCAAAACTCTCGAAATCGACACGCACCTGACGGAACGGCGTGATCACATCCAACTCCTCGACCACCCGGAACCGCTGCACACCGACAAGCGTCATCAGGATGCGGCCATCCTTGGTATCCTCGTGCTGGGCAATCCGCCCGGCACAGCCAACCGGATAGACGCGCGGATGCAGGTTTTCGCCCCGATCCTCGCACGGTTGCACCATGCCGATGAGGCTGTGGCTGCCAAGCGACGCGCGCACCATCGCGAGATAGCGCGGCTCGAAGATATTCAGCGGCAGTTCCGCGCGCGGCAGCACGATCGCTCCGGCCAGCGGAAAAATCGGCAGGATCGTGGGCAGGAAGCCGGTTTCGGTTTCGTTCAGGTGCGCCATTCAATGCTCCAGCCAATGATATGGCGCGTGGACACCCATCAGGCAAACAAGATTGCGGACAGCCGCCGCCGGGTAGCCGTGGCGAACGGCGAGTCGAGCCCCACCGACTCCATGAGCGTCAGCAGCCGCGCGCGTGCCGCCCCCTCGTTCCACGCCCGGTCTTTGGCCACAATGGCGAGCAACTCGTCTGCGGCGGCGTCTGTGTTGCCGGTTGCGATCAGGCTGCTCGCATAGTCATAGCGGGCCTGCAGGTCGTCCGGGTTGGCGGCCACAGCAGCACGCAGGGCGCGCAGGTCCCCGGCGGGGCCAGCCACACGTGCCAGCGCAATGCCGGCCTTCACCTTGGCGAGGGCGGCGGCATGCGCAGGGTCGTTGCCGGCAGTGCTCAACAGTGCGTCGGCCTCATCCAGCGCGCCGCGTGCGACCAGCAGGTCCGCCAGACCCAGGCGCGCAGCCATGGTATCCGGCGCGACGTCGAGGATTTGGGTGTAGAGCGCCTCAGCCTCCTCCAGCGCCCCCTCGGCCTGCAGGGTTTGCGCGGCAGTCACGGCCTCTGTCAGGTCTGGCGTGCCATCGTCTTCGGGGAGGGCCCCCAGCAGCCGGTCGATGAAGGCTTTCAACTGCCCCTCGGACACGGCACCCATGAAGCCGTCGACCGGCCGGCCGTCGAGGAAGGCATAAACGGTCGGCACGGACTGCACCCGGAACTGCCCGGCCAGCATCTGGTTCTTGTCGATATCGACCTTGACCAGCTTGATGCGACCGGCCGAGGCCTGGGCTGCTTTCTCCAGCAGGGGGGTCAGCGTCTTGCACGGGCCACACCAGGCGGCCCAGAAATCGACGAGCACCACCTGGGTGCGCGAGGCCTCCAGCACCTCGGCGGCGAAGGTCTCGATAGTGGCGTCGACAACGGCGGTCGACGCTTGCGGATTGATCATCATGGCTGAACCCTCGGGGTACTGTTGGTCCCTATGTAGCCGTTCGGCCCGGCTTGCCAAGGTGCCCCGTGGTGGATGCTGGCAGGCAGTGCAGCGCCAAGTAAGGATGCGGGTGGCGCAAATTGGCGGGGGGCCATGGTCGGGGCTATGGGTGGAGGCGGCATCGCCATTGACCATCTTTCCCCTTGCACGCTGAAAAAACGCATGCTACCCGCCCCCTCCTTGGCACAGACGAGCGGGCGTAGCTCAGGGGTAGAGCACGACCTTGCCAAGGTCGGGGTCGAGGGTTCGAATCCCTTCGCCCGCTCCAGTTTTCTCCCAGAAAATCAACGATTTCGCCGACCGGCGACCCTTGAAATTCTGGAGACAACGCCTCACCGAGACCCCCTTTGTCTCCATATTGTCTCCAATTTTGGTACAGGTTGGGGCGTCGTGGGGAAAGCCGGTCGTAGCTCGTGAATTTTGAGCCCCCTTTTTGCACCTAAATTGTCGATCGATGTCGCCCGAACTTTCGCCTAGCGTTCGGTGTGAAACGGCTCATGTTGCTGCTTGCAGTCGGACCCCTTGGTCGAGTGGCAGCGTGCTGCGCTAGAACAGCGCAAGGCAAAGTCTTTTTAGATCACCGAGGCCGCACACATTGATATTGCCGGCCGCGTAGTGCCTGACCGATCTTGAGAAACTGGCCGTCAACAGCGGATACCTGAAGAATATGTCACCGCCGGAATTTGACTGGCGCAATTGGCATAACTCGAGCCGCCGCAGAACCACTCGCTCGCATTAGCCGCTGATCCCTGGGCTCGAAGCCTGTCCTCCTTCAATCAACCCGTGAAGGGTCCGCTACGCGTGCGCGTGCGGCCGCAGCTTTGCTGCGGTGATTGCGGCCAGCCCCCGGCCTGTGGGGCGACTGTCGAGCGGGGTGGTCCCGCTCCTAGGCAGGAGCCGCAACATGCCACTGGCAACCGCACAATCGCTTGGCTGGAACCTCTCCCGGACGCTGATGACGGTCATCGTCCTCATTGAAACCAATCAAGGCTACTTCGTCATCCCCGCTGACGAATTTGACGGTGACCCCGCACAAGTGGTTCGCGAATATGACCCCTTCAGCCGCTAACCTCAGGCAAATTTCGCCTTTTCGGCCTGCGGCCTGCCGTGCTATTCTTGCACCGCAGATTGCGCTGAGGAGGTGGTGGCGAGCGCGTCCAGACAAGGGACGCTTATGACCATTTTTCTCATCCTTGGGGCCGTTGCTGGCCTTTATGTGCTCGCGCTGCTCTTCCGCCTCGCCAGCTATGCGCTGCCTGTCTATGCCGGACTCACGTGTGCTTTCCTGCTGCTCCGCCATGATGTTGGTCATCTCGGAGCAATCTTGGGCGGACTGTCGGCAGGCATTGCTACGCTTCTGATTGGACAGGGCCTCATCGCCTTTGTCCGCTCTCCCATGCTCCGCGTCGGGATCGCGTTCCTCTTTGCCATACCCGCGGGCATCGCCGGCTTTCAGGCCGCGCATGCGCTTGGATCACTGGCAACGGACAACAGCATGCTGCTGGCGATCCTTGGATCCATCGCTGCTATGGCGACATCCCTCTCGGCATGGCGAAGCGTGACGATGTCGG
>CAYOMD010000036.1:0-17653 GCA_964404985.1 uncultured Sphingomonadaceae bacterium
CCGCCTGCAGCTCCATCGACTTGGGCTCGAACACCTCGACCTTGCCTGCGCCCCACTGGCGTAACCGCCAGTCGACGGCTGACCCGTCGGCAGATTTGAGCGAAATCGCCGCCCTATCCGGATCGATCCGCTCGACGCGGTAGGCAGCGCCGCGCGTGACGCCCTTGTCGGCATAGTCTCGGGCAAAGCGAACGACATCGCCGATGGCATAGCTTGCCGTTCTTCTCGGCCCACAAGGAACGCATCATGTTGGCCACCAGAATGCGACTGGTTTCGAGCCAGACATCATCGTCCTGACTGCCGGTTTCCGAGACCAGCTGGCGCGCGATGCGATCGGCATCGGCGGGGTGCGATATCTCGTCGAAGGGCGACCAGAAGGCGCAGCGCGCATCAAAGGGATTGAGGATGATGTCGCCGCGTGCGGGGTTGTAATAGTGCGCGATGAACTCCCCAGAGGTGTCGTAAACAAGGGCCGCTTCGCCCCGTGCTTCGATACCGTCGAGCATTTGACGCAGAACGGTGGTCTTGCCGCTCCCGGTGGTGCCGAGGAAGGCAAAATGCCGGGTCTCGATCCGCTGCGGAATGGGAACGGGCCCGATCTGCAGTGCACCCCCGTCGGACATCGAACGGGTGCACGCGGCGACCTCTTCCTGACGTGCCAGACGGGTATGCCTCGACATTTGCCTCGAGACAGTGCGGTGGCGCACGAGGGTTCTTCCTGAACGAAGGTCCGCTTCTACCACTGCTATGCCCGAAACCTGCCAGTCCGCTAACGGCCCAGTTGCGGTCGCAACTCGTGCCAAGTGGAGCGTTCGCTTAATGTCGGGTTTTGCCAAGGCCCGCCGTTTGACCCATCGTGTCGGAACGGAAGGTATTTCCCAAACTCGGACGTAGGGCCTTTCGGTGATCGGTTTCCAGGTTGTCCGAAACGCTTGGCCTAGATTGAGGCGCCAACGGGCTTCCGCAACTCATGCGTCGCCAGAGCGTCAGCCGGACCGCCAAAAGCACCCCGCCGATCTTCATCTCCCGAGCAGTTTTTCAGAAGGTTACTAGCATGATCATGGGGATAAGTGCAGGTCGAGTTGCACTTACATTTCACTTACGAGCATTGTGACCGAAATTGTGCACCGCGGTATCTTATTGAAAATGGTGGCGCACCCGACAGGATTCGAACCTGTGACCTCTGCCTTCGGAGGGCAACGCTCTATCCAGCTGAGCTACGGGTGCATGCCAAGGAACACCGGGTGGTTACCAACTGTCGTAGCAAACGCCAAGCCCTAAAGCGTACCGCACACCCCAATGGCATATGCTTGCCGCGCACCCGCCAACCAGCTAGAGCGCTGCAGTGCAGCAGAGCGGGCTGGTCCGCAGCAGGCAGGGGGTGCGATGGACCGCGAAATGTATCATGCCATGGCGGCGCACCAGACCAAGCACTGGTGGTACCGCGCGCGCCGCGCCATTCTGACCGCCGAGATCGCCCGCCTGTCCCTGCCCGGCCCGGCCCGGATTCTGGAGGCCGGATGCGGCCCCGGCGGCAACCTCGGCATGCTCGCCCGCTTCGGCACAGTCAGCGCCTTCGATTTCGATGCCGAGGCGGTGGAGATGGCCGCTGGCAAAGGGGCGACCCATCTCGCGCAGGGGGCCCTGCCGGACGCCATTCCGTTTGAAGGGCTGTTTGATCTGGTCGCCGCGCTCGACGTGGTTGAGCATCTGGACCAGGACGTCGCCTCGGTCGCCGCACTGGCGCAAAAGCTCTCGCCGCAGGGCCGGCTGGTCATCACGGTACCGGCCTATCAGTTCCTCTGGAGCGAGCATGACCGGCGCAACCATCACAAGCGCCGCTACACGCAAACCGGCCTGCGCCGCGTGCTGGAGGCTGCCGGTGTCACCATCGAGCGCATGACCTATTTCAACAGCCACCTGTTTCCGCTGATCGCCGCGGTACGGCTCGGCGCGCGCGCGCTCGGCCTCAAGAATGACGGCGATGACCGCATGCCCTCCGCCCCGGTCAACGCGGCACTAGAGGCGATTTTTGCCGCCGAGCGCCATATCCTGCCGGTGCTGCGCTACCCGTTCGGGGTGTCGATCCTGGCGATCGGCCGGCGCGGCCGATGCAGCTGAAGTCGCTCGCCCAGCAAATCCGCGATCCTGGCCATGCCCTTGGCCAGGCTGTACGTTTCGGATTGGTCGGCATCATCAACACGGCGATTGCGCTTGGCGTGCTCCATATGCTCCATGCAGGCGGGATGCCGGTGCGCCCGGCGAGCTATATCGGCTCCGGGGTAGCCGTCGTAGTGAGCTTTGTGCTTAACCGCAGCTGGACGTTCAAAACCCGTCAGTCTGGCAGCATTTGGCGTCAGCTATGGCGCTTCGTCGGTGTCAATATGGTGAGCGTCGTCGCCTTCTCAGAGGCCGTTACGGCGCTCAGCACGATGATGTCGGTGCCGGTCGCAGCACTGCTGGGCGTTGCGCTAAGCTTCGTTGCCAACTTCCTGCTCTCGCGGTTGCTGGTGTTCCGCGCGGAACCACACTAGCCTCTCGGCGGTGCCTTGACAGGCTGAAACTCTCCGAGCGGACAGCTTGCGATGTCTTGCAACTGGTGGTCGAGCACTGTGACGACGTCGATCGAGCAGTAATAGGGCGTGCTGGTCTTGAAGCTGAAACGCTCCTCAAAGCCCAGTCTTGGACATGTGTAGGGCAGCTTGCTGAGAAAGAGTTTACCGCTCCGCAGCTTGAAGAGAATTGCGGAGTCGCTGAGCACCCTGGTCGAGTCGACCTGGGTAATCGGCAGGCAGTCGACCGGTTTCCCGTCCGGGCTCAGACTGGCCAGATAGTCCAGCTTGCGCTGAACCCGCGTGCTGTGCTGCTTTTGCGGTTTGGCCGCGGCTTCAGACGGTTGCACGGGCGAACTAGGTGGCTCCTGCGCTTGCAGGCCAGCCGGAGCCAGCAGAAAAAGTGACAAGGACAGGATGCGGATCATGGGACACCTCCGCATGCAGTGTAGCACGAACAGGCCAGAAACACACTGCTGTGGATGCGACCGGTCGCATTGAGCTTCTGGCTCGACAGTGTGTTGAGCACCATAAGTTAATCACTAGCCTTGGTGCCGGCCTTCTGCTACGTTCTCTCAATGTTCCAGACTCTCCTGCCCCTTGCCACGTTTCTGGCCGGTGCCCTGCTCGCGGCCCTGTTCAGCGCATTCTGGTTTCGGAAACGCCTGCGCGAGGGTCTGTGCGAGAAAGAATTACTGGAGGAGACCCTTGTAGCCCGCACAGCCGCGTTATCGGACACCCGCGCCGCACTGAGTGCCGAGCAAGTGCGCGCCGAAAGACTGCCGGAGCTGGAGGCCCTGCTGGAGCAGGAGCGCCTGGGTCGTGCCGGACTGGAAGTGCGGCTGGCCCGGCTTGAGGCCGAGCACGAAGGCCAGCAACGCCGGCTTGAGGAAAAGGTGGCGACACTCACCGAACTGCGCGAGGTGATGACGCGGGAGTTTCAGGCGGCGGCAGAACAAAGCCTGCGCGGCAGCCAGCAGGCGTTCTTCGAGTTGGCCAACCAGAGCTTTGCGCAACACCAGGAACTCTCGGGCGAAAAGCTCAACAGCGTACGCAGCGAGTTTGAGGCGCTGGTCACGCCGCTGCGCGATGTGTTGAACCAGTATCAGTCCGGCCTGCAGGACGTCGAGCGCGTGCGCGCGGACGCCTATGGCACCTTGCGCACCCAATTGTCTGCCCTGGCGGAGGATCAATACAAACTGCGGTCCGAGACGCAAAAACTCACCCACGCGCTGCGGTCCGGCCCGAAAGCGCGCGGACGCTGGGGCGAGCAGCAGTTACGCAACGTGCTCGAGATGGCAGGCCTCAGCGAGCATGTCGATTTCCAGACGGAAGTGCACGTCGCAACTGAGGATGGCCGGTTGCGGCCGGATGCTGTCGTGCGGCTGCCCGGTGGCCGCCAGTTGGTGATCGACGCCAAAACCTCGCTCAATGCCTATCAGGATGCGATCGATACAACCGAAGAGGCCAACAGGAGCGCACACATGCGCGCGCACGCTGACGCGATGCGCCTGCACGTCGACCAGCTCGGCGGCAAAAGCTATTGGTCCCAGTTCAAGGATACGCCGGATTTCGTGGTGATGTTCGTGGCGGGGGAGCACTTTGTCTCGGCAGCGCTTGAAGTCTATCCGGCGCTTTGGGAACAGGCGTTCGAAAAGCGGGTGCTGATCGCAACACCGACCAACCTGATCGCATTGGCCCGTACGATTGCACTTGGCTGGCGGCAGGAGCGGCTGGCGGAGCAGGCCCAGCTTATCGGTGGACTCGGCAAGGACTTATATCAGCGGCTGATCAAGCTCGGCGAGCGGGTCCAGGATGTCGGCCGCAAGATCGGTGCTACTGTGCGCAGCTACAACGAGTTTGTCGGCACGCTGGAGAGAAGCGTACTACCGCAGGCGCGCAAGTTCAGCGAGCTTCAGGGTGTCGACGGTCCTGTTGCTCTGGAGCCGGTCGAGACGACACCGAGCGCACTGGCCGGGCGGGACTTGTCCCTGAGCCCGGCTACGGACGCGGTCTAAGGCTTACCGGATGTCCTGGATGTAGGCGCGGATGGTCTCGCCCATGTCGGCACGCTCCAGGGCAAAGGCGATGTTCGCCATGACATGCCCGGCCTTGTCGCCGCAATCGAAGCGGGTGCCCTCAAAATGCAGACCGTGGAACGGCTGGTGGCCGATCAGTTGCGCCATGGCATCGGTCAACTGGATTTCGCCGCCGGCACCAACCTGCTTCTTGTCGAGAATACCCATGACTTCCGGCTGAAGGATATAACGGCCGATGACAGCCAGGCGCGACGGAGCCTGTTCGGGCTTGGGTTTTTCCACCAGCCCCTTCACCTCGACCAGGCTACCATGGACGGCGCCCGGGGAGACAATACCGTAGCGGCTCGTGTGTTCATGCGGCACTTCCATCGCGGCGACCATGTTGCCGCCGACACTGTGATAGGCGTCGATCATCTGCTTGAGGCAGGGTGTCTTGGACTGGATGAGATCGTCTGCCAGCAACACGGCGAAGGGCTCGTCGTCGATCAGGTAGCGGGCGCACCAGACGGCGTGGCCCAGCCCCATAGGCTCTTGCTGGCGCGTGTAGGAGATCGAGCCCGGCATGCCGGGAATGGCGCGGACCTCATTGAGCTGGTCGATTTTGTTGCGGCTGCTCAATACTTGCTCAAGTTCGGCAGCGTAGTCGAAATGGTCTTCAATCGCGGACTTGCCGCGCCCGGTCACGAAGATGACTTCCTCGATACCGGCTGCACGGGCTTCCTCAACCGCATACTGAATCAAGGGCTTATCGACGACGGGCAGCATTTCCTTAGGCATGGCCTTTGTGGCCGGCAAGAATCGGGTCCCCAGACCACCGACAGGAAAAACAGCTTTACGAACTGGTTTCATGAAATGTCTCCTCAGGCACATATTCAAACTTGTGCAGATGCGTCGCGGCTTACGCCTCTAAACCTTGCGCTGCAATCAAAGACGTACGGGAAAAAGAGTTAAAATCGCTTCAGCAACCGTTGATAATAGGCCCGCTCATCGGCACTGCGGCTCGGATCGGCCGCGCGCTGTTCCAGCAGGCGACGCAGGCCTTCAATGGCCCGGCGTTCCTGATCGGTCGGCAGCCGGAATTCCGGCCCAAGCGCCTGGCCGGAGGCTCTGCCCAGCGGGTCGACCCCCTGCCGCGGATCACCGCGCGCCTGCGCCTCCCCCCCCTGCCCCAGCGATTGGGCTGCTGTTTGCAGCGCGCGCAGGGCTTTTGCCTGGGCTACAGCCGCTGCGGCACCATCGCCCTGCCCCAAACGCTTGGCAGCACTGCGCATTTGCGCGGCGGCACTGCGCAATTCGCCGGCTGCCGAACCGCCGGGCATGCGCTGCGCCAGCGCGCCGGCCTGCGCGCTAAGGGCCTGCTGCGCCTGTTGCGCGCCCTGCGCCGCCTTTGCCCCTTGCGTCGACTGGCGGGCGATCTGATGCTGCTGTGTAATCATCCGGCCGATCTCGGCGGCAGCAGCACTCTGTGGACCGCTGGCGACGCGCAAATTCTCGACCACCGCGCGCAGCGCCTGCAGAATTTCCTGGGCCCCGGCGCTATCGCCTGCGGCAAGACGCTCGCGCAGCGCATTCAACATGGAATCGAATGCGCCAGCATCCAGCGTGCGCACCGGACCTGACGGCTCTGGTGCCTGGCTGGACTGCATAGCCTTGCGCAAGGCATCCGCCAGAAACCGGGACAGCGCCTGTTCCAGACCCTTCATTTGCGTCTCAAGCGAGGCCTCGTTGCGGCCGAGCGTCGCCATCAGCGCATCAAGCGCCTGGCGGACATCGCCGAGGCCGTTTTGTCCGCCCTCCAGGTCAAGGGCGATGCCCCAGAGCAAACCAGCAGTCTCGAAGCCGCGTGGGTCCTCGCTATGCTGCAACCGCCAGAACGCCGCGCGCAGTCCGGCAAACACAGCGTACCGGCCTTCATAGGCCTCCCGGTCCTCGGCCATGGCTGTCAACTGTTGCCGGACTATTCCACGGGCCGCTTGCGGCTGTTGAAGCAAGGATTTGCGTGTTGCAATAATCCGTCGTGCCAGCGGATGCTGGAACACGCGCTCTGGCAGACGCACGCTTAGCCAGTTGCTCATGCCGATCTGGCCGACCTGGTCCGCACCAACCAGCCGCACACGCACCATCTCGCCCGCCCATGGGTCCGGCGTGAGGTCCAGGTGGGCCAGCCCCTGCGGCAAACCCGGCCCGACCGCGAGCGCAAAGCGCCGTGCCTCGCCATCCCGCGACACCTCGAGCGCCAGAGAGTTCAGCCCGAAGTCATCATCGACTGCCCAGCCGATCTCCAGCGCCTGACTGCTGGTGGGGCGCGGTGGTGCCAGAAAACGCAGGCGCGGCACCCTATCCTCAACCCTGAGCACCTCAAAGGCAGCCAGGGTCAGCAGGCCACTGCGCACGCTGTAGCGGCCCGGCCTGGCGAGCGTCGACTCCGTAAGTGCAAGCCGCTGACCATCCGGGGTCTTCAGGACGGCACCAAAGCGCCATCCCGCAACGGAGACCGCCAGTCGCGACCCCTGGGGTGCCACGACCCGTCCGGACTCTCCGCCTTGCAAGGTCACCTGAATGGGCGAACGCCCGGTATAGGCGGGTGGCACCGCCCGAACCTTGACGCTCACATCCGCCAGCAGGGAGACTGATGGCAGATAGGCCGCGCGCAGGCGCTCCCCTGCGAGTGGCCCGGCAACCAGCAACCCGAGCACCAGCAGCAGGATCGTCGCGGCCCCCAGACCAAGCCGATCCCCGCTCACGAAATCCAGCCGGACCCCCAGCCGCAAATGCGGCGTCCAGGCCTGGCGAGAGAGAGTCTGGCCGGCACGCCAGAGTGCCGAGTCGTCCGCGTCCGCCGGCGCATCTAGCGCCAGCCGCAGGACGCCGCGCGGCAAGCCGTTGGCCGTTTCCAGCCGCGCGATCGCCACCTGCGGACTAGGCCACGGCACCGTTTGCCAGGTGCGCCAGACCAGCACACCGAACCCCAGCAACAAAAGCAGCACAAGGCTGATCCGCAAGACCGGCACGAGCGGCGCATAAACACCAAGCAGCGCGAGTGCGGAATAAAGCCCCAGCAGCAGCAGCACGAGCCGCAACCGGGGCCAGGCGCGCACCAGCCACAAAGCCGCCTGAACCCTGCCGATCCGCGCCGTATATCCGTGCAGGTTCAGCGGCGTCGCCTGACGCTGATCATCCGCACCCAGAGCCTTGAGGACTGTCATAACTCAAGGATTTGAGCGGTTTTTGATCTGATTAAATCAGATCGCCGCTCTAATTCATTGGTTTGCCGCGATTTCTTAACCATCAAATGTATCCATTTGATTGGAAATCGCTTTAAGCCAGGCAGGCAACCTGTCCAGCGCGATGAGCGCATCCTCGTCGAGCCGGGGCCGGACCACGGCGAACTCGCCACCGTTGATCAGAACTTCCGGCACCAGCGCGCGCGAATTGTAGGTCGAGGACATGACAGCACTATAAGCCCCCGCCGAGAGGATCGCGACCAGATCGCCGGGCTGAAGCACTGGCATCAGGCGGTCGCGGGCGAACAGATCGCCCGTCTCGCAGACCGGGCCGACCAGAGTGACCGGCGCGCGCGGTGCGGCTGGGTCAGGTGCGACGACCGGCACAATCTCGTGATAGGCATCATAGAGGCTCGGGCGGATCAGGTCGTTCATCGCCGCATCGAGGATGACGAAGGTTTTGGCAGCTCCCTGTTTCACATAGAGCACGCGGGTCAGCAGCAGCCCGGCATTGCCCGCAATCAGCCGGCCAGGCTCCAGAATCAGCTCCAGATCAAAGCCGGCAATCGCGCGCTGCACCATGGCACCATAGTCTGCGGGCAAGGGCGGGGCCTGAGCGTCGGCCTCATAGGGGATGCCCAGACCGCCGCCGAGATCGGCACGGCGGATGTCGTGCCCGTCAGCGCGCAACGTGCGGATGAGGTCCATGACCTTGGCGAACGCGGCCTCGAACGGGGAGAGCTGCGTCAACTGACTGCCGATATGCACATCTACACCGATCGCCCGTATGCCCGGCAGGCGTGCGGCCTGTGCGTAGATCGCCCGTGCGCGCTCCCATGGGACGCCGAATTTCGCCTCCGCCTGTCCGGTTGAAATCTTGGCGTGGGTTTGCGGGTCTACGTCCGGGTTCACCCGCACCGCGATGTCCGCCACCTGCCCGAGGCTGTGTGCGACCGCGCTCAGGCATTCCAGCTCCGGCTCGGACTCGACATTGAACTGGTGGATGCCGGCCCTCAAGCCCGCGGCCATCTCGACTGCGGTCTTGCCGACACCGGAGAAGACGATCCGCTCCGGCGGGATGCCGGCAGCCAGCGCCCGCTTGAGCTCGCCGAGCGACACCACGTCCGCCCCCGCTCCTGCGCGGGCCAAAGTCGCTAGCACTGCTTGATTGGAATTGGCCTTGACCGCATAGCACACCAGCGCCTTGACTCCGGCAAAGGCCTGGGAGAACACCTGAAAATGCCGCACCAGGGTTGCGGTTGAATAGACATAGACCGGCGTGCCGACGGCTTGCGCTATGTGCGCCAGCGGCACATCCTCGGCGTGCAGCTGTCCGCCCTGATGTGCAAAATGATGCATCAGGGCTGCTTCGGTGCTGGACTGTCCGCCTGTGCCTCAGCCGGCTGCGCAGGCTTGGGCACATAATCGGGCGTACGGATGAGGTTCACATCGTCGATCTGCCGGGGCGGCGGCGGCAGATCCTTGGGCACACCCTCAGCCCAGACCGGCTTTGGCGGTGCGACCCCGTTTGGCGACTCAAGATCGCCGCGCGCCCCGCAGGCGGCAAGGCTGAGGATCAGGACAAAAAATACTGGTCTCACAGGCCCAGCTCCTTCTTCGCGTCCGCAATGCGCGCACGCACCTGATCCGGGGCCGTCCCCCCGAAGCTCATGCGGCTGGCAACGGACGCCTCAACGCTCAGCACCGCAAATACTCCGGCAGTCAAGCGCTCATCGATGGCCTGCAGGTCTGGCAGAGACAGGTCATCGAGCCGGCAGCCCCGGTCTTCCGCCAGCCGCACCGCGCGACCCGTGATGTGATGCGCCTCCCGGAACGGGACGCCCGCGGCGCGCACCAGCCAGTCGGCCAGGTCGGTGGCGGTCGAATACCCGCTCATCGCGGCCGTGCGCATGGCCTCCCGGTTGAAGGTCACGGACTCGACCATGCCGGTCATGGCGGCCAGGCACAGATCCAGCGTGTGGAATGCCTCGAAGGTCGGCACCTTGTCTTCCTGCATGTCCTTGGAATAGGCGAGCGGCAAGCCCTTCATCACCACCGCCAGTCGCTGGAACCCGGCCAGCAAGTGCCCAGCCTTGGCGCGCACCAGCTCGGCGGCATCCGGGTTGCGCTTCTGCGGCATGATCGAGGAGCCGGTCGAGAACGCATCCGGCAGGCTGATGAACCGATAGGGCTGGCTTGCCCAGATGATGCATTCTTCTGCGAGGCGCGACAGATGCAGCCCAGACATCGCGCAAGCGGCCATGAACTCGAGCGCGAAATCCCGGTCTGAGACGCTGTCGAGCGAGTTGTCCGTCGGGCGGTCAAAGCCAAGCGCCTTGGCGGTCATCGCGCGATCGATCGGGAAGGAGGTCCCGGCCAGCGCAGCCGCCCCGAGCGGGCACTCATTGAGCCGTAGGCGACAATCGGCAAGCCGCCCCCGGTCGCGGCGGATCATCGCGACATAGGCCATCAGATGGTGGCCGAGCGTGACCGGCTGTGCCACCTGCAGGTGGGTGAAGCCGGGCATCACCGACTCTGCCTCGGCGTCTGCCCGCAGGACCAGCACACGTTGCAGCGCCGCCATGCGTGCATCCAGTGCGTCGATGGCGTCGCGCACCCACAGGCGGAAATCGGTCGCCACCTGGTCGTTGCGGGAGCGCGCGGTGTGCAGCCGCTTGGCAGCATCCCCCACCAGGGCGAACAACCGGGTCTCGATGTGCATGTGGATGTCTTCGAGCGCCGGGTCCTCGACGAGGTCGCCGGCCTCAATTTCGGCGGCGATCCGGTCCAGCCCCTGGGCAATAGCCGCACCATCCTCCGCACTCAGCACATGTTGGGCGACCAGCATGGCGGCATGGGCTTTTGAGCCGGAGATATCCTGCCGCCACAAAGCCTTATCGAAGCTGATCGAGGCGTTGATCTCGGTCATGATGGTGGAGGCACCACCGGCAAAACGCCCGCCCCATAGCGGATTGGCGCTATCAGTCATGGCTTGGGTTCATAGTCGTCGATGCGCCAGACCTCGGCAGCGGCATCGGCGTACCACTGCTGGACCCAATCGTGGGCAAGAACCGCATCCATATAGCGGCGCGTCTCCGGCGATACCGGAACACCATAGGCATCAAAGCGGGTGACAACCGGCGCATAGAAGCAGTCCACGCCCGAGAAGGCCCCAAACAAAAATGGCCCATGCGGGCTCGCCTGCGCGCGGCACAGGGCCCACAGATGCTCAATGCGGGCGACCTGCGCAGATACGGCAGCAGGAAGCTCCGGCGTCGGCAATTTCGGGCCGTAGATCGCCGGCAGGGTGCGGCGCAGATCGGCAAAGCCCGCATGCATCTCGGCCACCACGCAGCGCGCCAACGCCCGGGCACGCGGATCAGCAGGCCAGAACCGCGCCGGCTCGCGCTCTCCGAGGGTCTCCAGGATCGCCAGCGAGTCCCAAACCACCGTGTCGCCGACAAGCAGCACCGGCACCTGGCCTGCCGGCAGCCGACCGGTCGCTTTCGCGTCCTCGAACCCCTCAAGCCGCATCGGCAGCACGTCCTCAGTGAACGGCAGGCCCGAGAGCTTGGCGGCCAGCCAGCCGCGCTGCGACCAGGAGGAATAGCGCTTGTTGCCCATGATCAGGTGCAGGCGGCTGAAATCGAGCATGTCTTTAGCTCCCCTAACGGGTGGGAACCGGCTCCGGGCCGGAGTAATCATAGAAGCCGCGACCAGTCTTGCGGCCGAGCCAACCCGCCTCGACATATTTCACCAGCAGTGGTGCCGGGCGATATTTCGGATCACCAAAGCCATCCTGGGTGACTCTGAGGACTGCCAGCACGACATCGAGGCCGACGAAATCGGCGAGCGCCAGCGGGCCGATCGGGTGATTGGCCCCCAGCATCATGCCGGCATCGATATCCTTGACCGACCCTACCCCTTCGCTGAGCGCATAGACTGCCTCGTTGAGCATCGGCACCAGGATCCGGTTGACGATGAACGCCGGGCTGTCGGCCGCCGCGACAACCGTCTTGCCCATACGCTCGGCAACCCCGGTGACGGTAGCGGCAGTCGCATCGCTGGTCGGCAACCCGCGGATCACCTCGACCAAGCGCATCATCGGTACCGGGTTGAAGAAGTGCATGCCGATGAAGCGGTCCGGTCGGTCGGTACGCGCTGCCAACATGGTGATGGAAATGGACGAGGTGTTGGTCGCGATGATCGCATCCGGCCTCAGGTGCGGGCAAAGCTCTGCGAGGATTTTCGCCTTGATGCCCGGGTTCTCGGTTGCCGCCTCGATCACGAGATCACAGCCCGCAAGGTCACTCAGGGTCACGGTACCGGCGATCCTGGCTTGCGCTGCCTCTGCCGCGCCCTGTTCGATTGCCCCCTTGGAGACCTGGCGGGCCATGTTCTTGGCAATGGTTGCGCGCGCACTGTCCAGCCGCTCCTGCGCGACATCGGTCAACAGGATGTCAAACCCGGCGAGTGCGCCCACGTGCGCGATGCCGTTGCCCATCTGCCCTGCCCCGATGATGCCGATCTTCTGCATGGATGACTCCCTGATGCTTTTCCATCATCTAGTCGAGGCAGCGCCCTGATATCAAGCAATGCCGCCGGCGCAGACTCTCTCCGGCGCGGCTATATCTTCAGCGCTGCCGCGATACCGCCAACCCTACACAAAAGTGCATTGACCCTGACGTATATCGTCATTGCGCTAAGCAGCCGCAACGATGAAGCCATAGGCCCCGGCCTGCGCCAGGGTAAGGTCGTTAGTCCGCTGACGATTTGCCCCTACAGCTTGGCCGTCAGTTCCGGGACCGCCTGGAACAGGTCTGCCACCAGGCCGATGTCGGCGACCTGGAAGATCGGCGCATCGGCGTCCTTGTTGATCGCGATGATCACCTTGCTGTCCTTCATGCCGGCCAGGTGCTGGATCGCCCCCGAAATGCCGCACGCGATGTAGAGCTCTGGCGCCACGATCTTGCCGGTCTGGCCGACTTGATGGTCGTTGGGCATGTACCCGGCATCGACTGCTGCGCGCGACGCACCGATGGCCGCACCCAGCTTGTCCGCCAGCGGCTCGATGATGTCGTGGAACGCCTGTGAGGAGCCGAGCGCCCGGCCGCCCGAGACGATAATCTTGGCCGAGGTCAGTTCCGGGCGATCCGAGACCGAAAGTTCTGCGCCGACAAAGGACGAACCAGCCGGTGCGCCCGCTGCTGCCAGGGACTCGACGGTCGCCGATCCGCCCGATGCTGCCGCCTTGGCGAAAGCGGTTGTGCGCACGGTGATGACCTTCTTGGCATCAGCACTTTTCACCGTGGCAATGGCATTGCCGGCGTAAATCGGGCGGGTGAAGGTATCCGGTGCTTCGACCGAGAGGATGTCCGACACCTGCGCCACATCCAGCAGGGCAGCGACGCGCGGCAGGATGTTCTTGCCGGTGGTGGTCGCCGGGGCGAGCAGATAATCATACTGCGCCATGGCAGAGACCAGCACCGGGGCTACGGCTTCTGCGAGGAAATGTGCCAGAGCATCGCTCTCCGCAACCAGCACCTTGGCTACACCCTCAATCTTGGCCGCCGCCTCGGCAACGGCGGCACAGTCCTTACCGGCGACCAGGATATGGACGTCGCCTGAGAGCTGGCGGGCCGCGGTCACGGTTGCCAGCGTTGCATCCTTCAGGCTTACGTTGTCGTGTTCTGCAAGCACCAGCACGCTCATGCGACTGCTCCCATATCTTTCAGTTTTGCGACCAGAGCATCGACCGTCTCCACCTTGGCACCGGCCTGGCGCTTGGAGGGTTCGGTGACTTTCAGCGTGGCCAGACGCGGAGTCACGTCCACCCCGTAATCCGCCGGGGTCTTCATGGCGATAGGCTTGGATTTCGCCTTCATGATGTTCGGCAGAGAGGCATAGCGCGGCTCGTTCAGACGCAGATCGGTGGTCACCACCGCCGGCAGCGCCAGCGCAACCGTCTCCAGCCCGCCGTCAATTTCGCGGGTGACATGCAGCACATCGCCGACCTTCTCGACCTTCGAGGCAAAGGTGCCCTGCGGCCAGTCCAGCAGCGCCGCCAGCATCTGGCCGGTCTGGTTGGCGTCGTCGTCGATTGCCTGCTTGCCGAGGATCACCAGACCCGGCTGTTCATCCGCGCAGATTTTCGCGAGCAGCTTGGCCACGCCCAGGCTCTCGGTGGCCACGTCCGTGGTCACGAGGATTCCGCGATCCGCGCCCATGGCCAGTGCCGTACGCAGCGTCTCCTGCGCCTTGGCATCACCGATCGAGACCACGACCACTTCGGTCGCAATGCCTTTTTCCTTCAGGCGAATCGCTTCCTCGACGGCAATTTCGTCAAACGGATTCATGCTCATCTTGACGTTGGCGAGGTCGACGCCGGTCTGGTCGGCCTTCACCCGAACCTTCACATTGTAATCAAGCACCCGTTTGATCGGGACCAGGATACGCATTGCTGCCAATCTCCCCATTGGTAATTCACGAATAGCGTCTTCGCTACGCGAGTTGGCCGATGGCCTCAAGTGTCTCTGATAATTAGTAGCCGATGCGGTTTCATAATGCGGTGCGACATCTGAGCACGCCGGGCAGCGCCTGGATTTCGCCTTGACGAATCATGCTGGACAAACGCAGCACATGAGCGCAGCATAAATCGTTGCGGAAGTGTTAGGATGTGATACACTTCATAAATAAATTTGGGGAGGACACCATGAAAAAGATTTCTGCCGCTTTGTTTGCGGCAACACTCCTGACGGCTGTCGGTGCGGTCATGACCGCCAAGGCTGCAACCGTGAGCTCACTTTATGTATTCGGCGACAGCCTTGTCGATGCCGGCAATACCCAGGCCCTCGTGCTGGGCGGTGGCGGGGCTGACCCGGCACCAGCAGCCATTGGTTATTTCGATGGCCGCTTTACCAATGGTTTCGACTATACGGACCTTCTCAGCATCCGGCTGACCGGAGCACCGACCCGCGCCTCCCTGGAGGGCGGCACCAATTTTGCCTTCGGTGGTGCGAGAACCCGCGACAACGGCGACTTCCTGCCGGACCTGGTCGCGCAGGTTGACAGCTATCTGACGCCTGCTGGCGGTGTCGCAGACCCGAACGGGCTCTATGTCATTACAGTCGGCGGCAATGACCTGCTGGACGTCTCCAACGGCGTACTTAATCCGAACGACATTCCAACCCAGGTGATTGGCACACTGGCCGGGCAGATTGCCCGCCTGCGCGCAGCCGGTGCCCAGCAATTCCTGGTTTCCAATCTGCCGGATGTGACCACTGCGCCGATTACCGGCGGGCCGAACCCGGCACTGCAGTTTGCCATCAGCCAGTTGAACGATGGGCTGGAAGCCACCCTGATCGGACTGGGATTGGGCGATGACCTGAAGATTCTCGACCTCTTCAGTTTTGCCGGAGACATTGCGAACCGTCCGGAATTCTATGGCCTGCCAGAAAACGTCGTGAGCGCTGCCTGCATCCTGAACGTGCCGCCCAGCCCGACTCCGGATTGCAGTAGCTTCCTGTTCTTTGATCCGATCCACCCGGAAGCACGCGTTCAGGCTGCCCTGTCGCAAATCGCGGCCGAAGTGGTGGGCGTGCCCGCGCCGGCAACCCTGGCCCTGCTTGGTATGGGCATGCTCGGCCTGTCGGGCCTGGCGCGCCGTCGCAAGGCATAGTGTGCTACACGGCGTGGCTAGGCACTCTGCGTGCCGGCCACGCCGCTCCGATGTCCTCAAGCATGATGTCGAGGGTCTCGACGTGTATGCGCAGCGCCGGGCCACCTGCAAACGGCAAGGTCAGGCTCGCGGCCAGACCATCGCTTGCCATTGCGCATTGAAGAGCCAACAGATCGAGGACGGAGCCAGCCTGCGGCCATCCCGTGCATTCCACCCGCACCACATGGTCGATGCGCACGGCAGTACGAATGCGCAGCGGCGGGCTCGGCTGTTCCCAGCAGAACCGGTTGGCCAGCAGCGCAAAACGACGACGGGCCTTGTCGGCTCCCATATCCGCCAAGCGCACGATAGCGTCCTGCATCAGCGCAGAGAGCGCCTGCACATCGTCAGCATCCTGCGCCCAAAACCGCATATCCGCTCACTCAGTCGCCGACACGCTCGATGTTTGCACCGACCGCCTGCAGCTTCTCCTCAAGGCGCTCATACCCGCGATCAAGGTGGTAGACCCGGTTGATCACCGTCTCGCCCTTTGCGGCCAGCCCGGCAATCACTAGCCCCATGGAGGCCCGCAAATCGGTTGCCATGACCGGTGCGCCGACAAGTGCACTGACACCGCGCACGACAGCGGCATTCCCGCGCACCGTGATATCCGCGCCCATACGGCTGAGCTCGGGCACATGCATGTAGCGGTTCTCGAAGATATTTTCGGTCAGGATCGAGGCGCCTTCGGCAACGCACAGCATGGCCATGAACTGTGCCTGGGCATCGGTCGGGAAGCCCGGATACGGCTGGGTGTCGACCGTGATGCTGTGCAAACCGTTCAGGCGTGCCACCCGCACGCCGTCCGGGGTGGGCTCGACAACGACACCCGCCTCCCCGAAGGCGGCGACCACGGCAGAGAGGGTATCGATGCGTGCACCGACCAACTCTACATCACCACCGGTAATCGCGGCCGCACAGGCGTAGGATGCGGTCTCGATCCGGTCAGGCATCACGCGGTAAGTATCCCCGGTCAGCCGGTCGACGCCCTGGATGACCATGCGCTCGGTGCCGATGCCCTCGATCTTCGCCCCCATACCCTTGAGGCAGAGTGCCAGGTCGACAATTTCCGGCTCGCGCGCAGCATTCTCGATCACGGTCTCGCCCTTGGCGAGCGTCGCTGCCATCAGCGCATTTTCGGTTGCCCCCACCGAGACGAACGGAAACGCAATCCGCCCACCGCGCAGTCCGCCCGCAGGAGCCTTGGCACGCACATAGCCTGAGGAGAGTTCAATCTCGGCCCCCAGCGCCTGCAACGCCTTCAGGTGCAGGTCGATCGGCCGGTTGCCGATGGCGCAGCCGCCCGGCAGGCTGACCGTCGCCTCGCCGTGGCGGGCCAGCAGGGGGCCCAGCACCAGAACCGAGGCGCGCATCTTGCGCACGATATCATAGGGTGCGACCGTGGACGTAATCCGGCTGGCCTTCAGGGTGACGACCCGGCCGAAGTCCTCCGGCCTCCCCCCTTCCGTGGTGATCGACACACCATGCTGGTTCAGCAGGTGGCTCATGGTGTCGACATCGGCCAGACGCGGCAAGCTGCGCAGGGTCAGCGGCTCGTCCGTCAACAGGGCGCAGGGCATCAGGGTCAGCGCAGCATTCTTGGCGCCGGAGATGGCGATGCGCCCTTTGAGGGGAGCGCCGCCTTGCACAATCAGTTTATCCATTATTCACATCTAGCAATGCTGCACGCACCTTACAATCGGCTCGCAGCCCAAGCGCGTGTCCCAAAATGACATAGTAAATGTCGTGTAACTTTACAGATAGCCATAATGTGTGAATGTAGATAATGCCATGTATCTCTTTATATCTCGATATTATTGCGGTACTTGCATTGTTAATTTTCATTAACCACAAACATGGCCCTTTTATTGCGTAAGAGTAACCGTAAGCTCTAGGCGTATAGATCGCCCATGGCTTCCGGTGCACTCACAAGGATAAGGGGTTAGAAGCCATGAACAATATAATTACTGGTATCGTTACTGCAGCAACAGCCGTCGTACTCAGCACTGCCGCACAAGCAACGGCCTATAATTTTATCTGGAACAAGGGCGATGCCAGCATCGCACCGCAAGCCAATTCCTATGCCCAGCAGCTTAAGACCCTGAGCATCGGCTATGATGA
>CAYOMD010000037.1:0-16546 GCA_964404985.1 uncultured Sphingomonadaceae bacterium
GTGGCGCACTTCCACTACGTGCTGTCACTGGGGGCCGTGTTCGCGCTGTTTGCCGGCTTCTTCTACTGGATCGGCAAAATGTCCGGCAAAGACTATCATGAAGGCCTCGGCGTGTTGCAGTTCTGGCTGTTCTTCGCGGGTGCCAACCTGATCTTCTTCCCGCAGCACTTCCTGGGTCTGCAGGGCATGCCGCGGCGTATTCCGGACTATCCGGACGCCTACGCCTACTGGAACCTCATTTCCTCGTGGGGCTACCGGATTGTGGCGCTGGGTGTGCTCGTGTTCCTGGTGCAACTGGTCTACATCTTCTTCTTCGGGAAGAAGTCGGCGGCCAACCCGTGGGGCGAGGGGGCAACCACGCTTGAGTGGACACTGCCGTCGCCGCCGCCGTTCCACCAGTTCAACGAACTGCCCAAGATCAAGTAAGTACTGCGGGCCGCCAGCGTGATGCGCGAGCGGCCTGCGCCTTTTGCGAAGCAGGACTGCGATGTCGAACGTGAGGGCCGAGGCCCAGATGGATATGGCGGGGGGGTGGTCTGCCGGCTGGCAGGATTATGTTGCCCTGCTGAAGCCACGGGTGATGACGCTGGTCGTGTTTACCGGGCTGTGCGGGTTGCTGGCAGCACCCGGATCACTCCACCCGGTGATTGCCTTTACCGCGATCCTGTGCATCGCCGTTGGGGCCGGTGCGGCCGGCGCGCTCAACATGTGGTATGAGAGCGATGTTGACGCGCTGATGCGGCGGACTGCCGGGCGGCCGATACCAGCAGGGCGCATGAACCCGGACGATGCCCTTGCCTATGCGGTGACGCTTGCGACCGGATCCGTGCTCATCATGGGGCTGGCGGTTAACTGGCTGGCAGCAATCGTCCTGCTTGCCTCCATCCTGTTCTATGTCGTTATCTATACCATGTGGCTGAAACGCCGGACGCCGCAGAACATCGTGATCGGCGGCGCTGCCGGTGCCTTTCCCCCGGTCATCGGCTGGGTGGCGGTCACCGGCTCGATTGATCCGCTGGCGGTGTTGATGTTTGCCATCATCTTCTTGTGGACCCCGCCGCACTTCTGGTCGCTGTCCCTCTATGCTGCGACGGATTATGCCCGCGCAGGCATCCCCATGTTGCCGGTGGTGGCGGGTGAAGAGACAACCCGCCGCCAGATATGGGCCTACACATTGTTGATGGCTGCAGCGTCCCTTGCGCCAGTCGCGCTTGGCCTTCTGGGTGTGTTGTACGCTGCGACAGCGGTACTTCTGGGAAGTGTGTTCATCGCCGGGGCCTGGACGCTGCGCCGTACCGGGGCAGTCGCGGACGCCAAACGTCTCTTCGGCTTATCCATTCTCTACCTGTTCCTGCTGTTTGCGGCGATTGTTGCTGACAGGCTGGTGCTGGCATGACCGAGCGCTCCCCCGCAGAGCAGTCCGAGGCCCGGCGACGCGGTCGCAACTATGCGATTGGCGCGGTATTGCTTGCCTTGGTTGCCCTGTTTTATCTGCTCACCATCGTCCGGATCGGGGGTGCGCGGTGACCATCGTGGCGCGTGTGCAGGGTGGCAACCGCGCGGTGGCAATCGCCGCTGCCAGTGTCGCCATCACCATGGTCGGCGTGGCTTATGCCGCGGTACCGCTCTATCGTCTTTTCTGCCAGGTGACCGGCTTTGGTGGCACGACCCAGCGTGCCTTTGCGCCGACTGCGGCGCCGCTGGCCCAACGCATCGGTGTGCGTTTCGATGCCAATGTCGCGCCTGGCCTTGGCTGGCGCTTCAAGCCGGTGCAGACCACGGTCAGCCCGCGTATCGGCGAGCAGACCCTGGTATTCTACACGGCGGCCAACCTCACCGACAAACCGATTACCGGTACGGCGACCTTCAACGTAACGCCGGAAAGCGCCGGGCAGTACTTCAACAAGATTCAGTGTTTCTGCTTCAACGAGCAGACCCTGCAACCCGGCCAGACCGTGGACATGCCGGTCGTGTTCTTTGTCGACCCGGCGATCCTCAAGGACAAGCAGGCCCGCCGGATCAACGAAATCACACTCAGCTACACTTTTTTTGAAGTTGAAAATCCGCGCCAGACAGGCAATCAACAGGCTAGCTTTTCGCCGCGCGTCACCAGCACTGTCGCCGGCCGCTAACGAGAACGACGGAAGGGCATTCCATGGGCGCGCACGCCAAACAGCATGACTACCATCTGGTCAACCCAAGCCCGTGGCCATTTGTCGGCTCGATGTCGGCGCTGGTCATGGCATTCGGCGCCGTCTTCTGGATGCACGAGATGACGATCGGCCACTGGCTGTTCCCGATCGGCCTGCTTGGCATCCTGGCGACCTTTGCCGGCTGGTGGGGCGATGTCATCAAGGAGGCGCATCAGGGCCACCACACCACGGTTGTCCAGTTGCACCTGCGCTATGGCATGCTGCTGTTTATTGCGTCCGAAGTCATGTTCTTCGTCGCCTGGTTCTGGGCCTATTTCGCCTTTGCGTTGTTCCCCGATGGCTATCAGGCGATCAGCGATGTGACCGGTGCGGAGTGGCCGCCCAAGGACATCGCGGTATTCGACCCCTTCGTGCTGCCGCTGCTGAACACCCTCATCCTGCTGCTCTCAGGCACTACAGTCACCTGGGCACACCATGCTTTGCTGGAGAACAACCGCGAAGGCCTGAAGCAGGGCCTGTGGCTGACGGTTGCGCTCGGTGCGTTGTTCACCTGCGTGCAGGCCTATGAGTATAGCCACGCAGCCTTCAAGTTCAGCGGCCATGTGTATGGTGCGACCTTCTTCATGGCGACCGGTTTCCACGGTTTCCACGTTCTGGTTGGAACCATCTTCCTGATCGTCTGTCTGGTGCGTGCCTACAAGGGGCACTTCAAGCCTGAGCAGCACTTCGGGTTCGAGGCCGCGGCGTGGTATTGGCACTTCGTCGATGTGGTCTGGCTCTTCCTGTTCATCGCGATCTACATCTGGGGCTCGGACCTTGGTGCGGCTGCGCCGGACTATTTCGCACCGCACAGTGCTGTTGCAGAAGCGCACTAGCGGTTGGTGTCCGGAGCCCGCCCGGATGCCGTGACGCTTGCACTTGGCGGGCGTTGCCCTCGGTGCGGGCAAGGCAAACTGTTCAAGGGGTTTGCGGCACTTGCTCCTGCCTGCACCATCTGCGGGCTGGACTTTGCTGCGCTCAACGTGGGGGATGGGCCCGCCGCATTCCTGACCCTGATCCTCGGGTTCGTGATTGTCGGTGGCGCGTTGTGGCTGGAGTTTGCCGTCTCCCCGCCGTTCTGGGTCCATATGCTGGTCTGGACGCCTCTGCTGGCGGGGATCGTGCTTGTGAGCCTGCGCGGCGCCAAGGCAGTGCTCGTGGCGCAGGAAGTCCGGCACCAGGCCCATGAGGGGCGCAAGGCGGATGACGCGTAGACGCCTTCTCCCGACCCTGTTCTTGCTGCTGATTCTGCCGGTTCTGCTTCGGCTGGGCTTCTGGCAACTGGAGCGTGCCGCCTGGAAAGACGCGCTGTTGGCCCGCATTGCCGCGAACCATCAACAAGCGGTTGTTGATCTGCCTGTTGGCTTCGATGCACGCTGGGACTGGCGGCGCGTGCGCACGATCTGTGACCTTGATGGCGGCCCCTGGCGGCAAGTCCGTGGCGGCGAGTCGAACTCAGGCACCGGCGGCTTCGTTTATGAAGCGCGCTGTGCCAACCAGTCACTCACTCTGGTGGCGGGCTGGGCGGCGCGCCATACGCAACCCTCACCACCGTCCGGGCAGTTTACCGTGACGGGCCGGCTTTATGATCGAAGTGGCGGCGGCGGGCCGATGTTGGTCAGTAAGCAATGCGATCAGCCGGACTGGGTGCTGCATGCCGACACCCCTATTGCCGGACTTGCACCCGCCAAGGTCCCCACTGCGGCGCGTATCGCCAACAATCATCGCTCCTATGCGATCCAGTGGTTCAGTTTTGCGGCCATTCTGGTTGTCATTTATCTGATCGCGATGCGACGTTCGCGACCGGCCTGACGGTCAGGGCTTCGGCCTGAGCAGCGTGTCGAGCGGACCGTCTGACTTGGCGGCCTTTTCAAGGCGCGGGTAGCGCAGGCCCTCGTGCCAGTGCAGGTCCACCGAGAAGATGCGCTTCTTGGCCTTGACCAGCAGTTTGATCGGGCTTGTGCCACCCTTGCCAGCTTTGATCGCCTGCACCAGTTCGTCGGAGGTATAGGCCACCCCATTGACGGCGAGCAGTTTCATGCCGACAGCCAGACCGGCATTGAAGGCCGCACCATCCCACTGCACGGCCACGATATCGTCGCCGCTGCCGACCACCAGGCCCCCGGAATAGCTGAGGTCCGTGATCTTGTTTCGCTTCTCTGCATCCTTGAAGCTCGCGGTGGGTTCCTCGGTATAGACCAGCTGGTAGCCGCTGGCGGAGAAGCCGGCGAGTGGTGCGCGTGTGCTGGTCTCATCGAGCCGCTGCCGCAGGAACGCCGCCCAGTCATGGGGTTGTATGCTGTTGAGCGTGGCTACGACCTCGTCGAAGTCATAGGCTTTCTGGCCGTAGTCACCATTGCGCGCCGCAAAGAAGGCACTGGCGAAGTCGTCCAGGCCTTTCCTGCCGCCGGATTTTTCCCGGATGATTGCATCCGCCTCCAGCCAGACCAGCATGCCCTCGTTGTAGTAATCCTCCGCACGCTGCCAGCTTACCCAGGGCTTGGGCCTGCGGGCGGCGACAATCGGATCGTGTGTGGTGTCCTGCAAGGGCCGCCAGGTCCGGCCTTTACGGTTATCCAGCGACGCCGCGATCATCGCCAGTGTGTCGAGGGTTTCCTGCTTGCTGTAGAGGCCGGAACGCGCAGCCAGCACATAGCCCCAGAATTGCGTCTGTCCCTCATAGACCCAGAGCAGACTGTCCTGCATCGGTGTCCTGAAGTCGGGAGTCCAGAGGTCGGCTGGCCGACGGTATTTGCCGTTCCAGCTATGGACCACTTCATGCGGCAGCAGGCTGCGCCGACCGGGGCCGCTGTTCCATTCGGTAAAATACCAGGGCGGGACCCCATTTTCCGAGCTGCGATGATGCTCCAGGCCAATGCCGCCCATTTCATCCGACAGCGAAAGCAGGAAATCATAGCGGTCAAACGGGCGTGAGCCGAACAGCTTGAGCGCCTGGTCGACCAGGCGCTTGTGTGCATCGATGTGCGCCGGTTTTGCGTCCAGATACCGGGCATCGTCCGCCACGATATTGAGCGCGAACCCATGGCCCAGATCCTCGCTGCGGAAATGCCGCCCTGCGAACACCGGCGAGTCGACCAGAACATCATAGCTGACCGGATCGTAGGTGACGACATCGCCCGCGCTCACACCGCGCAGGGCCGTGGCCGCACGCCAGCCCTGCGGGTAGGTGACGCTGGCGCGCACCGGAATCTGCCGGGTGAAATACCCGGCCGGATAGAGAGACACGGCTTCCCACTGCAGGTTCAGCATGGCGCTGGTCATGACGATGCGTCCGTGGCTGGGGTCGGTCGCGGAGACGAACTGGAAGCTGACATCGAGGCTGGTCGCCCCTTGCGGGACATCGAGATGAAAGCCGAAAACGTCGACCGGGTCACGCCGCCAGGCCAGCGTCTTGCCGTCTGCCTTGATGACCAGACCGACAAGCTTTTCGATCTGGCCGCGCGGTGCGTGGTTGCCGGGCAGCCACTTGGGCATCAGCAGGGTCATCGGACCGGCCTTGGCAACCGGGATGGTCTGCTGCACCCGGAAGATGCCGCGCTGCGTGTCGGTCGCATCGACCTTGAGGGTGATGGTGCCGGGGTAGGGGGTGTCCTGCGGGGCCGGGATTGTATCTTGGATTGGTGCAGGCTGGGGTGCGCTCAATGCTTGCGCCAGCACAGGCTGAGACACAGTCAGGCACATCAGGGTGAGCAGCGGGCGCAGCATAGAGTTCTCCAAAGCAAGATTTAGCAATAATCTTGCAGGAGTGATCGCCAAGGTCCAGAGGCAAAGCATCATTGCCGCCACGCGCTGCGACTGCTAACCGCTGACTTTTCCCGGCCAGTCACGTGCGGTAATATCATGCGCTATATCTCGACCCGCGGCGGCGCGCCCGTCCTTGATTTCAAAGCGGTAACGCTGGCTGGGCTGGCCAGCGATGGTGGCCTGTATTTGCCGGAGTATATCCCCACCTTCTCGCCAGCGGAATGGCGCGCCATGGCCGGGCTGGACTATGTCGAGACGGCCGTGAGGGTGCTGACGCCGTTCGTTGGCGAGACAATCCCCGCGGGTGAGCTGCGTAGCCTTCTGGCGCGGGCCTATGCCGACTTCGACCATGCTGCGGTTGCACCACTCAGCCAACTTGACCAGCGCACCTGGCTGCTGGAGTTGTTCCACGGCCCGACCCTGGCCTTCAAGGATTTCGCGTTGCAGGTGCTCGGCCTGCTGTTCGAGCGCTTCCTGGAGGGTGCCGAGGCACCACTCACCGTGGTCGGCGCGACCTCAGGCGATACCGGCTCGGCCGCGATCCACGCGCTGGCCGGGCGAGATACGGTGCGCGTCGTCATGCTGCACCCCAAAGGTCGTGTCTCTGACGTGCAGCGCCGCCAGATGACCACGGTCGAGGCCGGAAATATCCGCAATGTCGCGGTTGAGGGCACGTTCGATGATTGCCAGGCACTGGTAAAGGCCATGTTCAACGATGCACCGTTCCGGGCGGCGCACCGCCTGTCTGCGGTCAATTCGATCAACTGGGCGCGGCTGCTGGTGCAAGTGGTCTATTATGTCTATGCCGCCGTCCGGCTGGGCGCGCCTGACCGGCAGGTGGCCTTCGCGGTGCCGACCGGCAATTTCGGTGATGTATACGCCGGCTATATTGCCCACAAGATGGGCCTGCCGATACGGCAGTTGATCGTGGCGACCAACGCCAACGACATTCTGGCGCGGGCACTGAGCACCGGGGACTATTCTGTGCGGGCAGTCGCGCCCACCACTTCGCCATCGATGGACATTCAGGTGTCGTCGAACTTCGAGCGGCTGTTGTTCGACCTTGGCGGCCAGGATGCTCCCCGGCTGGCCGGCATGATGGCATCTTTCGAGGCTACGAAGTCCTTGCAACTGCCCGATGATATCCGCGCGGCGGCAGCCGGCTTGTTCTGTGCCTACCGCGCAGACGAGCCGACCACAGCGGCCACCATGCTCTCGGCCTTGACCCAGCTACACATGGTGATCGACCCCCATACCGCAACCGGGCTGGCGGCGGCATGGGCGAGCGACCTGCCCGCAGACATCCCGCTGGTCGTGCTGGCGACAGCGCACCCGGCCAAGTTTCCGGGCGCGGTGCAGGCCGCAACCGGGGTTACACCGCAACTGCCGGAGCGCATGGCTGACCTGATGATACGGCCGGAGCGTTATGATGTGTTGCCGAATGACCTTGCCGCGATCCAGGCCTATGTTGCAAATGCTGCATGACCATTGAACAAACGACCCTCGAGAATGGGCTGCGTGTCGTCACCTGGGCGTTGCCGGGGCTGGAGACTGCGGCCATCGGCCTGACCATCGATACCGGCTCGCGCTTCGAGGCGGTGGAGGTGAACGGCGTCGCCCACATGCTGGAGCATATGGTGTTCAAGGGCACGCGCCGTCGATCGGCCCGGCAGATCGCCGAGGAGATCGAGGCGGTGGGCGGCCAGTTGAACGCCTTCACCGGGCGCGACATCACCAGTTTTTATGCCCGCGTGCTGGCGGGCGACCTGCCGCTCGGGCTGGATATGGTCGCCGACCTCATTACCGAGCCACTGCTCGACCCGGACGAACTGACCCGCGAGCGCGAGGTGGTGCTGCAGGAACTGGGGCAGGCGATCGACACCCCGGACGATATCGTCTTCGATCATCTCTATGCCGCGGCTTTTCCCGGCCAGGGGCTGGGCCGCGCTGTGCTGGGCACCGAGCCGAGCATCCGCGCCATCGACCGCCCGGCGCTGGTCGACTGGCTGGACCGGCAGTACCGCGCCGGCTCGGTGGTGCTGACAGCGGCCGGCAAGGTCGACCATGCCCAGATTGTGGCTATGGCGCAGGATCGCCTGAGCGGGATTGCTGGCGGTACGCGCGCCGGTTCATCGCCGTCTGAGGCGGTGCTCGGCGGCGAGCACCGGGATGAGCGCGACCTTGAGCAGGTGCAGGTCGCCCTGGCACTGCCCGGCCCGCACTACACCGACCCGGACTATTACCCGCTGATGCTGTTCGGGACTGCACTGGGCGGGGGCATGTCGTCACGGCTTTTTCAGGACGTGCGCGAGGAACGCGGGCTGGTCTATTCGATCTACAGTTATGTCTCAGCCTATGCCGATACCGGCTATTTCGGGCTGTCGTTCGCGACCGGTGCCGAGCTGGCGCGTGAGGCAGCAGAGCGCACCATGGTGACTCTGGCGCAGACCGCCGCCGGGCTGGACGCGGCCGAACTGGCGCGTGCCAAGGCGCAGGTGAAGGCCAGCCTGCTGATGGGTCTGGAGAGCTGCACCGGCATGATTGAGCAGATGGCCCGTCAGGTCCTGCTGATCGACCGGGTGGCCACAACCGCCGAGATTGTCGCCCGCATCGACGCCGTGACCCTGGATGCGGTGTGTGCCAGTGCCCGGCGCATGCTGGAGAGGGCCGATGCACTGGCCCTGGCGACGGTTGGCCCCAGTGATGGCGTGCCGGACCGTGCCCGGCTTGCCGGCTTTCTCACATGAACGACTGGCGCGGGCGGATTGCCGTCCATGTGGCGGACCCGTGGCCGGACTATGCGCTGCTGGATACAGGCGGCGGGCGCAAGCTGGAGCGCTATGGCCCGGTGCGGGTGATCCGCCCGGAGGCGCAGGCGATGTGGGCACCGGCGTCCAGTAGCTGGGAGGCGGATGCAGAATTCATCGGCGGCTCGGACGAGGAGGGCGGGGGGCGCTGGGTCTGGTCGCGTGCGGGGCCGGAGGCCTGGCCCCTGGAATGGCGCGGTGTGCGGTTTCTCGCCAGTTGCACACCCTTCCGGCACCTGGCCTTCTTCCCGGACATGGCAGTGCAGTGGGACTGGATGCGCACGCGCATCGGCACGGGCGAACTGCTGAACCTGTTCGGCTATACCGGGCTCGCCAGCCTGATTGCGGCAGAACGCGGCGCAAAGGTCACCCATGTGGATGCGTCCAAAAAAGCGGTGACGGCGGCGCGGCGCAACCAGGAGATCGCAGGCCTTGAAGACCAGCCGATCCGCTGGATCGTGGACGATGCCATGAAGTTCACCGCCCGCGAGGTGCGCCGGGGGCGGCACTATGCCGGCCAGATGCTCGACCCGCCAAAATATGGCCGCGGGCCGGAAGGTGAGGTATGGCACCTGGAGGAGCATCTGCCGCAGTTGTTGCGCAATGCCGCCGCCTTGACGCCGCCTGAAGGGCCGGCTTTCGTGATCCTGACCGTCTATGCCGTGCGCCTGTCCGCGTTGGCGTTGGGCGAGGCTGTGGCGGATGCGTTCCAGGCCTGCGGCGGCCATATGGATGTCGGCGAGATGGCCCTGCGCGAAGAGGCTCGCGGGCGTCTGCTGCCGACGGCCCTGAGTGTGCGCTGGTGGCGGGATTAGCACCCGACCCTCTCCCCTTGCGTGGGCGGAGAGTGCTTACCGCTCAAGGTGAGCGGAGATTTTCAAGCTGAGTTACGTCTCCCGCAAGGGGAGAGGGGTTTGTTAGCAATCCGTTAACCGGCATGGGTCATACGGGATTGATACCCCTGCCATGAGGCGTGGATGATCCCCAACCGACCCTTCGTGCTTGACCCGGCTGCCGCGCCGGTGACACCGCAGGCCAAGCCGTCGCCGGCGCTGGTGGCCCAGCATCTGTGGCAGAAGACGGTGTCCGCTGCCCTCGGGACGGACGAGGGCAGGGATGGCGGCTTCTGGCTGTCCCCGCCCGGCCCGACCCTGGATAATGATCTGCTGCTGCTGCTCCAGCAATCGCTGGATCAGGCGATCCCGGTGCAGAGCGGGCCTCTAAGCCTTGGTAAGAACGCTGACTATCAACCACTGTTCGAGGCAGCTGGTGCCCGCACCGGCCTCGCGCCCGCCATGCTGGCGGCCATTGTCGGTGCGGAGGCCGAGAGCCGCAACGGCGTGTGGGACCCGAATTCGCGCAACCCGCGCTCGACGGCGGCCGGCCTCACCCAGTTTCTGGAGAGCACCTGGATCGGCGAGGCCCAACGTTCTGGAACCTATCTGAACGGCGTCGCCCAGGCGAACGGCTGGCTGGGCACGAACGGGCGCGTGACGGCGCAGGCACGCGAGGCGCTGCTCAACCTGCGCTTTGACCCTCGTGCAGCCATTGAAGCCGGGGCCGATTTTGCGCGCAGCAATCTGAATGAGTTGCAGACTCGTGGTTTGCTGCGCGGTGATGAGGATGCACAGACCCAGGCGCGCGCCGCCTATCTTGCGCATCATCTGGGTGTGGCGGACGCTGCACGCTTCCTCGGCCAGGGGATCGCGCCCGGCCGGGCCGCAACCCTGCTGTCCGCGCAGATCGGCGGCAGTGCGGCAGCCGAGCGCATCAGCGCCTCCGGCAATGCGACACAAGCACACCGCGAATGGCTGAACGATTATGTCAGCCGCAAGATCGACCTGACGCGATACACCTGACGGGCTTTGTCACGATACAGGCCGTTCATGTCGAGCCTGGTCGAGACGCTAAAGCGTGATGACTTTACATGAACCCGTTCGCCCCGAGCCAGGTCGAGGGGCGGCCCCAGCATCGTCTGGACGTGTCTCGACTTGGCTCGACACGAACGGTGAGGGTCTTGATTCTGCGTAACGTCATCAGACTCTAGGGCACCTAAGCTGCGATGACAGATCTCCCCTCCTGCTCGCGGGAGGGGTGGTGCGAAGCACCGGGGTGGGGAAGGGTCACAGGGCACCCACCCCGGCCTCTCGGCCACCCCTCCCTCATGAGGGAGGGGAGAACGACCCACCCTAAAGTCATCAGGCTCTAATCGACGGCGCCGATACGCAGCCCGGTGCGCTGGTACAGGTACGCCAGCGCCTTGATGCTGAAGACGCGGCGTTTGCCGCGCGCGCCCCGCACGATGTACATGCCGGAGGGATGCCGGAAAAAGCCCGGCAGTTCTTCGTGCGACTCCTCGATCAGATAGTCCTTCTCGTGGCTGGTCAAACCACGCCAGCCGCTGAGCGCGATGCTGTGCCGGCGGCTGGTCCACCAGGCCAGCAAGGCGAGCGAAACGATCACGATGTTGAGCAGGACCAGCAGCGGCAGCCCGAAGCGCCCGAGCAGGGACCCTGTGCCCTCCGGCTCCTCGACAGCGATGATCACCGGGGCCTGCTGCTCGGGCAACTGGTTGGCTTTTTCCGCCGCTCGCGATTGCGCACGCAGATATTCCTCCGCGCGTTCACCGTAGAAGGATTTGATGAGGCCGTCGCCGACAAACATGTCCGGCACGGTACCATCGCCGCCGCTGAGCGTGATTGCGCCCTCGCTGGTCACCTGCACGCGAATCAGCGGCTGCTCGCGGCACTTGACCTTCACGAAGCGCACCCCGGTTTCGCTCTTGTAGATCTGGTAGTCGCTCAGCCGGTCGCAGGTCATCCCGCGTGCGACGATTTGTCTACGCAACTGGTCTGCGATCATCTCGGCTTCTGTTTCAGACTCGAAGAGCAGTGCGCGGAACAGCTGCATGCCGGGGCTGGGGGGAGGCGCTTTCGCGGGCTCGGGTTTTTGCGGGCTTGCCGTCTGTGCTGTCGGCTGCTGTGCAGCGGGCGTATTGTTCTCGATGGCTTTGCCAGAGGTCGGTGCGGAGAGCACCTGCGGGTCGACCCCGGCCGCGCCAAGCATGACAAGGCTTACCCACGCGAGGCCAAGCTTGGCGATGTCCCTCACGGCTGAATAACCCCTGCAAAATGTTAAGGTAAGACTTCAAGGCGATGCGCGCCCTCTCTCGCGTGGAACGCTCCAGAAATCAATATTGCAGTGCCGCGTACCGCATCCGTTAACGCTTCATCAATAGCATTTTGTGTATAACTGAAGGTATACAAACGTTTGTGAGTGTTGTGCATGTTCAGTGCCCGCCGTTTCAGCCTCTCGTTCAAGCTTCCGCTCATCATCGTCGGTATGGCGGTTGCGAGTGCGCTTTTTGTGGTGGTCAAAGCGGCAATGACGCCCGCGCAACACTCAGCAGTTCGGCCAAGGTGGAGGGCGAACTGATTGCGCAGGGGCGCATCAACGAACTCAACCAGTGGTTCAGCGGGCTCGGTGCTATTTTGCAAACTGTAGCCCAGAACCCGGATACTGTGGCCGCATTGCAGGAGTATCAGCAGGCGTTTGCAGAACTGTCCGCGACTCCGCTGGAGACGGCGCAGCAACTCTACATCGACAAGAACCCGAACAAGTTAGGCGAGAAAGACAAGCTGAACGATGCCGGGGACGGCTCGGTCTACTCGCAGGTCCATGCCCGTCGGCATCCGGCCTTCCATGCCATGCAACAGCGCTCCGGCCTGTATGATGTGTTCCTGATCTCACCGCAGGGGGATGTGGTCTACAGTGTGTTCAAGGAGCGTGACTTCGGCAGCAACCTGAACACCGGCGTCGCGGCCAATTCCGGCCTGGCAAAAGTCTTCAAGACCATCGTCTCGGCCAAGCAGCCGGACAAAGTCGCGCTTACCGATTTCGAGAAGTATGCGCCGTCGAACGATGCGCCTGCCAGTTTCATGGCGACCGGCCTCTTCGGGGCGGACGGTCAGCTTACCGGTGTGCTGGCGATCCAGCTGCCGATCGACAGGCTGAGTGCGGTGTTCAACAACGATCTGGGGCTGGGCAAAACCGGCCAGATCCGGCTTGTCGGTGCTGACGGCCTGATGCGCAGCCAGGGCCGCTTCGCCAAGGACAATACCGTGCTCAGCGTCAAGGTTGCGCTGCCGGAAGTGGCGCAAGCCATCGAGGGCAAGTCCGGTGCTGCGGTCAGCACCGGGGTCGATGGCCAGGAGGCGCTGGTATCCTTCACGCCGGCGACCATCCTTGGCGTGCGCTGGGCCCTGATCGTCGAGCAGCCCACAGATGAGCTGTTTGCGAGTTTCCGCGCGGGACAGCGCCAGACCCTGCTGATCCTCGGTTTTGGCTTGATCGCAGTTGCCTTTATTGGCCTGTGGCTGGGACGCAGTATCGCGCGACCGCTGGTCGGCGCGACCGACGCGCTGCAAAAGCTCGCGGGGCATGACCTGACGATCACACCGCCCGTGGTGCGCAGCAATGACGAGGTCTCGGATATCTCTGCGGCCATCGGCATCCTGCGCGACCAGCTGATCGAGGCAGACCGGCTGGCGGCCGAGCAGGAAGCGCTGCGCCAGCGTGCCGCAGAAGCCCAGGCGCGTAACGCGGAAATGCAGCACCAGGCTGAGATGGAGCGGGTTGCCGAGCAGCAGCGGGCAAGCGAGGAACAAAGTCGCGCGGTGGTAACCGCCCTGCAGTCCATGGCGGAGGCGATCGAGCAGGAGCTCAATAGCTGTATTCAGCAGATCACCCACGAAGCGGAAGAGATGCGCATGGCCTCCCAGCAACTCTCCGACTCCTCGACCTTTGTTGTCAACGAATCGAGCGAGGCAGACAGCGACACGCAGTCAGCCCTGCAGGCGGCACAGGCTGTGGCATCCGCGTCTGAAGAGATGAGCGCCACGATCGGGGAGATTGCGCGCCAGGTGCACCGCTCGGCCGATATCAGCCGACAGGCGGTCCTCGCTGCCGACAAGACCCGCGGTATCGTCACAGGTCTGGTAACGGCTGCCGATGAAATCGAGACTGTTGTCAGCGCCATCAGCGCCATCGCCGAACAGACCAACCTGCTGGCGCTGAACGCCACGATCGAGTCTGCGCGCGCCGGCGATGCGGGCCGGGGCTTTGCGGTGGTTGCCTCTGAAGTGAAAAGCCTGGCCGGCCAAACCGGCAAGCTCACCGAGACGATCCGCGCACAGGTCGCCAGCATCCAGGCCGTTGTCGATGAGGCCGTTGGTGCCATCGACAACATCAATACTCAAATTGCCAATGTCGACGAGGGCTCGAGCATGATCGCGGCCTCGATCGAAGAGCAGTCGGTCGCGACGCAGGAAATCTCTAACAGTGTGCAGCGTGCCGCAGAGTCCGTCGGCATGGTCGCGAACCGGGTCGAGAAGGTGCGCAGCAGCGCATTGGGCAGCGCAGAGAATGCGCAAACGGTCTACAGCAATGCGGACCACCTTACCGAGACGACGCGCCGGCTTCGCGAGCAACTGGTGCGCATGGTGCGCTCCGTAGTGCCGGAGGTTGACCGCCGTGCAGCTCCACGAGTCAAAATGCAGATCAAGGGCCAGTTGCTGAACAACGGCACAACTGTACCCGTCGTGATCGAGACGGTCGATATCTCGCCGCTAGGTGCCCGTATCGAGCTGCAACCGCCGCTGCCGCACCTGCCGGAGACCGTGGAGTTGCGCTTCGACGGGTTGAGCGAGACTATTCGTGCGCGCGTTATTGAGCACAGCGAGGCTATCGTTCGCCTGTGTTTCGATGCCACGGAGCAGCAGCGCGTCCAGCTGCAGTCCATGGTCGAGAAGGCCAGCAGCAGGATATCCCAGGCGGCTTGACGCAAAACGACCGCCCTGTGAGGGGCGGTCGTTTTTGTCGCGAAAGGCGGCCATGGTCGGGGAGAGAGGATTCGAACCTCCGGCCCCTGCCTCCCGAAGACAGTGCTCTACCAGGCTGAGCTACTCCCCGGCCGCATGGACCGGGTGTGCATACCGGCGCACGGGAGGCGATGCAAGGCAGGAGATGGCCGTTAACGTCGATTATGCTTCTGATCCGCGAAAGAAAAAAGCGGGGAGACTGATCCCCCCGCTTTTCCATCCATCAATCAGGCTCAATTAGCGACGGCGTGCCGCAAAACCGAGTGCCGCAAGGCCGAGGCCGAGTACGGCGAAGCTTGCCGGCTCCGGCACCTGGCCACCGCCACCGCCGCCAGGCACGCAGGTGCCGGTCGCAGCGTTGAAGACGGTGCCGCTCGGGCAGCTGACCTGGCCCGGAACGCCGTTGCCGGTGGTGTCGGCGTAGACATAGGTGCCGCTCTGGCCCGTGATGTCGCCGTTGTTCGCGTAGGTGAAGGTGCTCTGATTGGAGAAGTGGTACCAGACGCCGACATTCGGGCCGACATCCACACCGCGCCAGTTTGGCCCGACATTCAGGGCGTTCAGCGCGGTTGCATCGACCGAGAAACTGTAGGTGGTGCCCGACGTGGCGATCGCATTGTTGAAAATGGCGAGAGGCGCAGTCGGGTTGACCCAGCTGTTCGGATTGTTCTGGCCGTTGTACGCGTAGGCGGTAATCCGGCCATTGGTCACATCACCGTAGAGGATCGCCAGCTCGTTGGTGACACCGACCGGGTTCGGGCCGTTGTTGACGACCAGCCAGAAGCCATCGTTGGTAATGTTATTGCCAGCGAGAAACTGCGCACTGAAGTTCAGCACGTCGGTTTGCGTGTCGAGGCTGATGGTCAGCTTGTTGAGTTGTTGCGCGTAGCTATTCGGCTGAACGTTCAGGTTACCGTCCGGCGCGCTTTTGTTCCAGACATAGGTATAAGTTGGTGCGACAGCAGCAATTGCAGCGCCTGCAAAACCGGCGGTCAGCATGGCACTGGCAAGAAGCGTGTTAACAAAGTTCGACATGTGGCCCACTCCGAGTGACAATCATAAAACCGGTCTCGCCTGGTGTCAGGTGCGCCGGGTTATCATCACACTAGCAATTAGCGGGCCAGAAGCGCGCAGACGGTGTGGTGGCCGCATGGGTCGTTGTTTTATCGATACAATTAACCAGCAGTGCGCCCCCCTCTGGCGCAGACTGCTGGTTGCTGTGTAAAAAAATCCGTCAATACTGGCCTGTAACAAGCGGGCCGATGGTGCCCGGTTTATGCCTTGCGCTTGCGCTGTGCTGCACCCAGGGCGACCAGGCCCAGACCCAGAACCACAAAGCTCGCCGGTTCGGGGACCTGATTGTTGCCACCGCATGGACCACCGTTGCAGGTTGCTGTGGTCGTCAGGTTTGCGGCGTCAGCATAGACATAGGTGCCGCTCTGGCCGGTGATGTCCCCGTTTTGCGCGTAGGTGAAGCTGCCGCTGCTGGTGAAGTGGTACCAGATGCCGATCTGGTTGCCGACGTCGATCCCGCGCCAGTTCGGGCCTACGTTCAGCGCATTGAGTGCCGTGGCATCGAACGAAAAACCGTAGGTGGTGCCTGACTTGGTGATGGCATTGTTGTAGACGGCCAGCGGGGCGGTCGGTGCCTGCCAGCTGCTGGCATTGTTCTGCCCGTTATAGGCATAGGCGGTCACGCGGCTGTTGTTGAGATCACCATACAGGATCGCCAGTTCGTTGTTGACCGACTTCGGGTTCGGACCGTCGTTGAGCACCAGCCAGAATGCGTCGTTCCCGATGCTGTTGCCGCCCAGAAATTCCGCGCTGAAGGTCACGACTTCCGTTGCATCATCATAGCCGATGCTCAGGGTCTTAAGCTGCTGGGCATAGGAATTGGCTTGCG
>CAYOMD010000038.1:0-3858 GCA_964404985.1 uncultured Sphingomonadaceae bacterium
GGCACCGGTCTTGAGCTGCTGCAGGCGTGTGGTGGCCGGCAGATCAAAGGTAGCCTCTTCCGCGGCGATATCCATGGCCTGGCCGCCGACCATACCGGCGGCACCGGACGCCGATGCGAGCTCCTTCACCAGATCAATCCGGATGCGCGGGTCCTCATGGGTTTCGGGCTCGGCCAGGATTTCAAAGGCGATGGTCAACAGGCCATCGCCGGCAAGCACGGCGGTGGCCTCGTCGAATGCCTTGTGCGTGGTCGGCCGGCCACGGCGCAGATCGTCGTCGTCCATGCAGGGCAGGTCATCGTGGACGAGGCTGTAACAATGGACGCATTCCACCGCCATGGCGACGCGAAGGGATCGCTCCCGGTCAACATGGAACAGGTCGCATGCCGCGATCGTCAACAGGGGGCGCATGCGCTTGCCGCCGCCGATGGTCGCATAGCGCATCGCCTCGATCAGGCGTCGGCGCGGATCGGATGGCACCGGCAGAAGGCGGTCGAACCGCTGATCCATGGTGATGGCGAGCTGGTCGAGGGCGGGCTTGAGGCCGGGTCCTGGCGCGATCATGGAGTGTCCGTCGTGAAGGGCGTGGTGCCGCGTGGTTGGCCGTCTGTATCGATCTGCAGCCGTTCTATCTGCATTTGCGCGTCCGCCAGCTTGGCAGCGCAGTGACGTTTCAGTTCCGAGCCTTCGGCAAACAGTGCGATAGACTGCTCCAGGCCGGCGCGGCCCTGTTCGAGCTGGCCGACTATGGCTTCAAGACGCTCAATCGCCTGTTCGAACGAGAGCGTCTTGATCTGATCCTGCAGGGAATGATCTGTCATTAATTCATGCTTCTGGCGACCAAGCTCCGGGTGGTCAAGTCTCATTGGCATGGCCTATTTCAGGATTGTTGCGCGCAATGCGTCGACTTTCCTTACAACGACGGCGAAATGGGATCGCCATTCGACCCGGCTGGCAACAGGCAGTTCCGGTTGTGTGTACAGGAGAGGCGAATGTTTTTCGGCGGAAAGATATTTAACGTTCGGGCATTATGGAATAATCCATTACATTGACGTAATTGGCAGAGAAATTGCTGTGTTCTCCGCTAACTCTTGTTAAGAGGCGCCAGGACAAGGGTTCGTGTTCATGGCTTGTTCATTATCGGTATGCAGTAGGCATTGCCACGTAGCCCGGGGACCGTAGTTTTGAATCAGCGCGTGAAAATTCTTGGCTTGGCAGCGGCTGTATGTACGGCCCTGACTGCGTTTGCTGTCTCCAATGCCGGCAGAAATTTTCTGACATCCAGCACTGTCGGACAGCCCATTGCGCGGGCGACTGCTGCCAATGCGCAGCAAGGGGTGGACGCCTTCACCCGGCAGGCCGCAGCCGATACTGCGGCGCAGGCCGGGGTCGAGGATTCACACCCGCTTGCAGTGACCCAGGCCGCGCAGGCGGCATTCGAGAACGGGGCACAGCGCGCGCTCACGCGCTATTTTGACGGCGCGTTCGGCGATGTCGAGGCACTGGTGGCGCTCAACCGCAGCCTGATGGTCGCCATGTCTCAAGACAAACGTTGGCTTGATCCGGCGCAGGCGCAGCGTGCCGCGCTCGCAGTGCGGCAGGCGACCGTGCTCGCCGTAACACGTGCGCACTACATGCCCGCCCGCATCACTCAGGATGCAGCGGTGGCTGATAGCCGTCTGGCATGGGCTGTCGACGCCAAAGCTTTGCCGGGGGCCAGGAGCCTCTCGGCGCAGACGCTCTCCGGATCCCTCACGCCGGTCTCGGATGACGGCGCCAAAGGCGTGTTTGCATCGGGACTTGCCGGGGCCACCCGCTTTTCCACCACATTGCCCAATGGCGACTATCGCGTGGTGTTGCTGTCGCGTGCGCAGAGGGATCAGGCCGCCGTGGCATGGCCGTTCGGTCGCAAGATCAAGGTCAACGGGGTCGCACGGCCGCTGAGCGAGACGGAAATTACCCCGGCCAGTGGCTGGACCGACCTGACGGCCAAGGGCATCGGCATGCACGCGCCGGAGGAAGTCCGCGATATCGTCTCCCGGGCCAGCGCCCAGCCGGAGGGTGACCTCGCCAAGACAGACCCGGCGTTGACCGGGGTCGCGCTCGTGGTGCCGGTTGCGGTGCGCAACGGCAGACTGACGCTGGACCTTGTAGCGGCAGAAGGCACACCGACTCTGCTGAACGCGGTGATCCTGCAGCGCACCGACTATGTCCGGGCACAGCGGTTGTCGGGCCAGATTATTACGGCGGCCCTCGGGGCGACCAACGGCAACGCCGGCGCGTACGTGGAGTATGTGAGGCGTCCGGCCAGCGCGGTGGCCCCGGCGAACGGGATTGTGGCCATGCCACTGACGGCAGTGGTTCTGGAGGACGCTGTCGCGGGCGCGAAGTCCGGCACGCCGGAAGGGCTTGCCAATCTGCAGGCGTTCTTCGATCAGGCGGGCGGCGACAGCGCGCGCCTGACAACACGCGCGCGCGCTGTATTGGCGGCAGCAGGTGCGGACCTCACCATCAAGAGTCCGATCCAGGATCGGGTGATGAGCGCCATGCAGGCATCAGCCGGCAAGGCCTATTTCATGCGCGGCATGATCCGCCGCGATGTTGCCACCCGCAAAGGTGGCCTGTTCTATGACTTCGTTCAGAACGGCAAGGCGGGTTACGGCAAGTTCGCCCGCGTCGAGCCCGGCAATGTTCACATCAGCGGCGAAAACCTCGGCATCGTCGACATCGCACCATGGCGCGCCAACCTTACGACCGAGGGAATCAGCGGCGTCCGGCGGATCGAGGCCGATCTCCCCAACGGCGAATACCGGGTCTACCTCTACGCGCCAAAAATCTACGCCCCGGGGGGCTCGCCGGAAGCCTTTGGCGGCCCGGTCAAGGTCAACGGAATTGAAATTGCCAGCCTCGATTTGCGCGGCATATCGCCGGAACTCTGGGTTCGCCATGCAGCCCCGGCTGTCGGGGTGCGCGGAGGCCTTGAAGGCCGTGTCCGCGGCCCGGCCGGGCAGGCGCTGGAAAACGCCAAAACCGTCTCCATGCAACCGACCCATGTTCTCGATAGCCGTGGGCACTGCGGTGTGGTGATGGCGACGCGTGCGACCGTTAAGGATGGCAAGCTGGTGATCGATCTCTCGCCGGCTGCCGGCAAGGAGCCGGTGATCGCGGGCATGGTGGTGGTCCCAGACACGCTGGACCCCAGCCGGGCGGTTCAGCGACCGCGCGGGATCGCGCAGCGCGCGCCGGATGTGAGCCCTGCCGCCGGAGAGCCGTCCGAGGTCGCCTCGTCTTCAGCACCGGGTTCGGACGTCGGCGGCCTCCCGGATATCGCGCCGGATGCCGGCAGCCCCATCGGTTATTATGCCTTTCCAGCGCAGACAGCGAACACCAGCGCACCTGGCGTCCGTGGCCCGGGGGGGTCACGCGGCTCCGTCCCGACCTTCCTGACGCCGGTGTCCGGCGGCGGCGGTGGGGGAGGCGGCGGAGGCAGCTCATCATCTTCCGGCGCTGGCTCGTCATCCGGTGCGAGTTCATCCAGCGGTGCGTCGTCATCGTCTGGGGCAGATGGCAGTTCATCAGGGGCAAGTTCCGGCGCATCTTCAAGCAGCGGGGCGTCGTCATCGTCGTCCGGGGCAGATGGCAGTTCGTCGGGCGCAAGCTCCGGCGCATCGTCCTCAAGCAGCGGCGCATCCAGTGGCGGCGGCTCGTCGGGCGCAAGTTCCGGCGCATCGTCCTCGAGCAGCGGCGCATCCAGTGGCGGCGGCTCGTCGGGCGCAAGTTCCGGCGCATCGTCCTCGAGCAGCGGCGCATCCAGTGGCGGCGGCTCGTCAGGCGCAAGCTCCGGCGCATCCTCTGGAA
>CAYOMD010000038.1:3958-13099 GCA_964404985.1 uncultured Sphingomonadaceae bacterium
GGCGCATCCAGTGGCGGCGGCTCGTCAGGCGCAAGCTCCGGTGCATCGTCTGGTAGTAGCGGTGCATCGTCTGGTAGCAGCGGCGCATCCAGTGGCGGCGGTTCGTCAGGCGCAAGCTCCGGCGCATCCTCTGGAAGCTCCGGTGCGTCCAGTGGCAGCAGCGGCGCATCGAGTGGCGGCAGTTCCGGCGGTTCAAGCTCCGGCGCGTCATCAGGCGGCAGCGGCAGCTCGAGTGGCGGCAGTTCCTCGGGCGGTACAGTCGAGGTAGAGGTCGAGGCCGGGTCCTATGAAGTGTGCATCAAGGATGACCTGAGACTCGACGGCACAGACTCGATCATCACGGGTCTGACCGATGAGACTTTCACCATCCAATGGCTGATCAATACCGATCTCGGCGAAGTTTTACTCGCCACGGGCGACGGGCCCGATGGTCTTGTCACGACGGTCAGAACCGGCCCCGGTACCGCGCTCGATACGCCGGGACTCTATGAACTGATCCTGCGGATTATCATCACCAATGTCGATCTGACCCAGACCGTGTTCAACGGTACGGGTTCGATCAAGGTCTGTGACAATTGCACGCCGGTGCCAGAGCCTGGCAGTTTCGGGCTGGTCGGCACAGGGATTATCATGCTCCTGGCGGGAGGCGTGGCCACCCGCAGGCGCAAACCGCGCGCCCGATCGTGACTTCGCCGGTCGGGTAATCCCTTTAAGCAAATCCTCACACGTCGTTGCCTAATTCGGGGCCAAAATGGGCCTAAGCGGTTTGTGATTCTGTGCTGCAATGCTAGAGCGTCTCGCGATGAGGTCGGCCAGCAAGCGCTGAAATCAAACAGACTTGAGAATGCCCAAGCGTTAACTGAGCATTCCGAAGGGAGCAGCGATGACTGAGACGCGCATAGGACTGGTTGGCGCAGGATTTATCGCTGCAACCCATGTGGATGCCATCCGCAGCCTGCCGGGGCTCAAAGTCTCCGCCGTCATTGATCCGAACCTTCCTGCTGCCGAACGACTGGCCGGTCAGGCCGGTGGTGCGCGCGCATTTTCGTCACTGGCCGAGGCGATTGCTGCCCAGGCGGTTGATCGCGTGCATGTCATGGTGCCGCCGCACTTGCACGCCGCTGTCGGCAGCGAGGCCCTGAATGCCGGCTTGCCGGCTTTGCTGGAGAAGCCGCTTGGCATCACCCTCGCCGAGGCGAACGCGCTGGTGGCGCTGGCGGCTGAGAAGAGCACGGCGCTTGGCGTCAACCAGAACTTTGCGCTCCACCCTGCTCTGGCCAAATTCACGCGCGATCTGAAGGCCGGGCATTATGGCCGGCTGCGTCATGTCTCGCTGGTGTGCGCGGTGCCCTTGCGCCAATTGACCGCTCGCCAGTTCGGCCACTGGATGTTCGCCAGCCCGCGCAACATCCTGCTGGAGCAGATGGTGCATCCGCTGTCCCAGATCGCGTATCTGCTGGAAGGGGTTGACGTCACAGCCGCTGTTGCGCGGCCGGCGGAAGAGCTGGCACCCGGTATCACCTTCCACCGTGCCTTCGATGTGACTCTTCGGGCGGGCGCGGCAAGCGCGCAACTGCACATGGCGTTCGGCGAAAACTTCCCGCTCTGGCATCTGACGGCTGTGTGCGATGATGGCGCTGTTGTCGTTGATTGTTTCCGCAACACCATCGCGCGCGTCGAGCGCACCCGCCTGCTGGAGGCTGCCGATACGGCGGTGAGCGAAGCCGGGACCGCTGTGGGGCTTATCGGCCAGTCGATCGGCGGCTTTGCCGGCTACCTGGGGTCGCAGCTGAAGCTGGTCGGCCGGCAGGATGCGTTCTTCCAGTCAATGCGCGCCTCGATCGAGAGCTTCCACAAGGCCGTCACCGCGCGCCAGGCACCGCCTTTGTCAGGCGCGTTCGGGGCACGCGTCGTGGGCCTTGCAGAGGCTGTTGCCACGGCAGCAGGGGTCGGGGACAGCGCTGCTACCGCCCCGGCCAACCTGCTCCCGGCTGAGGCTGAGGTTCCTGCCTATGATGTCGCCGTGTTCGGTGGCACTGGGTTCATCGGTCGTCACACAGTCGAGCAGCTGGTTGCGGCGGGCTTCAGCGTTGGCGTTGCGGCCCGCAATGTCCGCGGTCTTTCAGAAATCTTCAGCCATGAGCGCGTGACCCTGGTGCGGGCAGATGTGACCCGCCGCGCCGATATCGCGCGCGCCATCGGTTCGGCGAAATATGTCGTCAATCTCGCGCACGGCGGCGCATCTGGCTCGCGGGATGTGATCGTCGCGGCTATGGTCGGCTCTGCGGAGGATGTGGCGGAGGCCTGCCTCGCCAAAGGTGTGAAGCGACTGGTGCATGTCAGCTCGATCGCAGCCCTGTGGCTGGGCGATCCCGCCGAGACGATCAGGCCAGCCACGCAACCTGATATGAACGGGGCGGAGCGCGGCGACTATGCCTTCGCCAAGGCAGAAGCCGAGCGCAGATTGCTCAAGCTCTACCGTGAGAAGGGTGTGCCGGTCACCATCCACCGTCCCGGCGTCGTGGTTGGTGAAGGCGGGGTGCCCTTCCATTCCGCGCTTGGCCTGTTCAACAATGATCAGCATTGCCAGGGCTGGAACGATGGCCGCAACGGCCTGGCGTTTGTCCTGGTGGAGGATTGTGCGGCCGCCATCGTCAAGGCGCTGCAGGCAGGAGACAGTGTGCTCGGCCGGACCGACAATATCGTCGGCGGCGTCTATCTGAGCGCACGGGAATATATCGAGGAACTGCGCCTGGTGCTCGGGCGGCCCCTGAAGTTCCATCCGCAGCCGATCTGGATCCAGCAGTCCGGCGAAGTGCTGAAGTGGGCGATCAAGCGCGCCGGCGGCCGGTCAATAGACTTCCCGACCACCCGCGACATCCGCTCGCGCGGCATGCCCTGCAAGTGGGACATCAGCGAGACCGAGCGGGTGCTCGACTGGCAGCCGAACCGTGACCGCTCGCACTTCATCGAGCGCGGCATCCGCGTTCCTGCCCGCGCGATGCTGGACTGACCTTGCGCATCCTTCATGTGCATTCGACGTTTAACGCTGGCGGGCCGCAAGTGCGCGTGGCCCAGCTTATCAACCACTGGGGCGATGCGCACGAGCATCTGATGGTCTCCGGCATGCCCGACCAGCGCGGGGCGATGGACCTGATCGATCAGACAGCACGCATAACCTGGCTGGAGGATTTCCCGAATCTCAAGGCGGGGCGGCTGTGGGAGCGTCTGCCCAAAATCGGCGCCGCACTTCGGCAGGTGAAGCCGGACCTGCTGCTGACCTACAACTGGGGCACCACGGACCTGCTGATGGCCAACCGGCTGTTTGCGCACCTGCCCGCCGTGCACCATGAGGAGGGGTTCGGCCCGGAGGAGGCGGCAAGGCCACTCCTGCGCCGTTCGCTGTATCGCCGTGCCGCATTTCCGGGGGCTAAGGCGCTGGTCGTGGTATCGCGCACCCTGGAACGCATCGCCCGCACTGCCTGGGGCCAGGGCGAAAGCCGGGTCTTGTATATGCCCAATGGTGTCGATCTCGCGGCACTTGCGGTGCCGCCGCAGCCGGATGCCATCCCCGGGCTCGTCAAGCAGCCGGAGGACCTGATCGTCGGCACGCTGGCGGGGCTGCGGCCCGAGAAAAACCTCCCCCGGCTGGTGCGCTGCTTTGCCAAAGCGGCGGAAGGGGTGAATGCGCGTCTGGTGATTGCCGGTGACGGGCCAGAGCGCGCGACGATTGCAGCCCAAGCGGCAGCCTGTGGCATCACGGACAAGATTATCATGCCGGGCTTTCTCAGGCATCCGGCGCGCTATGTCGGGCTGTTCGATATCTTTGCCCTGTCGTCCGATACGGAGCAGTTCCCCATTTCCCTCGTCGAGGCCATGGGTGCCGGCATTCCGGCAATCTCGACCGATGTCGGCGACGTGCGCGAGATCGTTGCGCCCGATAATCGGCCTTTCCTTGTCCCGCCCGCTGATGAGGACGGCTTTACGGCTGGCCTGCGTCGCCTGCTGGGGGATGCCGCGTTGCGTCAGCGCCTGGGGGCGGCCAACCGGGCGCGCGCGGCTTTGCATTACAGCTTCACCGCCTGCGCCGACCGCTATGCTGCGCTCTATGCGCGGGCTGCGACGTAACGTTTCCACGCCAAGAACGGTGCGCTTCTCCGCAAACTGGTGTGGGCTGTTGCGCACCCCACGGAACCCCCATATCCGATAAAGAAGCGGCAGCATTCATGGGAGCCGTCCAAATTTCCCCAATTCCCTTGACCACGGCGTGTGAGTGAGGCGTCCTGCAAACATGACTGAAAACGCAATCTCCATCAAAAATCTTGTCAAAACGTATAGTAACGGCAAGCAGGCGCTGCGCGGCGTGTCGCTGGATATCCCCCGCGGGTCGATGTTCGCCCTGCTGGGCCCGAACGGTGCCGGCAAGTCGACGCTGATCAACACGCTGGCCGGGCTGGTCAACAAGACCTCGGGCCAGGTGACAGTCTGGGGCTTCGACATCGACCGCGACCCGCGCAATGCCAAGGCGTCGATCGGCATCGTGCCGCAGGAACTGGTGTTCGATGCGTTCTTCACGCCGCTGGAGGTGCTGGAGCTACAGGCCGGGCTCTATGGTGTCTCCAAATCCCAGCGCCGATCTATGGAACTGCTGCGCGCGGTCAAGCTGGACGACAAGGCCAACGCCTATTCGCGCACCTTGTCCGGCGGCATGAAACGGCGTCTGCTGGTCGCCAAGGCGCTGGTGCACACGCCGCCGATCCTGGTGCTCGACGAGCCGACGGCCGGTGTCGACCTTGAGCTGCGCCAGCAACTGTGGAGCTATGTGCGCGAATTGCATGCCGCCGGCACCACCGTGGTCTTGACCACCCACTATCTGGAGGAGGCGCAGCAACTCTGCGACCGCATCGCCATCATCCATAACGGGCAGGTGGTCGCCAATACCGACAAGGAAACCCTGCTCGAGCAAGCGACCGAGAAGGTCGTGGTCATCTCGGTCGAGGCGCGCCTTGATGCCGTGCCGTCCTGTCTTGATGGCTATAATGCGACCCTGCGCGGTCCGCACCGCATCGCCATCCGCTATGACAAGCGCACAGCCTCTGCCGGGCGGATTCTGGCGGCCCTGGGCGGTCAGGGCCTCGGCATCGTTGACGTATCAACAGAGGAGGCCGATCTGGAGGATATCTTTCTGGCGCTTACTTATCGGACTGACACGGTTGATGCCTGATTCCCGCCCGCTGGTCGTTGAAAGCGATATCCTGGTGCTCGGGTCCGGCGCTGCCGGGCTGACGGTCGCGCTCAAACTGGCGGACCGGTACAAGGTCGCCGTCATCTCCAAAGCCGAGGTGGCGGCCGGGTCCACCGCCTGGGCGCAGGGCGGGATCGCCGCGGTGCTGGAAGAAGGGGATACTTTCGAGTCACACATAGCAGATACCATTGATGCGGGCGCGGGCCTCAACAACCATGCGACTGTCGAGCATGTGGTCGAAGGCGCGCCGGAGGCCATTGCCTGGCTGGTCAAGATGGGGGTGGCCTTCAACCCTGGCGGCGATGCTGAGCACCCCTACCACCTGACCCGCGAGGGCGGGCACAGCCACCGGCGGATCGTCCATGTCGACGATGCGACCGGTTGGGCGGTGCAACGGGCGCTGGAGGAGCGTGCCCGCAACCACCCTAACATCACGCTGTATGAATACCGTGTCGGGGTCGATCTCATCACCCAGCGCCATGTCGCCGCCAACAGCCGGCGCTGCTGCCACGGGGCCTACATCTACAACCGCAAGACCAAGCAGGTGGAGCGCTTCCAGGCGCGCGCCACCGTGCTGGCGACCGGCGGGGCCAGCCGCGTCTACCTCTATTCCACCAATCCGAACGGCTCGACCGGGGACGGCATCGCGATGGCCTGGCGTGCCGGTTGCCGGGTCGGCAACATGGAGTTCAACCAGTTCCATCCGACGTGCCTGTATCACCGCGAGGTCAAGAACTTCCTGATTACCGAGGCGATGCGTGGCGAGGGCGCGCACCTGCGCACACCGGGCGGGGCGCGGTTCATGGATGGGTATGACGCGCGGGCTGAACTGGCACCGCGCGATATCGTCGCCCGCGCGATCGACGGCGAGATGAAGCGGCTCGGGCTTGAGCATGTGCATCTCGATATCAGCCATATGGACCCGGATTTCGTGGTGGGCCATTTCCCCACCATCTACCGGCGACTGATGGACCTCGGCATCGACATCACCCGTGAGCCCATACCGGTGGTGCCGGCGGCCCACTACACCTGCGGCGGCGTGGTGACGGACCTGCATGGGCGGGCGGACCTGCCGAACCTCTATGCGGTCGGCGAGGTGGCCCACACCGGCCTGCACGGGGCCAACCGCATGGCCTCCAACTCGCTGCTGGAGTGCCTGGTGTTCGGGGCGGATGCCGCACGCGACATCATGCGCCAGTTCGACCACTGGGACCCGCACCACCCGGCACCGGACTGGGATGAAAGCCGCGTGACCGACTCCGACGAGGAGGTGATCGTCACCCACAACTGGGCCGAGCTGCGCCAGTTCATGTGGGACTATGTCGGGATCGTGCGCACGACCAAGCGGCTTGAGCGCGCGCAGCACCGCGTCAAACTGCTGATGGATGAGATCCACGATTACTACGGCAATTTCCGGGTGCACCGTGACTTGCTAGAACTGCGCAATCTGGTGCAGGTGGCGGATCTGATCGTCAGGTCGGCGCTGTCACGCAAGGAAAGCCGTGGCCTGCATTATAATCGGGATTATCCGGACATGCTTCCGGTCGCACGGGAGACGATCCTGGAACCCTGGGGGGATTGAGATGCCGCGATGCTGAGAGCGCTGGACATGCAGCCGGTGGTCGATCTGCTGATCGCGCTGCCGTTTCGCGCGCCGCACCCGGATAGCCCGCGGCGTCTGGTCAGCCTGTTCACCAGCCTGCAGGAGGCGGACTCGGCGCTGACCGCCGGCGAAATCGAGGACCTGATCTGGGCGGTCTGGACCGACGATGTGCCCGATGAACGGGCGACCCCCATGCAGATTGCCATCCGCGCCATGGCAACGCGGGATTTCGCGTCGGCGCGCGCGTCCTGCGACCGGCTGGTTGCGCGCTTTCCGCTGTGGGCGGAGGCCTGGAACAAGCGGGCGACGCTGGCCTACCTTGAGGAGCGCGATCCGGAGTCGATCGCCGACATCCTGCGCACGCTGGAGCTGGAGCCCCGGCACTTCGGGGCGCTGTCTGGCCTCGGGCAAATCTGCCTGCGCCAGGGGGAGCCGGACATTGCCCGCCTCGCCTTCGAGGCAGCACTCACCGTCAACCCGCACATGAGCCCCATACAGGCGCTGCTGCAGGAACTGCCGCCGCCGCCGATGTTCAAGAACTAAGGCAGACCCTGCGCACGCTCCCCTGGTGGGGGAGTGTCAGGTCAGGCGATCTGGTAGTGCTGGCCGAACTCGAGTGCCGGGCTGCCGGTCTGCGGGCCGAGAAGGCCCGCGAGGGTGAAGCTCTCGCCGGCGAACACGAACTGCTCGACATTGCTCACCGTGTCGATGCCTTCAGCGCCGGTCTCGTCCGTAATGACGATGGTGGAACCAACCTGCACGACCGTGAAGTTGCTAACATCGCCATCGTAGGTGATGGTGTCGCGCCCCGTGCCGCCGTTGACCCGGTCGTCGCCCGCGCCGCCGGTCAGCGTGTCGTTGCTGGCCCCGCCGTCCAGCAGGTCGTTGCCGTCGCCGCCATCCAGCGTATCGACGTTGTTGCCGCCGAGCACCCGGTCGTTGCCGTCCCCGCCGAGGAGGATATCATCGCCTTCCCAGCCTTCCAGGACATCGTTGCCGCCATGCCCGGTCAGGGTGTTGTTGCCGGTATCGCCGATGAGGAAATCCCGGACGTCGGTGCCGGCGAGGTTTTCGATATCTACATAGGTGTCGCCCGCCGCTGCGCCGGTGTTGGTGCCCGGGGCACGAAGGCTGGCGGTGACACCCAAGGTGTCGACAACACCAAAATCGAGGAACTGATAGTCGGCGGTGTCGTTGCGGCCGCTCCCGCCGTTCAGGGTGTCGGCCCCTGCGCCACCGGAGAGCACATCGTTGCTTTCATCGCCGGACAGGGTGTCGTTGCCAGCACCCCCGAACAGGGTATCGTTGTTGTTGCCGCCGAGCAGGGTGTCGTTGCCAGCCTGTGCGATGAGGGTATCGTTACCCCCACCGCCTTCGATTAGATCGTCTCCGGTGCCACCAATCAAGGTATCGTTCTGTCCACCACCGTTGAGGCTATCATTGCCATCCCCACCCCGCAGTAGATCGTTACCGTCGCCACCACTCAGGGTATCATTGCCGCTGCCGCCATCTAGAGAGTCAGTGCCTAACAATCCTAGTAACTCATCGTTACCGTCACCTCCGAGGATGACATCTTCCGAAGATGACCCCGTAACAAAGTCGTCGCCTCCAAGCGCATAAATTGTAAAGAGGGGGCTGCTATCTACAGTAAAGCTGTCATTGCCCTCGGAAAGATTTGTGAATTGTTGCACATCTGAATCAAAGCCAAAGATAATAAATTCTTTAGCTGCCTCACTTCCGCCAAATCTATTATTTCGTGCAGTAACTTTTACGTCTGCGAAGCCATCACCATTGATATCTCCGGCTGAGGTGACAGTACTGCCTGCGAAGCTTGAGTCTTCACCTAAAATGCGGAAACCATCGGTATCAGAGAAATTGACCAAGTTTATAGGCCCACGAGTACCAGCTTTACCATATACTACATATGCCGCGCCAGCAAATACGCTCCCGGTATCGTTATTACCAGTTGCACCAACAATCACGTCGTCAATGCCGTCGCCGTTAACGTCTCCAGCTGCAGAAACACTTATACCAGCCTTCTCTGCTACGGCACCAAAGATTGCAAAGCCGTCTTGTGGGAGCAGATTAAATAAATTCGGATCACTTCTCTCACCAATCTTACCATAAATAACGTAGGCTACACCGTCAGAACTACCTCCACCATCAAAGTCAGCGAAGGGTGCGCCAACTATAATGTCGTCTATCCCATCGCCGTTCACATCTCCGGCATTAGATACACTAGGCTCAGGACCCATTAAATCGCTTGCGCCGGCGGCGATGGCTTGATTCAATG
>CAYOMD010000039.1:0-11980 GCA_964404985.1 uncultured Sphingomonadaceae bacterium
CGCTTCAAGGATATCTTCCAGGAGATTTATGAGGCCGATTTCAAGGAAGCCTTCGCCAGTGCCGGCATCGTCTACGAACACCGTCTGATCGATGATATGGTGGCGAGTGCCCTGAAATGGTCGGGTCGCTTTGTCTGGGCCTGCAAGAACTACGACGGCGATGTGCAATCGGACCAGGTGGCCCAGGGCTTCGGCTCGCTCGGTCTCATGACCTCGGTGCTGCTGTCCCCGGATGGCCAGACTGTCGAGACCGAGGCGGCGCACGGCACCGTCACCCGGCACTATCGTATGCACCAGGAAGGCAAGGCGACCTCGACCAATCCGTTGGCCTCGATCTTTGCCTGGACCGGTGGTTTGCGCCATCGCGGCCGTCTGGACGACAATCCCGCGCTGATCGCCTTCGCCAACACACTGGAGCGGGTGTGCATCAGCACGGTCGAGCACGGCCAGATGACCAAGGACCTCGCGATCCTCATCGGCCCGAACCAGGCGTGGCTCACCACAGAGCAGTTCTTTGCGGCAGTCGAGGAACAACTCGAACTCGCCATGCACCTGCGCAAGGGCTGATCGCCGCGCCTGAGACGACTCAGGCGGGTAAAGTGGATAGAGTATCCCGCACGGCGGCCAGGGCGGCTTCTGCCGCACTGGCGTCCGGGCCGCCGCCCTGGGCCATGTCCGGCCGGCCGCCGCCGCCCTGCCCGCCCAGCGTGGCCACCGCCACCTTGAGCAGGTCGACCGCCGATACCCGCGCCGTCAGGTCGTCTGTCACCCCGACCGCGACGGACGCCTTGTCGCCCTCTACGGCAATCATTACCGCGATGCCGGACCCGAGCTGTGTCTTGGCGTCATCAATCAGCCCGCGCAACGCCTTGGCCGGCACCGCGACAACCCGTGCCAGGAACGCCATGCCCGCCACCGTCTCGACGGCCTCGGCCTGCGTACCAGCACCGCTAAGCGCTGCTGCACGGCGCAGCTCCGCGACATCGCGCTCCAGTCTGCGCCGTTCTTCGATCAACTGGGCTACCCGCTCGACCACATCCTGCGGGGCCGCCTTGAGTGCTCCGGCCACGGCGCGCACACGCTGTTCCTGCAGCAGAAGATACTGGCGCGCGGCCTCCCCGGTCAGCGCCTCGATGCGGCGCACGCCAGAGGCAACCGCGCTTTCGCTCACGATCTTGAACAGGGCGATATCGCCAACCCGCTGCACATGAGTTCCGCCACACAATTCGGTCGAATAGCGCCCGGCACGGCCCTGTACATCCGTACCCATGGCAACAACGCGAACTTCCTCCCCGTACTTTTCACCGAATAGTGCGATGGCACCTGCCTCGATCGCGGCATCCGGCGTCATCAGCCGGGTGGTGACCTCCGCGTTCTGGCGGATGCGCGCGTTCACATCCCCCTCGACCCCGGCAATTTCCTCCGGGGTCATGGTGCGGGTATGGGCAAAATCGAAGCGCAGACGGTCCGCTGCCACCAGTGAGCCACGCTGGGCGACATGCTCCCCGAGTGTCCGGCGCAGCGCCTCATGCAGCAGGTGGGTAGCCGAGTGGTTGGCGCGCACCTGCGCCCGGCGCTCCGCATCAACTGCCAGGCTCACCGTGTCACCGACAGCAAGCCGCCCCTGCTCGACTGTACCGTGGTGCACATGCAGCAGCCCGAGCGGCTTTGCCGTCTCCGTGACGACAAACTTCATGCCATTGCTGCTGGTGATCGCGCCCGCATCGCCAACCTGGCCACCGGACTCCCCATAAAAGGGCGTCTGGTTGACCAGCAAGGCCACCCGGTCCCCCGCCTCGGCCTGGTCGACGCGTACGCCGTCTCTAACCAGCGCCAGCACCTGAGCGTCGCTGGTCTCGCTGGTGTAGCCGACAAATTCGGTCGCCCCGTGCTCCTGCGCCAAATCAAACCACAGCGTCTCGGTGCTCTGCTCGCCGGACCCTGACCAGGCCGCACGTGCACGGGCTTTCTGCTCGGCCATGGCCAGATCGAACCCGGTGCGGTCCACGGTGCGGCCACGCTCGCGCAGCGCGTCCTCAGTCAGGTCGTAGGGAAAGCCGAAGGTGTCATAGAGACGGAAAGCAACATCGCCCGGCAACGGCGCATCGTCGGTCAGTGGCTCAAGCGCCTCGTCAAGCAGGCGCAGCCCCTTCTCCAGGGTGGCGCGAAACCGGGTCTCCTCCAGCCGCAGGGTCTCGACGATCAGTGGCAGCGCCCGGGTCAGCTCCGGATAGGCAATGCCCATCTCGGCAGTGAGCGTCGGAGCCAGCCGGTGCATCAGCGGATCGCGTGCACCCAGCATGTGCGCATGCCGCATGGCGCGGCGCATGATGCGGCGCAACACATAGCCGCGACCATCATTGGCCGGCAGCACGCCGTCGGCAATCAGGAAGCTGCTGGCACGCAGGTGATCGGCAATCACCCGGTGCGAAACCTTGTGCGTGCCGTCGGCCGCCTGGCCGGTCGCATCGGCTGATGCGGCAATCAGCGCCTTGAAGGTATCGGTATCAAAATTGTCGTGCACGCCTTGCAGCACGGCGGCGATCCGCTCCAGCCCCATGCCGGTATCGATGGATGGACGCGGCAGGAGCTGGCGCTGGTCAGGCGTGATCTGCTCGAACTGCATGAACACCAGGTTCCAGATCTCGACCCAGCGGTCGCCATCCTGGTCAGGCGACCCCGGCGGGCCACCCGGAATATGCGCGCCGTGATCGTAGAAAATCTCCGAGCACGGGCCGCAGGGGCCGGTATCGCCCATCGACCAGAAATTATCCTTGGTCGGGATGCGGATGATACGGCGCTCCTCAAGCCCGGCGATCCGTTGCCACAGGTCGAACGCTTCATCGTCGTCGTGATAGACGGTAACCAGCAGCCGCTCCTGCGCGACCCCCCACTCCCGGGTGAGCAGGGTCCAGGCCAGTTCGATCGCGCGCTCCTTGAAATAGTCGCCGAACGAGAAATTGCCGAGCATCTCGAACAGCGTGTGGTGGCGCGCGGTATAGCCGACATTGTCGAGATCATTATGCTTGCCGCCAGCGCGCACGCATTTCTGGGAACTGGCAGCACGCTGGTAGGGGCGCGTCTCCAGCCCGGTGAACACGTTCTTGAACGGCACCATCCCGGCGTTGGTGAACATCAGCGTCGGATCGTTGCGCGGCACCAGCGGCGCACTGTCGACCACCGCATGGTCGGCGCTGCGGAAGAATTCCAGAAAGCTGCTGCGGATGCTGTTGGTACTGGCCACGATATCGGTCCCGAGAAAAACAAATCGGCGCGCCCAACGTCAGGCGCGCCGTCTCTATTAGGGGCAAGCCGGCAGCATTTCCAGTGCGCTGCCTGCTACACCTCGGCATCGTCCTCGCCGGGAGGAGCCAGCAGGGCATCAGCCACCAGGCCGGCATTCTGGCGCACCGCGGCCTCGATGGATTGGGCGACCAGCTTGTTTTCAGCGAGAAAGCGCTTGGCGTTCTCCCGGCCCTGGCCGATGCGCTGACTGTCGTAGGAGTACCAGGCCCCTGACTTCTCGACTACGCCTGCCTTGACACCCAGATCGATCAACTCGCCGTTCTTGGAGATGCCTTCCCCGTACATGATGTCGAACTCGACCTGCTTGAACGGCGGCGCCAGCTTGTTCTTGACCACCTTGACCCGGGTGACGTTGCCGACAATGTCCTCCCGCTCCTTGATCTGCCCGGTGCGGCGGATATCGATGCGGACGGACGCGTAGAACTTCAACGCATTGCCGCCGGTTGTGGTCTCCGGGTTGCCGTACATCACGCCGATCTTCATCCGGACCTGATTGATGAAAATCACCAGGGTATGCGAGCGGGAGATCGATCCGGTGAGTTTACGCAGCGCCTGGCTCATGAGGCGTGCCTGCAGGCCGACGTGGCTGTCGCCCATCTCGCCCTCGAGTTCGGCGCGCGGGGTGAGGGCCGCCACCGAGTCGACCACCAGCACGTCAACTGCGCCTGAGCGGACCAGCGTATCGGCGATTTCCAGCGCCTGCTCCCCGGCGTCCGGCTGAGAAATCAGCAGGTCGTCAATGTTGACGCCGAGCTTGCGGGCGTACGACGGATCGAGCGCATGCTCGGCATCGACAAACGCGCACACACCACCGGTCTTCTGGGACTCCGCGATGGCATGCAGGGCCAGCGTGGTCTTGCCCGAGGCCTCCGGCCCGTAAATTTCCACGATACGTCCGCGTGGCAGGCCGCCGATGCCGAGCGCCATGTCGAGCCCGAGCGAGCCGGTCGAGATCGTCTCGACCTCGATGGCGCTGCGCTGGCCCAGCCGCATGACCGAGCCTTTGCCGAACGCCCGGTCAATCTGAGCGAGGGCGGCATCCAGCGCGCGTTGCTTGTCGGCGTTGGCGGTTTTGTCCATGGGGCTGGTCTCGATGATTTTCAGATTGGCGTTGGCCATGTATCTCTCCCGCTTAGCCGGTCCCCACCGGACAGGCAATGCACTGTTTGTTGTTGTTTTGTTCCACATTGCTTCAGCGCGGTCAAGGCTTAAGTTTTACTTTTGTTCTCATGCTGGTCAGACCCTTTCCGACTTTGATGGAATCACATCGTGATGGCATCAAAGGTCGGATAAAAAGGGTCTATTCTTATGTCGGGAGCCTTTCTTGTCGTTTCTTGATTGAACCCCTGGTTCAATCAAAAACGGAAAGGCTCTAGGGCGACTGCAGTGCCCGCCCGACCACCTCGGCCAGTTGCTGCACCGAGAACGGCTTGGGCAGAAAGATGAAATTGGTGCTGTCCATCAACTGGCGTAACTGCTCCTCGGCATAACCGGAGATCAGGATCACCCGCAGGTCCGGGATCAACTCCCGCGCCTTGCCGACCAGGGTCGGGCCATCCATCGTTGGCATCACCACGTCGGAGATGAGCAGCTGGATTGGCGGGTCAGCTGCGTGGATCAGCGTCATCGCCTCCTCGCCGTTGCTGGCGCATTGGACGTCGTAGCCCTTGCGCTCCAGCGCCCGGCGCAGGATGGCGCGCACATTGTCCTCATCCTCGACCAGCAGGAGACGCCCGGCCCCCCAGAGGTCCTCCGGCGGCTGCGGCAAGCCGGTTGGCGCTTCAGTTGTAGACGCTTTGGCTGGTGCGTCTTCCTCGCTGTGGACCGGCAGATAGACTGTGAAGGTGGTCCCCTCACCGATAGTCGAATCCGCGAAGATAAAGCCGCCGGTCTGCTTGATGATACCATAGACGGTGGAGAGGCCGAGACCGGTGCCCTTGCCCACTTCCTTGGTGGTGAAAAAGGGCTCGAAAATCTTGCCGAGGTTTTCCGGCGGAATGCCGCAGCCGGTATCGCTGACCGCAATACGGACATAATCGTTGGCCGGCATGATGTCCCGGCCGAGTGCGCGAACGTCCGCGGCGCGCAGCAGCCCGGTGGTGATGGTCAGCGTGCCGCCGTCCGGCGCCATGGCGTCGCGGGCGTTGACGGCGAGGTTGACCAGCACCTGCTCCAGCTGGGTGCGGTCCGCGCGTACGGCGCCGACACCGCGCCCCTGCACCATGCGGAACTGGATTTTCTCGCCGAGCAGCCGGTGCAGCAGGTGCGACAGCTCGGAGAGGACGTCTGCGATGTCGAGCCGCTCGGGGCGCAGGGTCTGCTGGCGAGAGAACGCCAGCAACTGGCGCACCAGCCCTGCCGCCCGGTTGGCGTTCTGCTTGATCTGGGTGACGTCGGCAAAATCAGTATCGCCCGGTGCGTGCCGCATCAGCATGAGGTCCGAGTAGCCGATGATGGCGGTCAGGATATTGTTGAAGTCATGCGCGACGCCACCGGCCAGCTGGCCGACCGCCTGCATCTTGCTGGCCTGGGCGATCTGGCGCTCCAGCTTGCGCTGCTCCGGGTCGTCCCACAACGCCAGCACGGCCTGTGCCGGGTGGAGATCGTAGACCGGGAACAGGCTGAGACGCACCGGATCCTCGGCACGGCCCTGGATGCGCACGGTGACGTCCAGGGGCTGGCGAAATGCCTCGGGCTGGCTGACAATCTTGCGCACGCTGTCTGCCAGCATGCCCTTGTCGTCGTCGATCACGAAGTCGCTGGGGTAAAGCAGGACCCGGCTACGGTCGCCGATCACGGTCCAGAACGCGGCATTGCAGTGGTGCAGCCGCCCTTCCCGGTCAATGGTCGCCAGACCCAGCGGCAAATTGTCGATCACCTGCATCACCACATCAATGCTCGGCGCGCCCGAGACTGGGGGTGGTGCGGCAAGGCCCGGCAGCACCAGCAGCAGATAGGCGTGCGGGTCCGCGCCGGCGGCCGTGCGCAGGGGCATCTCGATCAGACGCACAGGGATCGGCTCGCGCTCGCGCGGGGTCAGCAGAGGCTGTTGCGTGGCATCAGCAACCAGGAACTGGGCGAGACTTGCGCCAAGCACGGCCTCTCGCGGTGCAGCCAGCAAGGCGAAGGCGTGATTGTTGGCGTCCAGCACGGTGCCGCTCGCATCGGTGAGCAGGCTGGCGACCCCGGCATCGGCCAGGATGCCGCCCATGGCCCCGAGCGTCAGCAGCCGGGCCTGGGCCACCTGCCGGTCTGCAAACGAGGGACGGACCATCCATACCAGATGGTCGTCCGGATCGTCGGCGGTTGCACAGTCGATGCGCAGCACCGTGCCGCCGTCACCGGAGTCGCCGGGCTGCTCGATGAGCAAGCGTCCCGGCTGTCCGCGCCGTGCGGCATCCGCCAGTGCATGCAGGCGGGCCGGTTCCACACCGAGATCGAACGGAGACGGATAGCCACCGCACAGCCGGCCATAGCTGGCGTTGGCGCACACCAGTTGTCCCTGCTGGTCGGTCACCGCCAGGGCCTCGGTACTGGCGTTGATGGTCGCGCGCACGAGGGCACGGCCGATATTGTCGCCGCCGCGCTTTTGCCGGCCCATGGACCAGGCATAAGAGACCGCGAGAAAACCGAACAGCAGACCGCCGTAGATGATGGCGATGGACCACATCCCCATGCCCCAGCCGATCAGCCCGGCTGAGACAAGACCCAGCAGCACGACCACAAGGACTGCCGGCTGCAGGCGGGTGCGCGAGGGGTTCGGCCAGTTGAAGCCAATCGGCAGATCGGTCATCAGCGCATCGTTTTCCGGGCTGAGCGGAAAACTGTGGGTCGGGCGTGTCGGGGTGGTGCGCATGATGGGTTGCGTGCCTCAAGGGAATGGATGCCGTCAAGTCGCGCTTGACCGTCTATTAGCCTCTGAGGGCCGGCATCTTGCCCTGGCGCATGATGTAGCTGATGACTTCCGCTACCGCCTGGTAATGCTCCGGCTTGATTTCCGCGTCCAGGTCGATTGCCGCGTGCAGGCTGCGCGCCAGCGGCGGATTCTCGACAATCGGGATGTTATGCTGCGCTGCAATCTCGCGGATCTTGAGCGCGATGCTGTCCATCCCCTTGGCAACGACTTTCGGTGCGCCGAGCGCCCCCTGCTCGTACTGCAGCGCCACCGCATAGTGGGTCGGGTTGGTGATGACGACACTGGCCTTGGGCACAGCGGCCATCATGCGCTTGCGTGCCCGCTCCATCTGGATCTGCCGCCGGCGCGCCTTGATATGCGGGTCACCCTCGTTCTGCTTGTATTCATCCTTCACCTCCTGGAGCGTCATGCGCATGCGCTTCAGGAAGGCGAGCCGCTGATAAAAGTAATCAGCCAGCGCAATCACCCCCACCAGGATGGCGACCGCCAGCAGCATGCGCACCATCAGGCTGATACTGAGTTGCAGCAGGTCGGTCATGTTGCCCATCAGCGCCGTCTCCAGCCGGATGCGGTACGGAAAGACCACGGCGATGACGACCACTGTGACAACAGCGAGCTTGGCAAGCGACTTCAGGAACTCGACGAAACCACTCATGCCGAACAGGCGGCCGAAGCCTTTGAGTGGGGAGAGTTTATCGAACTTCGGCGCGACCTTGCTCCAGGACAGGGTCGGGCGTCCCTGCGTCAGGCCGCCAACAACCGCCGCCACGAGGAACAGGAAAAGCACCGGACTGAGCGCCACCATGGTCTGGCCCAGAATTTCGCTGGCCAGCCGCTGGCTGGTGCGGTCCGTCAGGGGGATGGTCTCCGGCGTCGCCAGCAGCTTCATCAGCAGCGGCGAGATCATGCTGGCTGACCAGCCGGCGGCAATCGTCAGGCCGAGCGCTGCCGAGCCGAGCATGACGGCATGGCGCATCTCCTGCGATCGCGGGACGTCGCCTTTCTTGCGCGCTTCCTCTAGTCGGTGATCGGTCGGGTCTTCGGTTTTCTGGCTGTCATCCTGGTCGCCGGCCATGGCTCAGCCTCCCAGGATCGGCCGAAGTGCCTCGGCGTAACGGTCGATGAACACGGTCATCATGGTGCCGATAAGTACCAGCAACAGCATGAACGACAGCAGAATGCTCAGCGGTTGGGCGATGAAAAACACCTGCATGGTCGGCGCCAGCCGTGCCATCAGCCCCAGCCCGACGTTGAACAGCAGCCCATAGAGCAGGAACGGCGCCGATAACTGGATGCCGAGCGCAAAGCTCTGGCTGACCAGCCGGATCGCCATCATGGCAAAGTCACCGGCCGGCAGCGGTGCTCCGGGGGTGAACAGACTGTAGGAGCGCACCAGTGCTGCCAGAAACAGGTGATGCGTGTCAGTCGCCAGGATCATGATCATGCCGAGCATGCCCATGAAGCGCGCGACAACCACCGTCTGGCCGCCGACGCTGGGGTCGAGAATGGATGCAGAGGCCAGGCCGCTCTGCAGCGCGATGACACTGCCGGCAACCGCCAGCGAATTGAACATGATGCGTGCCCCGCCACCCAGCGCAATCCCGAGCAGGATTTCGCTCACCAGCAGCCCTAGCAGTTCTGTGGCAGTTGCAGGCGTGCGCGGCAGGTTCAGCAAAATGACCGGCAGCAGCACAAAGCAGATCGCCAGCGCCATGATGAGGCGCACGCGTGCAGGCACCTGTTCGTCGCCGAGTACCGGCATCACCATCATCATGCTGCCCACCCGTGCAAACACGAGCAGATACGCGATCACCTGCGGCGTGAGCGCCTCGGGCATATCAGCCGGAGATGATGCGGTCAGCGAGCCGGTTCATGAAGGAACCGAGCGCCTCGCCCATGAACGGCAAGCCCAGCAAGAGGACAACCACGACTGCAATGAGTTTTGGCACAAACGTCAGGGTCATTTCCTGAATCTGGGTCAAGGCCTGGAACAGGGAAATGACAAGACCGATCAGCAGCGTCACGATCAATACCGGCGCCGAGATCAGCAGCAAGGTGGTCAGGGAGTCGCGCGCGACATCGAGAGTTTCAGGGCCAGTCATAGCATAACCATGACGCCTCATGGTTAACCGAAGGTTTCCGCGCAAGTGAGAAAAGCCAGATACCCGCACTTCAGCCCGGTTGAGGCCAAGCCTCAGATCGGCATGCGCATGATGTCCTGATAGGCGGAGATCACCTTGTCGCGCACGCTGACCAGGGTATCGAGCGCCAGCTCCGCACCATTGACCGCCGTCACCACATCCACCAGGTCCGCTTTGCCGGCCACGGCCAGTGCAGACTGGCTTTCTGCCTTGCGGGCCGTCTGCTCGACATCCTGCAGTGCTTGGGTGAGGAAATCACCGAAGCCGCCACTGCCGTTCGCCTCCGTGGCGGCTGCCTCGCCGAAGCCGCCGCCGACGCCCGAGCGCGCGACCGACTGGCCATAGGCTGCTGCAGCGTCCAGTGCCTTGGTGAACATGATCGCCTCTCTAGAAAGGTTTAGCGCAGCAGATCGATGGTACGGGTCGCCAGCTGCTTGGCCGACTCGATGGAGGACAGATTGGCCTCATAGCTGCGTTGTGCTTCGCGCAGATCGGATGATTCGATGAGGCCGTTGACATTCGGCGTCGATACATAGCCCTGCGCGTCGGCCGCCGGGTGGCCGGGTGCATATCTTCGCCCGAAGGCTCCGGGATCGCTGGCAACGCGGCGCACCGCCACTTCCTTGGCACCGGTCTCGCGGTCGAGCACGGATTTGAACTGCACGATCTTGCGCCGGTACGGCTGGCCACCGGGGGTGGACGCCACCGAATCCTGGTTGGCGATGTTTTCGGCAATGACCCGCATGCGCAGGGATTGTGCGCGCAGCCCGCTGGCCGAGACGACAAGCGCCTTATCGAGATCGCCTGCCATCGTCAGCCTCCGTTCCGGCCAATGGCCAGGCGCAACAGCCCGGCGTTCTTGCGCATCAGGTTGGTCATCAGCGAGTATTGCATCTGCACCTCGGCGATATCGATCAGCTGGTCTTCCAGGCTGACGTTGTTGCCGTTCGGTTTGGTCTCGGTGGCACTTTCATCGAGCTGGCTGCCGAAATTCCCGCCCACCTCGCCGCGCAGGGCCACCAGGCCGGCCGGCTCGGCGATCCGCGGCTTGACAACACTTGGCGTACCCGGCTGGCGGTTCAACTGGGACAGGACATCCTTGAAATCGACATCGGCGAGCTTGCGCGCCTTGTAATCCGGCGTATCGGCGTTTGCGAGATTGGTCGACGTAACCGCCTGACGCGCGTTGAGATGGCGCATCTTGTACGCCATTGCCGAGAAAAGCGGGAGGTCGGTCGGGTCCATGGGGGTCCTTCGTCAGAGCGCCACCATGCCAGTCTCTCGTTAATGCAAAGTAAAAACTCTGCTTTAACAATTATTAACCAAAAATGCGCGATAGCGGGTGACAGACTGACCCAAGGATCGCAGAACGCCATAATGTCCACAGACGAGACCCCCTCCCTCTCCCAGCGTGCTGTTGCCATTGCCGACAGCCCGGACGGCCCGCACCTGGTCGCCAAGGGGCGCGGTGCGCTGGCCGAGCAGATCCTGGCACTGGCATTTGCGCACGGCGTCAAAGTCCGGCAGGACGCCGCGCTGACCGAAATGCTTGAGGCGTTTGAAGTTGAGTCCCCGATCCCGGCCCCGGCCCTGGATGCGGTGGCTGCCGTGCTCTCCCATGTTTATGCCGCGACACACACGGCATGACCGCGCTCGATTACCTCCGTTTTGTCGGCGCGTTGCTGCTTGTTCTGGGGCTGATGTTCGGGATGGCCTATGCGCTCCGGCGTTGGGGCGGCAAGCTGACTGCTCTAGCCGGCGGCCTGCCGGGTACAACGACGCGCCTGGCCACGATTGAGACGCGCTACCTCGATCCGCGTCACAAGCTGGTGCTGATCCGCCGGGACAACAGAGAGCATCTGATCCTTATCGGCCCCGGGGTCGCAACCACCGTTGAGACTATCCCTGATACCCTTGCCGCAAAGCCCGAGTTACCGCATGACCCGACCCCGCCTCTTACGCACTAGCTGCGCGTTCGCCGCTGTATTCACAGGGGCCGTTGTGCTGGCTGCCCCGGCGCTCGCACAGAGCGTCTCGCTTGATCTGGGCGAAGGCGGCACCTTGAGCAACCGCGTCGTCCAGCTGGTCCTGCTGATTACGGTGCTGAGCGTAGCACCCGGGATATTGCTGGCCGTCACCTCGTTCACCCGCATCGTCGTGGTGCTGTCGTTGCTGCGCAATGCGCTCGGCACCCAGCAGGCACCCCCCAACGGCGTTCTGATTTCGCTGGCGATGTTCCTGTCGTTTTTCATCATGGCCCCGACCTTCCAGACCGCATGGGAGACTGGAATCAAGCCGTTCACCGAGGAGCAGATCACCCAGGAGGTGGCCTATGAACGCACGGTGGTGCCGTTTCGCGCCTTCATGCTGAAGCACACGCGGGAGAGCGACCTGCAGCTATTTGTGGATATCTCAAAGCGGACGATTGCCAGCCCGGCCCAGACGCCGATGAGCGTGCTGGTGCCCGCTTTCATGATTTCCGAGCTGCGACGGGCTTTCGAGATCGGTTTTCTGCTGTTTCTGCCATTCGTCATCATCGACCTTGTGGTCTCTGCCATCCTCATGGCGATGGGCATGATGATGCTGCCCCCGGTGACGATCTCGCTGCCGTTCAAGC
>CAYOMD010000040.1:0-11898 GCA_964404985.1 uncultured Sphingomonadaceae bacterium
CGGTCACATCGGCAAGGATGCGCGGTTTGGTCACGCTGCGGAAATAGCCATCGACAGTGGGCTTCCAGCCTGCCGCGACGACATCAAGACCAACGGCATGCGCCAGCACGTGGCTGTGAGCGATGCGGCGTGCAACGCTATGCGTCGACACCCGGCCATTGTCGTATTTGGGGACGATCTCGGCCTGAGCATTCACCGCCAGCGATGTGCAATGGGCAAACAGACTGGCCTGTTCATCGGCGTCGAAGGCCAGAAGCGCGTCCCAAAGTTCCTTGTCGGACTCCGGCAGTCGATCCTCCCAGCGCTTCATGCGCTCGGCGATGGCCCGCGCGGGCGCACTATCGCGCAGACCTGCAGGCGGATTGGCAAAGGACACCCGGTTGAGCGACAATTGCAGGCAGCTCTCGCGGCTGTAGCTGTAGAAGGTGTCGAGCACGAGCGCGTGCAGCACCGTCGCGAAGGCTGTGGCGGGGCTTTGCGCAAAGGCATCCTGCAACGCGAGTGTGCGCCAGGCGGTCAGGTCGGCAACCAGCCGGTCGGGCAACGGCTTGAGGATGCCATCGTCGGCATCTTCTTCATCCGTTGCGATAGGTGCCGAACCGCTGGCGTTTGGTGCGGTCCCGCTGTGATTTGCGCCAGGTATTGGCTCGCCCGAAACAGGATCAACCCCGGAGCCATCGTCTTCCCCGCCCACTTCCGCCACCGGTTCGTCTTCGGCTCGGACGTAGCCCCGCTCAATGCAAAGCGAACCATCCGCCTCGATCGTCACAAAGGCACCGGCGATTGCCATTTCGGCAGGATCGAAAATCATGGGCCGGTCGACCAGCTGGCCGATTTCCGTTTCAAGCCCTTCGATCCGCGCATAGACGTCCTGCGGCACGTTGGGGTCGTCGGCCCATTCGGTCTCGATCTGCTCGATTTCAGCCTGAAGCGCCGTCAGCCTTGCCTGCTCATGCTCAGTCATGGGCAATTCTGCGCCAACGATCTCACGGTGTCCGTTGGTCGCATTCCATGGCAGATCGACGGCAGTCACCACCCATTTCCAGCCTTCAGTGCCAATGCGGTTGCCCTCGGCGGCAAGTTTCGCATCGACCAAGCGGTCGAGCAGTGCAGGATCGGTGAGCCAACCCCCGTCATCGTCCTCGAACAGATCGCGCATCACGCCGCCACCCGCCGCGACATAGGCATCGACGGTCACGAACCGCACCCGCTTGTCGGCAACCCGGACGCTGTTTTCCGTCAGGCGCTGGCGGATGTAGGCGGCCGACTTGTTGAAGCTGTGGGTGAGCATTTCCCATACCTGCTCCTGGCGCTCATGATCTTCGGAGACGGTGAACGCCATCAACTGGTCCAGCGACATGCCGTCTTCGGCGTAAATGTCGTGGAGTTTGGGCGAGACCGACGCCAGTTTGAGACGCTGGCGCACGACGGCGGGCGTGGTCATGAAATGCGCGGCGATGTCTTCGGCGGCGCTACCCTTGTCGACCATGGCCTGCATGGCCCGGAACTGGTCGAGCGGATGCAACTGTTCCCGGTGCGCGTTTTCGGCATAGCTGTCTTCTTCCGCCGAGACGTCATTGTACGCCGCCTTGACGATGCAGGGAATGGGAGCCGTGCGCGCCAGGCGCTTCTGTTTCACCAAATGTTCAAGGGCACGGTAGCGTCGGCCACCGGCCGGAACTTCGAAGATGCCGGTCTCCTGACCTTCGGCATCAAGTACCGGGCGCACGTTGAGGCTCTGAAGCAAAGTCCGGCGCGCGATATCCTCAGCAAGCTCGGGGATCGACACGCCGGCCTTCACGCGGCGGACATTGGATTGTGACAGGATCAGATGGTCGAAGGGAATGTCACGCGACGGGCTGAGGGTGATTTTTGCAGGCTGTCTGGCCATGGCAGGTCTCCATGACGGGCCGCCGCGAGACACTCTCTCGGCTTCCAAGCCCGTCACGAAGGCCCTGGCCTTCCTCTTCCTCTAAGGCCGCCGCAGGCGGACCAACCCGCGATCCGGCAGGCCGCATGCTGCCAGATGTCAGCCATCCCCTTCTGGCATGGCGCGTTCCCTCAGCAGCTTTTCAGCGCCAAGGATCGAACCGGCCTGACGGGCTGCCGCGACGTAGGCCGATATGGGCAACGCGGTGTCGAAGAGGATATCCCGCTCGATACCAAGGCCGAACGGCAGGCGCAGCGACTGCAATTCCCGCAACGAAAAGCTACCGAGTTCAGGGCAGCCAAGGCCGAGATCGGCAAGGCCGAACAAGATGCCGTCCTCGTCGAGTTCGGTGGCAAGCCAAGTGGCAGCGCCAAGCGGATTGAAGAAGCGGACAACGGGAACCGGATCAGGCTCTCGTTCGCCTTGTGCCTGCGCATTGCGGCGCGCGTACATGTTCGCGAGCAAGGCCGCGCGGATTTCGGGGGTGAGCAGGTTCATGCCGCCAACCTCCCCTCTAGCTCGAAGCCGTCGGCTTCGTCCTCACCAGCGACATCAAGGCCAGTCGATGCGGTGTCACGACAGGCGAGGATATAATCTGCCGCCTTGGAGGCAGCGCTGGCGGCGCGCAGGATGGCGCGATTGTCTTCCCGGATAATCTGGAGCCACGAGCCGATGTAGTCAGCGTGGCGAACGCTTGGCACAATCCCGAGCGCGGCGCAGATGAAGGCTCCCGCCATTTCCGCGATCAATTCTTCCCGGCCATAGTCCTTGGAGCCGAAGCTGCCGGTCTGATCGCGGCCAAGCCGGGAGGCATGGCCAGTCCAATGGCCCAGTTCATGGAAAGCCGTGCGATGCCAATTGACCGGCTCATGGAAATCGTCGGGCCGTGGCACGGCGACATAGTCATGCGACGGGCTGTAAAAGGCGGACGGGCCACCGATGCGAAAATCGGCGCCAGTCGCCGCAATCAGTTCCTCGGCATGCGGCAGGATCAGGCCATCCGGGATGGGCGGCGGCGGGAGACCGATATGTTCGGGCAGGTCGTCACACTGGTCGACCGAGAACACCGTGAAATGCTTGAGGAACGGAATCCCGCCACTGGTTGCGGTGCCGTCGGAATCCGCTCGGCGGCGTTCGCTGCTGGGCACAAAGCGGCGGGTGTAGATGATACCGACACCGCGTTCGCCGCGACGCACCGAGCCGCCCAAGGCCGCAGCCTGCCTGAACGTCAGGAACGCATGGTTTGAGAAGCCTCGGGAGACGACGGCATGCCAGAGGGTAAGCACATTGATGCCACTGTATCGCCGGGAACTGACAGCATTGTGCGGCATGCCGATGCCGGCATTGGCCGTTCCCCAGGGCTGAACCCATGGGACGCGCCCAGCCTCGAGATCAGCGATGATCCGGTCGGTGATTTGCTGGTAAAGATTGATTCGCTCAGGGTTTGAGCGGGCAACATGTCGTTGGGCCATGGCAGGTCTCCGCGACGGACCCGCAGCGAGCCTCTCTCGCCGCTCTCAGCCCGTCACGGGGCCACCCCGTTCTCTTCCTCTCGCGGGGCGTTGCGGGGCAGCAGTCCCGCACGAAGGGGTCTGATGAGACCAGTGGGCTCAGCAGCAGGGGAATGCTTTCCCCCTCACCCACCAAATACACCGAACAAATGTTGTCGACGCAAAGAAACGCCCCCGCTGCCAAGGCTGCGAGGGCGCTCTTCAATCAATGGCCAGCCTCAGGTCCGGTCGTAGACCGGAGCACCAGGCGCGACCTGCTTGACGGCGGCGATGCCGTTCTGGGCAGATTGCTTGGCGGTATAAACCTCGGAGTGGCAGAGCGTTTCGCCGTTAGCTGCCTTGAGGCGCCAGAAGAAGCCGCCGCTGGTGGCTTTGAAGATTTCGAACATGTATTGGCCCTCCTTGGGCCTAATGGCGGCCCAGCCGGAGCGCTGGGCCGTTGACGGATAAGGAGGGGCTCGCTAGTGATGGGTTGTCTAAGCACATCGCTGGCGGGGCTCCGGCCCCTAGGAAAATCGGCTGTTAGCGCAGCTGATTTTCCAACCATGCCGTCTTCGGGGTCAGATACGGCCCCTTTGGCGGCAATTCTTCATGGTCTGCAGACGCGATTTCGGCGAACCGCTTCCCGTCCTTGACCTCTGCGACCCGTCCCTGGTTGACCCCGAAAAATGCTGCGATGTCATGGTGTCGATCACCACGCTCGATCATTCCCCGGATCAGGGCGGCATCCTGCGCCGTCAGTGTGAGTCCGCTGGACTCTGCGCGTGAACCCATATTTTTCTCCTTTTTGGCCTTGGCCGCCGTCCGGAACTGCCCGGACCAACCCTATATGGGCCCCGATTCGAACATAGTCAAGCTATAGTCTAATATATTGCAGACGTAGTCGGCTACGTTTCTATTTCGTATTGCCATACGCCATAAAATCGTTCATAGCCTTCTCATGATGAAGACGCCCGCTCAAAATCCGGACCAGCTTTCAGTCATCCGCCTCGCAGATGTGGCAGATGTCTTCACGGGCATCGGTGTGTCCCGTGAGGACACCCTTGAGCGGGATGGCGAAAAGCTGCCCATGATTGGTGTCCGCGATATTGGGGACGACGCTGTCGCAGCGATAGCTGCACTGGATACGGTTGGCTTCGCACGCCCTGAAAAGGCAGATGCATATCGCGTGCGGGATGGCGATGTTCTGGTCACGGGACGTGGCACCGCTTTGAAGTTCGGGCTTGTCGGGCGCGAAACGGATGGGGCAATTGCCAGTGGCAATGTCATCGTCATCCGTTCGCATGGCGATGTTGAGCCTGCCGCCCTTTATGCAGTGCTTTCCAGTGAGGCATACCGCCCCAAAATTGAACTGCTGCGCCGGGGCTCTACGACATTGCTGTCCCTTTCAGCCAAAGATCTGGCGAAACTGGAACTTCAACTGCCTCCCATCGCCGAGCAGCGGCTAATCGCAGCCTTGGTGGTCGAAGCGCGCGAAGCATATCACACAGCCATCAACGCCGCCGAAATCCGGCGCAACCTGGCAAGGCAGCTGATTATGCAGCGCCTATTCGGGTCTATGAATTGAGAGGGAAGACATGCAAAAACTGACACGTGACGCGCTGAACAACCATCTATGGCAAGCCGCAGATATTCTCCGCGGCTCCATCGATAGCTCGGATTACAAGGGCTACATATTCGGCTTCATGTTCCTCAAGCGCCTGTCAGACCGGTTCGAGGAAGAGGCGCAGGAACGCATTCGCGAAGGGCTCTCGACTGACATTGCCTATAATGACCCGGATGAGCACGAATTCTTCGTGCCTGAGCGCGCTCGCTGGGCCGAAATCCGAAAAGCGACGACCGACATTGGGAGCGCCCTCAACAAGGCGTGCGAAGCGCTGGAGGATCAAAACCCCGCCATCGAAGGCGTGCTGGTCAATATCGATTTCAACAGTGAATCCCGTCTTGGTGACCCCAAGAACCGGGAAGTCGTGCTGGCCGGGCTGATTGATCACTTCACCCGGATTGACCTGTCCAATGCTTCGCTGTCCGAGCCGGACATGCTTGGCCGCGCCTATGAATATCTGATCGAGCATTTCGCCGACGACGCGGGCAAGAAAGGCGGAGAATTCTATACCCCCCATCAGGTGGTGAACCTGATTGTACAATTGCTCGATCCGGCCCCCGGCATGCGTATTTCAGACCCGACCTGTGGTTCGGGCGGCATGTTGATCCAGTCAGCCGAGTATATCGGAGCCAAGGAAGGCAAGCGCCTGGGGGAGCCGATCAACGTCACCCTGCACGGGCAGGAGCGGAACCTAGGCACCTGGGCCATCGCCAAAATGAACCTGCTGCTGCACGGCTTGCGCGATGCCCGGATTGAGAAGGGTGACACGATCCGCAATCCACGCCTGCTCGACCATGAAGGCAATCTGATTCTTTATGATCGGGTGATCGCCAACCCGCCATTCAGCCTTGACAAGTGGGGCGCAACGGAAGCCGCCAGCGATAGTGAGAAGCTCAGCTTCAATCGCTTCCGCTATGGCATTCCGGCGAAGAATATCGGCGATTTCGCCTTTGTGCAGCATATGCTGGCCACCCTGAACCACAATGGCTTGTGCGGTGTCGTAATGCCGCATGGTGTGCTGTTTCGCGGGTCCGGCGATGGCCGCATCCGCAAGGCTATGCTTGAGGACGATCTGGTTGAGGCGATTGTCGGCCTGCCGGAAAATCTGTTCGCTGGCACAGGCATTCCGGCGATCATCCTGATCCTGAATCGCAACAAAGCGCCCGAACACAAGGACAAGATCCTGTTCATCCATGCCTCGAAGGAATTTGAAGAGCGCCCCAAAAAGGCGGTTCTTGGACCGGACAACATCAAACATATCGTCGATACATTTCGGAATTGGACTGAGATCGACCGGTTCAGCCGCGTCGTGCCGATGGCAGAGGTTGCTGAGAACGACTTCAACCTCAACATCTCGCGCTACATCGACACGCTCGAGCCCGAAGCGCCGATTGACGTGAAGGCCGAACTGAAAAAGCTCTGGACCGCAGAGACGGCGCGCAATGAAGCGGAAAACCGCATGAATTCGCTGCTGAAGGAGATGGGCTATGTGGGATAAAAGGCCAGACGACTGGCCAGTTGTCCGACTTTGCGAACTCGTTACCCCTATCAAGCGCAAGAATGATGGGGGCGATCATCCTTTGATGACAATCTCTGCCAAGCGTGGGTTCCTCTTGCAGTCTGAGAAGTACAGTCGGGATATGGCTGGCCAGAGTGCTGAGCGCTATATTCTCCTGAAAGAAGGTGAGTTTGCATACAATAAAGGGAACTCACAAACAGCGCCACAAGGTTGCGTATTCAGCCTTGAGCGCACGTCCGCGCTCGTGCCATTCGTTTATTATTGCTTCGCTCTCAAACAGCGAATGGATGTAGGCTTTGCCAAGCATGCATTTAAAGCAGGTATTTTGAACCGCGAACTGGCACGATACATCAACTCTGGCGTTCGGAACGATGGGCTGCTCAACTTGTATGCTGATGACTTCTTTCGTTGCAGCATTGCCTTACCTCCCTATCCTGAACAGCTCGCAATTTCAGAGGTTTTGCAGTCGGTTGAAGACGACATCAGCCGCGCGCGCGACCTGCTGAAGTCTCTCGCCGTCGCCAAGTTTGCGGTGATGCGCGATCTGTTGACCCGCGGGATGCGGCGGGACGCCGCACCTTTGCAGCCGCTGCCTGAACGCTGGGTGCTGGGTCGCGTTGCCGGGGATGTTACTCATATCCCTTCCGACTGGAAACTTGTCCGCCTGACCAGCGTGGCAAAGCTGGAAAGCGGGCATACTCCCGACCGCAAGCGACCAGACTACTGGGATGGCGATATTCCTTGGATTTCGCTCCAAGATGCTGATGCGCTGGGAAAGTTGACCATCAACGATACGGCGGAGACAATTGGAGTTGAAGGGTTGAAAAACTCCTCTGCGCGAATGCTTCCCCCGCGCACGGTGGTATTCCAAAGAACAGCGAATGTCGGCCTTTGTGCGATCATGGAACGGGAGATGTGCACCAGTCAGCATTTCGCAAACTGGGTCTGCGGGCCAAAGTTGCTACCGGAATACCTGCAGCAAGTGTTCCGGCATATGCAACGTGAGTGGTTGCGATTGGTAGCGGGAAGCGTCTTACCCGATATCTACATGCCCACGTTCAAGCGCCTGCAAATCCTGTTGCCGCCTTTAGAAGAGCAGGGACGGATCGCCGAGATGGGTGCGTCTTTTGACCTGCGAATTGAGCGGGAGAAGGACGAGCTTGCAAGGTTGAATGACGTTCGCGCGGCGTTGGCTCAGGAACTGCTTTCGGGCCGGTTGCGCCTGCCTGCTTCGATGGTTGCGCGCTTTGCCAATGTGGCTGCTCAACCTGAAGTCGCGGTCGCATGAGCGAGGCTCGCGACAGCCTTGAGATCGAAATGGTCGAAAACCCGGCGGCAGACCTGCTGCGGGTGTTGTTCGACTACAAGGAACTGATGCCAACTGATATCGCCTCTCTGCGTGAAGGGCGATCCGATGCCGTACTGGTCGGACGTTTGGAGCAGCAGTTACGGCGGCTCAACACCTGGCTGGACAGCGAAAGTGTGGGGCGTGCCATCTCGGCGCTCACGCGGATATCATCAATCGACCTGATCGACGCCAATGAGCAGGGACACATCCGTCTGACCTATGGCACCACGCTCCCCTACACGGATGAAAAAGGGCGGCGGCAAGATCGCACCGTTCGGTATTTCGATTTCGATGACGTAGGCGCGAACATTTTCGAGTTCTCCCGGCAGGTTGCCATCAAGGGGCCGAGGCAGGAAATCGTTCCGGATATTGTGATCTATGTGAACGGCATTCCTCTGGCCGTCATCGAATGCAAGTCCCCAGCGCTGGCCGATCCGATTGGCGAAGCACAGCGCCAGTTCCGTCGCTATGAGGGCCGGGACGAGTTTGCGGGCCTGGGCGCGCCGCGCCTGTTCGAAATGGCGCAGATCTCGATTGCACTTGCCCGCGACGTTGCCCGCTATGGCACGACCGCTACGCCACCACGTCACTGGGCAGATTGGCGCGATCCATGGCCAATGACAGCGGACGGTCTTGCATCCCGGATCAATCGAACGCCTACGCCACAAGACATCCTGCTTGCCGGGATGCTCGCTCCGGCCAATCTGATCGACCTTCTCCGCAACTATGTGATTTTTGAAACGCTGGATGGCCGCCGGCTGAAGAAGATCGCACGTTATCAGCAATTCGTGGCAGTTGGCCGCACCATCGAGCGCATTCGCAACGCTCCCCGGCCCGAACGGCGCAGCGGGGTGATTCATCATACCCAGGGATCGGGCAAATCACTCACCATGGTCTATCTGGCGATCAAGCTGAGGCGTTTGCCAGAAACGGAAAACCCGACGCTTGTCATCGTCACGGACCGAACCGAGCTAGACAGCCAGATTTCGGGCCAGTTTCAGCGCTCCGGCTTCCCCAACCCAGTCCAGGCCGAGAGTGGGCAGCACTTGCGCGAGCTTCTTTCGGGTGGCGCAGGCACTACCGTTCTGACTACGGTTCACAAGTTCCACACGGCAGTGCCAAAGCGAACTTCGGTCATCTCCGAGGCTGAGAATATCTTCGTCATGGTCGATGAGGCGCACCGCACACAGTACGGCGCGTTGGCCGCGAGGATGCGTGCTGGACTGCCCCACGCTGCGTTGATCGCGTTTACCGGTACGCCCATCGACAAGAAGGACCGCAGCACCCGCGAGGTCTTTGGTGACTACATCCATCGCTACCTGATCGATCAGGCGGTGAAGGATGGTGCGACGGTGCCGATCTTCTATGAAATGCGCGACGCTCGGATGCGGGTCGATGGCCGTGATCTGGAAGCGGACATTCGAAAGGCCTTTCCTGAACTCAAGGATGATGAAATCCAGAAGCTGAAGCAGGGCACGAGGCTTCAGGAAAAATATGCTGGGGCACAAGCCCGCGTCTCAGCGATCTGCGAAGACATTTTGCAGCATTATCGCAGCACGATCGAACCCAATGGTTTTAAGGCGCAAATTGTCACGGTCAGCCGCGACGTCGCTGTCAGCTATGTAGAGACGCTGCAGGTGCTTGGTGCGCCCGAATGCGCTGTCATTATGTCGGCCTCGAACAATGATAGCGCCAAGCTCCAAAGGCATCATCTGTCTCGGCGCGATCGGGACAAATTGATTGCCCGCTTCAAGCGTAAGGACGATCCGCTCAAAATACTGGTCGTCTGTGACATGCTTCTAACCGGATTCGACGCTCCGGTAGAGCAGGTCATGTACCTTGATGCCCCGTTGCGCGAGCACACGCTGTTGCAGGCCATCGCCCGCGTCAACCGGACCTATGAAAACAAGAGCCATGGCCTGATCGTCGATTATTGGGGCGACAATCGCCGCATTTCTGAAGCCCTCGAAATGTTTTCGGAAGAAGATGGCGTCCTTTCGGCTATGCGCCCAGCTTCTGAAAAAGCCCAGTTGCTGGAGAGCAGGCATCGGGCAGCAATCCGGTTGTTCGACAATATCGACCGGAGCGATGAGGATGGCTGCATCGCGTTACTTGCCCTTGAAGATGTGAGAGCAAAATTCGAGCTAGATTTTCAGCGGTTTGCCGAAGCAATGGATATGGTCTTGCCCGATCCAAAGGCGTTGGAAGAGCCTTATCTCACAGATCTGAAATGGCTCACTCGCATTAGGGCAGCGGCACGACGATTGTATAGCGACGAGCGGTTTGACGCCAGGTTGTACGGCGCAAAGGTGGGTGAACTGATTGCGGGCCACTTGCGGTCTGATGGCGTTGAACAATTGCTTCAACCGCTGGACATACTTGACCCTGCATTCCGTGACAGCGTTGAAGAGATCGGCTCGCCTGATGCAAAAGCTGCGCGGATCGAACATGCGATCCGACACGAAATCCATGTCCATCGTGATGAAAACCCCACTGCCTACAAGTCATTGTGGGAAGACCTAGAGGATCTCATTTCACGGCGTCGGATTGATCGCGTGAGCGCCGCTAGCCAACTTGCCCAATTGGAGGAGTTGGCTGGGCGGACCGTGACTTTGCGAAGTGACCAGAGGTCCGTCGAGTTGACGGGCACATCTGGCGCAATCCTTCCCCTTATCACCTTCGGGGACGGGCTCGACGATGAGGCGAAACGCAATATCGCTTCGGGCATCGCGCTCGATTTGGAAGCGATGACGCAGGTCGTGGATTGGCAACAGAAAGAAGACGTCAAACGCCAGATGCGGCGCACGATCAAAGAATGTTTGAGGCAATCCGGCGCTGACCTTGCTTCAATCGAGGCGTCCACTGCCAAGATCATGGATGTCGCTCGAGCGCGGCTCGCAAAATGAGCGACAGAGCAATTCAGCGCATCGATTTTGGCGGGGAAGAAATCTCGTACTCACTGTCACGAACTGCGCGACGGAAGACTGTTGCCATAACCGTCGGATTTGATGGCGTGCGAGTGCTAGCTCCGGACGATTTGGATGATAGCAAGGTCTCTGAATTTGTGCGGAAGAAGGCATCTTGGGTTCTGCGCAAGAAAGCTATGTATTCCGAACTGTCAGGTGTCGCATCACCCAAGGAATTTGTCAGTGGTGAGACCTTCCATTATCTGGGCCGCCCTTACCGTCTTAAGGTTGTCAGTGACCCCAACGCGGTAGTTACCCGAGTGACCGCGCGCGGGTCAAACCTGATCGCCCCGGTTCAGCCTCTTCAAGATCCCATGATCGCCAAAAGCGCGGTGCGCAGTGGTCTTCGCCAATGGTATATCGCGCACGCTGGTATCCACTTTGCGAGACGCATGGATTTTGTCTCCCAAGCATTAGCCTGTGAGGCTCGATCGGTGTCTGTCGTTGATCAATCGAAACGTTGGGGAAGCTGTGATGCCAAGGGGCGTATCAGACTTAACTGGAGGCTAGTAATGGCTCCAGTCTCGCTCATCGACTATGTTTTGACACATGAAGCGTGTCATTTGTTAGAGCACAATCATTCGCGGCAGTTTTGGCGAATGCTCGAAACGGTCATGCCAGACTACGAACAGCGTCTGCAACGCCTTGATGCGCTGGGCCATCGCTTCGTTTGGTAGTCGGTGTGCACGTCAATTGGGAATGACGCTGCTATCATTCATGTTCAAACAGCTCAAACAGTAGCTGCAAGAAAACCTCAAATTTCTCCTGAACTTAGAATCACTCTCGCCAATACGGAGACGATCCTCGCTGGACGGGCAGAATTTGTATTGCGATCAACGGCAAATTGCGCCTCAATATCCGAAAAATAATGGACAGGGGAGCGATAGCAGCATGACGATCGAGGTTCGGCAACTCCGCTACGCCGTTCTGACCGCAGATACCCGAAGCTTTTCCCGTGCTGCCACGGCGCTCAACATGAAGCAGGCAACGCTGAGCCTGCGGGTTACGCAACTTGAGG
>CAYOMD010000041.1:0-10527 GCA_964404985.1 uncultured Sphingomonadaceae bacterium
ATCCGCACCTGCTCAGGGGTCAGTTGGTGCTCGAGCAGGTCATATTCGACGCCGTCGAATGACAAGGAACGGGCAGCATAGAGGCCGAGCGCCTTCAGATCGCGGGCCAGCACTTCCATGGCAGCAACGCCGCCATCCTCAATCGCGGCCACGAAGTCGGCGCGTGAGGCGAAAGGGAAGTCTTCGCCGCCCCACAGCCCGAGCCGCTGTGCATAGGCGAGGTTCTGGACTGTCGTGGCACCGGTGGCCGAGACATAGACGATGCGGGCATTGGGCAGGGCATGTTGGAGCCGCAGGCCCGCCCGGCCCTGCTGCGAGGCTGAGACATCGCCGCGCGCGCCCTTGCCGCCTGCGGCATTGGCCATGGCGTGCGCCTCGTCAAAGATGATGACACCGTCAAAGTCACGGCCAAGCCACTCGACAATTTGCTGGACCCGGCTCGCCCTGCCGCCCCGCTCCTGCGAACGCAGGGTCGCATAGGTAGTGAACAAGATGCCTTCCGCCAGTGTGATGGGTGAACCCTGCCGGTAGCGTGACAAGGGCGTCACCAGCAGTCGTTCCTGCCCCAAAGCCGACCAGTCGCGCTGAGCATCCTCAAGTAGGCGGTCTGATACCGAAACCCAGAGCGAACGGCGGCGGCCTTTGAGCCAGTTGTCGAGAATAATGCCTGCGACCTGACGGCCTTTGCCCGCACCCGTGCCGTCACCCAGAAACCAGCCGCGGCGGAAACGGATAGCAGCATCGTTTTCCTCAGCGGCCGCCGAGACGAGATCCCATGTCTCGTCAACGGTCCAGGCCCCTGCCAGATGCCCGGAATGGGCCTCGCCAGCGTAGATTACGGATTCCATCTGCGCGTCGGACAACACGCCGTCACCCAACAGGTGCTCGGGCAAGTGCGGGCGATAGGTTGGTTTCGGCGGCGCGACCGAGGCCATTGACGCAGATTGAACCAGCGGCGTCGGGTGCGGCAATGCGCCGGGAATGACGACCGATTGAAGTCCATATCGTTCATAGATGCTGTCACCGAGTTGCCCTTCGGGCGGAGACCAGTCAGCTGTCGAATAGCTGAGTTCAGGCGCATCGGCATCGACCAAGGGATTGATCGGGGCAGTCCGAGCAACCGCGCGGTTCACCGGCGATGGCGAAGAAGCGCAATGTAGTCCTGCACCGGGCAATGGGGCAATCGGTCCGCGCGGCGGCACCTGCGCTTCGACCCATTTGAGCAAGGTCGCGGTATCAGGAGCAGTCCCTGCACTCGGAACGAAAGTCGTGGGATCGGAAGCGGGCAGCTTATCGATTACCGTCAGTCGGGTTTCGATCGTTGTGCCGTGCTTGCGATAGACCTTGCCGTCGATGGAGGCTGTAAAGACCACACGTCCGGCCCCCTGCAACCGGATGAAAGCATCGCGCCATGCTGGAGCATCAGGAGCACAGCCAGCGCCGGTAATGACCACCAGCCGACCCCCATGCTCGAGCCGGGCCAGGGAGGAAGCGATATGGCGAAGCGCGGCGTCCTTCATCGTCCGCTCCACGTGCGCGACGGCCGAAAACGGCGGGTTCATCAGAATGACGCTTGGGCGTGCCGAAATGGGCAAGCGATCATCAATCGAGGCGGCGTCATGTCCGCTGACGGCCACGCTTGAGAACAAGTGCGACAGCAGCGCAGCCCGGCCTTCAGCGAGTTCATTCAGCACGAGCTGTGCACGGGCCAGTTCGACCTGAATCGCCAACATGCCTGTGCCAGCAGAAGGTTCGAGCACAGTTTCGCCTGCGCCAATCGAAGCAGCGACGACAGCCACGAAGGACAGGCCAGCAGGCGTCGAATATTGTTGCAAGGCCTGGCTGGTTTCAGAGCGCCGGGTGTGGGTCGGCATGAGGGCGGATACCCGCTCAATCAGCGCAAGGGAGTGAGATCGGGAGCCACTGCGCGACAAGATTGCCGGGCCAAAACGGCGCAGGAAAAGGATTTGAGCAACCTCGCAGGCATCGTAGGCGCTCTTCCAATCCCATGCGCCTTCAGCATCGGTGCCGCCAAAGGCTGCCGACATCGCATCGCGCAAATGTGCGGATTCAACGGGCCGCCCGATTTCGAGCAGGGGTAGAAGCGAGGTTGCTGCGGTCAGCAGCGCACGCGCACGCTCATCAAATGCGCAATGCGGGGCGAGCGGTGCAGCGCCAAGCGCTGCGTCCGTAAGGATTTGGGCCATTGGTGGGATCTCCGGGAGAGCAGAAAGGGCGGATCACGCCCGGACACTCTCTCTCAAACCCGGGCGGTTCGCCCGCTCCCGGCAAGGCTCTTGCTCTAATTCGAAGATCCTACTCCGTCGGGTTGCCGAAAATTGTGTGTGGCCAACAAGAGGGGAGTAGCATTTTGCGGAATTATTCGCTGACAGATCAGCCTTTCGTGGCAGTAGATCATGCCGTTCAAACCGGTCGTTGGTTGAAATGGCCGGTTAGTCGTCGTCCAGTTCCAGTCGAATTCTATCTTTGCCGTATTCCTCCGCATTCTCACGGGAAGCATTTTAGGAACAGGGTTATCAGGACTGCCTAATCAATCCATCGCATCTTGGTTAGGCCGCAAGAACTTGGTCTATCCCGCACAAGTCCTTCGGGGAATATTGGACGCCGGAACCAAACGAGTAGACCGTGCTCACGCGGCTACCATCCCAAACAAATTTGAAGTGATCGCGCTGAACGGCGCGCTCCAAAACATGCCCCTTGAGCACGCTTACGCATAATCCTGACGGTCGTTCCACAGGTCTGAAGACTACCCCATCAAAGCCTGCGTCGGCAATCAGGCGCCCCCGATGACGGCGTTCGTCAAAGTCAAGTTGGGGATCCCAATCAAGGCCGTTCGCAAACCGTCCCTTCACGCGCCGCGAGAGCTCACGCATTTCCAAGCCGATTGGCGCTTCACCTGTCTTGCTGAGGAATGTCTCGCGCCTTCGTATCGAGATCGCCAAGGCTGTCTGCATGTCGGCAGCTAGCTCAAGTGCGGGACGATCTGCGTCGAAAAAACGCGTCCCGTCCGGGTTAGGATAAGTAAATGGCGCATGGTTCCAGTTTTGCAGAAGGGAGCCGTTGTCGTCGACCACCTGAGCACCGTTCATGATACGGTCGCGTTCCCTTAGGCGCGGATTGGTGAGCGACTCAATCTCAGCCAGCTCACTGCTGCGATCATTTGCGACGCGCGCGAAAACGTCGATCGTCGGAAAGCGCGATGGAATGAGTGTGAAGAAGAGCTTGTCGATATCTTCGGTCACAAATTCATCCGCCACGTTGCGCATCCACATATTGCCTCACGCGATAGATATCTATCACCTGGCCGCCACGCATGACATCAAGGGCGCTTTGCCCGTTGAACTGAGCGTTGGGCCGGCGAATCCAACCATCGGCGGCGCGGGTTTCGGGTAACAAAATCTCGAGCGCCTTATGAATCGCTAGAAGGTGGGAAATCCGTTCAACCGTGTCGCGCGGGAGCGATCCGCCATCCTTCTTCCATTTGAAAAAGGTCGATCGGCCGGGTGATCCAAGCAGTAGCAACTGGTCCTCAGTCGACAGCTGCCATAAATCTGCCAGCCCCTGGAATGCCTCCATTGCCGCCGGAATCGCAGATTGCCCCTCGCCCGCTTGGGCGGTGGGTTTGAGCTTAACCACGCATAATTCTCCCTTTCATCCACATTTGGACTTGAAACGCAAAATAGTCCCTATATAGATAGTCCACATCGGGACTCGAGGACGATACTAGTCCATGGTGGATTTGGGATCAAGAGTCAGCAGAATTTGGAGCACCGTTATGGCCAAGGGTCACGACAAATTTCAGTTTACCGTCAACGGTGCCCTTCATGGCACCGAAGACAAAGTCTTGGATGGTAGCCAGATCCGCGAGATTGCGGGGCTGGAACCTGCCAGTGATTTCGTTCTGATCCAGATTGCAGGCGGCTTCGCCCGCTCGATCAGCATTGAGGAGGAGGTCAAGTTCGCCAACGGCGAGATCGCCGTCTTCCTCTCGTTCACCAGCGACCGCACCTACAACTTCACAGTCAACGAGCGGGGCTGGGAATGGGGTTCCCCGACGATCCTCGCCTCCGATATTTATCGCTTTGGCGAGATCGACGAAGAGCTTGAGCTCATCTTGGACAGCGCTGGCGATGCGGTCCTCCCCAGCGATGGTGAAGTGACGCTGGATGGTACCGGGGTCGAACGGATCCGTAGCCGTGAACCCAAGATGGTAACCATCAAGGTCAATGGACGCCCCAGGACCGTGGAAAAGCGCCCACACAGCTACCGCGAGATCGCGGCGATCGCATACCCCAACCCCGACTTTGAGAACTTCAACTACACGATCACCTATCTCCACGGCGTCCATGGTGCCGAGGGCGATCTCGTCGAAGGCGAGACCATTCAGGTGAAGAAAGGGATGGTCTTCAATGTCCGCCGCTCTGATAAGTCGTGATCCCCATCTCAAGCGCCTCGCTGACGAGGGCTTTGAAATCGAGGTGCGCAACAGCCACTTGATCGTGCGGAGCGTTCCGCACGTCACGGCTGACGGGAATTTGGCAAGGGGCGTGCTAACCTGCGCCCTGTCGCTCGACGGTATCGGCCTCACGGCAACGCCGCAGGGCGATCACACGATGTATTTCGCTGGCGGGACGCCGTGCCATCGAAACGGCGCCCCTATGGGGAACATCATCAATAATTCCCAGAAGCAGCGCTGCGGCGAGATGGACGTGGATCACTATCTCTCTTCCAAGCCCGAGGTCACCAACCGGTACGAAAATATCTACGATAAGGTGACCGCCTATGAGCGCCTTATCGGCGGCGCCGCCCGGTCTCTTGATCGGACGGCCAACGCCCGGACCCATGGGAAGGCGATGATCGCAAATGACGATAGCCCCTTCGCAATTCCCGATTCGGCCTCGGCCCGCTATCGAATCGGCGGCGTGAACCACAAGCTGAAGGGGCGGGTCGCCATCATTGGCCTGGGTGGAACAGGATCGTTTCTGCTCGACTTGCTAGCGAAGACTTGGGTGACTGAAATCCATCTTTATGATGGCGACCAGCTCTTGAACCACAATCTATTCCGCTCGCCTGGCGCACCGGAGCCGGAACTGCTCAAGGACTTTCCGTATAAGGTCGATTATTACGCACAGGTCTATGCCCGGATGCATATCGGCATCACCCCGCATCCAGTTCGGGTGACGGCGGCGAATGTGGATGACCTAGCAGGCTTCGACTTCGTATTCGTCTGCATTGATAAGGGGTCTTCACGCCGTGAGATAGCCGAGGGACTGCTTCGGCTGGAGATACCCTTCGTTGACACAGGAATTGGGGTAGGACTGGAAGGAGATTGTCTCGATGGCTGCGCCCGCGCTACCTTCGTCCGCCCCGGCATGGCCTGGTCCGAGGTCGAACGGCTGCTGCCGTTCGGCGATGACAAGGACGACGACGACCTATACCGGACAGATATTCAGATCGCGGCTGTCAATTCACTCAACGCCATCATGGCGATTATGCGATGGAAGCGATGGTTGAACTATTTTCGCGACGAGCGGAACGAGGTGAACTCGGTGTACATGATCGAGGGCAACAACATCTCGAACAGGGCTGCATAATGGCGCGGGTCGATAGTCTGAAAACTGTCTTCGTAGATGAGATACCCGAGATTCTCGAAGATGGTATCCTGTATGTCTCGGAGGAATGCTGCGTCGCCCTGCATAATTGTGCATGTGGGTGCGGGGAAGAAGTGTCCACACCTCTCGTGCGCACCGAATATCAACTGACGATGGAAGGGGGTACGGCATCGATCTGGCCTTCGATCGGCAATCACGACTTCGCTTGCGCTTCACACTATGTGATCGAGCAGGGCAAGATCCTCTGGGCTGGCAGGATGTCTCGCGGTGTGATCGAGTCGGGGCGGGAGCGAGATCGCAGGCTCAAGCGGCCTCCTGCTCCAACGGCGCTGCCTTCGGGCATACCAGAGCCCAAGCCGTTGCCGCCGTCCGCAAACGGCTTGGTCCAACGCATCCTTAGTTGGCTCGAGGCCATCTACCGGAAGTTTTTCCGCCAATAATTTTGCCCTGCGGTGAAGTTCACCTACTTCGCCGTAGGGTTTGCTGGGAGTCCGGTAACCGATCTGATCGCCACTGACGTTCTAGTCTCATTCCGCTGCTTGTTGGCGAACTGCTTAGCCCAACAGAGGCCATCCACCAGTTCCATTTGCGCGATCGTCGAGCAGGGAATTTCGAGCAGCCTAGCATTGGCGAAGATCACCGCTAGGCAGCGCGCGCGGCTGATCGCGACGTTCAGGCGATTGCGGCTATAGAGAAATTCGATGTTTCGGGGGAGATCGTCGCCTGACGAAGTGGCCATCGAGATCAGCACGACCGGCGCTTCTTGGCCCTGAAACTTGTCGACTGTTCCAACTCGTGCGCCTTCGGGCAACGTGCGCCGCAGCAGCTCGACCTGCATGTTATAAGGCGACACGACCAATATGTCCTGGGTGCCGATCTCATGGCGTTCGCCGTGCCGATCGGTCCAGCTTGTCCCAAGTAAGGCGCGATAAGTGATCGCGAGCCGCTCGGCTTCCTCTGGAGATCGCTGCGTGCGGCCGTCATGGTCGACTTCGACGAAACGCAGGCCCGTGGCGGCCAGTGCCGCCGGATCTGCCGCTACATCCACGTTGATGCATTGCCGTGTGGTGGTCGCCTCTGCCTCTAGGCGTCCTTCGTAGACAGCGCTGGAGATGAAGCCGCAGAGGTCGGGATGCATGCGGCGGGAGATGGGAAGGAATACGCCTTGATCTGTAGGCACAGTCGCATGTCCCTCCAGTAGATGCTCGAGGGCCGATCGACCGCTGCCGCCTGGATGCGTCCCCTTGATCGGCTGCGACAGCTGCATTTGATCGCCGACCAGCACGATGTTGCGTGCCGCCGTTCCCATCGCGATGATATTGGCGAGGCTTACCTGACCGGCCTCGTCGACGAACAGATAGTCGAGCGCGCTGTCGAGATCCTCACGGGCAAACAGCCAGGCCGTGCCAGCAACGAGCTGATGGTGCGCGGATACGCCGCTTCCGCTGCCGCCCACAACGTCGTCGATCCAGCCGTCCGAGCCGAGAATCTGGTCCTCACGCGACGATTTCTTCATGCCGCGATAGCGCAAACCGCGCGCGGACGTCTTCGCTTCGACATCCTTCAGCAGATTGTTGATTGCCTTGTGCGAATTGGAGGCCACGCCGATGCGTTTGCCCGCAGCCAGCAGCGCGACGATCGCTTCCGCCGACGTGTAGGTCTTGCCGGCACCAGGCGGCCCCTGAACGAGCAGATAGCTGTCGTCGAGCAAGCTTAGCGCCTCAATCGCCCCATCGGTTGCGTCCATGCCTTCCGGCACGATCGCCTGGCCTGATGCGCGCACTGCGAGCTTGGGTCGCTCTCGACGGAGGATCGCAGTGACGGCAGCATAGCGCTTCTCGCCGATCGCCACGCTCTGGGCATAGCGGTGCACCGCGGCGCGCAATACCTTGTCACCCACCGGGCCTTCGGGAATGAGCGCGGTGCCGGGTTCGATCGTCGAACGGCTTGGACCGAGCTTCAATTCGATCATGCCCGCATCCTCGTCGAGCGACATGATCTCGCCTGCGGGCTCCAGCGTGCCGGAGCGCAACGGTTTGTCGCCTACTTTCATCTTGAAGTCCTGCGGCGGAAAGGTGAACGGATAGACGACCGACTTCTTGTCTGCCCATGGGCGCAGCGTGGGGTGGGGCTGGAGGTCGGCCAGACACTCGGCATCGTCAAGGAGCGCATCCGCGTCCATCTCCTGCCGAGCGAACAGCGCCCACCAGCTGGGCTTGGCCTCGCGCCGGTGAAATTCGAGCAGGTCGACCAGCAACCGGCGCCAGGGGGCTTCTTCAGCGGCGATCAGGGCCTGCGCCAATTGGCGGGTGCGTTCGTCGGCTTCCTCACGCGCGGCGACCTTTACCGGATCCGCGGGGGCCAAGGTCCGCCCGGTAAACCAAGGCGCGTCATTCGGCCGCAATGACAGGAGCCAGTCACGGCACAACCGGGTCGAGCGGCAGTCGATTTCGTTATAGTCCGCGATTTCCGCGAGAAGTGCGTCGCCGCCCACGCGGCGCCAGCGCTCGTAGATCACAATGCTGTCTCCAGCCGTCTTGACGGCGCCCTGCCGTCCTCCGGGGAGATAGAAGGCTTCCATATTCTTGATAGAATAGCGGGGTTCGGAGGTGCGTATTGCCTCCGCCACAACCTTGTAAAGATCGACCAGCCGGTCGCCGCGCAGCAGATCGTCGACCTCCTGTTCGCGCGTCCCATGATACATGGCGAGGCGCTTGAGCGCCGTTTCTTCGTAGGACGCATAGTGATAGATATGCGCGAGGGGATGGCGCGCCAACCGCGCGGTCATGAAGTCGATCGCCTGTTCGAACGCGATCTTCTCGTTCTCCCGGTCATGCGCCCAGAAGGCGTGGAAGCGATCCTCGCCTTGGTCCAAGGCTACAAGGCCGAACAGATATTCGAGGCCGCCTTCGAACAGCGGGTCGCCTTCCATGTCGAAGAACATGTCGCCCTCGTCCGGCTGCGGCAGCCGCGCGAAGCCGCGCCCCGGCACAGCCTCGAGGCGCTCGATGCGTCCCTCGCCGGTCTGGCGTTGGTGAGCCTGCAGACGCGCCTGGGCCGAGAGCTTCGCGACGGTTCCGGCTTGCATGCCGGGGATTTTCGTGTCGCCGGGCAGAGCCGCAAGGGCGCCTATGCTGTCGATCCCGGCCTGACGCAGCGCTGATCGGTGACTGCGCCCCATGCCGGCAACGATCGAGAGGTGATCCGCCGCTTCCCATTCGGCGGTGCAGCGGTCAGACCAGCGGCAGAAGGTGCAATGGCCGCAGGGATCGCCAGCTGAGTTTTCCGGGACAGCGGCTGCGAAGTGCTCGAAGCGATCGCGCGCGATCGAGAAATAATGGATGAGCGATGAGGTGGGCAGCGTGACGATTTCACCGCTGCCCAGCACGACATGCATTGACGGCGGCGCAACTCCCTGCACCGCACGTAGCATATCGGCATAGACGCAGAGCTGGAGCACATGCTTGGGTTTGGCCGAGCGGGCGAGCTTGGTGTCGGCCACGTCATAGGCGAAGTCGCCGAACGACGAAGAGATATCGTCGCGCTTGAGCAGGAAATCGGAATAGCCATGCCATTGGCCTATCAGAAATGCGCCCTGATAGACGACATCATAGCCCGCTTGCATGGCCTCGAGCGTCGCCTGCGCCCGGCGCTCCAACGTCCCGTCGCTTGAAATCTCGGCTATCGAGCGCCCCGCCGCGCGAAGCGTCTCCAAATAGGCGCGCTCATGCTCGATGCCCTTTTCCTGGAGCAGGACCGCATTTTCATCGTCTGGCGCGAAGCTGGCCGGCGCGACGAGGTTGCCGACATCGAGTACCGTGGCGTGCGCGCAGCCCATGAAGTTCACCAGGTCGCTCGCTGAATAGAGCGTTTGCCCGCCATACCTCAACATCCCTGTTCCTCCCGATACGTCGCAAGATCTGCTCGACTCGTCATGGCATACGAGCATGATGGTGATACACGACAGAAGTTGTCGCTTCCGGAGGGAGGTTATTATTTCTTATCGTAATGCAATTGACTTGCTGACGGTCGCGGCAAGGGCCGCCTCTATGCGAGGGGTCAGTCTGGCCGAGATCGAGGAAATCCTCGAACGAGATTATCGCACGGCGCAGCGCGTGATCCGGGCGCTCGGGCAATGTTTTCCCGAACTGGAGAAAGTGAAGGACGACGAATCGGACAAAGCGCGTTGGAAACTGCCCTATAAATCGGTGGCCCCGTTGCTGGCGCCGACGCCTGAGGAAATGGCGGCGCTTTCCCTTGCGCTCGACATGTTGGGCAAGGGCGCGGGGAAGAATCAGGTCGAGGCATTGCGATGCCTCCACGCCAAGATCCTCGCGCTCATTCCCGATGACCGCAGCAGACGCCTCGCAGCGGATGAGGAAGCGCTCCTCATGGCCCTGGGCCATGCCGCGCGCCCAGGCCCTCGTCTGCTGGGGAGCGAGGCGGTGGATGTGGCTATCTCCACCGCGCTCAAGGGCACGTCTCAGCTGCGCATCCTCTATCGCGGCTGGAAGGACAAGGTTGCGCGCGAGCGCGTGGTGGCGCCGCACGGGCTGTTGCTAGGGGCACGGCGCTATCTCGTCGCCATAGATCTGGGCAAGACCGGCGGCGGTATCCAGCATTTCCGGGTCGACGCTATCGAGGAGGCGACCGTTCTTCCCCAGAGTTTCGTGCGCAAGGAAGGGTTCGACTTAAACGCGCATGCCGAGCGATGCTTCGGTTCTTACCAGCAGGAAGGCGGCATTCATGATGTCGCTTGGCGCTTCGCCCCCAAAGCGGTCAGCAGAGCCGAAGGCTTTCTTTTCCACCCGTCCCAGACCACGGAGCGAGAACCGGATGGCTCGCTTGTCGTCCGGTTTCGAGCCGCAGGCCTGCTCGAGATGTGCTGGCATCT
>CAYOMD010000042.1:0-10500 GCA_964404985.1 uncultured Sphingomonadaceae bacterium
CGCTAAAAGCCGCTCTGGTTGCGGATGTGGCGTTGCAGGGCCGCCTCGTCGAGTTCGGCCTGTTCCTTCTGGGCTAACGCGCGTCGTTGCGTGTCCCGAAACGTCTGGGCGGCAAGATCGAGAGTCTTGAACTCGCCGAACTCTGCCTCGATCCGCGCGGCCAGTGCATCAACCTCCTCCTCCAGCCTGGTAATTTCGCGGCGGATGGCGGTCTCGGCACCCTGCATGCGGGCAAGATAGGCACCAAAGTCCGCGAACGGTGCCGCTGGTGATGCGATGCGCTCGGCCTCCAGCGCGGCATGATGCGCGCGCAGGCGGGCGTGCGCCTCGTCCTGCCGGCCTTCCGCCAGCGCCATGTCCCGGCGCAGGGCATCCAGCGCATTTTTGCGCAGCCGCACGACCGTGTCATAGGGCGTTTTCATTCAATGCCGCCAGCCTGTGCCAGGATCGCCTCCAGTGCGTCGAAGGTCTCGTCTGCGCGCTGGCAACTACCCTTGCGCTGGGTCAGCAGCGCCTCAATCTGCGGCGCGACCATCAGGGCGGCATCGACCTCCGGGTTCGACCCCTGCCGGTAGGCGCCGAGCCGGATCATCTCCTCCATGTCGGTGTAGACCGAAAGATGCCTTTTGGCGGTACGCAGGATGGCGTTCTGGCGCTCGTCGTGGGCACCGGGCAGGGTGCGTGAGACGGATTTCAGCAGGTTAACCGCCGGATAGCGGCCACGCTCGGCAATCGCACGCTGCATGACGATATGGCCGTCAAGGATACCGCGCACGGCGTCGGCAATCGGTTCGTTATGGTCGTCGCCATCGACCAGCACGGTGAACAGGCCGGAGATGGCCCCGCCGGCCTCTGTGCCGGGTCCTGCGCGTTCCAGCAGCCGTGGCAGCTCGGCGAACACCGTGGGGGTATAGCCCTTGCTGGCCGGCGGCTCGCCGCAGGCAAGGCCGATTTCGCGCTGCGCCATGGCGAAGCGGGTGACCGAGTCCATGAGGCAGAGAACATGCTGGCCCTGGTCGCGGAAATGCTCGGCGATCGCGAGCGTCAGATAGGCGGCCTGACGGCGCAGCAATGCCGGCTCGTCCGAGGTGGCGACGACCACCACCGAGCGGGCGAGGCCCTCAGGCCCCAGGTCGTCTTCGAGGAACTCCTGCACCTCGCGACCGCGCTCGCCGATCAGGCCGATGACGGCGATATCGCACTCGGTATTGCGCGCCAGCATGGACAGCAGCACCGACTTGCCGACGCCCGAGCCGGCGAACAGGCCAAGCCGTTGGCCGGTACAGCAGGGCGCAAACACATTAAGGGCCGCGACGCCCAGATCGATCTTGCCGCCCACACGCTGGCGGGCGTGCGCCGGTGGCGGCGCGGCGCGGATCGGGCGGGCAGCAACCCCGGAGGGCAGCGGTCCCCGTCCGTCGACCGGCTCGCCAAGACCGTTGACCACCCGGCCGAGCCAGCCCTGCGAGGGTGCGACACTGGCGACCCCGGCCTCGACATAGGCCTTGCAGCCGACGCCGATGCCATCAACCGGCGCGAACGGCAGGCACTGGGCAACACCGTCGCGAAAGCCGATCACCTCTGCGGCCACGGTCCCGCCGTGGCGATCCGCGAGGTCTACCCGGGAGCCCATCGCGGCAACGTGAGCGATACCGCCCACTTCCAGCATCAGGCCGCGCACGGCGACCAGGCGACCATAGGGGCGGCTGCGCTCGATGCGACCGACATCCCGGTGGAGCGACTCGAAACTTTTGGATGACGTGGTCATGTCACCCGGATGCCGCAACAGGGTTAATCCCCGGTAAAACCGGCTATCGCATAAAAATTTACGCTCGTTTTAAGTGAGATGAACGAAAAGCGTTAACGGCTTACCTTTTCTTAACGATTATTGATAATGATAGCCCTATTAACCACGACGACCGAAGGGCGGGGTCTGCTCCGCTCAACCAAGGGGTAAAGCATGCGCGTACTTTTGATCGAAGATGACGCCAACACGGCAAAGAGCATCGAGATGATGTTGGGCGCCGAAGGGTTTAACGTTTACGCAACCGACCTCGGTGAAGAGGGGCTGGATCTGGGTAAGCTCTACGATTACGATATCATTCTTCTCGACCTGCAACTGCCGGACATGCACGGCTATGAGGTGCTGAAAAAGCTGCGCCTCTCCAAGGTCTCAACGCCTATTCTGATCCTCTCCGGCAGTTCGGAGACGGAAACCAAGGTGAAAGGTCTCGGCTTCGGTGCCGACGACTATGTCACCAAGCCATTCCATCGTGACGAACTGGTGGCGCGCATCCATGCAGTGGTGCGCCGCTCGAAGGGTCACTCCCAGTCGGTGATCCGCACCGGCAAGCTGGGGGTGAACCTCGACACCAGAACTGTCGAAGTCGATAACCAGCGCGTGCACCTGACCGGCAAGGAATATGCGATGCTGGAGCTGCTGTCCCTGCGCAAGGGCACCACCCTTACCAAGGAAATGTTCCTGAACCACCTGTACGGCGGTATGGACGAACCGGAACTGAAGATCATCGACGTGTTCATCTGCAAGCTGCGCAAGAAGCTCGCAGTCGCGTGCGGCGGGGACAGCTATATCGAGACCGTCTGGGGTCGCGGCTATGTGCTGCGCGATCCGGAAGAAGGCGGCGCAACGCTCGCCAAGGCTGCCGTCGCCTGATTTATTTCAGTATTTCAGTATTTATCCGGTCGCAGGGCACCCTGCGGCCGGTTTTTTTTGGCACATGGGGGCATCATGGCTCTAAAGCATCGCGCCTTAAATGTGACCCACATCCGGGATAGAGTGGTTTGTCACATTTAAGGGGCAAAGATGCTTTAGATTTATTGGTTTATAGAGCAACTTTGGACTTTAAATCCGCGTTGAGCATGCCATCAGGATGATGCGGATTTAAAGCCCGTTGCTCTAGCTCTGGCCGCGCGGATGGGCGTGACGGTAGACGTCCAGCAGCCAGGCGGCATCAACCCCGGTATAGACCTGGGTGGTCGACAGGCTGGCATGGCCAAGCAGTTCCTGGATCGCCCGCAAGTCCGCGCCGCGCGCCAGCAGGTGGGTGGCAAAGCTGTGGCGCAGCGCATGCGGGGTTGCGGTCTCCGGCAGCCCGAGCTGCTTGCGCGCCCGTGCCATCGCGCGCTGGACGACGGCGGGCTGCAGCGGGCCGCCGCGGGCTCCAACGAATAACGGCCCCTCGGCAAGCGGGTACGGGCATTGCGCCACATAGTCGGCGATCGCCTGCGCAACCACCGGCAGGACCGGCGTCACCCTCGGTTTACGGCCCTTGCCGAGCACCTGCACGGTCTGCCCCAGCGGGTGAGCCTTTGCCGGCAGCGCCAGTGCCTCGCCGATGCGCAGTCCGCTCCCGTACAATAACAGCAACAGCGCTGTGTCCCGCGCCGCAATCCAGGCGTCCAGCGATTGATCCCCGGTGGTCTGCGCGAGTGCGCGGGCGTCCACCGGTGCAACCGGGCGCGGCAGACGTCTTGGCGTCTTCGGGGGCCGCAGCGCAAACACTGCCGGTGCCGTCAGGCCGTGCGTCTGTTTCAGCCAGCGATGAAAACCGCGCAGGGCTGCGACATCGAGCGCCAGGGTCGAGGCCTGCACACCCTCTGCCCGCCGCGCGGACAGCCAGGCGCGCAGCTCGGCGGGGGTGACGGTTGCCAGCGCCGCAAGGGGTTGCGGCTCTGCGCGGTGCTGGTTCAGGAACGCAAGGTAGCGCCGCAGCGCCCGCCCGTAGATGTCGATGGTGCGCAGCGAGGCCCGGCGCACGCCGGACAATGCGGCAAGCCAGGCAAGCGCTGCGTCATCCGGGCTCACGCGATCAGGAAGCGGGTAAGCAGCCGGCAGACGACCCCGCCCAGGAACTGCAACAGTTCCGAACCGCCAACGCCGTCGAAATTGTGCGGGTGGCGCGAGCCCAGCGCCAGCAGGCCCTCGGGCAGCGGCGCACCGAGCGACAGGCGCACCAAGGCCTCGGAGCGGACCAACGGTGCTGCCGGGCCGAAGATGGCCGAACCGGCATCCACTGAGCGCAGGGCCACCAGCTCACGACCGGGGAACCAGTCTCCCACCTGTGCGGGGTCCACAAGTTGCAGGCCGGTCGCGCCGAGGCGCAGGCCCTGCTGCCCGCCGATCAGCGCTAGGCCGACCGCGTCCAGCCCGAGAATGTCCACCCAGTCCTGCGTGATGATATGGGCCAGATGCTCGAAGCTCCCGGCTTCCAGCGCAGACAGAACGGCGGCGTGAATCTGGGCAGCGGCCCCTGAATGCCCGCGCGCATAGGCCAGCAGTGCCTCGTTCTGCTCGCCCAGTTTGGCAACTGCTGTCCGGAGTCGCCCGATAGCCTCGGTCTGGAAATCGATGACCTTGTTCTCGCTCATGGCCGCAGCTTAGCCGAGACGGGGACGTGGCGAAAGCACGGCAACACTCTGCCCGTCTGGTGCATGCCGTTTTTCGCTTTGGTCTGCCCACGGACTGTTGCAGGCTGTTTACGGCGAGAGACAGACAAATAAGAGCTCCGGCCACAAGGGGAACACGATGTTGGATTTCGATCAGGTTGACGATGGTACGGTGACGGACAGTCCAGCGCCCGCCCGGCGGGACATCCGCCGCACCGGGCTGCACCCGGATTACTGGTACCCGGTTGCCCGCTCGAGCGAGCTGGCGCGCGGCAAGACCTACGCGGCCCGCTTTGCCGGGGCCGAGATTGTGCTGGTGCGGCCGGAGCAAGGCCCGGTGTTTGCGCTGGAGGATCGCTGCGCCCATCGTCAGGTGCCGCTGTCACGCGGTGTGGTCGATGGCGAGCGTATCAAGTGCGGCTATCACTGCTGGACCTTCGACCGCGCTGGCGCCTGCGTTGGCGTGCCCTATTACAAGAAGGGCATGGAGCGACCGCGCGGCGTGCGCGCCTACCCCGCCCGGGAGGCCTATGGTCTCATCTGGGTGTTTCCCGGCGACCCCGCACTGGCGGAGGCAGCCGCCTTCCCGCAGCTTTCCAGTTGCAGTGACCCGGCTTACAAAACCCGCTTCCTCGACCGGCAAATCGGCTGCCATTATAGCTTCATGCACGAGAACCTGATGGACATGAACCATCAGTTCCTGCACCGGCGGCTGATGGGCGGCATCAAGACGATCTGCCTCGATGCCCGCTCGGGCCCCGGCTGGGCCGAGGTCGACTACAGCTTCGGGCGCGACAGCGGCAAGCAGCCGCTCGGCGAGGCCCTGATCATCGGGCGACACGGCGTCAAGACCGCGGATCAGGTCAAGGACTTCATGACCATCCGCACCGAATACCCCTATCAGTCGCTGAAGTTCTACACCGACGGGGGTGCCGTCCCCGCACTCGACCTGTGGAACTGCTACATCCCGCTGGATGCCGAACAGCGCAGCAATCGCACCTTCGGTCTGCTCAGTGTGCGGCGACCGCCGATCCCGTTCCTGCTCGACGTCTTCTGGCCGGCCATCGTCTGGTTCACCAACGCTATTTTCACCGAGGATCGCTGGATCGTCGAGCTGGAGCAGGCCGCCTTCGACCGCCAGGGGGCGGATGCCAACCTGGAAATCTTCCCGGCGATCCGCAACCTGCGCCAGGTCCTCGTCGAAGGCGGCGTGGCGCTGCCGGCCTGATGACCGTCAGCTGATCGACTGGCCGGTCTTGGCCCAGTCGGCCAGGAATTGCTCGATACCGCGGTCGGTCAGCGGGTGGTGGAACAGCTTCTTGATGATGTCCGGCGGGCAGGTGACGACATCTGCGCCAATCTTGGCCGACTGCAGCACATGCACCGGGTGGCGCACACTGGCGACCAGGATTTCGGTCGCGAAGTCGTAGTTGTCGTAGATGGTGCGGATATCCTCGATCAGGTCCATGCCGTCCCAGGAGACATCGTCGTGGCGGCCGACGAACGGGGAGATGAAGCTCGCCCCGGCTTTGGCGGCCAGCAACGCCTGAGTCGCGGTGAAACACAGCGTGACATTGACCATGACCCCGCGCCCGGAGAGCACCTTGCAGGTCTTCAGGCCATCGACCGTGAGCGGCACCTTGATGGTGACATTCTTGGCGATCGGGATCAGTTGCTCGGCCTCTTTCAGCATCGTCTCGTGGTCGAGCGCCACCACCTCGGCAGACACCGGGCCGGGCACGAGCGCACAGATCTCCGCGATCACATCGGTGAACTTGCGACCGGACTTCAGGATAAGCGACGGGTTGGTGGTCACGCCGTCGAGCAGGCCGGTGGCGGCAAGGTCCTTGATGGCGGCGATGTCAGCGGTGTCGACGAAGAATTTCATGGGGCAGCTCGTGTGCATGAGGGATAATGCCGCGTGTATTAGGCGCAACGCGCACGGCCCTCAAGCCGCAAGCACAATATGCACATCTATGGGCCGAATCTGTCGGGTTGTTTTACAAGCGTTACGATCGACAACGACGCTTGCAAAAATTTTCTCTTGCTTGACCAGTTAGTTGGCAAACTCGTCGCATATGGCCTAAAGATTGCTTTTTAGCAGCTCACTACAACTCAACAGCTCATTTGTAAGGACGACATCATGCGCAAGTTCGGTTTTGCTTTAGCCTCGTTGCTCGCTCTCAGTGCAGCAGAAGCCAATGCGACAGCAGTGACTGCAGTCGCGAATCCGGGTCAACCTTCTGTCGTTGGCGCGCGCATCCGCTGGGGTGGCACCGGTTTTGAAGCGTCCATTCTCGACTTTACCAGCGGGACGCTGGTGCAGAGCCCGGTCCTTAATCTGCAAGGGACGCCCTTCTGGGCCAGCCGTCTGAACCAGGCCTTCGATTTCCGGATTACCTTTGATAACATCGGCGGCACGATTGCATTGATGCTCGACCTCGACCAGGACGGCGATTTCGATGGCGGGCAGTTCCAGGAAAGCATCTCCCTGACCCTGCCGATCCTGATCGATGAGTCGTTCGGCTTTGTGCAACTTAGCGGCAACGAATCCGGCAGCACGGCGCGCTCGCGCGTTGACCAGGTCAATCTGGCAGGTGAGGAACTGGGTTCACTGGTGCCAGATGGCCAGCTCATCAACAGCTTCTATTCGCTGACCCCGCCGGACAGCAATATCCTGCTGACTGGCGAGATCACCTTCGAGACGCTTGGCACAGCGCAGGAGCGCCCATCCTATAGCTTCACGTTCAGCCGTCCGCTGGCAACGGAAGTACCTGCACCGGCAAGCCTTTCGCTGGTTGCCGGCGGACTGTTGCTGGCCGGCGCGTTCGCCCGTCGCCGCCGCGCCTGACATCGAAGCCAGCGTAATCATTCAGAGCACGTTGAGCCCAAAAAAACGCCGCCGGGATGAGCCCGGCGGCGTTTTCTGTCTGTGCGGGTGACCCGTTTTACGCAGCGGTGTCTTCCGGTGCCGGCAGCGCCGGTGCCTTGGCCGACTGGCTGGCGCGCAGGGCGGCGTCCCGGCTGTTGGCGGTGACGCGCAGGCGGTTGACCGCTGCCCCCGTACCGGCCGGGATCAGGCGACCGACGATCACATTCTCCTTGAGGCCGGTCAGGCGGTCTTCCTTGCCCTGAACCGCCGCTTCGGTCAGCACGCGGGTTGTCTCCTGGAAGGAGGCCGCCGAGATGAACGAGCGGGTCTGCAGCGACGCCTTGGTGATGCCCAGCAGGATCGGACGACCCTCAGCCGGCTCGCCGCCTTCAGCCAGCACCTTGACGTTGATCTCCTCCAGGCTCTCGCGGTCGATCTCTTCGCCGACCAGCAGCGTGGTATCGCCGGACTTGAAGATCTCGATCTTCTGCAGCATCTGCCGCACGATGACTTCGATGTGCTTGTCGTTGATCTTCACGCCCTGCAGACGATAGACTTCCTGGATTTCGTTGACGAGGTAAGCCGCCAGTGCCTCGACGCCGAGCACGTTCAGAATATCGTGCGGGTCCGGGTTGCCGTCGATCAGGTAGTCGCCGCGCTGCACGAAGTCACCTTCCTGCACCGCAATGTGCTTGCCCTTCGGCACCAGATACTCGACCGGATCAGTCCCGTCGTCCGGGCGGATCAGCACGCGGCGCTTGGCCTTATAATCCTTGCCGAACTCGACCCGGCCCGTGAGCTGGGCGATGACGGCATGGTCCTTGGGCTTGCGCGCCTCGAACAGCTCGGCCACGCGCGGCAGACCGCCGGTGATGTCGCGGGTCTTGGCCGCTTCGCGCGGAATCCGGGCGATCACGTCGCCGGCCTCCACCCTGTCTCCGTCGTTGATCGAGAGCAGGGCATCGACCGCGAGGAAGTAGCGTGCCGCCTCTGCACCACCGCCGCCCTGCTCCAGCAGGGTGATGCGGGGCCGCAGGTCTGCCGTCTTCGAGACAGAGCGCCAGTCAACCACCACCTTCTGGGTGATGCCGGTCGCCTCGTCCGTGCTCTCGGCAAGGCTGACGCCTTCGATCAGGTCCTGGAACTTCACGACACCGGACTTTTCGGTGATGACCGGCAGGGTGTACGGATCCCACTCGGCCAGCTTGTCGCCCTTCTTCACCGGGTCGCCGGCCTTGAAGAGGATGCGCGCGCCGTAAGGCACGCGGTGCACCGCCCGGTCGCGGCCATCGGCATCGACCAGGGCCAGTTCCAGCTGACGGGACATGGCGACCAGGCGACCGCGACTGTCTTCCACCACCTGGGCGTTGCGCAGCTCGATCATCGCGTCAACCGAGGCCTCGATGGACGATTGCTCGGACACCTGCGCCGCACCACCGATGTGGAAGGTGCGCATGGTGAGCTGCGTGCCCGGCTCGCCGATCGACTGGGCGGCGATCACGCCGACCGCCTCGCCGATGTTGACCGGGGTGCCGCGCGCAAGGTCGCGCCCGTAGCACTTGCCGCAGACGCCGATACGGGTCTCGCAGGTGAGCGCCGAGCGGATCTTGACCTGCTGCACGCCGGCCTTGCCGACCAGAGCGACTTCCGCCTCGGTCATCAGCAGCCCTGCCGGCACGATGACTTCCCCGGTTTTCGGGTCCAGGATGTCCTGGGCTGCCGTACGGCCGAGGATACGCTCCTCCAGTGACACGATCACCTGGCCGCCCTCGATCATGGCGCGCATGTCGAGGCCGTTCTCGGTGCCGCAATCGTCTTCGATCACCACACAGTCCTGGCTGACGTCGACCAGACGACGGGTGAGGTAGCCCGAGTTTGCAGTCTTGAGCGCGGTATCGGCCAGACCCTTGCGGGCGCCGTGGGTCGAGTTGAAATACTCGAGCACGGTCAGGCCTTCCTTGAAGTTGGAGATGATCGGCGTCTCGATGATCTCCCCCGACGGCTTGGCCATCAGGCCGCGCATACCGGCGAGCTGCTTCATCTGGGCCTGGCTGCCCCGTGCGCCCGAGTGCGCCATCATGTAGATCGAGTTGATCTGCGCCTCACGTCCGGTCGCCGCGTCGATGCTGGTCGAGGAGATGCGCTTCATCATGGCCTCGGCGACGCGGTCACCGCACTGTGCCCAGGCGTCGACCACCTTGTTGTACTTCTCGCCCTGGGTGATCAGGCCGTCCTGATACTGCTGCTCGTAATCCTTCACGAGCTGTTTGGTGCCCTCGACCAGGGTTTCCTTCTCCGGCGGGATCATCATGTCGTCCTTGCCGAACGAGATGCCGGCCATGCAGGCATGGCGGAAGCCCAGGCCCATGACGGCATCGGCGAACAGCACGGTGTCCTTCTGGCCGCAGTGGCGGTAGACTGTGTCGATGACGTCGCCGACGTCCTTCTTGGTGAGCAGGCGGTTGACCGTCTCGAACGGCACCTTGGACGATTTCGGCAGGCACTCGGAGATCAGCATGCGGCCCGGCGTGGTCTCCACGCGCTTGAGGTAGCGGCTGCCGTCAGCGGCGGTCTGCTCGACGCGGGTGATGATCTTGGAGTGCAGGGTGATCGCCTTGGCGGCGAGCGCCTGGTGCAGCTCCGCCATCGAGGACAGCACGGTGCCTTCGCCCGGCTCGCCCTTGCGCTCCATGGTGAGGTAATAGATGCCGAGCACGATGTCCTGGCTTGGCACGATGATCGGCTTGCCGTTGGCGGGCGAGAGGATGTTGTTGGTGGACATCATCAGCACGCGCGCTTCGAGCTGGGCCTCCAGGCTCAAGGGCACGTGGACGGCCATCTGGTCGCCGTCGAAGTCCGCGTTGAACGCGGAGCAGACCAGTGGGTGCAGCTGGATCGCCTTGCCCTCGATCAAGACCGGCTCGAACGCCTGAATGCCGAGACGGTGCAGGGTCGGCGCGCGGTTCAGCAGCACCGGATGCTCGCGGATCACCTCGTCGAGGATGTCCCAGACTTCCTTGCGCTCTTTTTCCACCCACTTTTTCGCCTGCTTCAGGGTCATGGACAGACCCTTGGCGTCGAGGCGCGAGTAGATGAACGGCTTGAACAGTTCGAGCGCCATTTTCTTGGGCAGGCCGCACTGGTGCAGCTTGAGTTCCGGCCCGGTCACGATCACCGAGCGGCCGGAATAGTCGACGCGCTTGCCGAGCAGGTTCTGCCGG
>CAYOMD010000043.1:0-10492 GCA_964404985.1 uncultured Sphingomonadaceae bacterium
CGATCATCGCGCTCTTCGCCATGACCGCAGCGATGGCAATTGCGGCCGGCATCGCCGTCGATGGCACGGCCCTGAGCATTCGCGTCGCGGAGTGGTTTATCGCGTTCAGCATGTGCGTGCTGGCGCTGCTCAAACTCCAGAAGGTCGACAAGTTTGCAACGATGTTCCTCAACTACGACCTGCTGGCAAAGCGCTGGGTGCCCTATGCGACCCTCTATCCCTTCGCCGAGGGCCTGGCAGGCGTGCTAATGGTTTCAGGCCAGCTCCATTGGCTCTCGATACCGGTGGCGCTGTTCATCGGCACGATCGGTGCCATCTCGGTTTTCAAGGCAGTCTATATCGACAAGCGCGAACTCAAATGCGCCTGCGTCGGCGGTGACAGCAATGTACCGCTCGGCTTTGTCTCATTGACAGAAAACCTGATGATGATCGGCATGGCGCTGTGGATGATGACGTAGGGTAGAAATCGCCAATTCAGCGATGCATTGGCGTTTCATCAGTGCACGGCACAGCTTCTGTCTGGATCGTGACGTGATGGATCGCAAACTGCGCTTTCAGCATATCTGTAACGGCGCGCCGCACCGCTTCTGCAGCCTCCCCGCCGCCAATCGCAACATGAGCGGTCAGGCTGGCATCGTCGCCCGCGACTGACCACAAGTGCAGGTCGTGAACCCCGATCACGCCCTGCACTTCGGCCATCGCAGTGCGGATGGCCTTTAGGTCATACCCACGCGGCACGCCTTGCAGAAGGATATGCGTGGTATCGCGCAGCAAGATCCACGTGCGGGGCAGAACCCAGAGGCCGATCGCAATCGCGACGACCGGATCAATCCAGTTGAGACCCGTGAAATAGATCATGACGGCGGCAGCGATGACGCCAAGCGAGCCAAGCATATCGGCCCAGACCTCGAGATAGGCCCCCTTGAGGTTCAGGCTGTCCTCTTTGCCACCAGCAAGGATCCGCATGGCAATAAGGTTCACGAGCAACCCAAGCGTTGCGACAATCAGCATCCCAACCGATTCAACGGGCTGCGGTGCAAAGAACCGCCCAAACCCCTCGATCAGAATGTATCCGGCGACCGCAAACAGCAGGATCGCGTTGAAGGCAGCAGCCAATATCTCGAATCGCCGATAACCGAAGGTACGCTGATCATCGGGCGGACGCTGACCGATCTTGACCGCCGCCAGCGCAATCGCCAGCGCCGCACTGTCAGTGAACATATGCGCAGCGTCAGAAAGCAGCGCCAGGCTGTCAAAGACAAAGGCCCCGACCAACTCGGCGATCAGGAAGGTCGTCGTCAGTCCGAGTGCAATGGCAAGGCGCCGGGTGCTGGCACCAGCGCCATGGCTGTGGCCCTGGTGACCGGCACTGCCATGATCATGACCCGCGCCCATCAGCTTGCCACCAAGGGACCATCGCACCTACCGCGAGGCGCCGATGCACTTCGGTTACCGCTGCTGTTCATCGGGTCTCTCCTGAGCTTTGGTCTATTTTCTTGGTTATTCGTCTAAGCCATCACGGGCGAAAGCGGCTGAGGCTCATCATCTGGAAAGCGCCTGGCTTCCCGGTCGAGCACAAGCCGGGCCAGCGCCGGCAACACGACCAAGGTCAGCAAGGTCGCCGAGATCAATCCGCCGATCACTACCGTCGCGATCGGTCGCTGCACTTCCGCACCTGTACCGCTCGCCAGCGCCATCGGCACGAAGCCGAGACTGGCCACCAACGCGGTCATCAGCACGGGTCGCAGGCGCATTAGCGCACCTTCGCGCACCGATTCCAGCACGCTCTTGCCGTTCTGACGCAGCGCCAGGATGCTCGACATCATGACCAGCCCATTGAGCACTGCCACGCCCGACAGTGCAATGAAGCCAACCGCTGCAGAGACCGAAAAGGGCATGCCACGCAGCCATAGCAGCAGCACGCCCCCGCTCAGCGCGAGCGGGACGGCGGAGAAGACCATCGCCGCACGGCTTGCCGACCCCAGCGCTGCGTAAAGCAAGGCGAAGATCGCCGCGAAGACAAGTGGCACCACAATACTGAGGCGATTTTGCGCACGTTCGAGATTCTCGAACTGGCCGCCCCAGTCGATCCACAGACCCGGAGGAATCTGCACATCATTGGCGACCGCGGTTTGCGCATCGGCAACGAACGAGCCCAAGTCCCGCCCGCGCACATTAGCCTGCACAACAACCCGGCGCTTGCCGTTTTCGCGGCTGACCTGGTTGGGACCGTTTTCGATGCGGAAGCGAACGAGCTGGCCCAGCTGTACTGACCGCGCCGTGCCATCTGCCGATGGCAATGCCACCGGCAACGCCGCAAGCGCATCGAGATCGCGCCGCTGTTCTTCGGGCAGGCGCACCACGACATCAAACCGCCGATCGCCTTCGAACACCAGCCCGGCCTCGCGGCCGCCGAGCGCGATCTGCACCACATCAGTCACATCGCCAACCGACAGACCATAGGCTGCAATCGCCGCCCGGTCGAAATCGATCACCAGCGCCGGCAACCCTTCGGTCTGCTCAACCTTGACATCCGAAGCACCGTCGACCGCGCGCAGCGAAGCTGCAACGCGCTGCGCCGTGGCATTGAGTGTTTCGAAATCGTCGCCATAGACCTTGACCGCCACATCCGATCGAACGCCCGAGATCAGCTCGTTGAAGCGCATCTGGATGGGCTGACTGAATTCATAATTGTTCCCGAGCAGCGTGTTCAGTCGGGCTTCCACCCGGGCAATCAGCGCGGCCTTTGTTTCGGACGGATCGGTCCACTCCTCCCGTGGACGCAGGATCACGAAAGTGTCGGACACATTGCCGGGCATCGGGTCAGTCGCAACTTCCGCCGTGCCCGTTTTTGAAAAGACCGTCGCGACCTCCGGAAAGCCCGCAATCACCCGCTCAACCTGCAACTGCATTGAGGCCGATTGCTCGACACTCGTCGATGGGATCCGCATCGCGTGGAGCGCGAAATTCTTTTCATCGAGCTGGGGAATGAACTCGCGACCAAGGCTGGTGAAGCCGACGAGCGCGACAAGGAAAATCGCCGCTCCCGAGCCGATGGCCACCCATGGCCGGGCCAGCACCTTGTCGAGCAAGGGCTCATAGCGGCTTCGCGTTGCTGCCAGCACGCGCGGCTCCGTCTCCTCGACCTTGCCGGTCACAAGCAGCGCCACCATCGCGGGTACAAAGGTCATCGAGAGGACAAAGGCTGCGGCCAGCGCTAGCATCACCGTTATCGCCATCGGCGCAAACATCTTGCCTTCCACCCCGTCGAACGCGAGCAGCGGCAGATACACCAAGATGATGATGGCCTGACCGAACACCGACGGGCGGATCATCTCGCGCGCCGCAACCATCACTTCGTGAAGCCGCTCCTGCAAACTGAGCGGCCTGTCTTCATGATGCTGGCGCTCGGCCAGACGGCGCAGGCAATTTTCAACGATGATGACCGCGCCATCGACAATCAGCCCGAAATCGAGCGCGCCGAGGCTCATAAGATTGCCTGAAACACCCCCTTTGACCATCCCGATTGCCGCCAGCAGCATCGACAGCGGGATCACCAGCGCCGTTATGATGGCAGCGCGGAAATTGCCGAGCAGCAGAAACAGGACGACAATAACAAGGAGCGCGCCCTCGGTCAGGTTCTTGGCCACCGTGCTGATCGTCGCATCAACCAGCACCGAACGATCAAGCACCGGCGTCACGACAATGCCGGGCGGCAGGGCCGCGCCGATCTCATCGAGCTTTGCGGCGGATTCGGCCGCCACCGTGCGGCTGTTGCCACCTGCAAGCATCAGGGCGGTGCCAACCACAGCGCCATGACCATTGACGCTGGCTGCACCCGTGCGGACCTCGCGGCCCGACGAAATGGTCGCCACATCGATGACCCGCACCGGCGCCCCGCCACGCTGGGCAATCACGATATTGGCAATTTCAGATCCGCGTGACACCCTGGCATCGGCGCGAACCACCAGTCCTTCCCCGCTGCGCTCGACCACGCCCGCACCGCTCGACACATTGCCACGTTCGAGAGCGTCGACGAGATCGGTCATCGAAAGACCTGCAGCGGCCAGACGCACCGTATCGGGTGCGACTTCATACTGCTTCACGAAACCGCCGATGGCATCGACACCCGCGACATTGGCAACCTGACGCATCTGTGGCCGAATGATCCAGTCCTGGACCGTGCGCAGGTAGGTCAGCCGCTCTTCCGGCGTCGTCAGCCGCTGTCCCTCAGGGGTAAGATAGCTGCCGTCAGTTTGCCAGCCCGGCTGCCCGGCCCGCGCGCGCGGAGCCCCGCGCCCGTCGGGATGCGCGAAGTCGACCGTCCACATCAGCACTTCGCCAAGGCCGGTCGACACCGGTCCGATTTGTGGATCCACCCCGGGCGGCAATGTGCGCGACGCCTGCGTCAAGCGCTCACCCACTTGCTGGCGGGCAAAATAGAGATCGGTATCGTCAGTGAAGATCACCGTGACCTGCGCAAACCCGTTGCGCGAGATCGAGCGGGTTTCAACAAGGCCGGGCATGCCCGCCATGGCAGTTTCAATGGGATAGCTGACCTGGCGTTCCATTTCCGTCGGCCCGAGCGAGGGCGCAACGGCGTTGATCTGCACCTGCCGGTTGGTAATGTCGGGCACCGCATCGACAGGCAGTTGGACAAGCTGGGTGGCGCCATAAATGGCGGCGAATGCGGTCAGCAGGACCACCAGCACCCTTCGCTCGACGGCGAAGGCGAGGATTTTTTCAATCATGGTTCGTCCTCTCAATGATCGTGTTCGGCCTCGGCCTTGCCGAGTTCCGCTTTGAGGACGAAGGCGTTGACGGTCGCGACGCGTTCGCCGACGCGCAGACCCGAGATGATCGGCACGGCGGCATCGCTGCCAGTGCCCACCGTTACCGGCCGCACGACAAATCCGCGCGGCGTGCGCACGAAGACAACACTGCGCCCCTGAACCTCCTGGATTGCACTGCGCGGCACCACTGGCACCCGCTGGCCGTCGCTCCCGGGCGTCGTGACCCGCGCGCTGACATTCTGACCGACACGAAGATCGCCATCGCGATTGTCGATGGTGGCGATCGCCTTGGCCGCGCCAGTGGCCGGATCGACAGCGGGAGAGAGGAAGCGGATACGGCCCGTGTGCGGGTGATCGCTACCCTGCACAGAAAGCATCATCGTCTGGCCAACCCGAACGCGCTGGATGTCGCGCGCCGGGATCATCAGTTCCGCCCAGACCGTACGCGGATCGGCGACCTGAAACAGCTCTCGCTCGGGTGGGACATATTCGCCGGGCGTTACGGTCACCGACGTGACTTCGCCGGCGACCGGCGACCGCAGCGTCATCAGCCGGGTGGTGCCCCCGCCCGTTCCCGCGCCGAGCGCGCGCAAGGCCTGCTCGGCCTGACTCGCCTCAATCCGCGCCGCGTCATAGGCGGCTTGTGCTGCCTCATAATCCTGACGCGCGGTGACCCGTTGCCGGAACAGGCTTTCCTCGCGGGCGAGAACAGTGCGCGCGGCTTCGGCTGCGCGCCGCGCCCGCGCCGCTGCCCCTTGCGCCTCGGCAACCTCGCGGCTGTCGATGACAGCGAGAGCATCGCCAACCGCGACCCGGTCGCCTAGCTGGCGAAGGATCCGCACGACAACGCCCGACGTGCGCGCGGTGACATGACCGACCGACTGTGTCGGCGGCACGAGCACGCCCGCCGTTGTCACTTCGCCCCCGGCAAAGCCTTCGCCAACCGCCGCGACCACAATCCCCGCCGTGCGCAACTGCGCGTCGTTGACCGCTATTGCCCCTTCTGCGGGGGTAGCATCAGCCTCTTCACCCTCGCCGGCATGGTCCTCGTCACCTTCTTCGCTGTGAGCGGCCTCACCACGCAGGACATAGCCTGCGCCGCCGCCTGCTAGGGCGATTATCGCTGCCCCGCCGATCAGGGCCAGCATTTTCCGGTCAATCGTCATGATCAGTTCTCCTCGCGCGCATAGGCGCGATTGAGCGCGGCAATCGCGCGGGCCCGGTCAAGCCGGGCTTCAATGATGGAACGGCGCGCGGTGGTCAGCGCGCCCTGGGCGTCGAGCAATTCAAGCAGCGAGAAGCGCCCGGCATTATAGCCAATCTGCGCCAGCCTCACGGCCTCCTCGGCCTGAGCAAGGCCCGGGCCCTCAAGTGCGGCTAGCCGCGTCTCGGCAGCGTCGACCAGCATTTGAGCCTGCGCCCTGTCTCGCCGCGCCTCGGCCCGCACCCGCTGCAGCTCATATTCAGCGGCGGTCTCTTCGGCGCGCGCCGCCTCAATCCCGCCGCGATTGCGGTCGCGGATCGGGATGGGCACCGACACGCCGGCAACAAGCGCGGTGTCACGCCCGTCATTGAAACGCCGCAGCCCGCCGCTTACCGTCACGTCGGGCGTCGCCGCCGTCCGGGCCAGCGTTACGCGTCCAGCCGCAACCTGACGCTCCGCCTCTGCGAGCCGTTCATCAATGCCGATAAAAGCAGGATCATTTGTGCGCTCTCGCGGCTGCGGCGCACCGTTTACCGCCGTCAGTTCCGGATCGTCGGACCCGATCAGCACGGCAAGGTTGCGCCGTGCAGCGAGCATCAGGCTGAAAGTCTCGGCCTCGGCCGCACGGGCTTCGGCAAGTGCCGCTTCGGCGCGCAATTGCCGGAGCGGCGGATCACGGCCCTCTGCAACCAGAATGCGCGCAGTGTTAGCCAGCGATGCCGCTTGTTCAGCATTGTCGCGGGCCAGCACCGCATGATCTGTCGCCGCGCCAAGTTCGGCAAATGCCAGTTCGACATCCCGGATCAGGTCGATGCGTTCGCGCAGCAATGCGAGGGACGCCACGTCGCGTTCGCTCGCCGCGACCGCTCGGCGGGCACCGCGCTGACCGCCAATCTCGAGCTGCTGGCTCAGCGCGAGCGTGGTCTGCGTACTGTCCAAGCCGCGGAACGGGCCGCTTCCAGCAAAATCCTCGACCTCGAGGCTGACCTGCGGATTGGGACCGACATTGGCCTGACGTGTGCGCGCTTCGGCAGCGTCGACACGCGCCGCAGCTGCAGCAAGGCGCGGTTGGCTTGCAATGGCACGCTCGATCGCAGTCTCGAGCGTTATGGGTTCGGCCAAGGCCGGAAAAGCAGTGACCAGCGCCGCAGCCATGAGGGCGGCGCGCAAGGATATGGGCATGAAATACTCCTGAACTTGACATGCGTTCAGCGCGCGGACCCACAGGTCCATGCGCTGTTACGGTGCAAGTTCAGGCAGAAGGTGGCTGAAGCGGTGGAGCTTGTGCCAAAGAGCTCAGAATGGCGCTGTCGCGCGGTCGCAAAGCGACACGGACCAGCGATGGGCTTTCGGCCATGACCGGCGCGCCGACATCAAGCCCCACACTACAATGATGATGAACCATGGCGTGGCAGGGTGCATTCTCATCGTCGGGAGCATGGTCGCGGTGCGCTGCATCGGCATGACCGCCTGCGTCGGCTGACGCAATCACAGCACTGTAAGGCAAGGCATCATGGGCGATCGACGGCGATTCGACGCCGCCAAATGCCAGTCCAATCGCCAGCCAAAACAGAAGAAGCACGCGCGCCATCACCGACGCACTACCCGCAAAGGGTTAATCAAGCAATTGGATAGGCGCATCGTCACGAATTCATGTCCTGCTGGCGCAGCGCGTCCGCCAAATCGGCAGGTATAGGCATCGGCGCAAAGGCGCTTACGTTCGACCGCCCGATATTACCCACTGGCAACCGGCCCGTCAGCGCGCCAATCGGGGTCAAGATGATCCTGACAATCTGACCTAGCACTTCGCCCCAATCGCGCTGCTTGATCGCGAACTGCAGCATGACGCCGTGACTGTTCAGATGTGGGCCGAGGAAGGGTTGAGAAGCGATATGCACCCGCTCCAGATGGTACCAGGCACGATCATCGTCGACTTCTTCCAATGCTGACCGGTATGCCGCCAATTCATCCGCGATCACCCGCCGCGCAGCAAATCTCTTGGCAAGCCCCCGCCAGCGCCGCTGACGGTGCCAATAGAAGATTTGGGCGAAGGCCCAGATGGGCGGGGTCAAGGCCCCGGCCGAAACTTCGACCTCGTCGCTGTAATGCGTCCCCCCGTCTGGATCCGGCATGACGGTGATCCAATGATCCCACCTGGAAATGAGGGCACTGTGCCCGTTGTCACGCAATCGTTTGGGCCAGTCGGTGCCGTCAGCTTCGTGCATGGACGTCACAATCCACTGTGTCCCGAACGGGATGATGCCAAAGAGGCGGAGCTTGACCTCGTAGCGCCCGCCCGGTCGAAACTTGTCGAACGCCGTGCTGGATACCGGCTCGAAGCGCACGAGGGGCCACGCGATATGCTGCAGCAGGCCCGCCGTCTGCACCTCAGCCCAGACGGTGTTCGGCTCGAGCGGGATATGTGTAGAACGCGTAACCTTCATGCCGAAACGCTCCCCAACTCACGTCGTGCCTGCTGGACAATCTGAATGCCGCCGCTGATCCCGAGTAGGGCCAGGGTCGCAGCGACAATGAGATCGGGCCAGGCGGTGCCGGTGCCGAACACGCCGAGCGCGGCCGCCATTACGGCGATATTGCCGATCGCGTCGTTGCGCGAGCATATCCAGACCGACCGCATGTTCGCGTCTCCGGTGCGAAAGCGGTACAGCATGATGGCGACGCCAGCGTTGGCCGCCAGCGCGAGCGCGCCGATAATGCCCATCAATTCAGGTTGGGGTGCAGCCCCGCCCAATGCCGCCAGAACAGCCGTGATCATCACCCAGCCCCCCAGACCGATGAGGGTGAGACCCTTGGCTAGCGCGGCCCGGGCCCGCCATGCCAGCGCCATCCCGGCGACCAGCAGGCTGATCGCATAATTGGCGGCATCGCCCAGAAAGTCGAGCGCATCAGCCTGCAATGCGCGGCTGTCAGCAGCGGCCCCTGCCGCCATTTCCACCGCGAACATGCCGGCGTTCACGCTGAGCGCGATCCACAAGGCCCTGCGCCAGCGCGGGTCGTTCAGCGTTGCCGTCGTTCCGCACGCGGCCTTGCAGCAATCATCAGCCATCATCTTGCCTCCTCGACAATCTGCGAGTCGGCACTCTATCTACACCCTGTAGCAACTACAGGGTCAAGCCCGGAGGAGTGGCGATGAAAATTGGCGAACTCGCGAGCGCCACAGCGACGAAGGTCGAGACGGTGCGCTATTATGAAAAGATCGGGCTGTTGCTACCGCCGGCGCGGACAAGCGCCAACTACCGTGCTTACGGCAATGATCATCTCGCGCGCCTGTCGTTCATACGCCGCGCCCGCGATCTCGGCTTCACGCTCGAAGCGGTGCGCGAACTGCTCACGCTGTCGGATGACAAGTCCCAATCCTGCAATGCAGTTGACGGGATTGCGCGCGTCCACCTCACCGAAATCGACCGCAAGATCGCCGATCTGAGCGCGCTGCGCGGCGAGCTCGACCGGGTGATCGGATCCTGTCGTCACGGGACGGTCGCCGACTGCAAGATCATCGAGACCCTGGCCCCGCGCGCTCTTTAGTTCGAGCGAACCGCGCGCAGCAAGAAGGTCAAAAAAAGGCGGGCGCCCGGTCAGTGACCGGACGCCCGCCCTTATGCTTTGGCCAGTCCCTTACGGGCAGCAGTCCATGGCCGCATCGCAGCATGCGAGCACGAGGTCGCAGCAGGACATGGCCAGCGATGCCATTTGATCCGGCGCGGCGGCAAAGGCTGCCGAGCTGGAACCAAGCAGCACAGCTGCAGCGATAATGTACTTCTTCATGATGTAATCTCCGTTGAAATTGAATTGTGTGGATCAGCGGAGCATTCGGGGAGGCGGCGGTTCCGGCCCTCCATTTCGCAACGGCGGTGAATTGGCAAGAAGCGGGAGAAATGTGAGCGACGACAGATCGCGCACTTCTAGCGCTGTCATGCGCGCTGCTGGCAGCGTCTGACACAAGGCCAGGCAATAGCTCTGACACTGATCGCGCTCGTCGTCCATGCAATCGCCGCAATCGCCCGCATCGTCGGCCATCTCTGCCTTGGGAGCACAGCCATTCGCGGCGTAAGTTGCCTCTACCGGGAGAAGCGCGACCAGAAATGCCGCGAGATAGAGGAAGATGCGCTGTGTCACATGGTAGACCATACCGCTGGGTTCGGTTTGATCAAAGTTTTTGTTACACAGTTATCTCGGAGCCCTTACGCCGCCTCGTGGGAACCTAATTCCATCGCAAACGCGTCCAGCTCGTCGCTATCGCATTTTTAAGACCCTAGGCCTGCGACCGTTCGTCCCGACCCTCAACATAGGTACGAAGGCTAAAAGCCATTTCCGCCTCGATCACATTCTCGACCCCACCTTTAATTCGATACTTTTAGAAACGTCGATTGACTGCACGAGTCCATGCTCTAAATCGGAACCATCGAAAGGTCATGATGATGGACGATCTCAACGCACAGGTCTGGGCGGTCGATGCGCTGGGTGCGCTGGCGCA
>CAYOMD010000044.1:0-9152 GCA_964404985.1 uncultured Sphingomonadaceae bacterium
TCTGCATCGCCGCAACCGTCATCTTCTGGCTACCGCAATGAGTCCTGACCCTAGTACCCAATGCGCCAGACAAACGGATGCCTCGTATACTGAAGCCTTCTGCGGCGGTGAGATCAGGGAGGTCAATATCGCTGCGCACGCCGCTACTACCATAGACAACATAGGCTTTACCAAGAGATATGGAACCGTAGCCAGGTAAGCCGACGATCACATCGTCAAAGCCGTCGCCGTTGACATCACCAGCGCCGGAAGCAGTTAATGATCCAATGAGGCGAAAGCCGTCTGTCTCGGTAAGATTTGATAAAAACAGATCGCTTCGCTCATCGCTGCGTCCATAAACCAAATAGGTCACGCCTCTGTCTCCAGCGGATGACGTGATTATCAAGTCGTCTAAGCCATCGCCGTTGACGTCACCAGCAATGGAAGCACTACTGCCTGCGTAGTCAAACGATCCTTCACCAAAAATATTGAAGCGTTCCGCCGCTGTGATAGTATTCAAGTCAAGTTCTGTGCGCCCACCACTTATTCCGTAAACCACATAGGCAGCACCAGCATTTCTGGCACTGGTGTCGTCGTTATTGTTACCTATTATTCTATCATAGAAGCCGTCTCCATTCACGTCACCGATAATGCCAGTATAAGCGCTCAAAAAATCGCCAGGTCTAATAGGCGAGCCCCTTTGCGGTGTGAGTAAATTAAGAATTATATCCATCGTTTAAGCTCCTGGGTTATGGGGTGGCAACGCCAATGGCGCGCTCTGAAAAAGTTAATAATGACGCATACAGTAGTTTCATGATGCTATAATGACAACGCATGCGCGCATCGGCTCATCCTGTTTGCGACATCCTGTGGAAGGTATGGATTGCTGTCATGCCCGCACCGGCGCCCCGCCGGTAGGCAGGATTGAGAGATTGAGACCAAGCGAGCCCGCTCCGGTTATAAACGCTCGCCAGCGGCGGTTTGCGCCCCTAAATTCGGGTCAAACACTCCGGGAGGATGCACATGGAACGGGATTGGAACACCTGGGTTGACTCGACGAATTTGTCGCGCCGGCAGGCCCTGGCGGGCACCCTTGCTGCTGGCGGCTTTGCGCTGGCCGCGCAGCCGGTTGCGGCATCGGTGATCACCACGCCGGCCGACGGACTGGTGACCGGCATGGTCGAGGTCAAGGCGGCTGACCGCGTGATCCCGGCCTATCGCGCCAAACCGGCATCCGGCAAGGCCCGCGGGGTGGTGCTGGTGGTGCACGAGATATTCGGCCTGCACGAACACATCCAGGATGTCGCGCGCCGCTTTGCCCGGGCCGGGTTTTACGCCATCGCGCCGGACCTCTATGTGCGGGGCGGCGATGTGACCAAGCTGGCCAGCTTCGATGAAATCCGCCCCATCGTCGCCGGCACGCCGGATGCGCAGGTGATGCGCGACCTCGATGCCACCGTGCAGTTCGCCGGCAGCGATGGTGGCGATGTCCGGCGTGTGGGCATCACCGGCTTCTGCTGGGGCGGGCGCATCACCTGGCTTTACGCCGCGCACGCGCCGGATGCCGTGAAGGCTGGTGTCGCCTGGTATGGCCGGGTCGCCGGGGCCCCGACGGCGTTGCAGCCGCAGAACCCCGTCGATCTCGCGGCCCGGATCAAGGCCCCCGTGCTCGGCCTCTACGGGTCTGCGGATCAGGGCATCCCGGTTGCGACCCTTGACGAGCTGAAAGCCGCCCTCGCCAAGGCCGGCAACACCGCCAGCAAGGTCATCGTCTATCCGGATGCGCCTCACGCCTTCTACGCGGATTATCGCCCGAGCTACCGGCCGGAGATCGCGAAAGCCGGGTGGGCCGAGTGCCTCGCCTGGTTCGGCAAGCATTTAGTCTAATTGAAGTTCTCGCCAGGGTAGACACCCCAGATCTGGTCGCGGACGATCCAGCCGGTCTTGCCGTCGACAGAAAACTGGCACCAGCTGTCCTCGCAGACGATCAGGCGGCCGACCACGCCGGGCTCCACCCGCCATACGCGCGGCGAGTCCGGCTTGGGGGCGGCATAGAGCGAGCGGATGCCGCCCAGCACGACGCCATTGCGGCGGTCGGTCAGCAGGTTGCCGTTCATCCAGCCCTCCGTGCCATCCAGATCGCGCACACGCCGCCACGGGCCATATTCCTGGATGATCTCGACTGGGAGTTCCGGCCGGGTGTAGGTCCAGCTGACCGGATAGCTCTGGTCCGGGCCGCTGCGCATGTGGACCTGGCTGGCACCGAGCGAGGCGAAGCGCGGGATCGGCAAGCCGGACTTGCCAAGTTTCTGTGCGCCCTCTGCGTCCAGTTTCGCAGCATGCGCGGGAGAGACCGCAAGTAGCGCCAGCGCGATCAGGCATGATTTCAACGATTTTGCCATTGCCGGGGTACTCCAGGAACATATGCAATCTGGCATACTGCCATGCATCAGGCTCTTATCAACAATATAGGCCGCCACATAGGGGCAGATCGACTCGATCCGAAACGGTAACCGTATCTGAATCGTGCGCCGTTCTTTGGCAAGGCCGTGCATCGTATAACAACTTGGCTTTTCGCCCTTGCCAGCCGGGATGCGGCGGTCTAGTGGGCAAAAGATCGTCTGTCGCCCTAACGGCGCGACCGGCAAAGGCCTTGGCAGGCCTGCCAAGGCCCCAATTCAGAGAACAGGCCCTAATTCAAGTAACAGGCCCCAACGCAGATAAAGGGATTACAGATGAGCGATGTCGCTGAACGCGTGAAGAAGATTGTTGTTGAACATTTGGGCGTCGACACCGGCAAGGTGACCGAGGCCGCGAGCTTCATCGACGATCTCGGCGCTGACAGCCTGGATACCGTCGAACTGGTGATGGCGTTCGAAGAGGAATTCAGCATTGAAATCCCGGATGACGCCGCCGAGAAGATTCTGACGGTCAAGGATGCCATCGACTTCATTCAGGCGAACGCTGCCGCGTAAGTATATTGCGGCGAGCCTTTGACAGGGGAAGGCGCGCCGCCGTGGCAGCACGGGCGGAGCCAGTCTCCGCCGGTGTTCGTTGAATCCATAAGGGAGATCGACGTATGCGGCGTGTAGTCGTAACTGGCATGGGCATGGTGACCCCGGTTGGCGCGGATGTCGCGACCAGCTGGCGTGCCATTACCGAAGGCCAATCGGGAGCCGGCCCGATAACCCTGTTCGATGCTGCGGGCTACACCTGCCGGATCGCCTGCGAGGTGAAGCGCGGCGACGGCTCCGGCGGCACTTTCGATTTCAACAAGCGCGTCGAGCACAAGACCCAGCGCCAGGTTGACGAATTCATCCAGTTCGGCATCGACGCCGCCGGGCAGGCGATCGAGGATGCCGGGCTGACCGAGATGGACGAACAGACCCAGTTGCGCGCCGGAGCCATGCTCGGCTCAGGCATCGGCGGGCTGCCGGGCATCGAGAAAGAATCGGTCAACCTGTTCCAGAACGGCCCGCGCCGGGTGTCACCACACTTTGTGCACGGACGTTTGATCAACCTGATTTCCGGCCAGGTCTCGATCCGCTATGGCTTGCGAGGGCCGAACCATGCGGTGGTCACTGCCTGCGCAACCGGCGCGCACGCGATCGGCGATGCCGCCCGGCTCATCATGTATGACGACGCGGACATCATGGTCGCCGGCGGCGCGGAAGCCGCGATCTGCCCGCTCGGTGTTGCGGGTTTTGCCCAGGCGCGCGCGCTGTCAACCGGCTATAACGACGATCCCACCCGGGCCAGCCGCCCATACGACAAGGGCCGGGATGGCTTCGTGATCGGCGAAGGGGCCGGGGCCGTGGTGCTGGAGGAATATGAACACGCCAGGCGCCGCGGTGCCAAAATCTACGGCGAGGTGATCGGCTACGGCCTGTCCGGCGATGCCTATCATGTGACGGCACCCGAGCCGACCGGCGACGGCGGCTTCCGCGCCATGCAGATGGCCTTGCGCCGGGCCAACCTATCAGCGGCACAAATCGACTATATCAATGCGCATGGCACCTCGACCCCGCTGGGTGACGAGATTGAGCTTGGCGCGATCCGCCGGGCGTTCGGGGCTGACCTCGACACTGTCTCGATCTCCTCGACCAAGTCGGCAATCGGCCACCTGCTGGGTGCAGCCGGCGCAGTCGAGGCGATCTTCTGCTTGCTGGCCATGCGTGACCAGGTGGCGCCGCCGACGCTCAATCTCGACGACCCGTCTGAAAACTGCCTCGGTGTCGATCTGGTTCCGCACACGGCCAAGCCGCGGCGCATCACCCGCGCCATGTCGAACTCGTTCGGCTTTGGCGGCACCAATGCCTGCGTGATCTTCGGCCAAGTCTGAAGCTACAGAAATAGGATCAGAACCCGGTCTCAAGCCGTCCTTCCGGCGAAGGCCGGAATCCAGGAACACAACCGTCTCACGATACTGGGATATGAACTTGTTCGTGGACCCCGGTAAAAGTTTATCCTGAGCGCCGGTCGCCAAGCGGCGTCGATGGGGCGGGGTGACGACGTTTCTATGGGTTTCAATCAGTACACCCTGGTATAAGCCGCAGGCAGCGTGGCCGGCCGGTCAGGTCCGGGATCAGATCGGCGCGCAACCCGACAGCCTCGGCGATGCTGCACACGGCCTCCCCCTGCCCGACGCCAAATTCGAACAGGGCCACACCGTCCACTGCCAGATGCCGACCGACCTGCGGCAGCAGGATACGATAGGGATCGAGCCCGTCCGCACCGCCGTCAAGCGCGCTTTGCGGTTCGTAGTCAGCGACATCCGGGGCGAGTGCCGCGACGTCTGCGCTGGGGATATAGGGCGGGTTGCTGACGATCAGGTCGAAGCGCGCATCTGGATCAACAGCGTCGAACCAGTCGCCCAGCCGCCAGTCGATGCGCGAGGCAACACCCAGATGCGCACCATTGGCTCGCGCGATCTCCAGCGCCGCGGCACTTGAGTCCACGCCCACCCCAAAGGCATCCCGCCGCTCGTGCAGCAGCGCAATCAACAGGCAGCCGGAGCCAACGCCGAGATCGAGGATGCGCGGGCTGGATTTGCCGGCAAGCGCCTTCAACCCGGCCTCGACCAGAGTCTCGCTATCCGGCCTCGGGACCAGTGTTGCCGGCGACACCTTGAACTCCAGGCTCCAGAACTCCCGCAGGCCGAGGATGTGCGCCACCGGCTCGCGCTTCAGCCGCCGTGCCAGCAAGGTGTCGAAACGCCGCGCGCTCGGGCCGTCGATGGCAAAGCGATCCTGTCCGAGCAGAAGAATGCTACGCGATACGCCCATGGCCTCTGCCAGCAGCAGTTCCGCGTCCAGACGTGCCGTCTCGACCCCTGCGGCCTCCAGCCTGGCACACGCTTGCCGGAGCGTGTCGCGGATGCCGCTCAAGCCGCGTGTTCGTCGAGTGCGGCCAGCCGCTCGATCTGGTCCTCGGCGATCAGTGCGGAGACCATTTCATCAAGCCCGTCGCCCATCAGCACCAGATCGAGCTTGTGCAGGGTCAGGTTGATGCGATGGTCGCTCACGCGGCCTTGCGGGAAGTTGTAGGTGCGGATGCGCTCCGACCGGTCGCCCGAGCCGACCTGCAGCTTGCGGTCTGTCGCGCGCACCGAATCCAGCTTGGCACGCTCCAGCTCGAACAGCCGGGCGCGCAGCACTTTCATCGCCTTGGCTTTGTTCTTGTGCTGGCTTTTTTCATCCTGCTGGCTGACCACCAGCCCGGACGGCAAGTGGGTGATGCGCACGGCGGAGTCTGTGGTGTTGACCGACTGGCCACCCGGCCCGGACGAGCGAAACACGTCGATGCGCAGGTCCTTATCCTCGATGACGATGTCGACTTCCTCGGCCTCCGGCAGCACCGCGACAGTCGCCGCAGAGGTATGGATGCGCCCGCTGGCCTCGGTTGCCGGTACGCGCTGCACCCGGTGCACGCCGCTTTCGAACTTCAGGCGTGCGAACACGCCGGCACCGGTGATGCTGGCGATGACCTCCTTGAAGCCGCCCTGGTCGCTGTCTGACGCGCTGATCAGCTCGACCTGCCAGCCCTGAAGCTGGGCATAGCGCTGGTACATGCGGAACAGATCGCCCGCGAACAGGGCTGCCTCGTCGCCGCCGGTGCCGGCGCGGATTTCCAGGATGGCGGACTTCTCGTCGGCGGCGTCCTTGGGCAGCAGCATCAGCTTGAGCGTGCGCTCGGCCTCAGGCAGCGCCTCCTTCAGGGCCTCGAACTCCTCCCGCGCCATGGCCCGCATGTCGCTGTCGGCCGTGATGTCATTGGCAAGCGCCTCGGCTTCCTTCAGCTCGGTGACGACCTTCGCGTAATACCGCCCCGCCTCCACCACCGGCGTCAACTCGGCATATTCCTTGGACAGCTTGACGAAGCGGTCAGACGGCATGTGCGGATCCGCCATCGCAGCAGACACTTCGATCTGGCGCGCCTGGATACGCTCTAGGGTGGCGAGGGGAATCGTGCTCATAGGCGCGTCTCAATCGCGGTATTGCGCCAGCGCGTCAACAAGCGCGTCATGGGCGACCAGATGTTGCGCGCCGGTGCCGAGGTCTTTGACCGCCACCTGCCCCGCCTTCAGCTCCTCCTCCCCGAGGATGATCGCCACCCGGCAGCCAAGAGCACTGGCGCGTGCCATGCGTTTTTTCATATTGCCCCGAAACGCCTGGTCAACGCTGAAGCCGGCCCGGCGCAACATGGCGGTGACCCCCAGCGCCGCTGCCTCGGCTGCCTCGCCCATCGGCACGACGGCAACCGCAAGCCCCACGGGGTCGGGCACGTCGGCCAGCAGCGCCAGCCGCTCAATGCCGCCCGCCCAGCCGACTGCCGGTGTCGGCGGGCCACCCAGCTCCGCGATCAAGCCGTCGTAGCGACCGCCGCCGATCACGGTGCCCTGCGCGCCCAGATGGGTGGTCACGAACTCGAAGGCGGTATGGGTGTAATAGTCCAGCCCACGCACCAGCCGGGGGTCGCGCACGAACGCCACACCTGCGGCATCGAGCCCTGTGGTCAGCGCGGCGAAGAATGCCGCCGCCTCTGTGCTCAGATAGGGGTCAAGCACCGGCGCGTCCGCCACGATTGCCCGGTCGCCGGGGTCCTTGCTGTCGAGGATGCGCAGAGGATTGCGCTCGAGCCGCATCAGGCTGTCCTCCGACAGGTGCGCCTGATGCTGGGTGAAGTGTGCGACCAGCGCCGCGCGGTAGGCCACCCGGCTGGCCGGATCGCCCAGCGTGTTCAGCCGCAGCTCCACCTTGTCGCCCAGGCCAAGGGCGCTCAGAAGATGTTGGGCCAGCGCAATCAGCTCGACATCCGCCTGCGGCCCTTCGACGCCGATGATCTCGGCATCGATCTGGTGGAACTGACGGAACCGGCCTTTCTGCGGTCGCTCGTACCGGAATGCCGGGCCATGGGCGGCAAGCTTCAGCGGGGCCAGTTGCTGCCAGCCGTTGGAGAGATAGGCGCGACACAGGCCGGCGGTGAATTCCGGGCGCAGGGTCAGGGACTCGCCGCCGCGGTCCTCAAACGAATACATCTCCTTGGCGACCACGTCGGTCGTCTCGCCGATGCCGCGGGCGAACAGCTCGGTAAACTCGAAGATCGGCACGTCGACCGGCTGGAAACCATAACGACGGCTCAAGGCCTTGAAGGTCTCGACCACGTGCCAGAAGCCACGGGCGTCATCACCGAACAGATCGTGGGTGCCGCGCACAGGCTGCAGGCGGCTAGCTGGTTTTTCGCTCATGCGGCTGCGCTAGAGCATTTCTGCACCGAACGAAAGAGCGCCGCTGCGCTACTGTGCGCGGTCCCGCCGCAGCAGGTAGCGACCCTGGGTGTAGCCGTCGAAGAGATCCTCGATCGCCGGGTGGTGCAAAGGGTCCTCGCTGTCGTCGGGCACCAGGTTCTGCTGGCTGACATAGGCAACGTACGTCGCCTGATCGTTCTCGGCGAGCAGGTGATAGAAGGGCTGTTCCTTGCTCGGGCGGATGCTCTCGGGGATCGCCTGGTACCATTCGTCGGTGTTGGCGAAGGTCGGGTCCACGTCGAAAATCACGCCGCGGAACGGCAGCAGCCGGTGGCGCACCACCTGGCCGATGTTGAAACTGATCGGTGCATCACCGGCCGGCGCCGGCGCACCATGGGGGGTCTGGTTCATACACGCGTCCACTTCATGGCCGGCAGGCACGACTCACCTGCCGAATAGGCAGCATGTAGGATTGCGGTGCCGCTTGTGAAGCCCTGCCCTGCGGATTGCCGCACAGGACGCGCCGGAGCGGGCATTTGCACGGATCATTTTGTGTTGGCATTTGCAACGGGTTCTGCTTATGGTCCGCGCCCGTCGCTGGGCTGGAGAGCTGGCTGAGTGGTCGAAAGCACCGCACTCGAAATGCGGCATACGGGTGACCGTATCGAGGGTTCGAATCCCTCGCTCTCCTCCAGCGCCCCTTGATTCAATTATATATTTTATCATTTTGCGCAACGGTTCCCATAATCGCTCCCCGATAGCGTGCTTGCTTGAAGCCGGACGCCACGGGACAACTAGCTCGAAAGGCGCTGGCCGCACCTCCTTGCCGGAGTGGATGGCATGATGGTCATTCAAGAGGGGATTGCACTCAGGGGGCAACGTCAAAAGCAGGCAACAGGGGCGCACACCCTACGCAACCCTGTTGCATCAAGAAGATGTAAAGCTTTGAAAGCCGACGGATTTGTTCCTTCTATGAAGGAGCAAGATCAGTGTCAAATATTGGCTATGTGGTTCCGCACTCGAAGGAACCGAAAATCGCTGATAGGTTCATTCGTGCGATCTACCGGGAATTGAACGAGGGCAATGCCCACTTTCGCGACATGATCGAGCGGCTGGCAGACTCCGACCTTGAGGAAAGCGAAGACCGCATTACACTGGAACAAGACAGCGGCGGCTGGAAGGTTGCGGCGTAACCAAAGCGGGGGACCGAATGGCATTGGGGGACATGGTTAAGCGCACAGCGCGCGCGATTTGGTCTGGCCCGTTCGCTGTTGGCCCACTTGCCCAGCCAATTTCAATCGGCGAGGCGTTGCTCCGCATACTGGAAGTTATTTGGAAGTCAGGAGTTGTGGTACTGCTTGCTGGGTCTGCCCTAGGCTCAGGACCCATTAAATCGCTTGCGCCGGCGGCGATGGCTTGATTCAAT
>CAYOMD010000045.1:0-8477 GCA_964404985.1 uncultured Sphingomonadaceae bacterium
CACTAGACACAGGCTATGGAGACCCGCCCCATCAGTCCTCACCTGGCCCCGGACGACAGCGCCGAACTCCAGATACGCCCGCAGCGGCTCGCCGAATTCATCGGCCAGCAGACGGCGCGCGAAAATCTGGAAATCTTCATTCAGGCCGCTCGCACCCGTCACGAGCCGCTGGATCATGTCCTGCTGTTCGGTCCGCCGGGGCTTGGCAAGACCACGCTGGCCCAGATCGTCGCGCGCGAGATGGGGGTGAACTTTCGCGCCACCTCCGGCCCGATCATCGCCCGCGCCGGCGATCTTGCAGCCTTGCTGACCAACCTGGAGGCCGGTGACGTTCTGTTTATCGACGAGATTCACCGCCTCAACCCCCAGGTCGAGGAAGTCCTCTACCCCGCCATGGAGGACCGGCAGCTCGACCTGATGATCGGCGAGGGACCGTCCGCCCGTTCGGTGCGGATTGACCTGCAACCGTTCACGCTGGTCGGGGCGACCACACGCTCCGGCCTGCTTACCAACCCGCTGCGTGACCGTTTTGGCATCCCGGTCCGCCTGGAGTTTTACACGATAGACGAATTGGAGCAGGTGGTGACGCGCGCGGCCCGCGTGCTCGGGCTGACCCTGAGTTCGGACGGGGCCCGCGAGATCGCAACCCGCGCCCGTGGCACACCGCGCATCGCCGGGCGGCTGCTGCGCCGTGTACGCGATTTTGCAGCTGTGGCCGGTACCGAGGCGGTTGGAGCGGAACTGGCCGACGCCGCGCTGACCCGGCTGGAGGTCGACAAACGCGGGCTGGACCGCATCGACCGCCGCTACATGCAGTGTATCGGGCTTGATTATGGCGGCGGCCCGGTTGGCGTGGAAACCCTGGCGGCCGCTCTGTCCGAGCCGCGCGACACCATCGAGGAAGTGATCGAGCCCTATCTGATTCAGATCGGCTTTGTCGCGCGGACTGCGCGTGGCCGCATGCTGAACCCGGCGGGCTTTGCCCACCTTGGCCTCGAGCCGCCTGCTGCTGCCCTCCCCCTGCTGGATGCCTGATGGTCAGTCCCGGCGACATTGTGGCGGGGCGGCACTGTGCGTGCTTCCGGGTCTACACTGAGGACACGGATGCAACCGGCGTCGTCTACCACGCAAATTACCTGCGCTTCCTGGAACGCGGGCGCTCCGATTTCCTGCGCTGCCTCGGCATCAATCTGAGCGAGCCGCTGCGCAGCACGGGTGCGGACCATGGCTATTATGCAGTGACCGCCGTTGAGATGCGCTTTCTGGCACCGGCCCGGCTTGATGATATCCTGCGGGTCATCACGCACGTCGACAAGCTCGGCGCTGCATCCTGCCGCCTGCACCAAACGATTGAGCGCGCCACCGTGGCGGAACCGTCGCGACCACCAGAGACTATCGTGGACGCGATGATCACAGTTGCCTATCTGGGCGCTGGCGGTCGGCCGCGACGTCAGCCGGACGCTTGGCGCGCCCGCTTCGCCGCGGTGCAGAAGGCGGCGCAGACTTTGACGGAATAAAGGACGCACATGGAAACGACATTGCCGCTTGCCCACGCCACTGCGGGCTTTTCCGCCTGGGAGCTGTTCCTGCAGGCCGATATCGTGGTCAAAGCCATCATGATCGGGCTTGTTCTCGCCTCGATCGGGGCCTGGGCTATCATGATCGACAAGGGATTGCGGCTCGGCAAACTGAAGCGCCAGGCGGTGGAGTTTGAAAAGGCATTCTGGTCCAACACGACGCTCGACCGCCTGTATGACGCCAACAAGCAGGCCCAGCACCCCTATGCCGAGGTTTTTGTCGCGGCCATGGACGAGTGGCGGCGCTCGACCGCACGCGGCCGACTGGACCGCGAAAGCCTGAACCAGCGCCTGCACAGCGTCATGCGGGTCACTTTCGAGCGGGAGATGGACAAGCTGGAGGCGCACCTGACCTATCTGGCGACCGTCGCCTCGTCTGCGCCGTTCATCGGCCTGTTCGGCACCGTCTGGGGGATCATGCGCTCGTTCACCGCCATCGCGCAGACCCAGAACACCACCCTGGCCGTGGTTGCCCCCGGCATCGCCGAGGCCCTGTTCGCAACCGCCATTGGCTTGGCTGCCGCTATCCCGGCGCTGATCGGCTATAATAAATTACAAGCCGATGTGGGCCGCTACGGCAGCCGGCTGTCCAACTTCTCCGAAGAGTTCCAGGCGCTGTTTTCGCGCCAGCTTGACGAGCGGGCCGCCTGACCATGGGCATGTCGTTCCAGACCGGTGGCCTGAACGGCGGCAGTCGCTACAGCAGCCGCTGGCGCCGCCCGCCGATGGCCGAGATCAACGTCACACCCATGGTCGACGTGATGCTGGTGCTGCTCATCATCTTCATGGTGGCCGCGCCCTTGCTGGTGAGCGGGGTCCCCATCGATCTGCCGGACTCACGCGCCAAGGCTCTGCCGGAGGATGACAGCCCGGTGCAGATCACGCTCGACCGGGAGGGGCGCATCTATGTCGACAAGCTGGAAGTTCCCCTGGATGAACTGGCTCCCAAGCTCTCGGCAATCGTCGAGGCGCGCGGGGATGAACCCCGGATTTATGTGCGCGCGGATACCGCACTCGACTATGGGCGGGTGATGGCCGCAGTCGGCGCGATCAACGCCGCCGGGTTCAGGAAGGTCGCCCTGGTCTCGGACCAGCAGTCCCCGGCGACGGAACGCTAGAGCCGATGGCGATGGCGCGCGGCTGGACGGTTTCACTGCTGGGGCACGCTGCCCTGTTTGGCGCGTTGCTGATCGCACAGACGTCCCTGCCGCCCGCCCTGCCCGACCTCAATCCTCCGGTTCCGGTCGAGATTGTCGACCTCAGCGAGCTTCACCGCGTGACCGAGGTGCCTGAACCCTCCGTGGAGGCGGCACCGCGCGAGACCGCCACGGCAGAGCCCGAACCGGAGGTCGCCCCGGAGCCGACCCCGCCGGAGCCGGCCCTGGAGCCTGAACCCAAGCCCGAGCCAAAAAAGCCGGAGACAAAAAAGCCGGAGCGCGACAAGGCCCTGGACCAGAAGCTGGAAAACCTGATCGACAAAAGCCTCAAGGAGTCTGACCGCAAGCGCCTGGATGTCTCGGAGTTGGCCAAAGACCTTAAGCGCGACATTGCCAAAACCGCGATCCGCGACACCCGCGCGACCATCACCCTGCAACAGCTCATGGACGCCAAGGTCTCCGCCTGCTTCAACCCGCCCTCCGGCGGGGCCGATGTTAAGAAGATGTCCGTTCAGGTTCAGTTCCGCCTGAACGACGCCGGCCAGATCGTCGACGGACCGCGCGTTATCGGCCGCACCGGCGTCACCCCTCTCAATGCCGCGTTTGCCGATGCGCTGGCACGTGCGACCCTGCGGGCGGTCATCCAATGTGCACCCTACGAGCTGCCGCAGGAGTTCCGCGCGATATGGGCGAACCAGGATTTCGAATTGAACTTTGACCCCTCGCGCTTGTTGTGATTCAAACACGTCACCGCATGCGTACCCGGAAGGACCGATTGTGACTCATCTGCTCCGCCTCCTGGCCCTCCCCTGCCTGCTGTTCATGACCGCTGCCCCGGCACAGGCCGTGATCCGTATCGACATCACCGGCGGGTCCGTGCAGCCGCTGCCGATTGCGATCCCGGAGTTCGTGGCAAGCAACCCGCAGGCAACGCCAGACGGTGCCTTGCAGACCCTCTCGACCCGCATTTCGCAGGTCCTGAGCGATAACCTCAAGAATTCCGGGCTGTTCCGCCCGCTCGACAGGGCCGCCTTCACGACGACGGTGACGGCCGATACCGTGCTGACCCCGGACTATGCGTCCTGGCGCACGATCGCCGCACAGGCGCTAGTGACCGGAACCGCAAGGCTCAACGTCGACGGCAGCATGACCGTCGGCTGCAACCTGTTCGACGTGTTCTCGGAAGAGAGCCTGATGCAGCACACGCTGACCATCGCAACGCCGAAACTCTGGCGGCGCGCGGCGCACAAATGCGCCGACAAAATCTACACCCAGCTGACCGGAGATGCCGGCTATTTCGATTCCCGGATCGCCTATATCGCCGAGACCGGCCCGCGCAAGAACCGGGTCAAGCGGCTGGCCATCATGGATCAGGACGGCGCCAACATCGAATATCTGACGACGGGCCAAAGCCTGGCCCTGACCCCGCGCTTCGCCCCGGATGGCAACGCCCTCAGCTATCTCGCCTTTGGTGTGACTCCGCGGGTTTTCCGCTATGACCTCACGACACGGCGGCAGGAACTTCTGGGCCGTTTCCCCAACATGAGCTTTGCGCCGCGCTATGCGCCGGACGGCGGCAGCATTGCGCTGACCCTCTCCGAGAACGGCGACTCCGATATCCACATCCTCGATCTGGCCTCGCGTCAGACCCGCCGGATCACCAACCAACCGTCGATCGATACGTCGCCCAGTTTCTCGCCCGATGGCCAGCGCATCGTCTTTGAGTCCAACCGGGGCGGCTCCCAGCAGCTTTATGTGATGAACGCAGATGGCAGCGGGGCGCAGCGCATCTCCTTCGACCGCACAAACCCCCGCGCGCGCTATGGCTCCCCGGTCTGGTCACCGCGCGGCGACCTGATCGCCTTCACCAAGATTGCCGCCGGCAAGCTGCGCATCGGCGTCATGCGGCCGGATGGCAGCGGCGAGCGCCTGCTGACCGACAGCTGGCAGGACGAAGCCCCCGCCTGGTCACCGAACGGACGGGTCATCACCTTCTTCCGGTCGCAGCGCTCGACAGCCCGCTCTGATGGCGGTGTCGCGATTTACGCCGTGGACTTGACGGGTACGAACGAGCGCCGCATCCCGACGCCGACCGATGCCTCCGATCCGAACTGGTCGCCGTTGCTGCCGTAAGTGAAACCCTGCGAGAAATAGTCAGCCCAAACCAAGCCTTGTCTTGACCTGCTGCAATGAAACTTTATATCGGGCAGACGTTTGACTTGCTTTTTTCAGCGTCTGAGACGGGAGAGACCCATGGGTACGTCGTATAATTCTCTTCGCATTGCACGGATGACGGCCCTGGCCGGCACCATCGCAATGCTTGCCGCCTGCTCCAAGAAGGAAGAACTGCCGCCCGCGCCGCCGCCGCCGCCGGCGCCGACCCAGCAAGTGGCCCCGCCGCCACCGCCGCCGCCGGCACCAACACCGGTTGTGGCCTCGACGACTCCGGGCAGCCTGAAGGACTTCATCGAGACTGCCGGCGCTGACCGCGTGTTCTTCGATTACGACAGCTACACGCTGAGCGAGACTGCGCGCACAACGCTTGCCAAGCAGGCTGAGTGGCTGAAGAAATACGGCAGCATCACTTTGACTGTGGAAGGCCACTGCGACGAGCGGGGCACCCGCGAATACAACCTCGCACTCGGCGAGCGCCGCGCCAGCGCGGTCAAGAGCTTCCTGGTGAGCGCCGGTGTTCCGGCAGGCCGCGTGAAGACGATCTCCTACGGCAAGGAGCGCCCGGAAGTTGCTGAGTCCAACGATGAGAGCTGGGCACAAAACCGTCGCGGTGTTGCCGTTCTGGACAACCCGAACAGCTAATTCGCCCTATTCTGCCCATCATGACGCCCCGATGCTGCCGAAGCGTCGGGGCGTTTGATTTGGTGGACGGATGTCGTGCCGAAAACCGAGAATGGCGGCAAAGCTCTGCTATACAGTTCGCGACAGGAGTAAGACATGAGTCGTATTATCATTTTGCTGCTCAGCCTTGTTGCCTTCGCACCCATGGTCCACGCCCAATCCGCTGATGATGCCGCCCGCATCGAACGGATCGAGAAGGATCTGCGGGTTCTGCAACGCAAGGTTTTCCCCAAAGGCCAGCCGATCTACATCGAGCCGGAGGCTGCCACCGGCGCACCGGCGCAGGCCCCGGCCAAGCCCGATACCTCCGCGCTGGTTGCCATGCAGGAGCGGCTTGATGCTCTGGAGGCGCGCCTGCAAACGCTGACCGGCCAGCTCGAGCAGGCCAACTTCCGCCTGATGCAGATGGAAGATGGTGTCACGCGTTTCAAAAGCGACGCCGAGTTCCGGTTGAACGCGCTGGAAGGCGGCAAGGCCCCCGGCGTGGCCACGGGACCAGCCGCGCCGGTATCACCGGTCGCCGCTGCCACCAGTGATACCGATGCTGCCAAGCCGGCAGAACCCAAGAAAAGCGTGGACGCTGTAGAGGCCGCCTATCTGGCCGCCTACAGCCTGGTCGAGGCCAAGGATCACGCCAAAGCGGCGCTGGCCCTGGCGGACTTCGTCAAGGCCAATGGCAGTTCCCGCCGCGCGTCCTACGCGCAATACTGGCTCGGGCGTGTTTACATGGTCGAGAAGAAGTTCGACGAGGCAGCGCTCGCCTTTGCCGAGGGCTATGAAAAGTTCCCCAAGGGCGAGCGGGCACCGGACACGCTGCTGTGGCTCGGCAAGTCGCTGGTCGCCCGTGGCCAGCCGGAGCTTGCCTGCCGTACGCTGGGCGAATTGGACGCCGCCTACAAGGCGATTGCGCGCGGTCGCCTGGCCAAGGACCTGACGGCAACCCGTAAGGACGCCAAATGTGGCTGACGGACTGACGTCTGTCTTAGCCCAAACACTTGCCCGTCTTCTGCCGACCCCGGTGGAACGCCTGGCCGTCGCCGTCTCCGGCGGCTCGGATAGCTTGGCCCTTGCCCTGCTGGCGCAAGCGGCGCTGCCGGGCCGCATCACCGCTCTGACCGTCGATCATAATCTGCGCGCCGACTCAGCGCATGAGGCCGGGCAAGTCGGGCGCTGGCTGGCAGCGCACGACATACCGCATCACATCCTGCGCTGGGACACGCCGGCCACAACGAGCCTGCAGGAGGCCGCGCGCGACGCCCGCTACACGCTGATGGCAAACTGGTGTGTGCACGCCGGCATATCCGTCCTGGCGACCGGCCATACCGCCGATGACCAAGCTGAGACGCTGCTCGCCCGGCTCGCGCGCGGTGCCGGCCTTGCGGGCATGGCGGGCATCCGCGTGGCCAGGCCGCTTGCTGAGGGGGTGACGGTGGTGCGTCCGCTGCTGGCGCACCGCCGCGCCGATCTGCAGGCATGGCTGCAGGCGCTGGGCCAGCCCTGGATCAGCGATCCGTCCAACGAAGACACGCGCTTCGAGCGGGTGCGCTGGCGGGCCGCACTGACACAACTGCCGGAATTGACCCCGGATGCTGTGGCCCGCACGGCAGCGCTCATGGCTGACCTCGACGCACAGCTGGATGCGGCTGCCACCGACTGGATCGAGGGCCATGTGAAGCTGCTGCCCGGCGGCGTGTTCTGGGTGTCGAGCGCCCCTGCCCCGCTCCCGGAGTTGCGCCTGCGGGCTCTGGAGCGTGTGATCGCCGCCACCTCCGGCCTGCTGCCCGAGCGGGCGGATGTCGCCGCCGCCCTGACGCGCGGCGCACCGACGACCTGCGGCGGTGTGAAGCTGGAACCCGTGGTGGACGGTGTGCTCTGCATGCGGGAGGCGGGCCGGATAGACGCGCACCTGACGACCCCTGCCGAGAATGCCCTGTGGGACCGTCGCTTCCGGGTCACTGCGTCACAAGACGGCGAGATCCGCGCGCTGGGAGAGGCCGGCTGGCCGCTGGCGCTTGCGGCCTGGCCGGGCCTGCGCGCACTGGATATGCCTTACAGCGCCCGCTGCGCGCTGCCTGCGCTCTGGCGGGGGGATCACCTGCTGGCGCTGGGCGGTGGCGGCAACGCTCTGGCGACGTTGCTGCCCGCTTCGGCGCAGCTGGATGCAGAATTCATCGGGATCGCAAACATGCGACATTCGCCATCTTTGTTTCTTTACCCGGCCACCATATCTTAGACACATGACTCAGGCGCGACCCCGCGCCGCAGGAAAGGAAGACGATGTCCGACAAGCGTGGACCGAACACGATGGGGCGCAGTGTGGCGCTGTGGGCCGTGATTATTGTGGTGCTGGTGGTATTGTTCCAGATGCTCGGCACACCGACATCCCGCACTGTGGTCAGCGATCTCGCCTACTCCGATTTTCTGACCCAGGTGGACGAAGGCAAGGTCCGTGAGGTCGAGATTCGCGGGCAGGAGTTGGTCGGCGCGATGTCCGACGGCCAGACATTCCGGACCAATGCCCCCAACGATCCGAACCTGATCGACCGGCTGAAGACCAAGAACGTCCACTTCAAGGTCCAGCGCGAGGAAGGCCGCAGCCTGCTGATGTCGATCCTCATCCAGCTGTTGCCGTTCCTGCTGATCATTGGCATCTGGTTCGTCATCATGCGGCAGATGCAGGGCTCCAGCGGCCGCGGTGCCATGGGCTTCGGCAAGAGCCGGGCACGCCTGCTGACGGAAAAGCAGGGCCGCGTGACCTTCGACGATGTCGCCGGCATCGACGAGGCCCGCGAGGAGCTGCAGGAAATCGTCGACTTCCTGAAGGACCCGCAGAAGTTCCAGCGCCTGGGCGGCAAGATCCCCAAGGGCGTGCTGCTGGTCGGCCCGC
>CAYOMD010000046.1:0-7777 GCA_964404985.1 uncultured Sphingomonadaceae bacterium
CCTGAGCGCCGCTCGCAAAGCGGCGTCGATGGGCCGGGGTGACAACGTTTCTATGGGTTTCAATCAGTGCTTCTTGGTATGAGGTCAGGGCTGGTGGATGCCAGCACTGGTATTCCCGTTGACGCAATAGCCCGCTTGCCGAAGTGGGCTTTCTGGTATTGCGTGTATTCAGTAGACTGGCACTGTAATTCCAGATAAGTGAATAATGTGCGTGTCACCGTAATTGGCACCGTAATTGAATTGTATCTCAAGCCGTCAAAAGCCCATGCGAGTAAAGACAATGCGAGTAAAAATACAAAAGCATATTTTTTATGTAACAATCATAATTTTGCTAGGTATCGGCTCAGTCGCCAATTTTTTCAGGAATGATCGTGAATCGCAGGTCGTTTCTATAGTTTCAGTAGTAATAATGATGATTTTTAATTTTATCTCATACTACAGATCGAATCGAGAACTACCCTAGAGCAGTTTTCGGGCAATTACGGCAATTACGGTGACACGCACATTATTCACTGTTCGCGGCCAGTGCTGCGTCTTTCAGCAGATCGAGATAAAGTGCATAGTCCCCGTCTTCGAAGAAGGTTCGCTCCCGCCGGTTGCTGCGTTGCGTGATGTGATGCGGGTGTCCGGGAAGCACAATGCGAGGAAGGCGAGCCATCGCAAGGTCTATAGACACCAGGCAGCAGGGTGTCTATAATAAGTGAATTATGTGCGTGTCACCGTAATTGCACCCACCGTAATTGCACCGTAATTGCCAATACGCCCTCTTTGTACAGTCTTGGCTGTAAGAAATAGGTAGCCTCGATATGAAACCATGGATGTCTTGGCTGCTTTTTTTTGCGACATGTACATTTCTAGCTTATGCTCTCGCGAAGGGATGGCCATCACGGGTCTTGCTATTTCTGCTAATGTTTTTGCCCATCACAATTTGGGTTTCGCGAAAACTGAAATAGTTAAATCACGTTGGCACAATTGAATTACGGTGACACGAATTACGGGAATTACGGTGACACGCACATTATTCATCAAATCCCGTCGCCTTTGAATTGCGGTGCCAGTTTACGGAACATCCGGGATAAGGCAGGGTTGTTGAGTGTCTGGTGCGTTCCATCCCGTTGTGTCGAGGCCCTTGCGGCGCTGGCTGCATGCGGACGAGCGCGGGTCTGTGGTGGCGGAGAGCGATGCGTCGGGCCAGGCGGTTGCGACCTATGCCTACGGGCCGTGGGGGGAGCTGGACACGACCGCCGGCGGGCGGTTCCGCTACACCGGGCAGGCGCTGATCCCGGAGCTGGGGCTCTATTATTACAAGGCGCGGATGTATTCCGCCTACCTCGGCCGCTTTCTGCAGACGGACCCGGCAGGCTACGCCGACGGCCTCAACCTCTACGCCTATGCCGGCGGCGACCCCATCAACGCCACAGACCCCAGCGGGTTGGAGGATGAGTATTTTTTAGAGACTATTTTTGTCTTAGGGAACAAACAGAAACAGGAGCCCCTGTTTGTCGGCCTTACCATAACCGGCGGCAGCCACTTTAATTTCGGCGGCAGCGATCTGAATGAGCGCTCGGAAGAACTGGATACGATCGTCGTCAGGGGGAAGAAGGAGAAGCCGCAAAGTGATAAGCCAAATGTTCTTGAGAGAGCTGGGCAATGCGCGCTCGACCATTATGGCTTGAATTTGGCACTTGGCGGATCAGGAGGCGCCTTAGCTGCTGCTGGCGCTAATGTGATCGAGACTAGAGGTAAGTTTGCTGGCGCAACTCCGGGCACATCTTGGGCTGGGCGAGCTGCAAGCGCAATTTACGGCGATGCCAAGATGGCCGTTAAGCTCCCAACACTCACCGGATTTCCCGGAATTGGTAATGGTCTAAAGCTCTCATCCACCCTAAGCGCGGCGAAGTTTGCTGGTAGAGCCGTTCCAGTATTTGGTTACGCGCTTCTCGCTGCAGACGCCCTTGCCATTGGTATCTGCACGGTGAACAGCGGTGAGTAAATTTGCCGTATACCGCTTCATTGCGCCGTTTAGATCGCGACTGCAGGGTCGCCTTAGAAAGGGGCGACCGCACGTAACTGCAGAGACATTCGCGAGCCAGCTTAATGGGCAACCAGATATTGCAGTTGCGCTTTGGGAAACGCTGCGAGAGCAGGCTTTCGTTCGGGATTTCAGACCTGAAGCTGATGACGATCTCTACAAAGTCTTTGCGATGGACCCTGAGATCGTGCGGGATGAGCTTATCGAGGTGCTCTTGGCCAAGCTCGAACTGAATGTAAGCGGCATTGATTTTACCGGTTTTGACTTCGCCTCGATCAAGACGCCAAGGGATGCAAGTAATTTTGTTGCCAAAGTGGCAAAGGTCCAAGGTGACGCGATTAAGCAGCGAATGTGTGATCTGGTTTAGTGAGTGCTTTCGCACTGTGCAGGACCGGGGTCACAAGCTCTGCCGACCATTCAGGCTCCTTCACCGGATCGTGACCCGGAAATGGGTAACTTGACGGCACACCCTATGCGGTAAACCGCGCTTCTATGGGAAAAACTGCAATAAAATCAGTGCGAGTGTTCAATAATGCGCTCGGCAGATCGGTAGCCGTTGATGGCTATGCGGTCCCCAATAATTCGCAGAATTTCGGGACTTTAGCTGGCAGTTCTGATATTCCTGATGGCCATATGGTCCCCGCAGCAAAAAAGCAGGGCAACAGAGCCTTTCTCGACGGCAATTTCGCACGCCGGAATCTGCCGCTGAAGGCGAACGAATATTGCATCTGGGACACCGAGCTGGCGGGCTTCGGATTGCGGATTCGCCCGACCGGCAACTACTACTGGTTTGTGCGGCTACGCCATCGCGGCAAGCATCGGCGGATCACGCTTGGAAAGACGACCGACCTTGATGCTGCGCTGGCCCGCTCGCAGGCGCGCCGATTGCTCGCCGAGGTGGCGCTGGACGGTTTGCCCAAGCGGGTGGTGGTGCGGTCAACGCCGACCATGACCGATTTCGTGGCGACCTATTTCGAGGATCTGTCGCGCGTCTGGAAAGCCTCGACCGCAAAACGCAACGCCGATGCCTGGCGCTGCGATCTGGCACCGCACTTCGGGGATATTCTGGTGGCTGACGTCACCAAGGCAGATGTCGTGCGCTGGCGTGATGCTTTTGCAGGCGAACGCGAGGCACGATACAACCGCGCGATACCCGTGCTGGCAGCGCTGCTGAACTATGCCGAGGCGTTGAAGATGCGCCGCAAGGGCTCCAATCCGTGCCGCGGTATGCCACGCTACAAGCGGCAAGCGATGGAGCGGTATCTTACGCCTCGCGAATACGCGCGCGTCGGCGCTGAGCTGCGCGCGCAAGAGGCCGAGTTTCCGGCACAGGTCGCGATCCTTCGGCTGCTTCTTTTCACCGGGGCGCGTCGCGGGGAGATCGAGGGGCTGCGATGGGACTGGGTCAAGCCGCCCCGGCTTGTCCTGCCTGATAGCAAGACCGGCCCGAAGGTGATCTGGCTGAACAGCCAGGCATTGGCGGTCCTTGAAGGCGTCGACCGAGTTCCGGATTGTCCGCTTGTGTTCCCTGATCGTAAGGGCAAAAATCCGATTGACATTGGGGCTTGGTGGGAAAAATTTCGGCGCCGCTGCGCCTTGCCCGATGTACGTCTGCATGATCTTCGCCACAGCTTTGCCTCGACCGCGATCATGGACGATGTGCCGCTTGCCACGATCGGGAAGCTGCTGGGTCATGTGCTGCCCGAAACGACCGCCAAATACGCGCATCTGGCCGACGAGATCGTCGCAGACGCGGCCAAGCGCATTTCCGGCTCTCTAGCTAACTCGCTGGGGCTGCACGCATGACCGCGCTGGGGCTTAAGCAGGTCGTCGAAGAGGCGCTGGCGCGGGTCGGCGCTGACATCAACCTGATCCGCATCCCCAGAGGCAAGCCACGTACGACAACCTGGCTCGGGATCGAGCATGGGTTCGGCATCCGGCACTACGCCTCTGGCCGCAACGTCTACATCGTGCAGACGCGGATGGGTGGCAAGCTGCGGACGGTGACGCTGGGGCCAGCGTCGGTTTTGACACGCGCGCAGGCGACGCAGGTGGCGCGGATTGTGCTGGCATATGCGCGTGTGGGTCAGGATCCGGCGAGTGAGCGCAAGCGCATCCGGTCGGCCCCGCGCTACAGCGATTTTCTCGACGAGTTCTGGGAAAAGTGGGGGACCCGCTGGACGCCAAAAACATGGAACGTGAATGCCAGCTACCGCCGCCTCTACCTGCAAGATGCTTTTCAGGGCCTGTGTATAGACGAGCTGAACGAGGAGCATGTCACGCGCTGGTTCGCCGAGGTCAACCGCCAGACCGGGCCAGGTGCCGCGAACATGACGCTGGCGCTTCTGAACTCAATGCTGAACAAGGCGGAGGTCTGGGGCTACAGGCTCGAGAACACCAATCCGTGCCGTGCCGTGCGCATGAACCGCCGCAACCACCTGAAGCGCTTCCTCTCGGACGAAGAAATGCAGCGCCTTGGGGCAGTGCTGGCCAAGGAGCGCGCCAGCGACAAGCCAATGCGGGCGCTCGCGGCAAAGGCGGTGACCCTGCTGGCGCTGACAGGGTGTCGCCGGGGGGAAATTCTCGGTCTGCATTGGCAAGACATTCACGGCATCCGCCTGAAGCTCCGCCACGGCAAGACGGGGCCGCGCATGGTGTGGATGGGAGACGACGCGCGCGCCGTATTAAATACGTGTCCGCGCTACAAGGACGTTCCCTGGGTGTTCTGGAATCCAACCTTGAGCCAGCCCGTCAAGGACTTGCATAAGTACTGGAATAAGTTTCGCGACGACGCTGGCCTTCGCGATTTCCGCCTCCACGACCTGCGTCATAACTTCGCGAGCCATGCTGCGATGAACAAGGAGACGCTCCCGATGATCGGGCGTCTGCTTGGCCATGCTCGCGTTCAGTCCACAGCCCGCTATGCCCATCTCGATGACGGACACGCGCTGGAAGCGGCGGAACAGATTGGTGCAGCTGTGGAGCGCATGCTGGGATGAGGATGTACGCCATCGATTCGCATGGAGGGGAGCTTCGTCTGGCATCGACGTCGGGGAAACCGATGCCGAACCGGCAGCTTCTCCACGATCTTTGCCAAAACCCGCCATTCAGCAATCGACCCCATATCGGTCACTAAAGCGCTCGGATGTTGGGGCATGTCTCAGCTTATGGCGGTCCGATTGCGGTTCTGTGCGCGACAGAAGCCTGCTCGGCAGCGCGAAGGTCATCGGGGGTGTTCACATTCAGAAATGGGTCAATCGCATCCGGCGATGCCTGAAATTCTGCGACCCGTGCTTGGCAGCTTTCGGCCCAACCGAACACCGAACGTTTTCCCGAGGCCAAATAGTCATGAAGCGCGCCAAGATCATTGGCGGGCCACAAGGCGTTGACAGGGTGCGGCCGCCCAAGGGACGCGGCAATGGCCGGGGCGCCGGTTCGCAAAAGAGTGGCGACGAAGTCCATTGGCAGATGCGGCTGATCGACGGCCACCGTGACGACCTGATCAAGCCCGACATCTCTCGCCCAAGACATCGCCGCATACACTCCGGCGAGCGGACCTGCTTCGGGCCATTGATCGTCGGCGATGACCTTCAGACCAAATCGCGCGTACTGATCAAGATCGTTGGCGTTGATGATCATCGGCCCGGTCGTCTGAGCGCGGATCCGGTCGATGACATGTTCCAGCAACGGCTTGCCGTGCAGATCGGCGAAAGCCTTGTTGGCCCCGAACCTGCGCGAGGCTCCTCCGGCAAGAATGCAGACACCGACTTCAGAGATCCTGCCCACCCACCGACCCATGCACTTGCAACATGTCCTGTACCTTGGCGGCCAGCGTAGAACCAGATTCCTTGCCTTGGGCGACCGGGTGCACGGCTTGCATGGCCTTGCCGATCAGGATCATCGCCGGGCCATCGCCGAGAACGGTGCGGGCCGCCAGTGGCAACATGGCGAGGTCGGTGGCAAACTGTCGCTCATGAGGCAGGCTGACGTTCTCGATCAGGATGACGGGTGTGTCGGCGGCAAGGCCCGCATCGCGCAAGCCCCTGGCGATATGCGGGGCGGCATCCTTGCCCATATAGACCGCCAGTGTCGCTTCGGGATCGGCGAGCGCCTGCCAATCGAGATCGGGCACCGCGCCGCGCTGGGTGTGGGCAGTGACGAACACCAGCCGCCGGGCGAGCCCGCGCAAGGTTAGCGAGGCTACCAGCGAAGCGGCCGCTGCACTGGCGGTGGTGACACCGGCACAAACCTGAACTGTGACGCCGGCATCGCGGCAGGCTTCGATCTCCTCGGTCGCGCGGCCGAAGATTGACGGATCGCCCCCCTTCAACCGGACGACTCGCTGACCTGACAGGGCGGCCTTCACGACAGAAGCGCAGATCAGCGGCTGCGGGGCCGAATGCCTGCCCGCCCGCTTGCCGACGCTGATGCGTTCGACATCGGGCGGCACCAGTGCCAGCACCGCCTCGCTCACCAAGGCATCGTGGAAGACGATGTCAGCGGCCCTGATCAGACGTTCGGCCTTGCGGGTCAAAAGCTCTGGATCGCCCGGCCCTGCACCCACCAGCCAGACCGATCCTGCCGGAAAATCGGCGTGCATCGTCATTCTGCGGCCTCCTTCAGATCAAGCTGCGCGTCCGCGATCATCCGCGCGATGTGCGGGCGGCATGATCCGCAATTGGTGCCCGCACGAGTGGCATTGCCGATGCAAGCGACGGTCGCAGCGCCGCCCGCCATGGCGGCGGTGATTTCGCCTTCACCGACATCGTGACACACGCAGATGATGGCGCCGCGATCCGGCCCCGCCTCACGCGGGCGACCGGCAAGCATGGCAACAGGGTCTGCCACCGGCGCGCCGAGCTGGGCGGCGATCCATTCGCGCGGCGGCAGCGCTCCCTTGCGGGTGATGAACAGCGCGGCGGTGAGCATCCCGGCATCATCGCACACGGCAAAGCGCCGCATGCCCTTGGCGGCGTAGGCCACTTCGCTGCGGGTGCCTTGGGGGAGGAGGGCATCAGGGTCAGCCTCTTCGATGCCGCCGAGTTCATAGAGCCAGCCATGCTCCACCCGCGAGCGCACCCAGTAGTCGCAATCGGGGGTGGCAAGCGGCGCGCGCTCCACCAGGAAGCCGCGCCAGGCGAGGTCAGCGCGCGCGATGCGAGCCGGTGTATCCTTGAAGCCGGGCTGGCCCGAGAGCGGATCAGTGTCGGCGCTGGCGAGCCTGCCGGTGCGTCCGGTGTGCGGTGCGGCGGTCAGGTCGGTCCAGTGCATCGGCACAAACAGCCCGCCGCGCCCCTGCCCTGCGCTCAACGTGGCACGGTAGAGGCTGGTGCCCGCCGGGGTCGTGACCTTGCACAGATCGCCCTCGGCAATCCCGGCAGCGGCGGCATCGGCAGGGTTGATTTCGACCAGCGGCTCACGCCGGTGATGGGCGAGCTTCGCGCTGAGTCCGGTGCGGGTCATGGTGTGCCACTGATCGCGATACCGCCCGGTGTTGAGGCGGAGAGGAAAGGCGGCATCAGGCACGCGCGGCGCGGGCGGGGTGAGGGCGATCAGCCGGGGCTTGCCGGTGGGCGTCGGGTAGCCATCGGCCAGGGGATGCGCGCCGCCCCAGCGCAAGGGCTGCATGGCCTCATAGGCGGCGTCAGAGAGATCGGCCTGCGCGCTCAGATCAAGCTTGCGCCCGCGCGCGGCGGCGAGGGCGGTCATGGCGGCATATTCGCGGAACACGCTGGCTGCGTTCGG
>CAYOMD010000047.1:0-6457 GCA_964404985.1 uncultured Sphingomonadaceae bacterium
TCTCGTTCTGGTAGCGGTCGATCGCCGGCTGGATCTTCTCCGGGAAGTAGCGGAAGAACACGTTCGCCTGCCCCATCATCGGGCCGATACCGCCCATCTGGAACATCAGCCACTGCAACACGCGGGATCGCCCCTTGGCGTCCGCCGGCAGGAGCATGCCGGATTTCTCGGCGAGGTAGATCATGATCGCGCCGGATTCGAACACCGCGAAATCGTCCGCCTCATGATCGATGATCGCGGGAATGCGTCCGTTGGGGTTGATCGCGAGGAACCAGGGCTCCTTCTGTGTTCCCTCCGAGATCTTGATCGCGTGGACCGTATAAGGGATGCCCATCTCCTCGAGGGTCACCGAGGGCTTGTGCCCGTTCGGCGTGGCGGCTGTGTACAGCGTGATCATCCGTGCCTCCTTGTTGCCAGTACAAACCTTATATACGCACGTGGCTTACAGCGTCAGGCGTGCCGTGCGAACGAAGTGTCGCCTGCGTACGCGAGACTCTCGCATTGACGCGCGCGACGGTCTCGACTATAGACCCGCCTTCGTTTTTTTGGCGGTCGGTGCCCAGCGCACCATAACAGTCGCCACTCTACTGAGCATGGGCGAGACGCCCAGGGAATGAAATAGGGTTTTGAACCATGGCGCGTGTGTGTGAATTGACAGGCAAGGGTCGGCAAGTGGGCAACAATGTGTCGCACGCCAATAACCGCACCAAGCGGACTTTCCTGCCGAACCTGCAGAATATTACCTTCCTCTCGGATACCATGGGTGCTGGCTACAGCTTCCGGGTGACCACGCACGGCGCACGCTCGGTTGAGCATGCTGGCGGCCTCGACACCTGGCTGCTGAAGACCCGGGATGTGCAGCTGTCGATCAAGGCCCGCCGCCTGAAGCGCCTGATCGAGAAAAAGCAGCCGGCTGCCTGAAGCGCATGACCGGTCGCCACGGCGATCCGGCATGACCATGAATATTGCCATCGATATCGAGGCCGTGCGGGGTGATTTCCAGCTCCGCGCGGCTTTTGTCGCGCCCGGTAACGGCGTCACCGCTCTGTTCGGGCCGTCCGGCTGCGGCAAAACCAGCCTGCTGTTGGCTGTTGCAGGCCTGCTCCGGGCCCGGCGCGGGTCGATCATCATCGGTGAGACGCCGCTGTTCGACAGTGCCACCGGGATTGACCTGCCAGCAGAGCGCCGTCGCATCGGCCTGGTGTTTCAGGATGCCCGCCTGTTCCCGCACCTTACTGTCGCAGCCAATCTGCACTACGGCGTACGCCGGTCCCGCGCCGCACCGATCATCGACCCCGCTGACCTCATCGATCTGCTCGGGCTGGCCCCTCTCCTGGAGCGCAGGCCGGGCACGCTGTCCGGCGGTGAACAGCAGCGGGTCGCCATCGGCCGCGCGCTGCTGGCAGCACCCCGCCTGCTGCTGCTGGATGAACCGATGGCCGCCCTCGATGCCACCCGCCGCACGGACATCCGTGCCCTGCTGGCGCGCCTGCGTACCGCACTCAACATCCCGATGCTGCTGGTGACCCACGATTTTGGCGATGTCCTGAAGCTCGCGGACCATCTGGTGCTCATGGAGGATGGCCGGGTAACAGACAAAGGGCCGCTGGCCGAAGTTGCCAGCCGCCTGCCCGCGCATCGCCCTGTTGAGGCAGGTGTCACGGCGACCACCCTGGTCACCGGCCTTGTGGTGCAAGTCCAGAACCTGACATTGATCGACACACCGCTGGGTCGCCTGTCGATTGAGGCGAGCGGGCTGGAGATCGGGCAGATCTTGCGGCTGTCCATCCCGGCGCGCGAGGTGATTCTGGCGCGGGGGCCGGTCCCGGAGATCAGCGTCGTCAACCAGTTGCCAGCAATCGTGCAGGCTCTAGACTCGGACCCGCCCAGCAGCGTGCGCGTTGTCCTGAAGGTCGGCGAGACACAGCTTCTGGCGCTGGTGACGGCAGCCTCAGTCGCCCGGCTGGACCTCAAGCCCGGCGATCCGGTTTATGCGCTGATCAAAGCACTGGCACCTGTCAGTTACTAGTGTCGTGAAAGCGCAGTTCGCCACAGAATGATATCAAGCGCGAGAGCGAACTTCGATTCTAAAAACGACACTATAACAATGATTTGCGAGTGTCCTTATCGAACATGAAATCCGCCCCGGACGTTATATCACTATAACGGATTTCAGATTCGGGACACTAGCCCCCCCTTGTGTTGCGAAAATGTCACATTACATCACAGTCCATCTCAAACCGTGATGGGATCCACGACGCATGAATATCGAGAAATTCTCCGACCGCGCCAAAGGCTTCCTGCAGGCCGCCCAGACGCTGGCGATCCGCCGTGATCACCAGCGGGTGGATACGCTGCACCTGCTGAAAGCGCTGCTGGAGGATGATCAGGGCATGGCGTCCGGCCTGATCAAGGCCGCCGGTGGCCGGCCCGAGCTGGCGAACCAGGCCGCCGACACAAGCCTCGCGCGCCTGCCCCGTGTGGCTGGTGGCGCACAGCTCGGCTGGGATCAGGCAGCGGTCAAGGTGCTGACCCAGGCCGAAGAGATTGCGAGCAAGGCCGGCGACAGCTTCGTGACGGTCGAGCGCCTGCTGCTGGCGCTCGCGCTGGCGCTGGGCACGGAGGCCGCGCGGATTCTCGCCGAGGCCGGCGTCACCCCGCAGAAGCTCAACGAGGCGATCAACACCATCCGCAAGGGTCGCACCGCCGATACCGCGTCCGCCGAGGACCGCTATGATGCACTGAAAAAGTTTGCCCGCGATCTGACTCAGGTCGCCCGCGACGGCAAGCTGGACCCGGTGATCGGGCGGGACGAGGAAATCCGCCGCACCATGCAGGTGCTGGCGCGCCGCACCAAGAACAACCCGGTGCTGATCGGTGAACCGGGCGTCGGCAAGACTGCGATTGCCGAGGGGCTGGCCCTGCGTATCGCCAACGGCGACGTGCCGGAGGGCCTGAAGGACAAGAAGATCATGGCACTCGACATGGGCGCCCTGATTGCGGGGGCCAAGTATCGCGGGGAGTTTGAGGAGCGGCTCAAGGGCGTTCTGGAGGAAGTGCGCAGCGCCGAGGGTGATATCGTGCTGTTCATCGACGAGATGCACACACTGGTCGGCGCCGGCAAGACCGACGGCGCCATGGATGCCTCCAACCTGCTGAAGCCAGCACTGGCGCGCGGCGAACTCCACTGCATCGGGGCCACCACACTCGATGAGTATCGCAAATATGTCGAGAAGGACGCCGCCCTTGAGCGTCGCTTCCAGCCCGTGTTCGTCGGTGAGCCAACGGTCGAGGACACGATCTCGATCCTGCGTGGCCTGAAGGAGAAGTACGAGGTCCACCACGGCGTGCGCATCACCGATGGCGCGCTGGTCGCGGCGGCCACGCTCAGTAACCGCTACATCACCGACCGCTTCCTGCCCGACAAGGCCATCGACCTGATGGACGAGGCCGCCAGCCGCCTGCGCATGGAGGTTGAAAGCAAGCCGGAGGAAATCGAGACGCTCGACCGCCGGATCATCCAGCTCAAGATCGAGCGTGAGGCCCTGAAGAAAGAGCAGGATGCCGCATCCCGCGACCGGTTGACCCGGCTGGAGGAAGACCTTGGCAAACTCGAGGCCGAGTCGGCAGCGCTCACCATGCGCTGGCAGGCCGAGCGTGAGAAGATGCAGGGCGAGCGGCAACTGAAAGCCAAACTCGATGATGCCCGCCTCGAGCTGGAGCAGTCACAGCGGCGGGGGGACCTCGCGCGCGCCGGCGAACTAGCCTATGGTGTGATCCCGGATCTGGAGAAAAAGATCGCCCAGGCCAAGGCCGCCACTGGCGAGGCGATGCTGCGGGAGGAAGTGACCGCCGAGGACATCGCCTCGGTCGTCTCCCGCTGGACCGGCATTCCCGTCGACAAGATGCTGGAGGGCGAGCGCGAGAAACTGCTGGCGATGGAGGCCGAAGTCGGGCGTCAGGTGATCGGCCAGTCGGAGGCGATAGCCGCCGTCTCCGCCGCAGTGCGCCGGGCGCGCGCCGGCCTGCAGGACCCTAACCGGCCATTGGGCAGCTTCCTGTTCCTCGGGCCAACCGGTGTCGGCAAGACCGAGCTGTGCAAGGCATTGGCGAACTTCCTGTTCGATGACACGGCAGCCATCGCCCGCATCGATATGAGCGAGTTCCAGGAGAAGCACTCGGTCGCCCGTCTGATCGGCGCGCCCCCGGGCTATGTCGGCTACGAGGAAGGCGGGGTGCTGACCGAGGCCGTACGCCGCCGGCCCTACCAGGTCGTGCTGTTCGACGAGGTCGAGAAGGCGCACCCGGACGTGTTCAACGTGCTGCTGCAGGTGCTGGACGATGGCCGTCTGACCGATGGCCAGGGCCGCACGGTCGACTTCACCAACAGCCTAATCGTCCTGACCTCCAACCTCGGCGCGCACTACATCGCCAGCCTGCCCGAGGGCCAGGACACCGACGCGGTGCGCAGCGAGGTGATGGAGGTGGTGCGCGGCCACTTCCGCCCGGAGTTCCTGAACCGGCTGGACGAGATCATCCTGTTCCACCGGCTGGGCGAGGCGCACATGGGGCCGATTGTCGACATCCAGGTCGCCCGCGTCGCCCGCCTGCTCGCCGACCGCAAGATCGGCCTGACGCTGAGCGATGCCGCCCGTGCATGGCTCGGCCGGGTCGGCTACGATCCGGTCTATGGCGCCCGGCCGCTCAAGCGCGCGGTGCAGAAATACCTGCAGGACCCGCTGGCCGAGCTCATCCTGCGCGGCCAGGTGAAGGATGGCCAGACCGTCACGGTCGAGGATGGCGACGGCATGCTCCGGCTGTTAGTGGGGTAACCCTTACCTCTGCATTGCCATTTGACATTTGCATTCATCTCGGTCATAGGCCTCGCAACGTCAGCACGGGTATAGTCCGCGCTTGAGTTGGGCAGCGTGAAGCACGCGCGGATTTTCACCGCACTTGAGCCCACCGCTTCGGACGCTTGATCCCCCCTACGCCCCTTTTCACGCGGGTCGTCTTACCGCCTGCACAGACGTCTGTGCGGGTATATCCCCGTTTTTGAAAGTTTCCCCGTGACCGATTCTCCCGCAACGACCCCTGTTGCCCAAGATTTCGCCTCTCTCCACCTTGCCGCCCCGATTGCGGCTGCCCTGGCCGATGAAGGCTATGTCACCCCGACCCCGATCCAGGCGCAGGCCATTCCGATCGTGATGTCCGGCCGCGACCTGCTCGGCATCGCCCAGACCGGCACCGGCAAGACCGCCGCATTCGCATTGCCGATCCTGCACCGGCTGGCGCTCAATACGGCCCCGACGCCACGCCATAGCGCGCGCGTGCTGGTGCTGGCACCGACCCGTGAGCTGGCCAGCCAGATTGCAGACTCGTTCCGCACCTATGGCGCGCAGCTGCGCCTGCAGGTCGGCACCGTGTTCGGCGGCGTGCCGATCAACCGGCAGATCCGCCAGATGGAGCGCGGCGCAGATGTGCTGGTCGCCACCCCCGGTCGCCTGATCGACCTGATCGAGCAGCGCGCCATCACCCTCTCCAAGGTTGAGGTGCTGGTGCTCGACGAGGCAGACCAGATGCTCGACCTCGGCTTCATCCACGCGCTGAAGCGGATCGTCCCGCTGCTGCCGGCAGAACGCCAAACCCTGTTCTTCTCGGCAACCATGCCGTCCGCCATCGCCGAACTGGCCAGCCGCTTCCTCACAGACCCGGCCAAGGTATCGATCACGCCGGCGGCCACTACCGCCGAGCGCGTGACCCAGTCCGTCACCTTCGTCAGCCAGGGCGAAAAGCAGGCCCTGCTGACCCTGGTGCTCGGCAACGGCGATGTGGACCGAGCCCTGGTGTTTACCCGCACCAAGCATGGCGCGGACCGGGTGGTGCGCCACCTCGACGCCATGGATATCCGCTCGGTCGCGATCCACGGCAACAAGAGCCAGGTGCAGCGCGAGCGCGCCCTGGACCTGTTCAAGGCCGGTCGCTGCAAGGTCCTGGTTGCGACCGATATTGCGGCACGCGGTATCGACATTGAAGCCGTCAGCCACGTCATCAATTTCGAGATTCCCAACGTTCCCGAGCAATATGTCCACCGGATCGGCCGCACCGCGCGCGCCGGTGCCGACGGCCAGGCGATCTCCTTCGTTGCCGACGATGAGCGCAGCTACCTGCGCGATATCGAACGCCTGACCCGCATCAAAATTCCGGTCGCGCCGCTGCCGGAGAATTTCCTCGCTGCTGTCGCCCAGGTTAAGGCCGCCAGACCGAAAATGGAAGAAGCACCACGCTACGATGAGCGGCCGCGCGATGACCGCTCCCGTGGGCGGCGCCCGCAAGGCGACCGTTCGTTCGGCGAGCGCGGCTTTGGCGACCGTCCGCGTGGTGATCGTCCGCAAGGCGAGCGCAGCTTTGGCGACCGCCCGCGTGGTGATCGTCCGCAAGGCGAGCGCAGCTTTGG
>CAYOMD010000048.1:0-6146 GCA_964404985.1 uncultured Sphingomonadaceae bacterium
CAGCGCCAGACCGGCGGCCAGGGCCTGTTCCGCCCCGAGGACAATCTGGAAAGCCCCTACGCCCGCGATGCGCTCCGTCAGCTCTATCTCCTGCTGGTGCGCGGCAAGGTCGAAGGCTGCTCGCTCGAGCGATTCGAGTCCGCCACCGGCCTGAAGCTGATGGACGCGAACGGCATCAAGGACGAGCTGCCCCCGATCACCACCTTCCTCAACCGGCTGCTGGCGCTGACCATCGAGCTTCAAGGCGTGCTGTTTACCGCCTTCGAGCAGCTTCTCACCGCCAAGATCGAGGGCGCCATCGCCGCCGGCATCTACGATGTCGGACTGGAGACGCTGACAGCAGAAGGCTTCACCGTCACCGGCCGCCAGACGATCTACACCCATCCGGGCACGGGCGCGGAGACCCGGCTGCTCACCATCGCGCAGCGCACGCGCAACCGCCCGGTCACGCAGGACGACGCGCTCGCCTATCTCGGCGAACCCGGCGCCAGGCTGCTGATCAACGAACGCTCGGGCCGCTCTGCCGTCCAGATCCCCGCCACCTCGATCATGCTCGACGATGGTGAGATCGAACGCCGCGTCCGGCTGATCCGGCCGATGGAATCGCACACCGTTCCGGTAAAGATGATGGGCGAGACCCATTGGACCGACGTGGATCGCGACGCCTTCGCCACGGCCTGGGCTGCCGAGGTCGCGGACGTGCCGGAGTTCTCCGACAGCACGATCCATGTCGTCGCCGGTCTGTTGCTGCCGATCTGGAAGCGGCTGCCCAACGAGTCCACCCGTGTCTATCGGCTCCAGACCGACGAGGGCGAGCGGATCGTCGGCCGCAAAGTCTCGCCGGCCTGGGCGGCCAACGCCGCCACGACCGGCGCAGCTACGCTCACGCCCGCCGACGCTTTCGTGGCGCTAATGGATGGCCGCACCATCCTCGACCTCGCCGAGGGGCTTCAACTTCGCCGCGTCCGCATCATGGGCGCCGAGCGCATCGAGCTGTCGGGCTTCACCGACACGATGCGCGAGCGGCTCAACGCCTACGGCCTGTTCCACGAGATCATCTCCTGGAAGCTCAGGATGTTCGTGCCGACAGATGCCGCCGGCCCCGTGGTGCTGGAGCGCGTGCTGGGCCGCTATCCGCTCCAGCGCATCGGCGAACGCGAGGCGGCGTGATGACCCGTCTCGACGCTTCCGATCTGGCGAACCGTCTCGGCCGGGAGGCCGAGGCGGTATGCCGCCATTATCTCGGCGCCGGCCATCGCCAGGGCAATTACTGGCAGGTCGGCGATGCCCGCAACGCGCCCGGACGTTCGATGTTCGTCCGGCTCAAAGCGACGGCGAAGGGACCGGCGGGTAAGCGCCGCCATCCCTTATTTCACTACCGTAAGGGCGAAGGCGATCAGGGCTGCTGGCGCCAGAATTGCGTGCTGTAGTTGTTCAGATCGCGGCTGTAGGAATCGACCGTTACCTGGAACGTCTCTGGAATCTTGGCACCGTCACCGCCGTCCCTGAAATAATCTCTCACCGAATAAAGCGCGCCGCGCATCAGGTGTTCCCAGGTCTGATAAAGTCGGTTCTGAAGCTCCTGCTCCTGTTTGGCGGCGCTTGGCTTCCGCGTGGACACCGGCACCGCGTAGTTGGGGCGCGGGTCGTGGTGATGGACAAAGGTAATGCTACCCCATTGCCATTCGTCCTCGATGGTTCGCCGCCACCGATAGCTCACCCTGACACTCATTTGCGTGGTGAAGCGGTAGGGCGGCACGATCTGGTCATCGACGATGAAGAGTTGAGCGTCCTTCTGTTCGGTTTCCAAACGCTGCTTCATAGCCCCAACGGCAAAGGACAAATCATGGCCTGCGCGTCGAAGGGCATCCCCTGTTTCCGCCCGCTTTCGCGGCGCCTTGGCCTCGCGGTGTTTCGCCAACGCCCGGTCGAAGGAATGGAGCTTTGTTCCGATGTGGGAGCCGCAGGCCGCGAGAGGGAGACGGTGCAATTCGCCCGATCGTTCCTCCCGGATTGCCTGGTCGATCAGCCTGTCCAATTCTCTGGCGTCGATCGCCGTGATGGCAGTCTGCTGATCGCGAGGAATATTAATTTCTCCCATGCGGTAGATCCTCGCTCTCTTACTGAAGCATGTGTCACCATGACTGCCTCAAGGCTGAAGACGCAGAATCCGAGTCAGCCAATGCCAACATAGCCGACATACAGTGACTTCGCACGACGGAGGGCATGACATCTATGGACTTATCAGCGGCCCATGCAGAGCAGAGCCACCCCCCGCTTCAAATGCGCTGATCCTTGGTCCGGCCGAGGGCCTGACGCCATCAACCCGTAAAGGGTCGGACTACGCATGCGCGTGCCGCCGCTTCGGCTGCGCCTGTCGCGGTGATTGCGGCCCTCGGCCGAACACATCGGGCGCCTGTCAGCGGGGGATGGACTCCGCTCGAAACAGGAGCTGGATCAATGTCCTTCCACGACGCACACGCCTTCGCCTTCAGCCTCGCCACCACCCTGATGGCCGTCATCGTCATCTTCCGCGCCGGTGACGGCACGCTCTCGGTCATGCCCGCCAGCGAATATGACGGCGACAGCGTAGCCATCGTCGATGAAATCGACCCTTTCGCCCCATGACCGGCAGAAAATCACCGCGCGCGATGCCGAAACCCTGCTGGTTTCCGCTCCCGCCGACGGCGATGTTCTGCTATGGTTCCGGTCGCGCCGCGGTGGTGGTGGAGGCGCGACCTTCAGACCTTTCTGTCTCGGAGACACCACCATGTTCATTTTTGGCATCATCTTGTCCATCGCAGCCATCGGCTTCTTCTGCTGGCTGCTGTTTACGCTCGCCGTCTTCGCGCTGCCCTTCTTCGCAGGTGTCACCGCTGGCGGCTGGGCCTATCACACTGGCGCAGGCTGGCTGGGCGCAATCCTCATCGGTACGGTCGCGGCCGGGCTGACGCTCGGCTTCGGCCAGGTCTTGCTTGCAACCGTCCGTCCGCTCTGGGCCAAGTTTGCGATCGCCGCGATCTTCGTCGCGCCCGCCGTCATCGCGGGTTATCACGCCGTCCACGGAATCGTGAAACACACCATCCCTTCGGAGACTTGGCAGATCGTCTTCTCGGTCCTCGGCTCGATTGCGGTGGGCATCACGGCGTTTCTGCGCATTGCGGGCATGGCAGCGCCCGACCCTGCGAACCAGGGGCTGGCGCGGGGTTAGGCGGCCCCGACACCGTGGGCGGCAACCCCCGAACAGCGGGGATAGACGCCATCCCTGTCGCCAGAGATCGCGTGGGTGTTGAGCAGGAGCGACGGATCGGAGCCGCGCCCCAAGGCCCGCACCCTCGAGGGAGCTTCGATCAGCGGCACACACGAATGGCGGCAAAACCCGAACATGGGTGACGGGTTTGTTCTGTGGTGGCCGGGCACGGGAGGGAGCACAACCTGCCTGTCCTGCAAGATGTAACGATGCCGGTGAACCGCCGGTCCTGTTCTCTTGCCGATCGCGGGATGTCGCCGTGCGTCTCCTTCATCTGTCCCGTTGAACGAGCGCACCTCACGGCCTCTCCAATGGCCTGATCTGGCCGAAGACCGGCTTCGCCTCGACCGCCTATGCCGCAACGGCGTGTCGCAACTTTCTTCCCCTGGGTTTCACCCATTCCTCGCGAGACAAGAAAGTCGCGCCTGCGCCGTCCTCCGCTCCGCTTCGGTCGCAAGCGATGCGTCGTCGGTCGCCTCCGGCCCACCGATCGCCATCGAGGCCGCATGGTGCGGGCTCGAAAACGCAAAAACGGAGACTTACCATGGCGACCATCGGCACCTTCAAGAAGACCGGCTCGAACGAATTCACCGGCGAAATCGTCACTCTCAGCGTCCAGGCCAAGGGCGTGCGCATCGTTCCCGACCTGCGCGCCACCGGCGAAAACGCCCCCAGCCACCGGGTTCTGGTCGGCCGCGCCGAGATCGGCGCCGCCTGGTCCAAGCGCTCCAACGAAGGCCGCGACTATCTGGGCCTCAAGCTCGACGATCCGAGCTTCAACGCCCCAATCTACGCCAACCTCTTCGACGACGAGGACGGCGAGAGCTACTCGCTGATCTGGTCCCGCCCTAACGGGCGCCGGGGCGACTGATCTCCCCGAGCAAGGCCCCGGCCGAAAGGCCGGGGCCGCCTGCCTGCCAAAACCGAATCAGTTCGGCGCGGGAGGCCGAGCATGGCTAGAAGATAAGCGTCGCGAACGCTGAATTCTGGTGGCGCTCGCGACAAGAGCGACTAAAATAGCCGTAGTTCTGGCAAGTGCGTTTCGGCCGGTGGGAGGTGATCATGCATGATCACCGCCCGACAATCACGGGCCGCACGCGCGTTGCTGGGTTGGACACAGGAGACGCTCGCTGACAAGGCCCGAGTATCGCTAACCGCTCTCAAGCGCCTCGAATCCGAAAGCGGGCTCGATGTGTATGAGACGACGCGCGATCAAGTCAGGCGGGCACTGGAAGCCGCTGGCGTCGTTCTTCTGTCCACTGACAAAGGCGAAGGAGTGCTGCGGCTTCATGACGAACACCAGCGACGATCCCCATCCTAGCCGTCGCACCTACACGCCGACGATACAGCCTGTTTTTCCACGGTCCGCATGTCCTGCGTCAAAGACAGCAGCGGATTTGGTTAACAGGATCGCATCAGGCGAATAGGATGGCCCGGTGACACGATCATCCCCGCAGTTTCTGGACGAACCACCTCCCGGCCAAGGTTTAACGCCCTATGACCGAGAGCACATGACTTTGTATCTCCGCTTGCTCGACGCCGCTCGCGATGGTGCCGACTGGCGCGAGGCTGTACAGATACTGTTCGGTCTCGATCCCGAACTCGATCCAAGACGTTGTCGCCTGATCCACGACTCGCATCTTGCCCGTGCGCGCTGGATGTCCGACCGCGGCTATCGAAATCTGGTCCGCGAAAGTCAAAGGCACTGACGGAGTGATGCCGCCCCGGCATCGCTCTCTGCCGTCAAGACCTCTTCCCTCAATCAACCTTTCCGGGAAATCATATCTCTCCCGCAATTTGGTCAATCGATGGGAGGAACGCGATGACGCCGGACGCATCCCTGTGGCGCTCGCCCGCGCACTACGATCACATCGATGATCTCACCGCATCCGACCTTGCCTGGGAGTGGCTGCGCCGAAACGATGCTTATGATCATGACTACGAAGCGTTCGATGACGCGCATGTCGATCGACAAGAGCTGACAGGTAAGATCCGTCAGCAATGGGGGTTACGATTTCCCTGTCGATCCTCTGCGCGCCCCACCAGACGCCCCCGTCTTTTGGCTACCGCAGCATGACACCAGCATCCTGGTGCTCGGAGCTTCGCCAGCCGAGCTGGGCCCAGTCGATCCGCCACCGGTTATCGATGCAGCGGTCTCAGTGACCGAAAACAACACTGCATACTTGCTGTTTGACCTCGGCAGCGGCCAACAACTTCAACTCATTCACGAGGGTCTTGCAGCTACAGCAGCAATCATTCCGCTCGGTGTGGATGGGTTCGATCGCCTCGAAGCCGTTTATCGGCTTCTGGCTGCTCTGCATGGCCGTGCGGTTCCTCCCGACACACGTTTGACTGCCCAGCAACGGGCACGAATGCGCCGAATGCTGCAAGCTTTCGACGGTCATCGGGCCGGCGCGACCGGGCGCGAGATCGCGCAGGTTATGTTCAGAACCGGCGCATTGGACCGCAGCGAATGGCAAACTTCTTCAGTGCGGTATGCCGTCAAGGCGCTGATCCGCGATGCCCGAACCATGATCGCGGGTGGCTATCGCAAACTGCTTCGGCATCGCCGCGTTTCTTAGAGTCCGTCCCGGAACTCATGACGCTCGCGCGATGCGGCGGATAAGAACCATGGCGGCGGCTGCGTAGAGGAAGGCCGTCGCGGAGGCGATGGTGGCTTCGGCGTCCTTCCAGAGCCGTCTATTTCGATTGATCCAGGCGAAGAAGCGCTCGACGACCCACCGCCGGGGCTGAACGGCGAAGCCGATTTGATCGGGCTTGCGCCGGACGATCTCGACGGCGATGCGGGTGGCGGTCGCGACACGCGGGCCTTGGTAGCCAGCGTCCGCGAAGACCTTCTCGATGAAGGGGAACGGGCGGCGCGAGGCAGCCAGCA
>CAYOMD010000049.1:0-5257 GCA_964404985.1 uncultured Sphingomonadaceae bacterium
CGTTGATGGTCTCGGCCATCGCGGTGAAGTCGCGGCCCTGGATGACCTTCTCGACCAGCCGCAGCTTCTCGTCGGCGATGCGCGGATCGGCGTCCCACACCGTCACCGTCGCGGTGACATAGGCGATGCCGGCATAGTCGGCGCCGAGTTCCTGAAGCGCGAGATCGGCGTCCGCTGCCTTGTTCGAGGCGTCGGTATCGACCAGCGCCGACGCCTCGTTGGTCATCACCTCCTTCAGGATCGCGGCGATCGACTTGCGCTTGGCGAACCATTGCCGCCTGATCTTCGTCAGCAGCTTCGTCGCGTCCGTCTTGTCGAGCAGGATCGCGCGGGTGGACCAGCGATAGGGAAAGGCCAGCCGGTTCAGCTCGTCGAGCAGGCCCGGCGTCGTGGCGGTCGGGAAGCCGGTGATGGTCAGCACGCGCAGATGCGCCGATCCCAGGCGCGGTTCCAACCCGCCGGTGAGCGGCTGATCGGCGAGCAGCGCGTCGAGATAGACCGGCGTCTCGGGGACGCGGACGCGATGGCGGTGTGTCGAGACGCAGCCATGCAGATAAGTCAGCGTTTCGCCGTCATCGAGCCAGCGGCATTCCGGCATGAAGGCTTCGACCAGGCGCAGCAGCCGGTCGGTGCGGTCGGCGAAGCCAGCCATCACCTCATGGGGATCGATACCGGTCTTCTCGCGGCCCTCATAGAGCCAGGTCTCGGCACGCGCCGCGTCCTCGGCCGGCGGCAGATAGGTGAAGGTGAGGAAATAGCCCGACTCGAAATGCGATCCGGCTTCCTCGAAATCGGCTTTCCGTTCCGCATCGACCAGCGCCGACGCCGAATCCGGGAAGGTGCTGTTCGGATAGGTCGCGGCGGCATGGCGCTGCGCCTCGACGAAGATCGCCCAGCCGGAGCCGAGACGACGGAAGGCGTTGTTGAGGCGGCCGGCGACGGCCACCAGCTCGGCCGGCACGGCCGAATCCAGATCGGGACCGCGAAACCGCGCGGTGCGCTGGAAGCTGCCGTCCTTGTTGAGCACGATGCCGGGAGCCGCCAGCGCCACCCAGGGCAGGAAATCGGCGAGCCGGGCTTGTCTGTTGCGATATTCGGCGAGGTTCATCATGGCCGCGCCCCCCTCAGACCGAAAGGTGCGCGGGGATGCGTAGATGGCGGCGGCCGACCTCGACGAAGAGCGGATCGCGCTTCGCCGCCCACACCGCCGCGAAGTGGCCGATCGCCCAGATGGCGATACCGACGAGCCAGAGGCGTAAGCCCAGGCCCACCGCACCGGCGAGCGTGCCGTTCATGATGGCGATGGCGCGCGGCGCGCCGCCGAGCAGGATCGGTTCGCTGAGCGCCCGATGCAGCGGGACCGTATACCCTGGGCCGGGATGTCCCTGGAAGCCATCTTTGACGAGATGGCTGCGATGGTGCCGATGCTCAATGGGCTCAATTGGCGATGGCTCAAGAACGAGCGGTGCGCACGCTATCCAATCAAATCGAAGGCTCCGGGCCACGGAATCCAGCCGGCATCCGCTCTTGCGATGCCGCATGACAGTCTCTTTGCCACAGACTTTCCTCGCGGGAATCGGGCGCAACTGGCAGCACTGGACGGCCACCGACCGAGCGAATTGCCAGATGATCGATTTCCGCTCACGCTCGTGACTGGTCGACTTCGGGAGCACTGGCATACGGGGTCGATGACACGGCGTGCGCCGATACTTGATGCTTTAAGTCCCGAAGCCTTGGTGCATATAAACCCGGCGGACTTTGAGCGCCTTGATCTTGCCTCGGATCGCTTCATCCGCGTCGAGACACGCCGCGGCTCTGTTTCGGTTCGTCCGTTGTCCGACAGGCGGATTCAGGAGGGCGTAATCTGGTTGGCGATGTCGTTCTTTGAAGCAGCCGCAAACGAGCTGACAATCAGTAAGCTGGACGACTATACCCGCGTCCCGGAGTATAAATTCTGCGCCGCCAGGGTGGTGGAGCTCTATGCTAGCTCTTACTAACCGGGGTCAAGCATGTCCCCACGTCATGAATCTGGCCATGGGCCGCGGATGAGCGAATGGCATCTGCGGAAGGGGATTTGAGAGCGACAAGTAGCAGGACAGCCATTCTGACAGTGAGAAGTTCTGTAATGATCTCAAGGGGTCAAAAGGCAGCAAAATGTCAGAATAGCCTTTCAAAACACGTCAGAATTTTCTGACTTCCAAGCTGAATACCCGGGTTCGATTCCCGGTACCCGCTCCAATCCCCTGCCGCGCGCCGCCCCGATAGAACCAGTCGCGCTTCCGAGAGCTGGAAGGTCGTGCCTGCGCCCGATGCCGTGAGCCGATTCGGTGCGGAATGGCGATTCCGCAGGAAAATGCGGCCTGCTCCGGATTTCGGCAGGCTCGTTCAAGCAACTCCCGCAAGGTAAGCGTGACCTGACGACCGCCTGTTCGGGATCATCTGGAGAGGGATAGGTGTCCACCTGATGATTTGGTGGACACCAGATGGCGATGATCGAGAGTAGGCGGCGCAGTTGGAGCGTTGAGGAGCGCCAGCGGATCGTCGACGAGGCTCTGTCGCCTGGCGCCTCTGTGGCGGCGACGGCGCAGCAGCACGGCGTGAACGCCAATCTGGTCTTCAAGTGGATCCGTCGCGGGCAGGAAGGTTGGCTCGACCGGCGTCGCGGGCCTCGGAGCCGTGCGTCGCTTGCAGCGCCCGCCGTCACCCCGGGCTTCGTGCCGATGGAGATCGTCGGGCCGACGCCTGCGCTTGCCACGCCGGCGATTCTGGGGCCGTCGCCGCGCGCTCCGCGGGAGCGGCGCTCGGGCGGGCGTCGCGGCGCGATGGAGATTACTCTGCCGAGCGGCGCGCGCATTTCCATCGACGCAGACGTCGATGCGCAGGCGTTGCGCCGAGTCCTGGCGGCTCTGGGCGATCTGTGATGCTGGCGATAGCCCCGGGGGTGAAGGTCTATCTCGCCTGCAAGCCGACCGACATGCGTCGCGGCTTCGACGGTCTTGCCGCCGATGCGGCTCAGGTTCTGCGTGTCGATCCCTATTCCGGCGCGGTCATCGTGTTCCGCAGCCGGCGCGGCGATTATGTGAAGATCCTGACCTGGGATGGCTCTGGGCTGTGTCTGTTCGCCAAGAGATTGGAGAAGGGACGCTTCGTCTGGCCGCCGATCGTGGATGGCGGAATGCGCCTGACCGCAGCCCAGCTAGCGTTGCTGATCGAGGGGATCGACTGGCGCAGAACCATCGCGGCCGAGGAGGCGAAACAGCCGGTTTTTGCGTGAGAACGCCCTGTCTTTGCTATGCAAACCAGGTGCTTTTGGTAATCTGAGGCATGTCGCGCGGCGCTGCTGATTTGCCGGAAGATCCTGCTGAGCTTCGCCGCTTTGCGAGCGAGTTGCAGCGCAGTCTGGTCGCGCTCGAAGCCGAAATCCAGGCCAAGTCGCTGCTGGTCGAGAAGCTGAAGTTCCAGCTTGCGGTTCTGCGGCGCGCCCGCTTTGGACGATCGTCGGAGAAGCTCGACGCGCAGATCGAGCAGCTTGAGCTGCTGATCGGCGACCTGGAGGAAACCGATGCCGAGCGAACCGCGCTGGGCGACCGATCCGGGCGCGCAAGCGCCACGACGTCGACGCCGAAGAAGCCGTCCGTGCGCGCGCCTCTCCCCTCGCATCTGCCCATCGAGACGGTGACGCATGACGCCCCTTGCGTCTGCCCGGCCTGCGGCGGCACGAGGTTCGGGCGGATCGGCGCAGACGAGCGCGAGGTGCTGGAATACGTCCCGGCCCACTTCAAGCGCGTGCTGCATGTGCGCCCGAAGATGAGCTGCCGCGCCTGCGAGACCATCGTGCAGGCGCCGATGCCGACGCTGCCGATCGAGAAAGGTCGGCCGGGACCAGCGCTGCTGGCGCATGTGATCGTCTCCAAATACTGCGACCATCTCCCCTTGCATCGCCAGTCGGCGATCTACGCCCGCGAGGGCGTCGAGATCGACCGCTCGGTGATGGCTGGCTGGGTCGGCCACATGGCCGCGCTGCTCGAACCGCTCGCCGAGCGCATTGCGCGCCATGTCCGCGCCGGCCCCGCCGTTCACGCCGACGACACCATCGTTCCCGTGCTCGATCCTGGACGGGGACGAACGAAGACGGGCCGATTATGGGCGGCGGTTCGCGATGAGCGGCCCTATAGCTCCACCGCGCCGCCTGCGGTCTTCTATCTCTACTCGACCGATCGCGGCGCCGTTCATGCGCATGCGCTGCTCGCGGGATGCAAAGGCCACCTGCACGCCGACGGCTATACCGGCTTCGGTCGCCTCTATGAGCCTGACGCTTCGACAGGCGCGTCCGCGCCGCTGATCGAGGTCGCCTGTTGGGCCCATGCCAGGCGCAAGCTCTACGACATCCATGTCACCACGCAGTCGCCGGCGGCGGCCAAAGCGCTTGAAATGATCCGCGACCTCTTCGTGATCGAGGCCGACATCCGCGGGCGCTCGCCCAACGAGCGCGTCGCCGTGCGGCAACGTCGATCCGCGCCGTTGCTGGCCGAGCTGCACGCCTTCCTCGATGCGACGCTGGCCAGGATCAGCGGCAAGAGCGACTTCGCCAAGGCGATCCGCTACGCCACATCACGCTGGGTCGCACTCACGCGCTTCGTCGACGACGGCCGTCTCGAAATCTCGAACAATGCCGCCGAGCGCGCCATAAGGCCCCTGACGCTCGGAAGGAAGAACTATCTCTTCGCCGGTTCCGACGCCGGCGGCCGGCGCGCCGCCATCCTCTATACCCTGATCGAAACCGCCCGCTTCAACGGCATCGATCCCGAGGCCTGGCTCGCAGACGTCATCGCACGCATCGCTGATCACCCGATCTCCAGGATCGAAGACATGCTGCCATGGGCATGGGCCGGAAACGCACCTCAAATCGCCGCTGCATAGCCACACGCGGCCATCGGATCACGCTTACCCCCGCTGGAGGCTGGCGCCGGGAACTCTTACCCAACGTCGCCCGCCTGATTGACGGCCGACGGCGCAACTTCATGCGCGAAAATTTCCATTCGGGTGAGGTGGGCTATGTATATGCCAGTCGCCGTGCGGCGCGGCACATTGCCCAAACGATTCTGGACCAAGAACTGCCGCGCGATGCCATTAACGGCGATCAGAAATGGCTTTCGGCGGACGATTACAAGAACAGGATCCTGCCGCTGATCGGCTATGGCCTGGGTCAGTTTGATCTCATAGTCGTTGACGAAGCCCACAAGGCGCGCGGCGCAGA
>CAYOMD010000050.1:0-4823 GCA_964404985.1 uncultured Sphingomonadaceae bacterium
CTGGCAGACAGGGTTACCGTGTAGCCTGCGCTCGTCAGGGCCGACTGGAGCGCGCTGTTATTCAGCCCGGCATCGTTCGAGAAGATCAGGATGTTGCCACCCGGTGCACCCGTCAGAAAGCCTGCGAGATTGGCGGCAAAACGGGTCGTACTGGCGGCGCGTGCCGGTGTGCCGAACCCGCCATTCGCACGAAAGGTCCATTCATCGTTGTTGATGACGACCGGACCCGCAAATGCGGGAGCATGCGCGAGAAAAAGAGCAGAAGACAAAACAAAAGCGCGCAGCATGAGTTTACTCCAATTGAATACGGCTTGCGCGAATTACAGTAATACACCTAAATTTTTCGCTAATAATGGGGTTTTCTTCGTGTTTTCTGCGTTTGGAACCTCTCAAAAGAAAAACGCGGCCCGCATGCGAGCCGCGTCGAGTGGGGGGATGCGCTCTGCGTTCAGTCAATGGATCGCTTGAACGTCTCCGGCAGGAACAGCAGGCCGAGCACGAAGGTCGCCGCAGCCACCACCACCGGATACCAGAGGCCGTAGTAGATATCCCCGGTTGCCGCCACCATGGCGAAGCTGGTGGTCGGCAGGAAGCCGCCGAACCAGCCGTTGCCGATGTGGTAGGGCAGCGACATGGACGTGTAGCGGATGTTGGTCGGGAACAGTTCCACCAGCAGCGCCGCGATCGGGCCGTAGACCATCGTGACATAGATCACCATGAGCGTCAGGATCGCCACCAGCACCGGCTTGTTGATCGCCGCCGGGTCCGCCTTGTCCGGGTAGCCGACAGCTTTGAGAGCCGCTTTTGCGTCGTCCTGGAACTTGGTGATGGCCGCCTTGCGGTCGTCCCCTGTCACCGTATTGGGGTCCGGGGCTGTCAGCACGGTGTCGCCGATTTTGATCGTCGCCACCGTACCAGCAGGTGCCGCCTCGTTCTTGTAGGAGACGGCGGCTTTGGCAAGGAACGACTTCACGATGTCACAGGACTTGCTGTCGAACTTGTTCTTGCCGACCGGATCGAACTGGAACGAGCAGTCACCGGGAGCGGCAACCACCGTTACCGGTGCCGACTGCTGGGCCTGATAGAGCGCCGGGTTGCCGGCCTCTGTCATCGCCTTGAACAGCGGGAAGTAGGTGATGGATGCGAGCAGGCATCCGGCCATGATGATCGGTTTGCGGCCGATCTTGTCGCTGAGCCAGCCGAAGAAGATGAAGAACGGCGTGCCGATGGCCAGACTGATCGTGATCAGCAGGTTGGCGGTGAAGCCATCGATCTTCAGGGTCTTCTCCAGGAAGAACAGCGCGTAGAACTGGCCTGTGTACCAGACGACGGCCTGACCGGCGACCGCACACAGCAGCGCTATGATGACGATCTTGAGGTTCGACCAGCGACCGAAGGCTTCTGCCAGCGGCGCCTTCGAGCCTTTGCCCTCTTCCTTCATCTTCTTGAACACCGGGCTTTCGTCCAGCATCAGCCGGATCCAGACCGAAATCCCGAGCAGGATGATCGAGACCAGGAACGGAATCCGCCAGCCCCACTCCTTGAAGGTATCCTCGCCCAGCACGGAGCGCGCCGCAATCACCACCAGCAGCGCCAGGAACAGGCCCATGGTCGCCGTGGTCTGAATCCAGGCGGTGTAGAGGCCGCGTTTGCCCATCGGCGCGTGCTCGGCAACATAGGTCGCCGCACCACCGTATTCGCCGCCGAGCGCCAGGCCCTGCAGCAGTCGTAGTGCGACAAGGATGATCGGTGCTGCAACGCCGATGGTATCGTAACTGGGCAGCAGGCCGACCCCGAAGGTCGAGATGCCCATGATCACAATGGTCACCAGAAAGGTATTCTTGCGGCCGACCAGATCGCCGATCCGCCCGAACACCAGCGCGCCGAACGGCCGCACCGCAAAGCCGGCCGCAAACGCCGCCAGCGCGAAGATGAAGCCGGTCGTCTCGTTGACGCCGGAGAAGAAATGCGCGGATATCTGCGCGGCCATGAGGCCATACAGATAGAAATCATACCATTCGAACACTGTGCCCAGTGACGATGCGCCGACGACGAGGGCTTCCCCTTTTGTCGCCGCATGATGCTTGGGCAGCCGAGCGACGTCGTCCGCCGTGGTTCCTACTCCCATATGGTCCTCCCTTGTATTGACCGAGTGATGTTCCGAACGCACGCGGCCTGCGGCCCCGGCATCGGCTGCTAGAAATTATATTGCGCGCTGAACTGCAGCCGGTTCAGCGTGTCATCCAGGCTGTTCTCGAGGGTGCGCTTGGCAAAGCGGTAGCCGACACCCAGACTGAGCGGCTTCCACGGATTGTAGAGAAGATCGAGGTTCGCGCTCCAGATCGACTTGGTGAGCGCCAGCGAGGCAAAGTCCGGCGTGTCCGAGTTGAAGCCGGACAGGGTGCCGACCGCCTTGAACTTCGGCGTGAAGGCATACCGGTAGGAGACAAAGCCCGAATACATGAACGGCGCATCGATTTCGCCGGCTGCCGAGACGACAACATCATCGCGGATGTTCAGGCCGAGATAACGGCCAAGTCCCTCACCGAAGGTGCCGTTCCAGGTGATGCGGCTCGGCCCGAAATCATGCACCCCGGAGGCGCTGACACCCCAGCCGAATTCAGTGCCTTTGATCGCCCCCGGCGTGCCGAACGGCACGGGTGCTGCCGAGTTATCCACCTTCAGGACCCGCGCAATGCCGGCCAGCGTCAAGGTGCCGAGCTTGGTCTTCTTGTCGATGCGGGCGACGAAATCCGGTGCCACGTCGTCATCTGCCTCGGCACTGGTTGTGCCAAGGGTTGCCGTCGTCTCCGGATTCTCGATCGCGAACGAGAAGATGCCGGTCTTGTAACGGATTAGCGGCTGGCGCTCGAACACCGTACCCTCGGTCGGGCCGATAAAGTCCAGTCGCTCCGGCAGTGCAGACGGATTCTGGAAGGTCGACCAGTCCTGACCCAGCGTCCAGCCGCCATAGCTGATGAACGCCCGGCGCACCCGCGGCACAAAGCTGTTGGAGACACGCTGGTTGCCGCCGGTGTTGGTATCGAAGAAATCGAGTTCCAGATGACCGGTGAGCGACTTGTCCCCCACAGGCGTATCCGTACGGAACAAGAAGCGGGTCTCGCGCACGCTGGTGGTGACATTGAATCCTTCACTGACACCGCCGACCGGAATCTGCGCCGGGAAATAATAATCGTTGACCAAGGTGTTTGCTGCCGGGTCGCCGCCCGAGAAACGGCTGGCCAGCACATCCAGCTTCACATAACCGTTGATCCGCACCGTGGTGCTGCCAACCTTGAAGCCGTCCGTCACGACGGCCGCTTTCTTCTCGATGGCGTCCAGTCGGGATGCGAAGGTCTTGGTCTCGGCCACTGCCTTCTCTGCCGTAACGGCAGCCTGCGTCTGGACTTGCGCCTGCGCGGCGGCTTGTTGTGCGGCCTGCGCCTGCGTCTTGGCGTCCGCCAGTTCGGCCTTGACCGCATTCAGGGCGGCCTCCAGCGCCTCCAGGCGCTTCTCCAGATCCGCCGTCGACGCTTTCTGCGCGAGTGCCGGTGTGGCAGCCAGCACACTGCTGGCAACGCTTGCGATCAAGGCAAGCCGTGCCTGTCTGCATACTTGATGCATAATTATCTCCCTAGGTTGTCTGCCGAACTTCTTAATCCAAGGTAAAGCATATTGCTTAAGCCTTAGTTGATGAGTTTTTAGGGCCGACTATGAACCGATCATGCGTGTATCCTGTGTCGCTTGCCAGCTAGACGTTGGTCGACAGTTGGCGCGGTACTGTATGACCGTAGCGCAGGCTGGGCGTGTAATGCGCTGCGCTTTACAGGGAACAATCCGCCCGATAGACTGATAAGCTCTTGGGGAGATAGGACTTGGCGGACAAAACAATATTAGTCGCCGATGATCATCCGTTGATCCGCGACGCGTTTCGCATCGCCATCGAGGCGATGTTTGACGATGTTATCGTGTTAGAGGCTTGCAGCATCGGCGATGCGCTGGATAAAATTGCCGGTTGTAAAGCGCTCGATCTTATCCTGCTCGATCTGCGCATGCCGGACGCTGAGGGGTTTTCCGGGCTCGCGCTGATCCACGCCGAGCAGCCTGATGTGCCAATCCTCGTGGTCTCGGCGGCTGAGTCCGCATCGGCGGCAGCCGGTGCCAAACGCTACGGGGCCGTCGGCTTTCTCAGCAAATCTGCAGACATTCCGGCCATCCGGCACGCGATTACCGCCGCTCTCGCTGGTGACAGCGCGAGCCTCGATGCCCATAGTGGCCAGGCCGATGCAGAGGTCGATGCCATGGCGGGGCGGATCGCAAGCCTCACGTCTGCGCAGCTCAAGGTCATGCTCGGTGTGCTGGCCGGGCGCCTCAACAAGCAGATAGCCTATGATCTAGGCATTTCAGAAGCGACCGTGAAGGCACATATGACCGCCGTGATGCGCAAGCTCAACGTGCAGAACCGGACCCAGGCCGTGCTTGCCGCCCGCGCGCTGTCGATAGCGCCGGACGCTGCGCTCCAGTAGGATGGATGCCCTGAACACGCAGTTGTGAAATCGACGATGAAACACAACCGTCGAGCACCAGATGTCGCACAAGTGCAGAATTATTCAAGAATCAGCATAATAACTGACAGAACAGCTCACGGTTCGAATAAATATTCTCAAAAAAATCCAAAATATTACATTATTATTTTTCGTTTTTTTTAACGTAATGGGAAAATAATATTTATAGTTATTTTATATTTTTTTGAATATTAATTTTATTATTATGAAATTACTGCATTAATATTTTATATTACCAATGCTGCAAAATACGTTTTT
>CAYOMD010000051.1:0-4655 GCA_964404985.1 uncultured Sphingomonadaceae bacterium
CATTGAATCAAGCCATCGCCGCCGGCGCAAGCGATTTAATGGGTCCTGAGCCTAGGATGTTACGCAGCTTGATCTCTTCCGTCAGTTGGTACTCAACAAGGAAGGAGGCACCCTTTGCGTTGACATTCTGCTCCGGCGTATTCAGGCCGGCCCGGGTATCGTAAGCGCTCTCCAGCACTGGCGCACCGGACAGCAGGCCGGGAATAAGGCGGGCACCATTACGCGGGTTGGAATCATCATCGACAATGTCGCCGGTCAGCCGGATGAACAGACCCTCGATGGGGTCAGCTTCCAATGAGACGCGTCCTGCAATTACATCCTTGTTATAGTTGTCAATATTCAGATTAAGGTTATGGCCATAGCCTTCACGGTTCAGGGTCGCGACCGCACCACCGATGCGCAGCCAGCTGGCAAGCGGCACGCTCACGTTGCCGACAACATCGATCTGACCATGGGTGCCGATGTTGGCGCGCACACCGGCCTCGATCTCATCGGAGAGGCGCTTGGTGACATACTTCACGGCACCACCGATGGTGTTACGGCCATAAAGCGTGCCCTGCGGGCCGCGCAGCACCTCGATGCGCTCCAGGTCATAGACGTCGAGAACCGAGGCCTGGGGCCGATTGAGGTAAACGTCATCGATATAGATACCGACACCGGACTCGAAACCCGCCACCGGATCCTGCTGGCCGACACCGCGAATGAAGGCGGTGATCGTGCTGTTGGTGCCGCGCGAGACTTCAAGGGTCAGGTTCGGCGTGGTCTCGGAAATGCTCGTAATGTCACGCACGCCGGCATTCAGGAGGGCATCGCCGGAGTAGGCGGTGACGGCGATCGGCACGTCGATCAGTCGCTCGTCACGCCGGCGGGCGGTGACCACAATGCTATCCATTACAGCTTCGCCACCTGCGGCTTGCGGATCCGATGACGTCTGCGCCAGTGCGGCAGGGCTGGAAAGTGCCAGCAGTGCGGCACCAGACAGCAGGCAATTAAGGCTATGGGTAATTTTCATGGTTTTTCTCCCCGGGTGTTATTTTTGTGGTGTGTTGGCAAGAAACTCCCGCACATCCGGCAGGGTGCGCTCTGGCGCCTCTTCTTGCGGCGCATGGCCGACATTGTCGTAAATCTTCAACTGCGCGTCCCTAATCGCGGCTTTCATGCGGTGTGCCTGCTCGAGCGGGATCACCGCGTCCTTCTCCCCCCAGAGGATCAGGGTTGGCGCTGTTATTGACCTGAGCGCCGCCTCCGGGTCCGGCAGGGTGAACTCCTCCAGATGGCCGACAAGCGCCGGCCCGTTGCCGGGCTGGGTCATCATCTTGCGAATGGTCTCGAAGCGATCCGGCGTCAGGCGACTGTTGTCGAAATAGACCCGCGCCAGCGAGGCACGAAGCCCTACCTCCGGCACCGTCATCAGATAGGCACGCATGAACTCCGGGACCGGTACCGGGGTTTCGGTGACCCCGTTGATCGAAAAGGCCGCCGGATCAACGAGGATCAGCCGGCTGACCATGGACGGATGGGCGACGGCATAACGCCAGGCAAGCAAGCCGCCGAAGCTGTTTCCGATCAGGGTCGCCTGCTTGATACCCAGGTGCTGCATAAGCTGGTGATGAAAGGCGACGCGCTCGTCCGGCGAATAGCGCTGCTGCGGATCCGGGCCACTCAGGCCATGCCCCAGCAGATCGTAGCGGACGACCCGGTAGTCCTGCCGCAAATCTGCAGCCCAGGCGTCCCAGCTCTCCAGACTGAAGGAAAAGCCATGGAGCATCACGAGGACAGGGGCATTCGCAGGCCCCTCCGAGCGCACACGCACACGTGCGCCGGCTACTTCGATGAACTGTTCGGTAAAACCTGCTGACTGCGATGCCAGGTCAGGCTTTGCCTCAGCCTCGACCGGATAGGCGGGCAGCAAACACAGGCTGAGCAGCAAAGCGCACCTTGCAAAGGTCAAGATGTCCTCCCCGGATGAATTGGTTCTGTTTTGCTGTGACAGTATAGAAACAGGGCGATGCGTCGAGGACACGAACGCGCATCTTGGACAGGACAATTTCGCTCAAAATTCGTTATGGGAAGCTACAACCCCTGGCTGCGCTGATACGCGCGCGGGGTAAGCTGGTTCCAGGACTGGAAGGCGCGCACGAAGCTGCGCAGGTCAGAAAAGCCGAGGTCATCTGCGATATCGGCCGGTGCCTTGCCTTGTGCCAGCCACTGGCAAGCCGTTTTGTTCAGACTGGCCGCACGAAGCTCGCGAAAGCTCGTGCCCTCGTCACCAAGGCGTCGCCGGAGCGTTGCCACACTCATCCCGAGCGCATGCGCGACTTCATCCTGGCCAAGGTCGCCCTGCTCTATCCGCTGCAGCACCTGTGCTGTAACGGTGCAGGTCTTCAGTGCAACAGGGGCCAGTTGCTCCAGTGCCCGTGCAACACCGCCATAGACCGTGCGCGCACTCAATATCGCGCTGTGCGTCGGATTGACGGAGACGGACGCCGCAGAGAGCGGGTAGACGATGCCGTAGCACTCGGCACCGTAACGGATCGGTACACCCCAGAAATCCAGATGCGGCTGGTGGGCTTGCGCCGCAGGCCTGCGGGTACGAATGGCCAGCGGTACCAGATTGACCTCAGCAATCGACGTCAGGAGAACGTGCAAGAGAACCAGCAGACATTCGAGCGTGAACAGCACGAACTGGGCATTATACCCTTGCGTGTAGGGAAAGCCGCGATCGTCGATGATGTAAGCGATCTGACCACCGCGCCGCTGTACCGCATTATACCTGTTGCCGTGCAGGATGTTGTAGACCGTGGCAACCGCATCTATGGCCTGTTCAATTGTCAGGCATTCACGCAGACGGGCCTGGACAAGATCAGATGCACCCACGAGCAAGGGCCGCTGCGATACACGCAGGGTCTCGTCGCCGGCACGCACCGAGATAAATTCACAAAGCCTGAAATAGGCCGAAAGCGGGATACTGGCAGTATCTGGTTGCTGAAACAGGTCAGCCGGCAGGCCGCAACTCGAAAGCGCCTGGCTGCGGCTGTGGCCGAGCGCCTCCAACATACCCTCGAAGGGCTTGAGGTGGGCGATGAAAACCTCAGGGGCGCAATGATCTTGATCCTGCATCAATTCACCGTATCGCGATGGCTCCCGATTCACCATGGAATCATGGCAGGAGGCCGCACACAAACCTGGAAGTTTTCAAGTGTTGCCCATTTGGCGCACGCGACGTGACGCCGCACCGCGGGTATGTTTGATATGGATCAAATAGCCGTTTCTCAAAAGGGTTAGCGTGCTGGGCGTAACATGTTTCAGCGGACGCCGCCCATGCCACATGCCCAGTACAGCACCACCGCAGACCCCCTCTGGACAGCCATGGCGGCAGCCTTCGGCGTGCTGCTGAGCGTGGCCGCCTGCGCGGCCCTGTGCAGCCTCGCGCCGGACTCCTATTGGGTCAGCCTGTGCACGGCACACGGGCGCACCATGGTCCTCGTGGACCGGGAAACCGGTGCCGCCCTCAGCGGCTTTGCGGCACTGGTGGCGCAAGTCTGCCCGCACTGCGCCCTGGTTGGCGCAGCAGGCGGTGCCGCGATGGCGGCACTGACTGCGCGGTTGCGCTTGACCCATATCAAGGCAGGCACTGCTGTTTGAGATCACACACATCAAAACGCCATCACCGGGGGCCCGTATGCAGACCTTGCCCACAGTTTCCAGTCCCGCGCCGGGCAGCTTTCCGGCAACGTCCACGCTAGCGACGGTTGCGGCAGGCTTTGTCGGCCTGCTGGCCGTCTGGATCGCCGGCAACGCGCACGAAGCAGTGATGCAGTTCCACATGCTGCTCATCGCCCTGTTCTGCTATGCGGCGACTTTTTATATCCCGGCCAAGGGCTGTGTCGTAGCACAGGTCAATGCGAACGGTACGCCGAACTATAATGAAGCGATTGTCCGCGCCGGAGTCTGGGCGACGACGTTCTGGGGTGTCGTCGGGTTCCTGGTTGGTCTGATCATCGCGATCCAGCTTGCGTTCCCGACCTTCAGTCTGGATATCCCGGCGACCAGTTTTGGCCGGCTGCGGCCGCTGCATACCAGCGCGGTGATTTTTGCGTTTGGCGGCAATGCCCTGATCATGACCTCGTTCTACGTGGTCCAGCGCACCTGTCAGGCGCGTCTGGCGGGCCGTCTGGCCCCCTGGTTCGTGTTCTGGGGCTACCAGCTCTTCATCGTGCTGGCGGCGACCGGCTATCTGATGGGGGTCACCCAGTCCAAGGAATATGCCGAGCCGGAATGGTACGTTGATCTCTGGCTGACCATCGTCTGGGTTGCCTATCTGCTGGTGTTCCTCGGCACGATCATGAAGCGCAAGGAACCACATATTTACGTGGCGAACTGGTTCTATCTCGCCTTCATCGTGACCATCGCCATGCTGCACCTGATCAACAACGCCGCGATCCCGGTTTCGATTTACAGCCCCTATTCGGTGATCCTGTGGTCCGGTGTGCAGGACGCCATGATCCAGTGGTGGTACGGTCATAACGCGGTCGGCTTTTTCCTCACCGCCGGCTTTCTTGCAATCATGTATTATTTCGTGCCGAAGCGCGCCGAGCGCCCGGTCTATTCCTACCGGCTCTCGATCATACACTTCTGGGCACTGATCTTTCTCT
>CAYOMD010000052.1:0-4031 GCA_964404985.1 uncultured Sphingomonadaceae bacterium
TTGCGCTCCCTTGGGTGTTGCCATCGCTGACCTGGTGGACGCCTTCAGGCCCATGGGCGAAGATGACGCAATCGCCCAAGATGCTGATCTTCAGTAGGTTCAGGGCAACACCACAAAGTCTGGCAGCCCTCGTCAGCCTCGAGGTCGAGCGCAAATGCGTTGGAAAGAGCAATCTTCCCTACACCGCCGCGTGGAAGAAGCGGCACCTTAACCCGAAGCCTAACCAAGGCCCGACGCTCGCCCTGTTTCACCCGAGTCCCTTCCTAATCCGAGCTGTCGATCCCCTCGATGTGAAGGGGAAAGCGACCGTGAAGCAGATCAGAGGCAGGACGCGGCAGCAGATTATTAGGGCGCTGCCCGCGTCAATTGCGCCCGAGGCGCCGAATGCGCGCAGCAACCGGCGGCGCAAACCGGCCTGGGCAATCCTCGCGGCCATAGAACGCGCGCAGAAGGCGCCGCTGGCGCGGGAGTTCGCAGCGGTCCAGAGGAGCTGGGGTCGGGTCGCGCCGAAGGACGCAACGCTTCAAACCTTGCTCAAACAGCGCCAAGAGGCCGACCCGATTACCTGGTTGAGCCGATGGGAACTCGACGCCCTGGTCGATTTGGCTCTCGGCGCTCCCGGGGTGGTGACGGGCCGTGCACTCTATCGCCACCTTCCAGAGCTTTTCGATTTCCAGGAGCAGCATTTCGCGCGGCTTGTGAACTTCTGCTGGACGCGGCTGCGCACCTATCTGGACCGCCCTGTTTTCTGGTCTGTTTTGCCCGGCGAAGACGCGACGCAGAAATATCAGAATGCGTGCGTTGATGGCTGCTTGGAAGCCGTCCTGGATGAACATTTCTGGCTACGCAAATCCAAGGTCAACCCCGATGGGCTGATCGAGGACTTGTCGGCCGCGCTCGCAGCAAACGTCGGCACCTTCGGGTTCAAGGGCGCGAAGAAAAAGGACAAGATCCGTATCCGCTGTCACGCCGCGGTGCCGTTCGGCGGCACCGAGACGGAGACGCATCGACAGGACCATGATGTCGATGAACCGCCGCCAGCGCGCTCTGAGGAAATCCGCAGCGCGTTTAATACACCATTCTGGCCTCATGTCCTGGCGACGACCTCGGTCGGACAGGAAGGTCTCGACTTTCATAGCTGGTGCGACAGGCTCGGCCACTGGGATCTTTGTTCCAGCCCCGTTGACCTGGAGCAACGTGAAGGCCGCGTTCAGCGCTTCGGTGGGCTGACTGTGCGGCAACCACTCGCACGAAAGCTAGGCGAACAAGCCTTGGCGCAGGCACGAGGCCAAGCATCGTCACCATGGGACATCATCGCACGCCACGCTGACAAGGCGTTCGCGGATGACAAAACCGGCCTCAGCCCGTGGTGGACGATGGAAGGCGCAGAACTAAAGCGGCATTTGTTCGCGCTTCCCCAAAGTCGGGACATTGATCGGTTCGCGAAGTTGCGGACGCAAAGGCTTCTCTATCGCCTTGTTTTGGGACAACCGGACCAGGAGGACCTGGTCGAGCTGTTGACGCATCACGATGCGGAAACGACGCGGTCGCTGCAGGCGCTGACCCTCGATCTGTCCGCATTCTCAAGAGAGAAGCGCCTCGATGAATAGCGGGCGTGCCGGCCGGCGCTTCCGGCACGCCCGTCTTGTTCATGCGGAGCAAGCAGCCCCTGACGCGGCCGAATCATATGACGACCGGCCTAGGGGGCTTCATGCGGGTTCGCCGCCATTCAGGGACAGTTGCTGGACGACTGCCAGGAAGAGATGCTGTCGCCGTGCTCCTCGGGCTTGTCCGATTTACACGCCACAGCACGACGCGCTGCTACGCCCGAATATTCGAGCTTCCATTCAGCATCATCTATCGCCTTCTATCCGCTTAGAGAGGCGATCGAAGGAATTTGGCATGAGGCAGCAAGTCGAGCCCATCACGAAGCGCACCATCCGGCGGCATCAACTCCGGGAAATGGTCCCTCTCGCCGACACCACGATCTATGACATGGAACAGCGAGGCGAATTTCCCCAGCGCTTCTATCTCACGTCCCGCTGCGTGGTCTGGGATCTAGCCGAGGTCGAAGCCTGGTTGGAAGAACGGCGTCGAGCGTCACGCGCCAAGGCGGTGAAGCGTGCGCCGATCCCGGACGTCCAGCTTCGCAAGACCCGCCCAATCAAACATTCGGTTCGGGCGTGAGCAAGTCCATCGTCGGCGGATAAAGCGTCGGGGTATATTTCTGACCCGCAACCCAGGCGTCCACCAAGTTGGACCATTCCTGCATCATATGCCGGCGCTGATGCTCGTATTCCGCCTTGTTGTAGATACCCCGTGACGATCGCCCGTCCTCATGCGCCAGACACTTCTCGATCCAGTCGCTGTTGAAGCCCAACTCGTTCAGTAGGGTCGAGCCGGTGCGCCGGAGATCGTGAACCGTAAAGGACTCCAGCGGCAGTCCTTCCTTCTTGGCTCGCTCCACCACCGCCTTCGTGATCCGGTTGAACGTCGCACGCGACATGGGCGCGTCGGCGTCGTAGCGTGACGGCAGGACGTATTTGGAATTGCCGGCGCAGGTCTTTAGGGCGATGAAGATGTCGAGCATCTGCTGAGACAGATAGACGTTGTGCGCCTTCGAGCGCTTCATCCGCTCTTTGGGGATCGACCAGACGGCGTTCTCGAAATCGACCTCATCCCAAACCGCGTCCTGCAATTCGCTCTTTCGCACCATCGACAGCAGGATAAGCTTTATCCCGAGCCGGATCGTCGGCAGCGTCGCTACATGCTCAATCTGACTGAGCATGATGCGGATTTCCGCCGGGGACAGGGATCGGTCCTTTGGCACGAATGTCGCGATCGACGCCGGGCCAACTTCGTCTGCCGGGTTGGCGACCTTCTCGCCATGCAGGATCGCGAAGGCGAAGACCTGCTTCACGATGTCCCGGACATGAACCGCCGTTGCCGGCGCCCCGCGCTCCTTCACCTTTGCGCAAAGTGCGCGCAAATCCTCCGGCAGAATTTCCGACAGTAGCCTGTTGCGGAACGCCGGCAGGATGTCTCGCTCGAAGATCGAACGGCGCATGGCGCGCGTGCTGTCCGCCATTCGGGCCTCCTGAAGCCAGCGCTCACCGAACTGGCCGAAGCTCTTCGCCTCCTGGAGGCGACGCTTCTCGCGCTGCTTTTCCTGCGCGGGCGAGCGCCCCTCCGAAATAGCGCGGCGGGCATCGACAACCTTCTCACGCGCCCGAGCAAGGGAAAGCCCAGCAGGGCCGTAGCGCCCCAGCGTCAACGTCTCCCGGCGACCGTTCAGCCGATAGTCCAGGCGGAACACGATCGCGCCCGAAGGCTGGACCACGACATACATACCGTCACGGTCCACGATCTTGTACAATTTATCTTTCGGTTTCAGAGCTTTAATGGCGGCGTCGGTCAACATCTACACCCTCCAGATTGGTCAAAATATGCCGGAGAGCGCCCAATTATACCGTCAGGCCAAAAACGGCCCTTCTGATTGGTATTTTCCCTGCTTTTACATAGCTTTATGCCAAAAAATATACCGTCAGAAGCTCTCTTAGCCCTGACGGTATATGCGATTTTCGACTGAGGCAAGATGCGCCATACCGTCAGCCATACCGTCATTCCGGAGACTAACCCAGCGATAGATGCCGAAAGATTCCGAGATATTTATTTATATATTTCAGTCGTTTATATCGCATCGAGGCGTATTTTTGGATACGCCCGGATGGGCAAAAATCATTCCCACTCGATGGTGCCGGGGGGTTTGCTCGTATAGTCGTAGACGACCCGGTTGATGCCCGGCACCTCGTTGACGATGCGGGTGGCGACCCGGCTGAGGAACGCCGCCTCGAACGGGTAGATGTCCGCCGTCATGCCGTCGACGCTGGTCACCGCCCGCAGCGCCAGCACATGGTCGTAGGTGCGCCCGTCGCCCATCACGCCGACGGTCCTGACCGGCAGCAGCACGGCGAACGCCTGCCAGATCGCGTCGTAGAGCCCGGCGGCGCGGATTTCCTCCAGGTAGATCG
>CAYOMD010000053.1:0-3996 GCA_964404985.1 uncultured Sphingomonadaceae bacterium
ATACGATCAATCTGGGCCTGTCCAGAAAAATCGTCACTCACGTATATAATTCCCATCTTTTTGCGGACGGACCCGTTTCTCGAGCCCCTGCGCACGCAGCCCCGTTTTGAGGCCCTGCTTGCCAGGCTTGGATTTGAGCCATAAGCTCTTGTCTTGAAGCCTGATCCGCAATGCAGCTGCTGGCGGGATTACGGGGCTTTCCTGCCTACTAAAGAGGGAAATGCAGATATGACCAGACCCAAGCTTGCACTCATCGCCCTTGCCGCGACGGTGCTGACCGCCGGTTGCAGCAAGACCGAAGAGGCTGCTGCGCCAGACGCAGCGCAGACCACAAGCGAAGCACCGGCAGAAGCACCGGTGGATGCTGTGGCACCGGTTGAAGAAGCCGTGACCTCTGATGCCCCGGCGACCGATGCGGCAGAAGGTGTCTTGCCTGCGGACGATACGGCCCAGGGCGATCCGACCCGGCTACGGGCAAATCCGCAGATGGCAGAAGAGCCGGCACCGCCGCCGCCAGCGCAGCAATGATCGCAGTATAATTTGGCTTTATGCCTGCCGCAGTGGCCCATCCGCTGCGGCAGCATGCTCAGTTGAGCTCAGACGTTAACGGGTCAGTGACCTGCAGTGCGCGCCGTATCCAGCTGTAATGGTGGGCAACAGAGGTATAAACACCGGGCTGGCCATCCCCGGTGCAGCGGCCCTTGCCCCAGCTGACGATGCCAACCAACACAGCCTGATTGCCGACATATCGGAAGAGCGGCCCGCCGCTGTCACCCCGACAGGTGGCCTTGCCGGGCTTGCCGGCACAAATCACCCCGGCATGGACGCGCGGCTGGGCCTGGTTGCTGCCAGACAACTTGACTGGCTCGTAGCCCGGCAAGGATTGACAGGCATCGGCCGCAATCACCTTGAGGTCCACCTTCATCAGCACGGAATTGGGAAAGTTTCCGTCGGCGGCAAAGGCGAGATCATTCCCGCGTCGGACTGTCTTGTTGCTGGCGACCACACGGCCCCACCCGGCAGAAAATACATCACCCTGATCGGGCGGACGCTGCGGTGACAGGCTGACAGCACTCACTTGGCCCGGATCAGCGGGTTGCCTTGTTCGATTGTCCGGCACGATGTGCACCAGGGCAATATCGTTCCGGTACATGTTGTCAAAGCCGGCATGGCGAACAATGCGGTCGATACGATAGGTCACGCCTGCCTCGCGGGAGATATCCTCGGCCCCCAGCCGCACCCGGTAAAACTGGTTGACCATTTTCTGGTTGATGCAATGCGCCGCCGTCAGCACCCATTCCGCCGAGATCAGCGAGCCTCCGCAGACATGCTGCTTTTGCCACAGCTCCATGCCGCGGGTTGCGTCGGAATCAAAGCTGTCATCGGTAAAGGGGCCGTAGATCTGCGCCTGCCAGGGCACCTGGCGATCCCCCACCACGTTGCCGCCAATGCTATAGGGTGTATCGCCCCCGGGCGGCAGTGTGTCCTGCGCATCATCCTGGTCGTCCTGCTTGATGCGGATGACAGGCAGCTTCTCTGGGGTGCGGTAGCTGTCCAGATCCTCGTCATCCAGAATGCCATCGGCGTCTTCATCCTCTGAAGAGTCGAGAATGCCGTCGTCATCGTCGTCCTCGTCGAACTCGTCGGGCAGATCCTCTTCGCCGTCATCATCGTCGGCATCATCGACGACTTCCCACTCGATGTCTGCCTCATCCAGATCGGTGTCAGAGTCGGGAGTACTGATCTCCTGCGCGTGGGCGGCAGGCAAATATGGCAAATGGGTGATAGTGCTGACCAGACAGAGCGCTAGCCAGCGGCGCATCATGAATGACTTGAGCATTGTCTCGTCCCTATTATCAGCACCGGGCTTGCCGGTGGCGGCAATCCGGGCGGTGCGGCCTCTTTCTGCTAATCTTACAGCACTTAAACGCGCAGGCAAATTACCCCTAATCAGCCGGCGCGATCTGGACGCGCTGCAACACCTTCGGGACCCCGCAGAAGGCTCCGCTGATGTCGATGCTGGGCTTATTGCCGAACAAGGTGGTCTGCCCTTCCAGCCGCACCGGATGGTCCGTGCTGCCGACTTCGTTGACCATCAAGGCGCAGGTGAGCGGCAGGTTGTTGGGGAACAAATCGATGAGTTTGTTTTCCATCGGCACGCCGCCGAGTGCAACGTTGCGGAACCGGATGTCCAGGACATGGCTCTCCCCGTTCGGGCGGCCTTTGGCACTCTGGTCGGTGATGGTACCGGCGAAGTCGCTCTGTTGCGGCCAGCCGAATGTGTAACCGGCAATATTTTCATAGCGCATGGCGGCGACAAAGGCGCGGTTGGGAAAGGCCGTGACCGTCTCGCCCGGCTTCAGGGTCCGCGTGATGCCGAGCGCTATGGAGCGCGCCAGGGTTGAGGCAACCCGGGCGTCATGAAAATTGCCGTTGGTAATGTTGAGTTCCGAATAGGTGCACGTCTGTACATCAGTATCCCGGCAGTTGGTGAACGCTGCCAGCGAGTCGTCGCCACTGACGATATCAGCATAGGCGACCTCCAGACCGTTGCCGCCGATGATGTGGATGCCGTCGTTGCCCTTCGCATAGCCCGGATCGCGCATCACGATGTGCCGGATAGCGGCCCGGTTGCCGATGATCGAAATGGCGAACGCCGGGCGCTTCTCGGCACCCCAGCTTGCGACCATCAGGCCGGTCAGCGACCAGTCGTTGCCGATCCACTGGGCAACACGCCCGGGCATCCGGGTTCCATCCGGACGGACGTTGCGCCAGGTGCCGCCAATGATTTCGACATTGCTGGCGCTCTCGCCGGGGCTCAGGGGCAGGGCGGTCTTGAAGGGGGCGATCTGATCCGGGTAGTTAGCCGGTTTGCTGCCGTCCGTCTCGGCGATGGCGCATGGCGCTTCGTCGTCAGTGCACAGCGGGCGGGGATTGCCGTTGGGCGCACGCGGCACCAGGCCCTGGATCAGCGCGCGGTCCCAGGCTTGAGAGGCAAAACCGCGATAAAACACAGCATCATGGTCGGCGATCAAACGGTCTCCATCCCGGAACTCCACCGGGCTCATCAGGGTATACCGGCCCGCCGGCACATAGATCCATTTGCCGGCATTGGCTGGGTCACGCAGCGCTGTATTGATCGCCGCAGCCGCAATCGTGGAATCAACCGGTTTGACCACGACAACGGTATCACTGCCCGGTGTGTCGGCAGCCAAATCCCAGGCCGGGCTTATCGTGCGCTTGCAGCCGTCGACGACGGCTTTGAGATAGCGCGCAGCGGCGGACCCGGTTTCGCTGTAGCGACCGTCATCCAGCAGCAGCTGGCCCTGCGGCAGGCTCTGGCGGAACCACTCGGCACCGGTCATGCCTTGAACGGTCGCGGCGCAGCGTGCGCTCACCGGCTCCGGCGCGGCGGTCGCCTCGTGCATCGGCACCGCTGCCAAAAGGAGGGGGACCATCGCAGCAACGCCTCTACCACGGAGTAGCATGACGATATTCGGCTCAGACATGGCAAACACCTCAAGAAAAAACCCGGGATAAGACGCAGGCCTTACCCCAGGTTCCAGAGCTTGCCATCCGGTGATCGGCGTACCGGGTGTGGCTGACGTTCAACGGACGCCGTGCGGGCACTCAGCCGCGTTGGTCGATGGGCATGTAGTCGCGGGTGGGGGCACCGATGTAGAGCTGGCGCGGGCGACCAATTTTCTGGTCCGGGTCCTGCAGCATCTCGTCCCACTGGGCGATCCAGCCGACCGTGCGGGCCAGAGCGAACAGCACGGTGAACATGCTGGTCGGGAAGCCGATCGCACTCAGGATGATGCCGGAATAGAAATCGACGTTCGGATAGAGCTTCTTCTCAACAAAATATGGGTCACTGAGTGCAATCCGCTCCAGCTCGTGGGCGACATCGAAAATCGGGTCCTTGATGCCCAGGTGACCCAGGACTTCGTGCGCCGTCTTCTGCATGACCTTGGCGCGCGGATCGTAATTTTTGTA
>CAYOMD010000054.1:0-3822 GCA_964404985.1 uncultured Sphingomonadaceae bacterium
AGCTTTCGATGATCGCAGGCGCAATCGCGCTGGTCTCGATGTCCGCAAGGCTTTGGGTTGCGAAGACCACGCTCGCATTCTTCTTGCGCAGCGTCTTGAGCCATTCGCGTAAGCGTGCGGCGAAGGCCGGGCTGTCGAGGACGAGCCAGCCCTCGTCGATGATGATCATCGTCGGCGAGCCGTCGAGCCGGCCTTCGATACGGTGGAACAGATAGGAGAGCACGGCAGGGGCTGCGGCCGAGCCCGTCAGCCCTTCGGTTTCGAAGGCCTGAAAGCTGGCCTCGCCCAGATGTTCGCTCTCGGCATCAAGCAGCCGCCCGAACGGCCCACCGATGCAATAGGGTGCCAGCGACTGCTTCAAGGCTTGCGACTGGAGCAGCACAGCGAGCCCGGTGAGCGTGCGCTCGGCAAGGCGCAGATGGCGCCGCGCGACATCAACGAATTGCGGATCGCGCCGAGCGGCCCAGACCGAGACCATGTGGCCGAGCGCGAAGATTACGACACCGGCGATCCACAGGCGCAGGCCCAGCCCAATCGCAGCGGACAGCGTGGCATTCGCGATCGCCAGCCCGCGCGGAGCGCCGCCAAGCAGGATATGCTCGGTCAGCGCGCGGTGAACCGGAACGCCAAAGCCCGGCACAGCTTCGGGCGGCGCGACCTCCATTAGACGAGCGCCCCGCCGCCAAATGAGAAGAACGACAGGAAGAAGGAGGAGGCGGCAAAGGCGATCGACAGACCGAACACGATCTGGATCATCCGCCGCGCACCGCCCGAGGTGTCGCCGAAGGCAAGTGCCAGGCCAGTCGCAATGATGATCATCACCGCGACGATCTTGGCGACGGGCCCCTGGATGGATTCGAGGATCGACTGGAGCGGCGCTTCCCACGGCATCGACGAGCCTGCCGCATGAGCAGGCCCCGCGATGGAAAGAGCAACGAAGCCGCCAAGCATGGCAACAGAGAGGCGGGCACGGGCGCGCGATAGGGTACGGATCACGATGAAACTCCTGTGGCTGGGGGTGTGATGGGGCGGAGGGTGTAGTCGCCATGGGCATCAAGGCCGGTGACCTCGGCGAGTTCGGCAAGCCGCCGTCCGGTCCCGTCGCGGACCAAAACGGCGATCACATCAATGGTCTCAGCGATCAGCGGTCGCGGCACGGTGACCACGCTCTCCTGAATGAGCTGCTCCATGCGCCGCAGGACCCCAAGCGCGGATCCTGCGTGGATCGTGCCGACGCCGCCGGGATGGCCAGTGCCCCAGGCCTTGAGCAGGTCGAGCGCTTCGGCCCCGCGCACCTCGCCGATCGGGATGCGGTCGGGCCGCAGGCGCAGGGCCGAGCGGACCAGGTCGGAGAGCGTGGCAACGCCGTCCTTGGTGCGCAGCGAGACGAGGTTGGGCGCGGCGCATTGCAGTTCGCGCGTGTCCTCGATCAGGACCACGCGGTCGTCGGTCTTGGCGACTTCGGCCAAGAGCGCGTTGGTGAGGGTGGTCTTGCCGGTCGACGTGCCGCCAGCGACCAGAATGTTCTTGCGGGCCGCAACGGCGCGAACCAGCGCGTCGGCCTGCCATGCAGACATGATCTGCGCCGCGACATAATCTGCGAGCGTGAACACCGCGACGGCGGGCTTGCGGATCGCGAAACTCGGTGCAGCCACCACCGGCGGCAACAGGCCCTCGAAGCGCTCGCCCGTATCGGGAAGCTCGGCCGAAACGCGCGGCGCCTTGGCGTGAACCTCGGCTCCGACATGATGCGCCACCAAGCGGATGATCCGCTCGCCGTCAGCAGCGCACATCCCGCTCCCCGTATCGGCGATCCCGGCTCCGAGTCGGTCGATCCACAGTCGCCCATCGGGATTGAGCATGACCGTGGGGATGATATCGCCGTTTGCCATGGGGTTCAGGCCGCCTTCTTGCCGGTCATCTTGGTGTAGAGTTCGAACAGCTTCTCGAGCCGTTCGGTGTCGTTGCGGAACTTGCGTCCGATATATATCCGCTCCAGTACTTCGTCATTGCGCTCATGCGCATGGCGCAGGTTATCGGGCATCTTTTCCGGATCATAGAGCTCGGCAATGGTCTTGGGGAAATGCGCCTCGCGAGCAAGCAGGATGTCCTCAGCGCAGCGGGTTAGGTCGACTTTGTGCTGTTCAGTCAGTTTCGGAACGGGAAAGGTATTGTAGCAAACCCCGGATGAATATCGATAATCCGACTTCATTCGGCCTGCCGTGAGGCCGACCCAGCAAGTGTGCATTTTTGAGCAAATGAGAGACATCGTGAATATAGGGGCATCGTAGATAGCTTGTGCTGCATCAGATATGATCGTGTCACTCTTCTGGAGCCCGATTGGAATGTAGCTCCGGCGCTCAGACGACACCCGAGGAATTATCAATTGATCCCTCTTCCCCGTAATGGTCCGCTCAAATTTGTAAGGCGTATCCATGCCCAGTTTACCGCGCTCGCTACCGCTTTGTCGGTAGCGACGAACTCTCTCAATCCGATCTGCGATCGGAGGAATTTTCAACGCTGCATCAGCGTTGCGATCGTTAATCCAAAGGCAATAGCGCTCAATGCCATTGATAAACTCACTAGAGCCCATGATCCGGCGGCAGAATTGCTTCGCTTCTGGATAAGCCTGCGATAACTCTTCATACTCCATGCGAGAGAGAGTGAAGTTCCCTAGATCTCTCGGGATGTTTCCCGCGAACATCTGCGGCAGCGAGTTGATCGGCTGCGGGGATTTGTCGATGATGACATCAGGCCCATCGATCAGATAAGCGTTGATGTGGGATGCAAGCTTTTTGACGTCGCCGTCGTAAATGAATTTTTGGCTGACAGATGCTGAGGTGACGCCGACGATTACGCAGATCACATTCGCGTTCCTGCTCGCGTTATTGGCCCAGTAAAAATCCTTGTGGCAGAAAAATATAGATTGGCCGTTGCCAAAGATTGGCGGCCAGATCAGGGGAACTTGAACGCCCTGGCAAATTGAATTTGTTGAAACGAAAGCGAAGGAGCCCCCGCTCTTTATAAATTGGGAAGCTTTCCAAAACCATCCAGCGATATAGTCGATCGACTTGACGGACCGGCCATTCTCCAGCTGCCTAAGGTCAGACTTTTGGCTGTCTGTTTGAAATTTATCTCCAATATATGGAGGATTTCCGCAAATGTACGTCTCTCCGCCAGTGTTTTCGAAATCGATAGACGCTTGATCGAGCGGGCTGCCGAAGAGGTCGTCGGCATAGATTTTTACACCGGTCGCCCGAGTATCCATCAAGCTCAACCAATCAAGCCTCAGAGCATTGCCACAGGTGATCCAATTCTGGCTATCCAACGGCAGGAAATCGGTGAAGGCACAGGCGACTGTCTCGCCGGTGTTCAGATCTTCCGCCTGAAAGTCAGCCCCGTCGGTTGCGAGAATGAACTTTGCCTTCGCCGCCGCCGTCTTCGGGCTTTCGCGCAGAGCCCTCAGCGTCTCGTCGACCGCCCCTGCATCGCATGTGGCAATATGGATAGCCGCGGCCGACATTGGCGGCGATCTCGTCGAGCGAGATGCCCGCCCGCGACGCCACCGCAGTCAGATACCATAGGACGTCGCCCAGTTCCTCGACGACCGCGCCCGCATAGCCCTTATAGGATTTTTGGTCGCGCTGCTTCTTCTTGACCTCGCTGAGCAGGCTGCCGGTCTCGCCGAACAGGCCGAGCATCGGAAAGGTCAGCGATCCCCCGTCGCTATGCTTGTCGGTCGTCAGCGCCTGCTCGGCATAATCGGCTACGCGTGACAGCTGCGATGCGCAGTTCATAGGTCTCATCGCACGGTATCGAGAC
>CAYOMD010000055.1:0-3764 GCA_964404985.1 uncultured Sphingomonadaceae bacterium
GTGCCCGGGAAGCACTATGCGAGGAAGGCGAGCCATCGCAAGGGCTATAGACACCATGCAACAGGGTGTCAAGAATAAGTGAATTATGTGCGTGTCACCGTAATTTGGACCGGTCGGGCGGCGACGGCCATGCTCCTAGTTCAAGACTGAAACGCGTCCCAAATGACGAAGCGCGGGGCGATCACTCTGCGGCTCGGCTCGCCTTCTTGCGATCATGCGGGTTGAGGTGGATTTTGCGCAGGCGGATGTTCTTGGGCGTCACTTCCACCAGTTCGTCGTCCGCGATGTAGGCAATCGCCTGTTCCAGCGTCAGCTTTTTCGGCGGCGTCAGGCGGACATTCTCGTCCTTGCCGGACGCGCGGAAGTTGGTGAGCTGCTTGGCCTTCAGCGGGTTGACTTCCAGGTCGTTGTCCTTGGCGTTCTCGCCGATGATCATGCCTTCATAGAGATCGTCGCCGATATCGACCATGATGATCCCGCGCTCCTCCAGGCCTTGCAGCGCATAGCCGACCGCCTGGCCGGTGCCGTTGGAGATCAGCACGCCGTTCTGACGGCCGCCGATGGGGCCCTTGTAGGGGCCGTAGCTGTCGAACAGGCGGTTCATGATGCCAGTACCGCGGGTGTCGGACAGGAACTCGCCGTGATAGCCGATCAGCCCGCGTGAGGGCGCACGGAAGGTGATGCGGGTCTTGCCGCCGCCAGACGGGCGCATGTCGGTCATCTCGGCCTTGCGCAGGCTCATCTTCTCCACCACCACGCCGGAGTAGGCGTCGTCCACGTCGATCTGCACGGTCTCGAACGGCTCTTCGCGATCCCCGGTTTCCTCGTTCTTGCGCAGGATCACGCGCGGGCGGGCAATCGACAGCTCGAAGCCCTCGCGGCGCATGGTCTCGATCAGCACGCCGAGCTGGAGTTCGCCGCGACCGGCAACATCAAAGCTGTCCTTGTCGTCGGACTCGGTCACCTTGATCGCGACATTGCCTTCTGCCTCGCGCATCAGGCGGTCCCGGATCAGGCGGCTGGTCACCTTGTCGCCCTCGCGCCCGGCCATCGGGCTATCATTCACCGAAAAGCGCATGGAGAGCGTCGGCGGGTCGATCGGAGTGGCGGGGATGGCAGCCTCAACCGCCAGGTCGCAGATGGTCTGGCCAACGGTGCCCTCCAGCAGGCCGGCCAGCGCCACGATCTCGCCGGCGACAACCTCATCCACCGGCACACGCTCCAGCCCGCGATAGGCCAGAAGCTTGGTCGCGCGGCCCTGCTCGATCACCTTGCCGTTCCGGTCGAGCACCTTGATCGGCGCATTGACCTTCAGCCGCCCCTGCTGCACCCGGCCAGTCAGCACCCGGCCGAGGAACTGTTCCCGGTCCAGCAGCGAGGCCAGCATGGCGAACGGCGCATCCGGGTCACCGATCTTGGGCTCCGGCACATGGCGGACGATCAGATCGAACAGCGGCGCCAGCGTGCCCTCGCGCACTGTCTCGGTTTCGCCAACATAACCGCCGCGACCCGAGCCGTAGAGCACCGGAAAATCGCACTGCTCGTCGGAGGCCTCCAGCGCCACAAACAGATCGAAGATCTCGTTCAGCACTTCCTCCGGGCGGCCATCCGGGCGGTCGATCTTGTTGACGACCACAATCGGGCGCAGGCCCAGCGCCAGCGCCTTCATGGTGACGAATTTGGTCTGCGGCATCGGGCCTTCCGACGCATCGACCAGCAGGATCACGCCGTCGACCATGGAGAGAATGCGCTCGACCTCACCACCGAAATCGGCGTGGCCGGGGGTGTCGACGATATTGATACGGGTGCCCTGCCACTCGACCGAGGTGCACTTGGCGAGAATGGTGATGCCGCGCTCCTTTTCCAGGTCGTTGCGGTCCATGGCGCGTTCTTCGATGCGCTGGTTGTCCCGGTAGGTGCCGGACTGGCGGAACAGCTGGTCGACGAGCGTGGTCTTGCCGTGGTCGACGTGGGCAATGATGGCAATGTTGCGAAGCGACATGAAAACACCTGGATGAAGGAAGGCTCCCCTCTGTCAGAAAGCAGATTGGGCCGCAAGCTTAACGGCAGCGCAAAACGCGCGCGCAGCATGGAGAGGCGCCCGTGGCGGGCTTTTCAGCAACCCGGCGTCTCCCATCCTTGCATTTCGCCCTGCATGTGATACAATGTGATATCATTTTGATGGGAGAAATACTCATGTCCCTGCCTGACACCCTCAGCCACAACAGCGAGCGGCCGGCGCGCGGCACCATGAACGGTATCGGCATGCTGGCGGTCCTGCTGTTGGTCACCGTCCTGATCCCACTTCTGGTGCCACGCCTGCCGATCCTGATCGCGCCGCTCGGGATCGCCTGGTTCTTGATCATCGGCGGGTTCTTCGTGCTGCAGCCGAACCAGGCCGCCGCCATCCTGCTGTTTGGCGCATACCGTGGCACGGATCGCACCACGGGCCTGCGCTGGGTTCTGCCCTGGTACACCCGCAAGAAAATCTCCGTGCGGGTCCACAACAGCCAATCCCCCACGCTCAAGGTCAATGACAAGCGCGGCAACCCGATCGAGATCGCCGTGGTGGTGGTGTGGCGGGTGGAGGACACCGCACAGGCGCTGTTCGATGTTGAGGACTACAAGCATTTCGTGGAAATCCAGATCGAGTCTGCCGTGCGCACCATTGCCAGCCAATACCCCTATGACGACATCGAGCATCACGAGAAAACCCTGCGCGCGGACGCCGAGGAGGTCTGCGCCGAACTGCGCCTGGAAATCCAGGCCCGGGTTGCCGTCGCCGGTGTGCGGATCGACGAGGCGCGGCTCGCCCACCTGGCCTATGCGCCGGAAATCGCCGGCGCCATGCTGCGGCGCCAGCAGGCGGAAGCGGTGATTGCGGCGCGCACAAAGCTGGTCGAGGGCGCGGTGAGCATGGTGCACATGGCGCTTGAGATGTTGTCTCAGAAGGGTGTGGTCGAGCTCGACGATGAGCGTCGCGCGGCCATGGTCTCGAACCTCATGGTCGTGCTGTGCGGCGAGCGTGAAACCCAGCCGGTGGTCAATGCCGGCACCTTGTACGGCTGATCATGGCCCGGGTGAACCAGGGCCCGCGCCGCAGCTACCCCCTGCGGCTAGACCCGGCACTGCTCGGGGCTATCGAACGGCTGGCGGCGGCGGAAATTCGCAGCGTCAACGGCCAGATCGCGGTGTTGCTGCGCGAGGCGCTGGCAGCACGCGGTGTCGATGTGAAAACAGTCGAGGAGCCCGGCTCCTCCCGGTGATGCAGGATAGGGGCCGGGGAAAACTCTATATCATGCACACTCTGCGCCATGCGCTACGTGCATAGTGCTGGAAGTGCAAGGTAAGCCGTTGTTAAGCGGCCTTACTGGCATTCCAGTTATGGAACAGCGCGAAGCCAGATGCGCGCCCTGTGAGCGTGGTCAAGCTCCGGCGGCTGGCAGAGCGGCGGGCCTGTGCGCAGTCGGTGCGCACAACCGGGTCACCCTGAGTCTCACTGGGAAACGCAGTTGCAGCAATAGTCTTGGCGAGAATTACAGACATATATGCCTCATATCAAAAAATTAAGCCGGGCTCAGCCCTTGGTGAACGTATATTTACGCTGCGTTGCAATAATTGAGTAGGCCTCTGGGCTGCACGGCAGATATGCATTTTGTGCATGATATAAGATCGGTTGTGTGCGGGTGTCGATAAAGCGATACGATGGCGCTAAAAGCCGCTCTGGTTGCGGATGTGGCGTTGCAGGGCCGCCTCGTCGAGTT
>CAYOMD010000056.1:0-3447 GCA_964404985.1 uncultured Sphingomonadaceae bacterium
GTTCTGGTGTCGGCACGCTTTACAACCCCGGCAGGACGTCATGCCAGTGACGCAGCAAAAACCAATGTCATCAATTTGTTAGATTATTGGTATAAGAATTGCTGTGTTATAGGCAATTGATCGCCTGTGCAGGTGATCGTTGCGATTTTATGCCGGTATGATATCGGCTAGGCACGCAATGTAGCGGACAAGGTATCTATACGATGACGGACCACGCGGACAAGGCGCACACCGAACCGACGCAGGCAATGACCGCAGCGCCTTCGCGTCGCCAGCTTCTGCGCTTTGGCATTGCCGCAGCGCCGGTGGTGCTGACCGTTCGCGCCGCGCATGCGACCCAGGTGGTCAATTCCGTATCCAACTGCTTCATTCCGGTGCCGCAAATCGTCGATGGGGCCGGCAACCCGAAATATCTCCCCGGCCAGGTGCGGAAAAATCCGTCCTTCAATACCAAGGCCAACGGCGGGCCGTACAATCCGCCCTCGCCGCCCCCCGGTGGCGCGACCAATGGGTATTACGGCCAGCAAGTCATGAAGATGGCCGATAATGGTGGCCGCCCGGCCAACCAGAGCGCGCACCTGAACTATATTGCGCGCTTTTCCTCTACGGGTCAGGGGCAATCCTGCGTGACGTCGATCAATTTTGACCGGTCGCAGCGCTTCGGCATCTGACCGCCCAGCTATTGGCCGGGAGATGATTGACGCACTCTATCATTATCCGCCCGAGCATGCGCGTTTTGTACTCAGGCAAGCCGATGGCCTCACGCTGGTTTTCGACCGAGTCTCTGGCCACACGCACATTCTGGCCCCTGAAGCGATGGCACTGCTCACGTGCCTCGAGTCCGGCCCTGCGGACGCGCAAGCGGCCCTGCAACGCCTGCAAACCCGCTATGACATGGAAACGCCGGACGATCTGCTGGCAGGCGTAGCGCAGCAGCTCGAGGCGCTGTACGACTTGGGACTGGCCAACAAGTCTCCCGGATCCTACTGAATTGAAGCCTCTCGCACTGCAAATCGGGCCGGTTGCCTTTCACGTGACCTTGCCCAGCCGGGCCATCACGCAGGAGGCATCCGCCCTCTATCAGGACTATCCGGCGCCGACATTCGCGGGCTTTGCCGATTACCGCCTCGCCGTGCGGTTCACATCCGGCTGGCGCGGCTGGACCGCCAGGCAAATTACTGTGACCGGTGACGCCCCCATACCCTTCACACCGCTGCCGGTTCATCTGGCCATCGTCGCGGCAGAAATGGGCATGAATTACCACATCGCCATGGGGCTGAACCGTCTGCTGCTGCTGCATGCATCCGGCGTGGCGCGCGACGATGAAGCCATTCTGTTCTCCGCCGAGTCGGGGTCGGGCAAGAGCACCCTTGCCGCCGCCCTGGCGCTCGACGACTGGCGCTTGCTGAGCGACGAGTTCGGCCTTGTCGCGCCGGGTACGGACCTCGTCTGGCCCTGCCCCCGGCCGGTCTCCCTGAAGAACAGGTCCATCGACATTCTGCAGGCACTCGCCCCGGCAGACCGCTTTTCCGCCCGCTACCCCGGTACACCCAAGGGCACACTGTGCTACATGCGCCCGCCGGCTGATGCGATCGCCGGGATGCTGCGGCCAGCGCGTACGCGTGCAGTAGTGTTCCCGCTCTTTGACGCCGGTGCCGAGCCGACACTGGAACGTCTGACCGCCACCGAGAGTTTTGTGCGTCTTTCGGCGTCTTCGACCAACGCGACGGTCCTGGGCGAGGCCGCCTTCGAGTCCCTCTGGCTGCTCAGCCAGAAGCCCGTGTTCGCCATCACCTACCCAGACCTCGAAAGCGCCCGGACCCTGGTGCAGCAGGTCTGGCGGGAGAGCCACCATGATGGTTGACGGTCGCTTCCTGCTGCGCGGGCTGGCGACCCCTGAGCATCTGAGCAGTCTGAGTGGTGCGGATTGGACCGCCCTGCTGGGCCTTGCGCGGCGCGAGCGGGTGCTGGGCATTCTGGCGGAGCGGGTTATCGGCGGCGGGTACGATGTGCCGGAGCCGGTGCGCATGGCGCTGGAGGATGCGCGCGTGGTTGTTGCCCACCGCCACCGGGAGTCCACCTGGCAGGCCCGGCAGGTGGCGCGGGATATCGCCGGCCTTGAGGCACCGGTCCTGCTGATGAAAGGCACGGCCTATCTGCTTGGCGGGCTTGACGCCGCAAAAGGGCGAGACCCCGGCGATCTGGATATTCTCACCCCCCGCGCCATGCTGGCAAAGCTGGAGCAGCGGCTGGTGGAGACCGGCTGGCAATTTGCCAAGACCGACCCCTACGACCAGCACTACTACCGCGCCTGGATGCACGAGCTCCCCCCCATGAGCCATATGATACGCGGCGGCGAGCTTGACGTTCATCACACTTGGCTGCCACCGGTCAGCGGGGCGCGTATCGATATTGATGCCGTCCTGGCAGACAGCCGGGCTGGGCCCTATGGCTACCGCCTGCCCTGCCTCAACGACATGATTCTCCATAGTGCTGCGCATCTGTTTGCCGATGGCGCCATGGAAGCGCTGGTGCGCGGGCTCTGGGATCTCGACCGGCTGTTCCGGGCATTGCCGGCAGACGATGTGCACGCCTGGCAGAGCCTGGAGCACCGGGCGGAGCGCCATCGCCTGCGCTTGCCGTTGATGCGCGCGGCGCAGGCCTGCGCCCGGTATTTGGGAACGCCAGTCCCGCAAGACAAACGGGCCGACCCGCTGGCCATACTCGTCGCTGCCCGGTTGGCGAGTACCGGTGCTGAAACTCTAAGCGCAGGTGCCGCACAGAGCGCCCTGCTCGTGCGCGCGCACCTGATCAAGATGCCACTGCCCCTGCTGGTGCGCCATACCCTGATCAAGGGCTGGCGCACCCTGCGGCAGGGGGCGGATTAGAGGTTTGCCAGCACGTGGTCTGCCGACGACACGCGGAATTCGCCGGGCTGTTCCAAATGCAAATGGGTCACCACACCGTCCTTGGCGACAAGCGCAAAGCGCTGGCTGCGCAGTCCCATCCCGAACTTGCTGGCATCGAACTCAAGGCCCAGACGCTTGGTGAAATCAGCGTTGCCGTCGGCCACCAGCATCACCTTGTCTTCAGCATGCTGGTCTTTGCCCCAGGCGTTCATCACGAACACGTCGTTGACAGACATGCACACGATCGCGTCAACGCCTTTGTCTTTGAGTGCATCCGTCATCTGGATGAAGCCCGGCAGATGCTTGGCCGAGCAGGTCGGTGTGAAAGCGCCCGGCAAGGCGAACATCACAACGGTCTTGCCTGCGAACAACTCTTCGGTCGTGATCGGGCTTGGCGCGCCGTCGACCATACGCATCAGGGTAGCGGCGGGAATCTTGTCACCAACTGCAATAGTCATGGGAATACCTTTCTTAGCAGGCGTTGAGAAGGCGCCGGAGGCGGCGCAGGGTGCACATGGTTCCTAACCGGTTCTGTCGC
>CAYOMD010000057.1:0-3372 GCA_964404985.1 uncultured Sphingomonadaceae bacterium
AGAACAGATAGCAGCCGATCGGCTTGCGCGGATCGCGCAGGCCCGCGCGCGCCACCTTGATGGCGGTTGCCAGGGCGTCGATCGCCTTGTCCTGCCCGAACACGACGCGCTTGAGATCGGTTGCCAGCGTTTCCAGCGCGCGCTTGTCATCGCTCGAGACGGACTTCGGTGGGATGCGCGCGATCTTGGCGACCACGGCCTCGACTTCCTTGATGCCGATCAGCCGCTTGCGCTTGGGGGCAGGCACCAGCATCTGCGCGGCCCCAACCTCATCAATCACGTCAATCGCCTTGTCCGGCAACTTGCGGTCGTGGATGTAGCGCGCCGCCAGCTCTACCGCCGCGCGGATAGCCTCTGCCGTGTAGCGCACCTGATGGTGTTCCTCGTAATAGGGTTTTAGGCCCTGCATGATCTTGACCGTATCCTCGACCGTCGGCTCATTGACGTCGATCTTCTGGAAGCGGCGCAGCAGGGCGCGGTCCTTCTCGAAGTGGCTGCGGAATTCCTTGTAGGTGGTGGAGCCGATGCAGCGGATCGACCCGCTGGAGAGCGCCGGCTTCAGCAGGTTGGAGGCATCCATCGCACCGCCTGAGGTCGCGCCGGCCCCGATCACTGTGTGGATTTCATCGATGAACAGCACGGCGTGCGGGGTCGCCTCCAGCTCCGAGACCACCTGCTTCAACCGTTCCTCGAAATCGCCGCGGTAACGGGTGCCGGCAAGCAGTGTGCCCATGTCCAGCGAGTAGATGACCGCCTTTTCCAGCACTTCCGGGACGTCTTTCTCAACAATGCGCCGGGCAAGCCCCTCGACAATGGCGGTCTTGCCGACGCCGGGGTCACCCACGAACAGCGGGTTGTTCTTCGAGCGCCGACACAGGATTTGAACGGTACGCTCCACTTCGCTGGTGCGGCCAATCAGCGGATCAATCTTGCCGATCCTGGCCTTCTCGTTGAGGTTCACGCAGAACTGGCGCAGCGCCGAGTCGTTCTGGCGCTTCTTGCCGTTGTTCTGGCCGCGGGCCGGCTGTTCGTCGTCCTTCGCGTCCTCATTTGCACCGCGTACTGTGCGGTTTTCCGACAGGCCGGGGGCTTTGGCGATCCCGTGCGAGATGAAGGAGACCGCATCAAGGCGGGTCATGTCCTGCTGTTGCAGGAAATACACCGCGTGGCTTTCCCGCTCGGAAAACAGCGCAACCAGCACATTGGCGCCGGTCACATCTTCACGGCCCGAGGATTGCACGTGCAGGATGGCGCGTTGCACGACGCGTTGGAAACCGGCGGTCGGGCTGGGGTCGACGCCACTTTCCGCCTTCAGCGTCTCCAGTTCCGAATCGATATAACCGGAGATGGTGCGACCGAGTTCTTCCAGGTCCACTCCGCAGGCCCGCATCACTGCGTTGGCGTCGCTGTCGTCGACCAGCGCCAGCAGCAGGTGCTCGAGGGTTGCATACTCGTGGCTGCGCTTTCCCGCCTCGCTCAGAGCGCGGTGCAGGGTCTGTTCCAGTTGCTTCGAGAAAGCGGGCATAGAGGCTCCTTATCCAGAACTCGCCGCGTGCGATCCTTCATCAGGCTAACACAAAGTGGCGTTCTGCAAAGTGCGGCGTTCGTCCGCACACCGCATATCCATTTCGGGGCACCCCCGGTGGCGTTCAAGAGACAAGCTCAGAAACGCGCAACGGCGACGCCAGCCCGTCAGGCTTTTTCCATGGTGCACTGCAAAGGGTGCTGATTCTTGCGGGCATAATCCATGACCTGCGTCACTTTCGTCTCCGCGACGTCATAGGTGAAGATGCCGCAGACACCGACACCGCGCTGGTGGACGTGCATCATCACCCGGGTCGCATCCTCCATCGACATGCGAAAGAAGCGCTGCAACACATGGATGACGAACTCCATCGGGGTGTAGTCGTCGTTCAGCATCAGCACCTTGTACATCGACGGTTTGGCGGTGCGGGTGACGGTTTTGGTCGCAACGCCGGTCTGGCCGTGATCAGAGTCGTTGTCGTCTCCACTGGAGAGCTCCAGCGGACGCAGGTGTTGGAACGGGCGCAGGTCAATCGCCAATCTTGTTCTGCCTTGTCTCGTGTGAACAGAGAAGCTCATGCTTCTAGCACTATATTGTATCCCGGCGGTTACTCACAAGCCGGGAGCAAAAGAACACACACTCAAGGCCATTTTGCCTCAGGCGGCAGGGACATGAGAATGGCCTCGACATTGCCGCCGGTCTTCAGGCCGAACAGCGTTCCCCGATCATAGACGAGATTAAACTCCGCGTATAAGCCGCGATATTGCAATTGAATCTCGCGCTCTTCCGGAGTCCAGTGCTCGGCGATGCGTGCCCGCACCAACTGCGGGTAGATGTCGAGAAAAGTGCTCCCCACATCTTGGGTAAAAGCGAAGTCTGCCGCCCAGTCGCCACTGTCCAGATAGTCGTAGAAGATGCCGCCGACGCCGCGCGGGCGGTTGCGGTGCTTGATGAAGAAATACTCGTCGCACCAGGCCTTGAAGCGGGGAAAATAGTCGGGGTCGTGCCGGTTGCAGGCCGCTTCGAACGCAGCGTGGAAGCGCGCGGTCTCCGCCTCGACCGGCAGCGGCGGGTTCAGATCGGCCCCGCCGCCAAACCAGGCGCGGGAGGTGACCAGAAAGCGCGTGTTCATGTGCACGGCAGGCACGTGTGGCGAGCGCATGTGCGCGACCAGCGAGATGCCGGTCGCAAAAAAGCGCGGGTCTTCGTCAGCACCCGGGATGTTCTTGGCGAACTCCGCCGAGAACTGGCCGTGAACAGTCGAGATGTTGACGCCGACCTTCTCGAACACCCGACCGTGCATCAGGGACATGACCCCGCCGCCGCCGGGGGCACCGGTATCATCCGTCCGCCGCCAGGCCTTGCGGGCGAACCGGCCGGGGGCACCGGGGGCGAAGTCGGCATCGTCCTCGATCTGCTCAAACGCCGCGCAGATATCGTTGCGCAGCGACTCGAACCAATCAGCAGCGGCCTGCTTGCGGCGCTCCAGTTCGTCGGGCGCGGGAAGGGGGGTAGGGGTCACGTTCACTCCGGAAAGGCGGCGGTCTGGCGCAGTGCCTCGCCCAATACCATGGCGGCGGCGACCGCCACGTTCAAGGAGCGCAAGGGAGCCTGCAGCGGAATCCGCACACGCAGGCCGGCGGCGTCATGCAGCCAGGACGGCGCGCCAGCGCTCTCCTGACCCAGCACCAGGGTGTCTTCCGGTGTATAGCGTGCCGCAGCGTAGGGTGTGCGCGAAGTTGTTCCCTATTTGGACCGTTGCGATCGACCATTTCCCCGCCCGATTTTCGATGGCAAAGGCCTTGGTTTCCCGAGGATTTTGTAGCCCATCCGGCGCATGATGGATA
>CAYOMD010000058.1:0-3358 GCA_964404985.1 uncultured Sphingomonadaceae bacterium
GTGACAAACCACTCTATCCCGGATGTGGGTCACATTTAAGGCGCGATGCTTTAGACCCGGAGACCCAGCCGACACCAGAGCGCACACGGCCCGTCTCTGGTGCGGACACCGGTTTTTCTCGCCCTATATGGTTCAGGCCCGGTTCAGGCGCGCAGGCGCTTTATGGTCTTCATCAACGCTGAAGGAGACCAAGTGATGACGACCGCTTCGAACACAGCCCGCACCCGCTTCGGCCGGGCCCTGCATGCGCTGGCACTGGCCGGCATCCTCGTATCCAGCCTGCCGGCCACCGCGTTCGCCGATGATGACGACTGGCGTCGCCATGGTCGCCACGACGACGACCGCGATTACCGTGATCGGGATCGCGACGGCTATCGCGACCGCAGCCGTTATGAACGCCGCGACCATGATGAGCGCTATGATCACCATGATCGCAAGCAGGACGCCTATTATGACCGTGGTTCAAGGCATCACGGCTACGACCGCAATCGTTACTATGGCGGATACAACAATGGCGGCTATAACAGGGGCCGCCGTGTGGATGTCGTGTGGGTACGCCATAGTGATCACTGGCACCCGAACTATGTGAACGGGCGGGCCTGGCGCAATGATTACTGTGGCCGGGATGGCTACCGGAACTACACCTACTTCGGTCGTACCGCGCCGCGTGGCTATTACTACTATGACACCCACGGTTACCATAACGACAGAAAGCACGACAACACCGGTGCTATTGTCGCAGGCGTCGGCATCGGGCTGCTTGGCCTCGCCATCGCCGCCTCCGCCGACAAGGATTGACCCCCGCTCCCTCCGTGCCGGCCCCTCACCGGGCCGGCACCGCATGGGCCACGCCGATATCACGCCCCTTGCCGAAACAGGCCGCTGTCAGACGGCCACGGAGGTCATGGCTGGTGGATGTCAGCGCCGGTATTCCCGTTGACGCAACAGTCCGCCTGCCAGCGAGGGCTTTGGGGTATTGCGTGTATTTCGTAAACTGGCACCGTAATTCAGATAAGTGAATAATGTGCGTGTCACCGTAATCCCGTCGTAATCCCGTGTCACCGTAATCCAACAATCATGGGCACCGAGACTAAATCTCGGTGCCCATGAGGGGGTTGATCCCATCATTTGCCCTGAATGGGCTTCACCCGGGCTCTAAGGTCGTCGAATGCCGAACCCACGGGACGGCCTAGATGCCCTGACCGCCCGAGACTTCGATGCGCTGCGCATTGATCCAGCGATTGCCCTCCGCCAGCAGGCTGGCCACCATTGGTCCGATATCGTCAGGAACCCCGACCCGGCCGAGCGCGGTCATGCCGGCGAACTGGTCGTTGAGATCGGGCGTATCGCGCACTGCGCCGCCGAGGAAATCGGTCTCGATCGCGCCCGGGGCGACCGAATTGACCGCGATTCCGCGCGCACCAAGCTCCTTCGCCAGATAAACGCTGAGCACCTCGACCGCGCCCTTGGCTGCCGAATAGGCGGCAAAACCGGGAGCGGAAACACGGGTGAGGCCCGAGGACAGGTTCACGATCCGGCCCCCGTCGGTAAGCAGCGGCAGCAGGGTCTGGGTGAGGAAGAAGACGCCCTTGAAGTGGACGTTCACCAGCGCATCGAACTGGGCTTCGGTGGTGTCGGCGATCATGGCGAAATCGCCGTGACCGGCGTTGTTGACGAGGTGGTCGAGGGTATTGCGCTGCCAGATGTCGTGCAGCGCGGCGCGCAGCCGGTCGGCAAAGGCACCGAAGCCTGCGACATTCCCGCAATCGAGCTGCAGCGCGACCGCCTTGCGGCCCATTGCCTGAATCTCCGCAACGACGGCATCGGCATCGCCCAAGCGGCTGTGGTAGGTGATGATGACATCGCCGCCGGCGCGGGCGATGCTGAGTGCGGTATTGCGGCCGAGGCCGCGGCTAGCACCGGTAATGAGCGTGATCTTGGTCATGGTCGATCTCCTGTGCCGTAAGTGGCCTCCAGGATATGCATCAGCCGCGCAGCGAGAGGTTGCCGTCGCCTCGCCGGTTTTTGCCTAATCCTCCAAAAACGTGGTGCGAGGTGCTGGTCTGCGCTATGGGGTCTTTATGAACGACCTGCTCAAAGCCGTCAGTCGCCATGCCGATGCCAACGCCGATGCCCATGGCGTTGCCGTGACCCCGATCGCGGGTCTTTCGGCCATTCGCGCCACCGCTCCCAGCGAACTTGCCTATGCGATTTCGCGCCCGCTGGTGGCACTGGTCCTGCAGGGGAGCAAGCATGTCACCATGGGGACGACGGGTTTTGCCTTTTCGGCCAGCGAGTCCCTGCTGATCACGGCGGATGTTCCCACCGTCAGCCAGATCACCCGCGCTAGCATCGCCGCCCCCTATTATTCGCTGGTGCTCGAACTCGACACGGCGATCGTGGCCGAGCTGGTGGCCGAAATGAAGCTCGATCCGGTCCATGATCATGCGCGTGTCCGGGTCGACCGGACCGATGCCGAAGTGGCCGATGCGGCCCTGCGGCTGATCCGGCTGCTCGATCGCCCGACTTCCGTTCCGGTGCTCAAAACGCAGCTCCTGCGCGAGATGCATTACTGGCTGCTCGTCGGCAAACACGGGGCGGCAATCCGCCACCTCGGTTGGCCTGACGGCCATGTCCAGCGCGTGGCGCGGGCTGTGGCCATCCTGCGCTCCGAATATGCACGGCCGCTGCCGGTCGAACGGCTGGCGGCGGCGGCAGGAATGAGCCAGTCCGCGTTCCATCAGCATTTTCGTGCGGTCACATCGCTCTCTCCGCTTCAGTTCCAAAAGCATCTGCGGCTGCTCGAAGCGCGCAGGCTGATGCTGTCAGAAGGGCGCAATGCGAGCAACGCAGCCTTCGATGTGGGATATGAAAGCGTCTCCCAGTTCAATCGCGAATATTGCCGGATGTTCGGCCAGCCCCCGGTTCGCGACGTTAGGGCTGCGCGCAGCAGGGCCATTGCCGCCTGAAGGCGTGGGGCGGCAATTCGAAGGCCGATGCACTTCCTTCACTCCGACTACGCAGACGATCAAGCTTCGGGTTTATTCTCTCGAATCGATCTCAGCTTAATTTTCGGTGGCGCGGGCCACGTCCCAATCCCACATGCCGGGTTCTGAGGAAACCCGACATTCAATGCGGTAATCGGAACATCAGGGTTTGGGGCGTGATTACGGTGACACGGGCGGATTACGGTGACACGCACATTATTCACTTATTATGGGATTACGGTGACACGCACATTATTCACTTATTATGGACACCCTGCTGCATGGTGTCTATGCTCTTTGCGATGGTTCGCCTTCTTCGCATTGTGCTTCCCGGACACCCGCATCACATCACGCAACGCGGCAACCGGCGG
>CAYOMD010000059.1:0-3328 GCA_964404985.1 uncultured Sphingomonadaceae bacterium
AGCTGCTATTTTTAGCAACCATTCTCCCCGAGTTGGATTTGGCGTTGATAGGAAAATGGATGTTAGTAGGTCGCAAGTAATGGTGGTTGCAGCCTCCCGCAACCATCTTTACCGGCGTCGATTGCAAGTTGTGATCGATGCCGGTCCCCGCAACCAATTGCGATTGGCGTAAGCAGGGTGGCGAGCGGCAATGATTGAGTATTCCCTCTCATCGGGGAGGTGGTCCGGAGGAATGATGGCGGACCGGCCATGCCCTCGGCGCATTTCAGCTCTACGAAGACGGTCGCTTCATTGCCGTCCGGTGTGCCGATCCATGGTGAGATAGAAGGCGATGCCGTCATGAAGGAAGTGTTTCTGTCGGCGGCCGGGCGAGGGCGAAATCTGTCACCCTGATAAAGGCCGGCCGGCAGCCCTGCTCGGGACTCAGTTAGCGAACTGCTGAATCGGTTTGGATTTGACGTGGGTCGACAACCCCGCCTTGTAGGGGGGCGCCATCCAGAAAACGAAGGATGTCGCGCGCCGCCGCGAGCGCGATATCTCGCCTCACCAGGTCAACAGCCGAGCCAAGATGAGGCGTCAGGATCGTACGCGGATGGCCAAGTAGTCGTGGCTCGATCCGAGCGGGACGATTCGTTTGCGCCCAGTCCTCCAATTCGAAAACGTCCGCGGCATATCCACCGAGGTGGCCAGCTTCCAGGGCGTCTGCGGCTGCACTTTCATCGACGAGTGAGCCTCGGGCCGGATTGATGAGCAGGGCGCCCGGTTTCATCTGCGCAATTGTTTCCGCGTTGATGATGTGTACGGAATTTTCGCCGAGTGGCAGAGCCAGAACCACATAATCACTCTCGGAGAGCAGTTGCGGAAGATCCCGCCGCATAAGTCCTGATCCGTCTTCCTTTGCAGGTGAAAGCGGTCGCACGTCAAAATACGAGAGGCGGCAACGGAATGCGCGCAGTCGGTGGGCGATGGCTTGCCCGACGGCACCGATGCCGATGATTCCGACTGAGGCTCCGTCAAGGCCGGTTCCGTAAAGGATAGGGCGCCATCCCGCGAAGGAGCCCTCGCGGATTGTTCGATCGCCTTGGAGCAAATTGCGGCCAAGCGAGATCATAAGTCCAACCGTCAGTTCGGCAGTCGGTGCGGTCAACAAGTCTGGGACGATGCTCACTGCGACGCCGCTGCGGCGACATGCGGCAAGATCGAAGTTGTCGGCTCCCTTAAGAGCGCATGCGATGACGCGCAACTCGGGGCACTGCGCGAGAAACGCGTCGTCGACATGATCCGTCATGAACGCGATCATGGCATCCGCTTCCCTAGCTCGTGACAGCAGTTCGTGTCGCGGCCAAGGTTCGCGTGTGTTGTTAGCTTCGACCGGGCCTCGTGTTCGCAGCAGATCCAGCACTTCCGGATGCACCCAATTGGTGACCAAGGTTTTACGCGCCATGTCGTTGTCTTCCTAAAATTTCGGTGGGCTGTCGTATGGATGTGTAGCGTTCGAAGAGCTTCAGTCGTTTCATTCGAATGAATGATGGATGGAAGCACCCCGATCGCGGTGTTCCGAAGCGCGATGTGTTATTAGCTGGCGCACCCTTGGTCGGCACCTTGCATACAGAACGTGGAAAAGAGGCGGGGCAGCGATGACTGCGGGCTGTCTTTAGAAAGGCCCAGGAACAAGCTTTTGAAGATGTCTGCTTCCTCGAACTCGATGGCCACAAGCGTGCCGAACTTCATTTCATCGGCGATGGCATAGGCGAGCACAATCGACAGGCCGAGATTAGCCTTAACCGCTTCCTTGACGGCAGCAGTGCTGCCTAACTGACGACGAATCTTGAGCTTGTCGAGGTCATTGCCGAAGAGCGTGCGCAGAATTCGACCGGTACCTGAGCCTGGCTCGCCGCCGATTATGGGAAACTCAAGTAGTTCCTCCTTGCGGATGCGTGTGCGCTGCGCGAGTGGATGCTCGGGAGATGCGATGACGACGAGTTTCTCGCGGCGCCAGCTATGCCATTCTACGGATGCCTGATCTTCTGACCATTCGGTCATGATCAAATCGGCCTCGCCGGACAGGAGTGCATCCACAGCCTGACGGTTGGTGCCTATCATCAGGTCGACAGAGCCTTCCCGACCACGTTGTTTCTCAAATCCGGCAATGGCGCGCGGGGCGAGGAAGACGCCGACGTTGCCGCTTGCCCAGACAACAAGTTGACGCTCTTCGATTACGTCGCGCGCGCGTCCGGAAGTGGCAACCAGGGAACGGGCCTGCGGTAGAAACAGTTCTCCGTGTCGGGTTGGAAGCGCACGAGTCCTGTTCCGCACGACAAGGGGAACGCCGAGAAATTCCTCAAGCTTGCGCAACTGCTGCGAAACCGTGGGCTGCGAGCAGGACAGGCGTTCTGCGGCCGATTGAATACCGCCTTCGTCAACGATGGCGAGAAACGTCTGGACCTGAGCCAGATTAAACATGCTGAAGGCACCCGTGATTTGGTGGTGTGTCACATCTTTTCGCCGCGCTTTCCGGAATCTCAGGTGGCGCACCCAGCCTGAAATCGATCGTCGTGGCCGTTCGCACGATTAATTCACATATGGAATGAAATGCAAGAAGCATTTGAGTTAGTGATGTTATTTTTAATGCCAGAAATTCAGGTATGGCAAATTATATGAGCAATAATGGCCATAACCTTAGAGCCCGTCCCGAAAGGGTTGAGCGACTGGGGCACTCGTGATTCCAAGGGGTTGTTCAGGCCATCTTGGAGCGAGCGATGTGGACCCCAGCCACTCGCCGGCAGCATAGTCGCGCGGGACTTCGATATGAAACGGATTTGACGGATGCGGAGTGGCGGCTGATTGCGCCGTTGCTACCGGCGCCGAAGCGGACGGGCCGGCCGCTCTCCTGGCCGCTGCGCGAGATCGTCAACGCGATCTTTTACGTCATGCGCGGAGGCGTCGCCTGGCGGCTTCTGCCGAGCGACCTTCCGCCCAAGAGCACGGCCTATCGCTGGTTTGCGGCCTGGCGAGACGGGGGCGTGTTCGAGGCTCTCAACCATGCGCTGCTGATGATCGATCGCGAACGCAGCGGTCGGCCGGCCTCGCCCAGCGCCTGCATCATCGACAGCCAGAGCGTGAAAACGAACGAAGCCGGTGGGCCCCGTGGCTACGACGCCGGCAAGAAGATCATGGGTCGCAAGCGCCACGCCCTCGTCGATACCGACGGGCGTGGCCTCGTCCTCTTCGCCCATCCCGCCAGCGTGCAGGATCGCGATGGGGCGGGCCCGCTGCTGGCTGCCTCGCGCCGCCCGTTCCCCTTCATCGAGAAGGTCTTCGCGGACGC
>CAYOMD010000060.1:0-3179 GCA_964404985.1 uncultured Sphingomonadaceae bacterium
CGAGATGTGCTGGCATCTCTATATGTGGGGCGATGCGGTGGAGGTGATCTCTCCGCCTGAACTCGTACAGATGGTCGCGACGCATCGACGCTCGGACTTTCCCTCGATGCCGTGACCCAGCCCCGGGGCCGGAGCGCGCAGCTCCGGCCGAGACCCAGCCGCCAGCATTGACGCTCTCAGCAATCGGCCAGATCGTCCAGATTGTTGCGCGACGTGGTGTCGCGGTCGGTCCGGAGATATTTTCCGGTTGGTCCGTTGACCACACGGATCTTGGTCTCCGGAGCGCTTGCCCAATTGACCCAATACTCATGCAAGCCGAGTGCGATATCGCTGATCGCATCCGCCTTACTACGGGGCGACCAATATTCGCCGGAATTGCACAGCCGTGTGATGTCGCCCTGTCTGTCCTTGCCGGTGGCGCGCACATAGCGTTGCGCCATGATCAGTTCTCCTTGGTTGTGGTGTGGGGGCTGGCCTTTCCGTGCGCGGTTGTGACGTACCGTCCCGAAATGGCGCTGCGGTAATGGGGACCGGAACTCCCGCTCGGACCGGCGCTCTCGCGGACGGTCGTATGCGGACTGGCCTTGCCATGTTTGGCGGTGACATACCGCCCGCTGATCGCGCTGCGGTAGCTGCCGCCGCTTCGACCCTTGCTCATGCTATATCTCCATTACTGACGCGACTCTTGTTCATCGCGATTCGCAATATGGAGGGCAGAGGCGACAGATCGCGTCGCATTCAATTTGTTCCGAATGCAAAATTTTCTCTTCGAAGGGTGGATGGTTCTCGTTCGGTAGCTGCCGCCACGATCACGACCAGCGCAACGCGGTATATTCGCGACAGTATCTGAAGGTGCAGCGGCATAGTCTTAAAAACCTGCCGCTCTGGTCTGTCCGCACATCTTGCCGTTAGCAAATTCTTGCGCGTCAAACGTCGTGGTGGCGCGCTGGTATGATAACAAACCCATGGCGTCCGGCCGCATATTCTTCGACCCGCACCAGAAATCGTCGCGTTTCGTGGCTTTTCCGATCCCCTCCAACGGTGGCCAGTGCCTCTACCATGCCAGGATGATCGGATGATCGAACGGCGGAAATCACCACCCAGTCCTTTTCGTGGCGGCGGGCAAACTGCTGGCGGTCGCGGGTGAAAGATTCTGCCGCTGACAACTCGCGGCCATGGAGGGCCTCCCAAGCATCGGGATACCAATCCCGCAACGACCTGTCTGCCATTGCCTGTTCGCGGTAGGTGAACAGGTCCGGGTAACCTGCGGCGACGAGCGCCCATTCGGCGTCTTCTTCATACCACCCGCCAGATAGTCGCAACGCGGGATCCATCCCCGCATTGCGCGCCCGGTCGAGCTTGAAGCCGCCATGACCGGCAGTGGAATGAAAGACGATCCCCTCAGCGTAGATGGTCGCCGATTGAGACATGCCCCAAGGCGTGGAAACGCGCAGAATTGTATCGACGCGGCCGAGCGCGTTGCGCTGGCGGACATGCAGCGCGATGTCGGCAATATAGGCGCGGAAGGAGACTTCGTCAGCCACGGCGCCTTCGGCGCAATAGACATCTGACCGGGACCATTCGCAAATCGGCCAGTTGAGCTTCCAGCCGGACACGATCGAGAAGCCTTCCTTGAGCGGAATGGCGATATAGGCGAGCCCATCGACCCGTGCAGCCATAAGGCCGTCGCTGGTCGTGCCATGTTCGACGATGATGTCGCTCATGCCGCCCTCCTGAGTTCAGAAGGCAAAACTGCCAGATCAGCATCGGTCACAATCTCGGCGCGCATCCCGGAATAGGGATTGTCGCGCATCCATGCTTCTGCCGATGTCATGTCGGCTGCGAGGTGGCGCAATTCGTCCTTGCCCTGAAACGAGGTCAGGACGCGCACTTGCCCAGATTTCGGCGTGTCGACGATCTCGAAATTGAGCGGGCTTTCGACGCTGTAGGCGCGGCGCACGGTCATGACGATGACGCCCTGACTGCCGTAGGTTGCCAGATGGAGCATGAAATGCGCCGGCGAACGGTAGTTGTCGGTAACCTGGCCGGGGTAGCGTTCAACGAGCCGGCCGGTGCCGTTGTCGTTGTTCCAAGCGGCAAGTTTGCGGCGAAAACGCTCGGGCGGGCGCGGCTCGCCGTTCGAATAGCGGATGAGGCTGCCCAATGGGGCGGTGTCGTAGATGTATTGCGCTGACATTTTCAGGTCTCCTTAAAGCGCGAAAGCCCGGCTCAACGGCCGGGCTTCGTGGGATGATTGGACGGGAAATTTCAGGTGGAGGGTGGTGGCTCGCCCAAACGCCCGAGCACCTCCTCGACGTAGGACGCGGTGGACATCGAATGGACGTTGTCAGCCGTTATGACGGTCGCCATCCCGCCGAAGCCGTCGGGCCGCATCTTCGTGCAGGTCCACGCCGCGATGATCTGCACATGATCAAGGTCAGGCGATCGCCGGACAATGTCCTGGAAGATCAGATCGTAGCCGATCATCGAGAAATCGAGCTCGAACTCGTCTTCGCCAAGATCACCCTTGGCGATTTCCGCGCGCACCACGTCAGCGATGCGACTGACCATGCCATTATCCTGACCGAGCAATTCGACCAGCTCAGCGGTCGCGATCCAAGCCGTGTCGGCGACATTATCGCTGGCGAAAAAGTAGACCGCTTGGTCATTGCCTTCATGCTCGAACAGTTCGCACAGCAAACGGCGTTCGAGCGGAGTCATCGCCGCGACTGGTATGTCCGGTTGCACGACCGTTGGTGAATGATAGTCAGCCATGGCGTCCTCCCCAGCAGGGCACGGGAGCGCTGGTTTTCGGCATGTGAGGTCTCCTCAAAAAGAGGCGGCCCGGCGCGGTGGCCGGGCCTGAGTGAGATAAAAACGAACCCACGCGGTTCGGATCATTCTGCGGCGATCGCGTAAGCCGCTTCGTCATCATCAAGGAACGCGGGTAATTCGAGCCCTTCACGATCAACGTCAGGCGTAGCGCCATGACCACCGTCGGCGTCGGGCGTGCGCAACGGCTCTGGAAGCCAGTGGGCATCTTCCAGCAGCCGTTCCGCTTCGCGGGCCATGTCACCTTTTTTCAGGTGATCGATCATGCCAGCGAACTGCTCCCCGCGCGCTTCGGTCACATCGGCAAGGATGCGCGGTTTGGTCACGCTGCGGAAATAGCCATCGAC
>CAYOMD010000061.1:0-3035 GCA_964404985.1 uncultured Sphingomonadaceae bacterium
GGGGCCGGCTCGCTGACTGCGCTGCCGATCATCGAGACCCAGGCCGGAGACGTCTCGGCCTACATCCCGACCAACGTGATTTCGATCACGGACGGCCAGATTTTCCTTGAGACCGACCTGTTCTACCAGGGCATCCGCCCGGCCATCAACGTCGGCCTCTCGGTCAGCCGCGTCGGCTCGGCCGCGCAGACCAAGGCGATGAAGAAGGTCGCCGGCTCGATCAAGCTGGAGCTGGCCCAGTACCGCGAAATGGCGGCGTTCGCCCAGTTCGGCTCGGACCTCGACGCCTCGACCCAGAAGCTGCTGAACCGTGGCCAGCGCCTGACCGAGCTGCTGAAGCAGGCCCAATACAGCCCGATGCCGTTCGAGGAGCAGGTGGTCTCCATCTTCGCTGGGGTGAACGGCTACCTCGACACCATCCCGGCCAAGGATGTGCAGCGCTTCGAGCAGAGCTTCCTGGCCGATATGCGTAGCCGCCACGCCGACGTGATTGCCGACATTCGCACCTCCAAGGCGCTGTCGGACGATACGACCGCGAAGCTCAAGAGCATCCTGGCCGATTTCGTGAAGACCTTTGCGTAAATGAAGATGGGTGTCATTCCGGCGAAGGCCGGAATCTACGATCGCTAGGGTTTCCGGATAAGGCTGCAGCCGTATTCATGGACCCCGGCCTTCTCCGGGGTGACAAAAGAAAGGCGTTGAGGCGGATATGCCCTCACTGAAATCGCTCAAGGTCCGGATCGCCTCGGTCAAGTCGACCCAGAAGATCACCAAGGCCATGAAAATGGTCGCAGCCGCCAAGCTGCGCCGTGCGCAAGAAGCCGCTGAGGCCGCGCGCCCCTACGCCACCCGCATGGAGGCCGTGCTGGCCTCGCTCGGTGCCAGAGTGGAGCGCGGGCCGCAGACCTCGCCGCTGCTGGCCGGCACCGGTCGGGACCAGGTGTATCTCGTGGTGGTCGCAACTTCGGAGCGCGGCCTGTGCGGCGCGTTCAACACCAACATCGTCCGCGGGGCGCGCGCCAAAATCCAGGCGCTGCTGAACGCAGGCAAGACGGTCAAGATTCTCTGCGTCGGCAAGAAGGGGCGCGCTGCGCTCAAGCGCCAGTATGATGCGCTGATCCTCGACACCATCGATTTGAGCGGCTCCAAGAAACTGGGGTTTGCCGACGCCAGCATGGTCGCCGAGCGGGTGATGGGCCTGTTTGCGGACGGGGCTTTCGATGTCGCGCTGCTGTATTATGCCAAGTTCCAGTCCGCATTGGTGCAGATCGTCACCGAACAGCAGTTGATCCCGGCGCCGATCCCGGCGGCTGACGGTCCGGTCACCGGCGTCGTGGACTATGAGCCATCGGAGGAGGATATCCTCAACACGCTGCTGCCGCGCAACATTGCCGTGCAGGTCTTCCGGGCGCTGCTGGAAAATGCTGCCTCCGAACAAGGCGCGCGCATGACCGCGATGGACAGCGCAACCCGCAACGCCGGGGACATGATCAAGCGCCTGACCCTGGTCTACAACCGCACTCGCCAGGCCGCGATCACCAAAGAACTCATCGAGATTATCTCCGGCGCAGAGGCGGTCTAGGGAGATGCCGACGATCTCCATATTCTTCGGTATTTTGATCGAGATGTTCTGGAACGAGCATGCGCCGCCGCATTTTCACGCACGCTACGGTGAGCACAAGGCGACATTCGACATCAAGAAATTGGATTTGATGGAAGGTTTCATGCCGCGCCGGGCGCGCAATCTGGTATTGGACTGGGCAGAACTCCACCAGGAGGAGCTGTTGATCAATTGGGATTTGTGCCGCAAAATGCAGCAGCCAAACAAGATCGAGCCGCTGGAGTAAGCCGGTGTACTGGGATGTGATTGAGGTCAGGGTCATTGAAGATCATGCCATCCATGTCCGGTTTCAGGACGGGCTGGAAGGTGATGTGCATTTTGACCGTGACTTTTTCAGAGGCGTTTTCGCACATCTGATCGATCCGCAGCGCTTCCGGGATGTTTATGTTGTCAATGGCGTGGTGACCTGGCCGGGCGACCTTGATCTGGCACCCGATGCCATGCACCACGAGATCAAGGCGAATGGCACCTGGCATGTTGGGGGTGTTCAGTGAGCACTCTCGAATTCAACCGCACCCGCCAGGCCGCGATCACCAAGGAACTCATCGAGATCATCTCCGGCGCAGAAGCCGTATAGACAGCTAGGGACGAGAAGGACGCAAACCATGGCAACCAACAACATCGGACGCATCGCCCAGGTCATCGGGGCCGTGGTGGACGTCCAGTTCACCGACGATTTGCCGCCGATTCTCTCGGCGCTGACCACCAAGAACGGGGACAACACCCTGGTGCTCGAAGTGGCGCAGCACCTGGGCGAGCGTACGGTGCGCACCATCGCCATGGACGCGACCGAAGGTCTGGTGCGCGGCCAGGAAGTGCTGGATACCGGTCGGCAGATCCAGGTGCCGGTGGGGGCCGAGACGCTGGGCCGCATCCTGAACGTGATCGGCGAGCCGATTGACGAGCGCGGGCCGGTCAACGCCAGCAAGTTCTACGAAATCCACCGCGCTGCGCCGGCATTCGCCGACCAGTCGACGGAAGCGCAAATTCTGGTGACCGGCATCAAGGTCATCGACCTGCTGGCTCCCTATGCCAAGGGTGGCAAGATCGGCCTGTTCGGCGGTGCCGGTGTCGGCAAGACCGTGCTCATTCAGGAACTGATCAACAATATCGCCAAGGCACACGGTGGGTATTCGGTGTTCGCCGGCGTCGGCGAGCGCACCCGCGAGGGCAACGACCTCTACCATGAGATGATGGAAGCCGGCGTGATCAAGACCGACGCGGACGGCCATGCGATCTCCGAGGGCTCGAAAGTGGCGATGGTCTACGGCCAGATGAACGAGCCGCCCGGAGCACGCGCCCGTGTGGCACTCACCGGCTTGTCGATTGCCGAATATTTCCGCGACGAGGAAGGCCAGGACGTGCTGTTCTTCGTCGACAACATCTTCCGCTTCACCCAGGCGGGCTCGGAAGT
>CAYOMD010000062.1:0-1751 GCA_964404985.1 uncultured Sphingomonadaceae bacterium
TCTGCATCGCCGCAACCGTCATCTTCTGGCTACCGCAATGAGTCCTGACCCTAGTTTAATCAGGAGAAAGCGATGGCCAAGGGTCAGATGAAGTAATTCATGTGCGTGTCACCGTAATTGCCGGTGGTGCCTTGCTGGTTGATTGAAGAATAGCGCTCAACAAGGCGTCATGTTTGGTGGGCATTTCGCTTCTTCCTTATTCTTTCCGGCAGGGCGAGGCGCGGAACTGGGCTTCGACTTGCTCCCGGGTCGCGCCAGGTTCCGGCTTGTAGACGATGATGGGGCGAATGCGGCAGCCCCACTGCAGATGCACGAACGGGGCCGGCATAATGCGGGAATAGGCGCGCGCGATCGGATAGCCGTAAAGCCTCTCGGGATGCTCGGACGCGACGAACAGATCGCGCTCAGCCATGTGCAGCGCGCCTTGATAGCCGATGAACGCCATCGACAGCCGATATTCGCACTGAAAATAATGGCGCTTGTCTTCCCCCGTGACAAACATGTGGATCGACGTGACGCTGGTGCCCTCCGCCCGGATGCGTGCGATGCAGTCGTCGGTGCGGATGTCGCCCAGTTTGGGCCGATAGCGGCTTTGCGCATAAACCGCGAACGGACAATTGTCGTCGATAGGCTTTGCCGTGTAAAAAATATCGCCGGTCCACATCCGGATACTAGGCACGCCGAACTCAGGGTCCATGGCAGCGTCACGGCAAATGTTATGGGTCGCTGGCAGCACTGCCAGCACCACCTTTTGGTGCGGCGCAAACACCAGTTGTTGCAAGGTGACAGTGCTGCGGCGGATGGCAACCTGTGGCACTTGAGAGCAGGCGATCGCTGGCTGCAAGGCAATCAGGCATAACAAAAGCCGGACGAGTTTGCGATAACATATACCTTGTTTCGTCGTAACCGGAGATCTGAAAATAGTCGTCATGACCCTCTCAATCATACTACAGTCAAGCATCAGCATCCTTGCTGGGCCTGAGGCGCGGCAGCAATGCGGTGGGTACCCGGTCAACGCGGCGGGCCCTCTGCCTGGCTGATAGCCTGCAGCCGCTCCCTAGCTTCCAACAGACCTGAATGCTTGAGCCCCAGATTTACCGGGATAACCCGCGCCGGTGCGCCATTGCCGGGCGAGGGGGCATAGACCCAGAGGGTGCCGCCGCTGTCGCGGGCGGCCTGGCGGTAGAGTTTCATCGCCCGCCACCGGTCCGGCGCGACGCCGTCCCCCTCCTCATAGCGGATGCCGAGCGCCAGCTGCGCCTGCTTGTCGCCGCCTTGCGCGCGGCGGGCAAGCTGCTGCAGGTCGGCGGGGGCCGCCCCCGGTGCCAGGGCGATGCCCATGTAGCTGCTGGTGGAGCAGCCGGCGGACAGCAGCAGCACCGCCAGCAGAGTGCACGCCGGCAGGGCGAGCGGTCGCGCGGCCTTGCCTTTCCAGCGGTCCCCTGTGTCTGCCATCTTGCCCCCGCGCATTTGACGAACATGATGAAGCCAGCCCGCAGTTACACCGTCAAGCCGCTATAGCGCGATGGCTTTGATGGACCCGTCATTGCGAGGAGCCGCAGGCGACGCGGCAATCCCTAGAGTCTGATGACTTTATGCAGAATCAATAGCCTCACCGTTCGTGTCCAGCCAAGTCGAGACACGTCCATATGATGCTGCGGCCGCCCCTCGACTGGGCTCGGGGCGAACGGATCAATCTAAAGTCATCCTGCTCTAGTTTTTGATTCTGTTCGCTGGATCGCCACGGCTGC